>CAKSVD010000003.1 GCA_934503275.1 uncultured Faecalibacterium sp.
AATGCGCCCGAAGGGACTCGAACCCCCGGCCCACTGCTTAGAAGGCAGTTGCTCTATCCACCTGAGCTACGGGCGCACGTTGTTATCCCAATGGGTTCCATTATGGCGGCAGCACTGTGTCGGCACAGGCTGCGAGTGAAATAATACCATACCCATCGCATTCTGTCAAGGAAAATCTGAAAAAAGTTTCAACTTTTTTGCGCTGCAGGAAATAACGGACGCTCCGGTGCACACAAAACGACCTTATAGCAGCCACATTCCGGCGGCACCCAGCGCAAAGCCCAGCGCAAAGCCGCACACCACGTCCCGCACATGATGCACCCCCGTGAGCACCCGCAGACAGCAGATGAGCAGGGCGATGCCCACCATCACGCAGCCTGCGGCAGGGTAGAAATACAACCACACCGCCGCCAGCACGGCGGCGCTCAGCGCGTGGCGGGAGGGCATGGAGTGCCCGCGGCTCTCCTTTGCCACCAGCGGGGTAAAGCCGGGCTGCTCGTAGGGGCGGGGAAAGTGCAGCCGGCTGCGCAGCAGCGTGCCACCCCAGAACACCAGCCCCGGCACAAAGACGGAGCGGGCGATGAGCACCATAAAGTCCAGTGCGGCCTGCTTCTGGGTAAGGAACAGCCGCGAGAGCCGGACGTTCAGCAGGCACAGCAGCACCGGGTAGCACAGAAAAGGCACCAGCGGCAGCCACCGGTCCAGAAAAACGACCAGACGCTTTACGGCCGGGTGGGCGTTGAACCAGTGATAGATCGGCTTATACTGTTCGACGGTCAAAGCAGGTCACCTCCTGTCGGGTCGGACATCAGAAGCAGGTGTCCAGATAATTTTCCACATCAAAGGGCTCCGGGGTGGAATCCTTGCGCAGGTACAGCGGGTGGTGCGGGTGTCCCTTTTTGCTGCGTTTGCCAAAGGTAACCCACGGGATCTCCCGCTCCCGCGTCAGGACCACCATCTCCCGCATCAGGCCGGGCAGGTAGTCCCGCTTTTCGATCAGGGTGCCCCATGCCGCCCACATGGTAGGCTCGGTCTGCGCCAGCACAGCCTGCAGCCAGCGCAGGTTTTCATCGCACAGGGCGCGGTCGGGGGTCTTATCCATATCGTTAGGGTCGGTGGCGCGCTGAGGGTAGACGTTGAACATGATCCAGCTGTCAAAGCCGTTGGCGGCGGCCAGCCGCTCAACGCTTTTTAAGGTGGGGTCCAGCGCGCCGGGCTGTGCGGTGCTGGGGTTGATGCCGATGCACACCAGCGGGTGCTTGCCCACACGCCCCAGAACATAACGGTAGTTTTGGTAGGTGTGGGGCTCGTAATACCATACGCCGCCGGCGTATTCGCCCGCCTCGAGCACGGGCAGAGAAACGGTCTGCATGATAGTAAACTCCTGTCGGTTTGGAATATCATTCTTATCGTACCTGAAACCTCCGGGAAAATCAACCGTTTTAGCCCCAAAATACTGCCTTATTTCTGTTTTTGTGGTATACTGAAGGTGTTCCGGTGCGGCAGGGGGACTGCGGCACCCTAGATAAAAAAAGGAGTTCTTATGCTGGAAGATTATAAAAGTGCACTGCGTGCAGGGCAGCGCGCCTATCGTGCCCGCATAGCCCGTGGACAGTCGCCCTATCTGGCCGTGCTGGACGATGTGCTCAAGGGCGTGGATATCGTGGCACAGGAGCCGCTGGGTCTGGTGGAGATCCCGTCGGACAGCCTTGTAGGCACCAAGACCAGCGGACGGCACACCGCCTTTTCGTATGATTTTATGCCTCTGCTGGAGCCGGACACCGAGTTTGCCGCCAAGTGGTCGAACCTGTGCGACGCGCATCTGGAAGAGGGCATCCATACCCCCATCATTGCCTTTGAGTACATGAACCAGTTCTATGTGCAGGAGGGCAACAAGCGGGTCTCGGTGCTCAAGTATTACGGCGCCGTCAAGATCCCGGGCACGGTCACCCGGCTCATCCCCGCCCGCACTGATGACCTTGAGAATAAGATCTACTACGAGTTTCTGGATTTCTATAAGCTGTCCAAGGTGAACTATGTGCATTTTTCCAAGCTGGGCGGCTATAGCAAACTGCAGACGCTGGTATGCAAGGCCAGCGGCGAGGCATGGTCAGAGGATGACCGGCTGAACTTTGCCGCCTTTTACACCATGTTCCACCAGCAGTTTGAGGCTTTGGGCGGCGGGTCCATGGGGTTGACCACCGGCGATGCGCTGCTGGTGTACCTGTCGGTGTACCGCTACTCCGACACCTACGACGCCACCCCGACACAGGTGCGGCAGAACCTGGAAAAGCTGTGGAACGAGGTGAAGGTGCTCACCGAACCCCACGGCGTGGAGCTTTCGCTGGAACCGCCCAAGAGCCCCGCAGAGCCGCTGCTGTCCAAGCTGAATATCTTCAGCCCCAGCAAGCAGCCCAGCGAACTGCGGGTGGCATTTATCCACGAGTACAACGCCAAGATCAGCGCATGGGTGCGTGCGCATGACGAGGGGCGCGACGCGCTGGCCAAGGTCTTCCCGGACAAGGTGTATATCAGCTGCTACGAGGATGTGAACCCGGAGGTGGACGCGGAGCAGGTGCTGGAGGAAGTAGCCCACAACAATGCGGACGTGGTGTTCACCACCAGTGTACGGATGTACAATGCCTGCCTGAAGGTGGCGGCGCAGCACCCCAAGACCCGCATCCTGAACTGCTCGCTGAACGCGCCGCACCCGCTGGTGCGCACCTACTACCCCCGCACCTATGAGGTGACCTATCTGCTGGGTATGCTGGCCGGCATCATGACCAAGACCGGGCACATCGGCTATGTGGCGGCAAACCCCGTGTACGGCGTGCCCGCTGCGATCAACGCCTTTGCACAGGGCTTAAAGAGCGTGCGCCCGGCAGGCCGTATCTGGCTGCGCTGGGCCTGCCAGCCCGATACCGCCCATCCGCTGGATTTTGCCGACTGCCCGGAGATCGACATGGTCTACGCCCGGGACAGCCGAGAGCCTGCCAACACCAACCGGGACTACGGCCTGTGCCGCAAACTGCCGGACGGCAGCCTGCAGCCGCTGGGGCTGCCGATCTGGCGGTGGGATACCTTCTATGTGCAGATCGTGCGCTCCATTTTTGACGGCAGCTGGGATAGCGTAGCCACCACCCGTGCAGTGAACTACTGGTGGGGTCTGCGCAGCGGCGCAGAGGATCTGGAGTATCAGGAAGCACTGCCCAGCGGTACGCGGCAGCTGCTGGATCTGCTGGAAACGCTGCAGGGCTCGGACAATGTGCACATCTTCCCGGAAAAGCTGTATGATAACGAGGACAACCTGCACTCCCCGGAGAATAGAGTTTATAGCCCCAAGGAGCTGATGGAGATGGATTGGCTGGATGCCTGTGTACACGGCAAGCTGCCCCATTACGATGAACTGGACGTAAAGACCCGTACTGTGCTGGCCATCAATGGACTGGACAACGTGAAGGGTCTGGAGAAATGAACCGGCCTGACCGGAAACAGAATGGAGCATACGAACGTGAAAATTCTTGCCATCTCAGATGTCCCGTCCAAGGCGCTGTGGGACTATGACACCCGTGCCCGGCTGGAGGGCATCGACCTGATCCTCTCCTGCGGGGATCTGCCCAAGAAATATCTGGAATATCTCACAAATTTTACTGCCGCGCCCATCCTGTATGTGCACGGCAACCACGACGGCAGCTATCAGACCCAAGGCGAGCCCGGCGGCTGCATCTGCGTGGACGATCAGGTGTACATATGGAAGGGGCTGCGCATCATGGGGCTGGGGGGCTGTCAGCGCTATAATAAAGAGGACACCTACCAGTACACCGAGAAGGCCATGCGCCGCCGTGTGCACAAGCTGAAGCATCAGGCACACAAAAAAGGGGGCATCGACCTGCTGCTGACCCATGCCCCGGCCAAGGGGCTGAACGATGGGGACGACCGTGCCCACATGGGCTTTGAGTGCTTCAACGAGATTCTGGATGAGTACCAGCCTAAGTGGTTCATCCACGGGCACATACACCTGAATTATGATGCAAAGCTGCCCCGGGTATGCACCCGCGGCAACACTACCGTTATCAACGCCACCGAGCGCTATACGTTCGAGATCCCAGACCCGGACCCGGCCGAGGAACGCAAGACTCTCTGGCGGATGCTGGGGTTCTGATGCAGTAAAAAAAGACACCGCACAGTTGTGCGGTGTCTTTTTTTGATGGAGCCTTATGCGGGAATGGCGGGCGCGACAGCAGTGCGGTGCTGCCTGCGTCCTGTAAAAATTACAGTTCCAGCTTGCCGGAGAACTTGTTGATGACGTAGTAGGCTGCGCCCTCCTCGGGCTTGACGTATACCTTGCAGGACTGCACACCGACCTTGTGGGTGGTGCGGTAGTCTGCCTTGGCGCGGTCGATGATGTCGGTGATGTTGTACTGCTCACCGCCCATCTCCACATACAACTCGGGTGCCAGCGGCGGGCGGCCGCGGCGGGCGGGAGCCTTGGCGGATTTGCGGGTCTTGCCCTCGGCAGCCGGAGCTTCGGCTGCGGGAGCGGAAACTTTCTTTTCAGGCATGATGCATAACCTTCCTTCTGTATTTGATCATGGTGCAGCGGGGGCTGCGTCGGCGGACTCCAATAATCTATCGTAAGGCAGAAGCAGTGCGGAAAGCACAGACCCAACTGCCCCATACGAACCGGTACGAAACTATTTGCGTAAAGAAGTTAAACCCATAATTATATAATAAGTTTTTAAAATTCGTTTGTAAAGTCTTTTTTGTAAAAAACATTGTAAAAGCGGTAAGAAACGGCAGAATAAATGGTCGGAACCGCATTTCGGCGCTTTTTCCGGGCCAGAGTACGCCTTTTCGGCAAAACAGACAGTCCTTCCCGGAAAAGCTGGGCAGCACTGCAGCCACAAATACAGCGGGCAAAAACGCCCCTCTGCGGGAGTGGAATAAGGTGGAATGGAACTGTCGGCACACGCAGGGGACACAGCAAATAAAAAGCAGAAGCTGCCGCACCGCATTTTTGTGCGGCAGCTTCTGCTTTTCGGTTTTAATGTGTACCCCCAATCCGTTGTGTTCTTTGTCAGAGATTCGGTCTGTGCTGTTCGACCCGCGCACACGCCGCAGATAAAAAAGGAACTCCCCAGACGAGCTAGGGGAGGTTACCGGTGGTGGGGGTCTCCCGCGCACTGAGCGACAGCCCGCAGGGCTGATCGCTCGCCCTGCAAGGCAGGGCCGTGCTGTTCGACCCGCGCACACGCCGCAGATAAAAAGAAAACTCCCCCAGACAAGCTGGGGGAGTTTCTTTTTATGCCGGTGGTGGGGGTCGAACCCACACGTGTTATTAGCACAAGGGATTTTGAGTTTTCGGGAGGGTTTTCCATTTGGTGTCATCTGGTGATCTTTAAGGTCATCTGGTGCCCGACTTTAAAGCGGAAAAACAACAGCACATCGAATGAATTTTTGATAAATCTACGATTTTTCGTTACGTTTTCTCTCAGCTCCGATTTTTCGATTTGGAAGGCAAAAAAGGAAATTGGAGGGATATTTAGGAGGGATGCAGGGCAAAACGCTCCTCTGCTTAGGCACAAAACGAAAGGAAAGTCAAGGATGATGAACAAATTTCAAGCCAGAAAATTTTACAGGAAAATGTTTGCAAACTATCCCGATGTTCTTACCGTGGAGGATGCAACAAATCTCTTGGGCTTCAAAAGCCAGACTGGCGTGATACGGCGCATCCATCAGAACCGTATCCGGTACCTGAAGGTCGGCAGAAATTTTATGATCCCCAAAGAATATCTCATAGATTATCTTTTGAGCGATTGATTCCATACCGGCTATATTATATTACATAGCGCACTGCTTTTTCAATGTCAAGGAGCTGTGCGCTTTTATTTTTTTAGATGGGAGGTCAAGTTTTGAACAGCAGTAAGAACAGGAAGTTGAAAAAACAGCATGATCCTTAATTTTTTCTACGGACAAGCCGGAGAGCTGTTTTCGTTCTACCGCATTCCGAAAGCTCTTTTTCAGGAGCCACGGTTCCAGAGTCTGTCAACCGATGCCAAAACGCTGTACGGCATCCTGCTGGACCGCATGAGCCTATCCGTGAAAAACGGCTGGCTGGACGAGCAGAACCGGGTGTTCATTATCTTCACGATAGAGGATGTCAAGAGGGCGTTGTGTTGCGCAGACAACAAAGCAACCAAGTTGCTCCGGGAACTTGAAAAGTTTGGTTTGATTGAACGAAAACGCAGAGGTCTGGGAAAGCCAAGTTTGGTGTATGTGAAGAACTTTTCAGCAGAATCGTCAAAGGAGAGTGTCAAGAATCGTGATAATGACGATTCTTGTGGCTTCAAAAACGCAAGTCAAGACCCTTCAAAATCACGATGTAATAAGACTAAAGACCTGCTAATAAAAGTCAAGTCCCAAAACAAGAAAATTCGCTAACCGACCGCTGCCCATGACAAACAGTATTCAAATGCTGGTCAAAACACAGCGAGGGCGACGGAGGGGATAGCAAAGCAAGCCCAGCCAGCCCTCGCAAAATCAGGATAGCATTTGAATGCTTCGGTTTGTCAAGGGTTCGCTGCGCCAGCTAAGCGGTTCTTTGAATTCAGCTCAGGCTCAAGAGGAAATTACGACCAAAAACAAATATCCATGCTTATTTTGAGTGTTTGGAGTCCATTACAGCTTTCACTCTAGCATAATAGATTCGCAAGAACTTGTTGGCTGAAGCCATCATGTAAACTTTGTAGGGCTTTCCCTCAGAGCGCTTTTTGTTCATGAATTGAAAAACCGGCTCATCCTGAGGTTGTGTCTTCAAGATGACAGTCATAATCAGAAAGAGCGTCCTACGTAGAACAGCCGAACCCACTTTACTAATTCCGCTATCGTTGCCCACAATCTTGCCAGAATCATTTGGCTGCGGTTCAATTCCTGCAAATGCAATGAGTGATTTCTTGGATGAGAAACGACGGACATCTCCGATCTCAGCCATCAGTTGAGGACCGAGAGAAGGGCCGACGCCGTACATTTCCATCACAGTATCAAATTCCGGAAGCTGTTGAGAAAGGCGAAGCATCTCCTGCTGGAATGCAGCCACGGACTGAGATACGGCTTTCAGCTGAGCGACCTGTTGCTGAATAAGGAGTTTTGAGGTTGGGGATTTTGGAAGAGAAGCAGCATTGACTGCACAGGCATAGATCGTATCCGATTTTGAGCGAGTGAAATTATATCCGTGCTTCTGACACCACTTTAAATACTTTTTAGCAAAGGCATCAGAGGAAAGGCTTGAAACACACTCACTGTGCCAGAAGTCTCCAATGAAATCGACCCATTTTTCGCACCCGTTGCTCTTTGCGGGGCTTGAAAATAGCTTGTTTGCATCTGGAAAGGTCAGGTCAAGAGATGAGATCAGATTATTCTTCAGCATAGTACGAACTGCCACGGCTTGCTGGTACTGACGATAACAATTCTTCAAAGCCAGCCGGGTATCATCTTCGGGAAGATACTGTCGTAGCCGTGTCCACTTGTCGAGCGTATAGTTGGCGATTTTAACAGCGTCTTTTCTATCCGTTTTGACACGTCTTAAACTGTTGTTGTCATAGTCATGAATCAGAACAGGATTGACTACGGAAACGAATAAGCCCGCATCGTGTAAAACGAAAGCAACTGGTTTGTGGTAATTCCCGGTGGCTTCCATGACGACACGGGTCTCTCCGTCCAAAGCTTTGAGCTTCCCAGCCAGATCGTTCAGGCTTTGGGCGGTATGTAAAACTTCAAAGGGTTCGAGTACTACTTCTCCAAAGGGGCGCATGACGCAAACCATGCTCTTTCCTTTGGAAACGTCAATGCCTACAGCGTTCATAACGGTTCCTCCATTACTTTGTATTTGCAACCGGAATCCATCTTTTACTCGTTGCCGATTCAATCTATTGGGTGACACGAACGCTCCGCTTGGCGGGTGGCTCAACCTGCTTAAAACGAATGCTACAACAAGAGAGATGGTCAACTGTCTTTAGAACGGGCGTAGAAGCCCAGAGAATGATGCGTTAGCCGATTACTCTCTTATTGTAGCTTAGGTACGAGTTGGAATGGAATATGGCTGGCTGCCATATCCGGTTCCATGTTTATTGTAATAGAGAATGATACTGAAATGAGTGAGACTGATCCTTTCTATTCCGAAGAATCGGATGGGATGAGCAAACGCACCCAACTGAAAGAATATTTTTCTCAGTCTTTGGAGGTAGACCTTCTGCTCCGGCTCTGCCCGGATGATGAGGACACCATCTATCAGATCGTAGATTTGCTGGTGGACACCTGCGCTACCAACCGCAAGCTGCTGTGCATTGCCGGGGACGATAAGCCCGCCGAGGTAGTGCGCAGCCGGTTTATGAAGCTGAACGCCGACCATATCCGTTTTGTGCTGAAGTGCCTTGCAGAGAACAGCAGCCCGATCCGAAACATGAAACAATATCTGCTCGCTTCTCTGTACAACGCACCCACCACGATGCAGCTTTCCTACCAGAACCAAACCAACCACGACTTAGCGAATCGGAGGTGATAAAAATTTCAAAGAAAGCAACCACGATTGCCATCGTCAACCAGAAAGGCGGCACCGGCAAGACCACCACCTGTGAAAATTTGGGCATCGGGCTGGCGATGGAGGGCAAAAAAGTCCTGCTGGTGGACGCTGACCCACAGGGCAGCTTGACCATAGTCGCTTCGCTCCTATGGCTAGTTGTGTGCACTGCGTGCAGATTTATATTTGTCCGCCATGCGGACATTGCCATCAGCATGGGCTGGCAGCAGCCCGATGAACTGCCTATCACCCTTTCTACCTTGATGGCAAAAGTTATGAACGACCAGACCATTCCACGGTCTGTCCGTGCTGCGGAGATCAGTGCCGTGGGCAAGAGCATTTTCCAGCATGACCCCAAAGGCAAGGTGGCAGAAGCCTATAAATCTCTGACGAAGGAGGTGATGGCGAATGCCGAAAGGCAGCTTAAACGTGTCGCTGAAAGGGGCAGATGACATTTTCTCCACCGAGGAATCCCGACAGGAGCAGCAGCGGGAACAGGTGCAGCAAATTCCCATTGGGGAATTGTTTCCCTTCAAAAACCATCCCTTTAAGGTTTTGGATGATGAATCCATGCAGCGCACGGTGGAAAGTGTGGAACAATACGGTGTGCTGTCTCCGCTGATTGCCCGTCCTCGCCCGGAAGGTGGCTACGAGATCATCTCCGGGCACCGCCGTCAGCACGCTGCACAGCTTGCCGGGCTGGATACGCTGCCTGTTATCGTCCGTCAGATGGATGATGATGCCGCCGTTTTGCTCATGGTGGATAGCAATCTCCAGCGTGAGAACATCTTGCCCAGTGAAAGGGCTTTCGCCTACAAAATGAAGCTGGAAGCTCTAAAAAATCAAGGTGCTAGGTCGGATTTAACTTCGCCGCAAGTTGCGGCGAAGTTTCGCAGCGATGATGCAGTTGCCAAAGACCAAGGCATAAGCGGTGATACTGTTCGACGCTATATCCGCCTGACCAACCTTGTACCTGAACTGCTGGACATGGTGGACGAAAAGAAGATTGCCTTCAATCCCGCTGTGGAGCTGTCCTATCTGGACGAAAGCCAACAGCGGGATTTTTTGGAAGCAATGAACGACACCCAGAATGCACCGTCCCTTTCCCAAGCGCAGCGGCTTAAAAAGCTGGCGCAGGAAGGGCACTTCTCGTATGACGTTGCCTTTGCGGTCATGGGAGAAGAGAAAAAGGACGAACTGGACAAGGTTGTTATCAAAAACGACACCCTGCGGAAATACTTTCCTCGCAGCTACACCCCGAAACAGATGGAGGACACCATCATCAAGCTGCTGGATCAGTGGCAGCGTAAACAGCAGCGGCAGAATGAACGCTGACTTATACCGTAACGAAAGACCCGATGGGGTCTTTTTCTTTTGCAATCAAAAGGAGAAAACGCCTATGAAAAACAACGTTACCCGCACCATCCGCTCCGAGGAGATCACCATTGATGTGCGTATCTGCGCTGCACTGGCGGCAAACCGGGGCGGCGAGGTCTACCTTGCAGCCATTGCCCCGGATATGGAGTTGACCGTCATCATGCTGGACGAGGCTCCCGGCATCCTGCCCTGCTTTGACGAGGACGATGCCTGCCTGAATCTTCCCAACACCTCGCTGCTGCTCTGCTACAATCCGGCGCAGGTGCTGAAAATGGGCGGCAAGCACTACCTGACCGGCCCGGTGATTCTGGCTCGCACCAACATGGACGGCGAGGTCATCTCTCTGACCATTGATGAGGTCTACCTGTTCCAGAAGTATCTGGCAAGCCACAGCATCACCCTGATGGCAGACGACCAGAAGCTGCCCTGCATCTGCATGGAGTGAGGTGTGCCATGCTGAACTTTTTTATCGGTATCGCATTTTTTGAGGCTGGTGCTTTTTTCGGATTCTTCGTGGCGGCTTTGATGCAGGCGGCACGGAGCGGAGAAATCGGGCTGAACGGAAAGGAGGATTCACATGGAAGAGAACACTCTGTCGGTGCTGAAAATTGCACCGGGACAGTATCCGCAGCAGGTCGAGATCGATAACGACCTGAAAGCCTTGCAGCAGGCGGTGGGCGGCTCCATCGGCGCAAGCTACCCTTTTGAAGATCCGGTTGCCATCGTCTATAACGATGACGGCAAGCTTATGGGTCTGCCGCTGAACCGTGCCCTGTGGGACGAGGACGGGCTGATGTACGATGTCATTGCCGGAACCTTTTTGGTGGTAGGTCTGGGTGAGGAGGATTTTGTATCGCTCTCCCCGGAGCTGGCGCAGAAGTATGAAGAAGAATTTCATCAACCCGAAGCCTTTCTTCCTCTGGGGCGTCGCCTGATGGTCATTCCGGTTCCGGATGAATCGGTTCAGAATGACGCAGAAAAGGCCGTAAACAAGCCCCCGGTGGAACATGACCGCTAAGACGATTTTCTGCACAGGAGGTGGTAACGATGCAGGAAGAAATCGAGCATAAGACGGTCAACCTTGCCATCTCGACCACAAAACTGTCCGCCCGCACCCTGCTGCGCGGGATGCAGTTTCTGTTGCGGCAGTACGACAAGCACGCTTCGCAGGGCAAGCAGTCCATGAAGCGGTTGGTACGGCAGAACCGTGGCGTGACCAATGTGGAGATTCAGAAAACCGGTATCAAGGATTTTGACCGCTATGCCAAGCGGTATCACATCGACTACTCCATCCAGAAAGACCTGTCCTGCAAGCCGCCCCGGTATCTAATCTACTTCAAGGCACAGGACACGGATGCCTTGAGCGGAGCGTTCAAGGAATATTCGGCATCGGTGCTGGATAAAACCAAGCGTCCTTCCGTGCTGGCAAAGCTGCATGATCTGGCGCAGTCCGTTGCAAATCTGCCAGACAAAGTGCGGCACAAGCAGGAGGAGCGCGGCCTATGAGCAAAAAGAAGCTTTCCAAGCTGCTGGCGCTCTATCTGCCCTATGTGGTAATTGGCTTGCTAGCCACTAATCTGGGCGAGGCGTGGCGGCTGGCCGTGGGCAAGGAACTGGGCGATAAAATCGTATCGCTGATGGGAACTATCCCGGCAGCGTTTGCCAATCCGCTGCCTAGCCTGCACCCATTTGACTTGTTCATTGGTCTGTGCTGCGGCGCTGGAATGCGGCTGGCGGTGTACCTGAAAGGCAAAAACGCCAAGAAGTACCGTCACGGCATGGAGTACGGCTCTGCCCGGTGGGGCGGACCCAAAGATATCGAGCCGTTCATGGCTCCGAAATTTGAGGACAATATCATCCTGACCAAAACAGAACGCCTGATGATGTCCAACCGCCCGCCGGACCCCAAGAATGCCCGAAACAAAAATGTGCTGGTAGTCGGCGGCTCCGGCAGCGGTAAGACAAGGTTCTTTATCAAGCCGAATCTGCTGCAATGTGATTCCAAGAATTTTCCGGTATCATTCGTAGTTACAGATCCGAAAGGTAGTATCGGCGTGGAATGTGGAGAAGCCCTGTTAAAGCACGGCTACAAGCTAAAATTCTTCAACACCATCAACTTTTCCAAGAGTATGCGCTATAACCCCATGGCGTACATCCACAGCGAAAAGGATGTTCTAAAACTCGTGACCGCACTGATGACCAACACCAAAGGTGAAGGTCAGGGCGGCGACCCATTCTGGGACAAAGCGGAACGGCTTCTGCTCGTTTCGCTGATCGCTTACCTTCACTATGAAGCCCCGGTTGAGGAGCAAAACTTCGCAACACTGTTGGAAATGTTGAATACCATGCAGGTTTCGGAAGATGATGAAACTTATCAGAATCCAGTTGACCTGTTGTTTGAGAATCTGGGCAAGAAGAAGCCAAAATCCTTTGCCGTGCGGCAGTACAAACTTTATAAGCTAGCTGCCGGCAAGACGGCTAAGTCGATCCTTATTTCCTGCGGTGCCCGGCTTGCGCCCTTCGACATTCAGGAAGTCCGGGATGCCACCATGTATGATGAACTGGAACTGGACAAGCTGGGCGACCGGAAAACGGCGCTGTTTCTCATCATGAGCGATACGGACAGCACCTTTAACTTTCTGATCTCCATGATCTACACCCAGCTTTTCAATCTGCTCTGCGACAAAGCCGATGATGTGTACGGCGGTAAGCTGCCCATCCATGTGCGGTGCCTCATTGATGAGTGTGCTAACATCGGTCAGATTCCACAACTGGAAAAACTGGTGGCCACCATCCGCAGCCGTGAGATCTCGGCGTGTCTGGTCTTGCAGACCCGCAGCCAGTTGAAAGCCATCTACAAGGACAATGCGGATACCATCGTGGGCAACATGGACAGTCAGATATTTTTGGGCGGCAGTGAGCCTACCACCCTGAAAGATCTTGCCGAAGCACTCGGTAAGGAAACCATCGACAGCTACAACAATTCTGATACCCGTGGCAATAGCCCAAGCTATGGCACCAACTATCAAAAACTCGGCCACGAACTTATGAGCCGGGATGAACTGGCGGTGCTGGATGGCGGCAAGTGCATCCTGCAACTGCGGGGCGTGCGCCCGTTTTTGAGCGACAAGTACGACCTGACCCAGCATCCAAACTATAAACTGACCGCCGACTACGACCCCAAAAATACGTTTGATATTGAAAAATATCTTCACCCGAAAATAAAAATCCACCCCAGCGATGCATTTGTTGTGGTGGATGCTGATTCTCTCCCGCCTGTCTGATTGGACAGACGGTTTTGTTTTTATCAGGCCGGAGAGGTACACCGGTAAGCCAGCTCCCGCCGCAGTTTGCGGTTCCAGTACGCGGCTTCAGATGTGTACGGATGGTCTGCAAGGTTTTAATTATAAAGGAGAAACGACTATGGAATTCTTTAACTCTGCTGTGGAAGTTCTGCAGACTCTGGTGGTTGCTCTGGGTGCCGGTCTGGGCGTGTGGGGTGCTGTGAACCTCATGGAAGGTTACGGCGGCGATAACCCCTCTGCCAAGAGTCAGGGGATGAAGCAGCTCATGGCTGGCGGCGGTGTTGCCCTGATTGGCATCACCCTGATCCCCCTGCTGAGCGGTCTGTTCGGCTAATCTTTTCCGGGCGGCGATTGCCGCCCCGTACATATTTACTTGCAAGCATTTCCAGCCCCTCCGTGGAAAACGATTCTTATTATAAAGATGGAACGCATTGCAAATCGAATATTCACTGTTACCTGAAAGGAAGGCGATTTTTATAAGATATTTTGTGGCGATGCCATGCCATTATTATGAGAGCAATGAGCATAGTGGCGGTTTCCGCAACAGGAAATGCAAGCCAGATTCCGTTCAGTTGGAATAATTTGTTCAGACACCATAAGGCAGGAACAAGGAAAAGCAGTTGTCTGCATAATTGAATCGCTATGCTGGAACCTACTTTTTCTGTCGCCTGAAAATAGGTGGAAATCATGGTAGAGAGACCGCAAAACAGATAGCTTGCCGCCATGATCCGCATAGCGGATATTCCAAAGGAGCGCATGGCTTCCGACGCTGTAAATAATTCCAAAAGCTGCACCGGAAAGAGGTTGACGGTCAATGTTCCCAGTATCATCATACCGGAGACCAAAGCGGTTCCGTATCGGAAAGCGGAGTGCAGCCTATCTCTGTTTCCCGCACCGTAGTTAAACCGCATAATAGGCAAACAGCCCTGAATCAAGCCGTTTACTGTCATAACGATCAGCTGCTGCACCTTAAAATACGCACCGAAGAATGCAATCGCCGTATCGGAATACGCCACCAGAAACAGATTGACGAATGTCACCATAAACGAACTGAGGGCATTCATAATGAAAGATGGTAAGCCAAGGGCGAATATACGGGCAATCATCCACTTTTGTATATGAAATTCTTTGATCTTTATCCGCACTTTTTGTTTTTTGCCCAGCAGCAAGGCAAATGCCAAAATCATGGATAACAAATAGCCCGCAACAGTAGCCACCGCAGCGCCACGGATTCCCATAGCTGGAAAAACACCAATACCAAAAATTAGAAGTGGGTCAAATACAAAATTAACGACCACTCCTGCAATCTGGAACCACATAGGAGCAATCATGTTCCCAGTAGCCTGTATCATCTTCTGGATTGCGATATGCACCATGTTGGGAATTTGCATGAACGAACATACGCTCATATAGGCAAGGCTCAACTGATAAATTTCTTCGTTATTGGTGAATGCCCTAAAGTAGGGTTTCATAATCAGTAATGACAGAAGATTGAGCAAAGCGCCAATTCCAAAGGCCAGTAACAATCCATGTGTGACGGTAGTATTTGCCTCATCCTGCTTTCTCTGTCCAAGATACCCTGCAATCAGTACATTCACGCCAACGCCGATCCAGATAGATGACGCATTCATCAAAGTTGTAATGGGAAACGACAGGGAAACCGCCGTCAAAGCATTTTCACTCAGGCGCGCTACAAACGCGCTGTCTATCAGATTATAGGAATATTGCAGAAACATGGAAATCAGCGGCGGTATCGACATTTGCCAGATGAGTTTTCCAACGGGCGCAACCGCCATTTTGTTATTGGTCTGCATGCGTTCCCTCTTCTCCACAAATTGTCCGAACAATATAGTTTTGTTTGCGTGCTGCAGGCTGACCGGCTTCCTGGGCCGGATAAGTCCCTGCTTCCAGTACAGAGTCCGAAGCCTTGGAAGGGACAGATTCCGATTTATAAGCCCGTACACTACGGCACGTCTTGATAAGAGACAAAAAATTTTTTCCCATACAGATATAGTCCTCCATTCTGCTAATACTTCCGAGATACAGGCAACAAAAAAGCCACACAACTATCACAAGATAGCTGTGTGGCAAAAAGATGATCGAATCCGGAAAAGTCCACTAAAGTTTTGCGTTTATTATTATAGCGAACTTGAAGGAGACTGTCAAGCATCAATCATTACGGAATTGTGTCGTCTGTCTGTTGTTTTTTGTGTTACTTTATGGCACATGAGAAATTCTGTCTGGTTTTGTACTCGTGGTGAATGGGCATGTTCTCCCATTGGGAGGCCACCCACCAGTCCAATTCATTCAGTACGATATTGGATAGGATGCCGCCCTGCGGTGTTCCCTTAGTCGGGTAATCGCAGCTCATGGCTGGCGGCGTCGCCCTCATCGGTATCACCCTGATCCCCCCCGCTACGCGGTCTGTTCGGCTGATCTTTTCCGGGCGGCGATTGCCGCCCCGTACATATTTACTTGCAAGCATTTCCAGCCCCTCCGTGGCAAACGGATTCTTATCACAAGAGGAAACGCATTGCAAATCGAATATTCACCTTTATTCTGAAAGGACGGTGCTATTATGCAGATTCTGACTCACCTTATTTTTCTGCTCAACCTGCTCAAGACCCTTATCAACCATTTTTCTTGATAGGTGGTGGCGCTGAGTGGAAACAGTTCTCAAAGCGATCTCTGATTGGATCAAGTCGCTGCTGACAGCGGCAATCATGTCCAATCTTTCCGGCTTGTTTGATGATGTGAACACCCAAGTTGGCGGCATCGCCCAGCAAGTCGGCACCAAACCATCCAGTTTTGAACCGCGCGTTTTCGCTATGATCGAGGCGTTGTCCCGGAACGTAGTGCTTCCCATTGCAGGCGCGATTTTGACCTTCATTGCCTGCTACGAACTGATCGAGATGATCACCCAGCACAACAACATGGCCCAATTTGAACCTGCGCTGCTGATGAAATGGGTCTTCAAAACTTCCATTTCGGTGTGGATAATCTCCAACACCTTCGACATCATCATGGCGGTGTTCGACGTGACCCAGCAGGTGGTGGCAAATTCCAGCGGCATTATTTCTGGCAACACGCGGGTGAACGACATCGGGCTTTCCATGCTGCAATCCAGCATGATGCAGATGGACGTAGGACCCTTGTTCGGACTGTTCTTGCAGTCCTTCTTCATCGGCATCACTATGCGCATCCTGTCCATCGTGATTTTCGTCATCGTCTACGGAAGAATGATTGAGATCTACATGATGGTCAGCCTTGCCCCGGTGCCCATGGCAACATGGGGCAACCACGAGCAATCCCATGTGGGACAGAACTATCTTCGTTCTCTGTTCGCGCTGGGATTTCAGGGTTTCCTGATTCTGATCTGCGTGGCGATCTACGCTGTTCTGCTCCAGAATGTTGCAATATCCGGGGATGCCATCAACTCGATCTGGAGCATCGTGGGGTACACGGTGCTGCTCTGCTTCTCGCTGTTCAAGACCAGCTCTGTCGCCAAAACTCTGCTGGGTGCCCATTGATTCGGAGGTGAAATTTTGGCAGCTTATATTTCCGTGCCGCGCGATTTCAGCAAGGTGAAGTCCAAAGTAGCCTTCAACCTGACCGCCCGGCAGCTTATCTGTTTTGGTGCAGCGGCAGTCGTAGGCGTGCCGCTGTTCTTTGTTCTGCGGGACACCGCTGGCAATTCCGGTGCTACCCTCGGCATGATGGCGGTCATGCTGCCCATGTTCTTTCTGGCCATGTACCAGAAGAACGGTCAGCCGGCTGAAAAGATCCTGCGGTACTACCTTCAGGCACGTTTTGTTCGCCCGAAGGTGCGTCCGTACCAGACCCGCAATTACTATGCACTGCTTGTGAAGGGAGATGACGCCCATGATTCCGTTTCTGAAAAAGAATAAAGACGGCAAAAAGTCGCCCAAGCCCACGGTGCCCCGCACGGCACAGGAGAGCATTCCGTTCCAGCGGATGTTTGAGGACGGCACCTGCCGTGTCCGTCCCGGCTACTACACCCGCACCATCCAGTATCAGGATATCAACTATCAGTTGGCGCAGCAGGAGGACAAGACCGCCATCTTTGAGGAATGGTGCAGTTTTCTCAACTTTTTCGACAGCTCTATCCACTTTGAGCTGTCCTTTGTGAATACCGCCACCGATTCGGCAGACTTCGAGAAGTCCATCCGCATCCCGTACCAGCAGGATGGCTTTGACGATGTGCGAGCCGAGTACAGCCAGATGCTGCGGCAGCAGCTTTCCAAGGGCAACAACGGTCTGACCAAGACCAAATTCCTGACCTACGGCATCGAGGGCGACAGCATGGCGCAGGTCAAACCTCGGTTGGAGCACATCCAGAACGACCTGATGAACAACTTTCACAGGTTGGGCGTTCTGGCAAAGCCGCTGGACGGTACGGAGCGTCTGCGGCTGATGCATGGGATGCTGAACATGGATGGAGCCAACAAGTTCCACTTCAACTGGAAAGACCTTGTGCCCAGTGGTCTGTCCGTAAAGGATGCCATTGCCCCTACTGCATTGGCGTTTAAGAACAGCCGTACCTTTCAGATGGGCGGCATCTTCGGGGCGGTCAGCTTTCTGAATATCACGGCTTCTGACCTGAGCGACCAGCTGCTGAAGGATTTTCTGGACATGGATTCCAGCCAGATCGTTACCATGCACATCCAGTCCGTTGACCAGAACAAGGCCATTAAAACCATCAAACACACCATCACCGAACTCGATAGATCAAAGATCGAGGAGCAGAAAAAAGCCGTCCGCGCCGGATACGACATCGACGTGCTGCCGTCTGATTTGGCGACTTATGGCAGG
Source organism: uncultured Faecalibacterium sp. (assembly GCA_934503275.1). Taxonomy (GTDB): domain Bacteria; phylum Bacillota; class Clostridia; order Oscillospirales; family Ruminococcaceae; genus Faecalibacterium. The sequence continues at coordinate 18,091 of CAKSVD010000003.1, forward strand.
GATGCAAAAGCCCTGCTGAAAGAATTACAGTCGCAAAATGAGCGTATGTTCCTTGTCACTTTTCTGGTGCTGAACACCGGCAAAACCGAGCAGGAACTGGAAACCAACGTGTTTCAGGCGGTCAGCATTGCGCAGAAGCACAACTGCGAACTGTGCCGTCTTGACTTCCAGCAGGAGCAGGGGCTGATGAGCAGCCTGCCACTGGCAGACTGCCAAATCGAGATCCAGCGGGGTCTTACCACCAGCAGCACGGCAATCTTTGTGCCGTTTACCACACAGGAGTTGTTCGACAACGGTAAGGAAAGCCTGTATTATGGCTTGAACGCCCTGTCCAACAACCTAATCATGGTTGACCGCAAAAAGCTGAAGAACCCCAACGGTCTGATTCTGGGCACTCCCGGTTCCGGCAAGTCCTTCAGCGCAAAGCGTGAGATCTGCAATGCGTTCCTCGTGACGGACGATGATATTATCATTGCAGACCCGGAGGCGGAGTACGCTCCGCTGGTGGAACGTTTGCATGGGCAGGTCATCCACATCAGCCCTGCCAGCACCCAGTATATCAACCCGATGGACATCAACAGCAACTACTCGGAGGAGGATAACCCTCTGGCTTTGAAAGCCGACTTTGTACTGTCCCTGTGCGAACTGGTGGTGGGCGGCAAAGAAGGGTTGCAGCCGGTGGAAAAGACGGTCATTGACCGCTGCGTCCATGTAATCTACCGTAAGTATTTTGAAAATCCCACCCCGGAAAACATGCCGCTGCTGGAAGACCTCTACAACGCCCTGCTGACGCAAGATGAACCGGAAGCCCGCCATGTGGCGGCTGCGCTGGAAATTTACGTTAAGGGTTCTTTGAATATTTTTAACCACCACACCAATGTGGATATCAATAACCGCATCGTCTGCTTCGATATTAAGCAGCTTGGCAAGCAGCTAAAAAAACTCGGTATGCTCATCGTGCAGGATGCCGTGTGGGGGCGTGTGACCGCCAACCGTGAAGCCGGAAAATCCACGCGATACTACGTCGATGAGTTTCACCTTTTGCTGAAGGAGGAGCAGACTGCCGCTTATTCTGTGGAGATTTGGAAGCGTTTCCGTAAGTGGGGCGGCATTCCGACAGGATTAACACAGAATGTGAAGGACCTTCTGACAAGTCCCGAAGTATCGAACATTTTCGAGAACTCGGACTTCGTTTATATGCTCAATCAGGCGAACGGAGACCGACAGATTCTCGCAAAGCAGCTCAATATCTCTCCCCATCAGCTTTCTTACGTTACCCACTCCGGCGAAGGTGAAGGGCTGCTGTTCTTCGGCAACGTCATTTTGCCGTTCGTCGATCACTTCCCGAAAGACCTTGAACTCTACCGCATCCTCACGACCCGCCTTTCCGAAGTTGCGGAGGCGCAAAAGCATGAGTGAGAAACAGCCAAGGCTGAAATTTGAGGAAGACAAGGAGCGCACGGCCACGCGCTCTCCTCCGAAAAAGTCCAAAGTGGAGCAGTCTAAGCCCAAAAAGCAGAAACTGAAGCAGGATGCAGACAAGGCAGCGGAAAAGGCGCAGCACCTGCGTTTTGGCAAAGCCGAGATCACCCCGGATGAAGCATCCCGCATGACAAAGCAGCAGAAACGTGCTATGTATGCCGCCGCTGCCGCCCGATCTGCGGCACATCGGGAGATTGACCAGTACGAGGATGAAAACGTCGGCGTGCAAGCGTTGAGCGAGGGCGAAAAGGCGGCAGGAAATGTCCGTGATATTTCCAAAAGCCGCTATGCCCGGAAGCTCAAGAAGAAAGCCAAGATGCAGGGCAAGAAGGGTGCCAAAGCCGCAAAATCTTCCCCGCAGAAGCCGACTGCGGCACAAGATGCAGGCGCATCCTGCACCGGCGAGGGCGGCTCCAACTGGCTCTCCCGATGGCGGCAGAAACAGGACATCCGGCAGAGTTACTATGCCGCCGCCCATTCGGGCACAGCGGCGCAGACCGCAGGCAGCAAAGCGGCATCCAATGGCACCACTGCTGCGAAGTCTGGCATGGAACAGGTCATCGACAAAGGGAAATCGGTGGTCAGTACCGCAGTCAACGGCATTGCCAATTTTGCAAAAAGCAACGCGCACGTTCTTTTGATCGTGGGCGTTTTTCTTTTGCTCCTGCTGCTGGTCATGTCAGCGTTTTCGTCCTGTTCCATTCTGTTCTCCGGCACCACGCAGGTATCCGGGCAGACCATTTACACCGCAGAGGACCGGGACATCCGGGGAGCCGAAACCGACTACAAGAAGCTGGAAAAGGAACTGGATAAGAAAATCAAGCGTACCCCCACCGACCACCCCGGCTATGACGAATACCGATACCATCTGGATGCTATTGAGCACGATCCTTGGCAGCTCACTTCGTTCCTGACTACTCTTTATGACGACTACACCCGCAGCGAGGTGCAGGCAAAACTCAAGGAGACGTTTGCCAAGCAATACAAGCTGACCACATGGGTGGAAGTCCAGACCCGGTACCGCACGGTAGTGATGATTGACATTTTTACTGGCATCCCCTACACCGTGCAAGTCCCCTATGAGTATCGAATTTTTCACACAAAGCTGGTCAATCGTGGCTTGGAAGTCGTTATCCGGGAGGAACTGGATGCTGACCAGTGGAAACGGTACGAGATCTTTCAGGATACGCTGGGCGGCAGACCCTATCTGTTCAACGGCGGCTTGCCGCCCGGTGGCTCGGATGGCTCCGGCACACCGGGCATTGATTATCAGGTTCCGGCAGAAGCCCTGACGGACGAGGAATTTGCCGCTATCTACAAGGAGGCGCAAAAGTATGTGGGCACGCCCTACGTCTGGGGCGGTTCTACCCCGGAAACCGGGTTCGATTGCAGCGGTTATGTCTGCTGGGTCTACAACCAGAACGGCTACAATGTGGGGCGCACCACCGCCAACGGTCTGTGGAACAAGAGCCAGCACATTTCCGAAGCCGAAGCAAAGCCCGGCGACCTTGTTTTCTTTGAAGGAACGTATGATACGCCGGGGAAAAGTCATGTGGGCATCTACCTTGGAAACGGCAAGATGGTGTCTGCCGGAGACCCCATCAAGTACGCAAACATTCACTCGTCCTACTGGGAGAAGCATCTCGCCGGGTTCGGACGGCTTTCAAAATGATTGGAGGAGTTTTATGAGCGAAAAATCGGATAAGCTGCGGGCGATGCTGGAAAAAGAGAAGGAGCGCCGTATCAAACTGAACAACCGCATCGAGATTCTGGAACGGCGCATTCAGGAGGAGGATTCCGCCGAGGTCAACGAGATGGTGCGGACTGCAAAGGTCACGCCGGAACAGCTTGCTGCTCTGCTGCGGCAGTCCGCAACCGCCACCCCGACCCCGGCTGCGCTGTCTGCTGTGGGTGCAACTTTTGAGAAGGAGGTCGATGTAGATGAAGATTAAGAAACTGGGTGCGCTGCTGGTATCGGTGGCACTGTGCGCTGGCATGGCAGCTCCCGCTTTTGCCTATGACGGTGAGCCTGTGGAGGAAGTGGAACAGCCCGTCCTGACTTCTACCACTGATGAGGAAGATGCGGTCACCGTGACCGATGAGGAAAACGGTGCCCTGACTCCGGAGGGCAATCTGACGCTGGTGGATGATTACCATACCAGTTATTCGGATGGCTCTGGCCAGCAGTTCATCACGCTGGTGTCGAAGTCTGGCAACACATTCTATCTGGTCATTGACCGCAACGACAAGGGGGAAAACACCGTTCATTTCATGAATCTTGTGGACGAAGCCGACCTTCTTTCCCTGATGGAAGATGAAGATGCCGATGCCTACACCGCTGAAAAAGAAGCGGCGGCGCAGGCAGAGCAGGAGCGCAAACAGGCCGAAGAGGATGCGAAAAAGGCTGCGGAAGAAGCGGAGGCATCCGGTTCTGAACAGACTGGTGGCAACAAAGTTACGAAGTATGCTGCCACATTCTTAGGTGTACTGGCGCTGGTCGGTTTGGTTGCTGGCAGCGGCATTTACACCTTTATGAAGCAGAAGCAGAAAAAGCAGGCCGAAAAAGAAGCCCTTGACCCTGATGCAAATTACACCGAGGACAAGGGCGATTTTGAAATACCCACTGAGGATGAGCCGGAAGAAGCCGGTGAGGAGGATACAGCAGAAGAATAATTCTATTGGCGGCGTTTGCCGCCTTACATATCAGATGACCCAAATCGGAACAACGTAATTATCCCGATCCACCACACCGACTTTTGGCTTCATGCAGACAATAGCGCCTTTCCCGCGGGGAACAGATGCTTTATCCAGCAGGGAAAATACCTTTGTCAGTTCGGTACCGGGATTTGAAGTCTTTTTGATCTCGATGGGGTTCAGCACACCATCCTGTTCCAAAACAATGTCGATTTCCTTGGCGTCTTTATCGCGGTAGTAATACAAGAACGGCTCTCTGCCGGTATTCAGATAGGTCTTTGCAATTTCAGAAACAACGTAGTTTTCAAGGATCGCACCGTTCATAGCACCGCATTCCAGAACCTCTGCACTGCTCCACTTGGTCAGGTAACACACAAGCCCGGTGTCGTAGAAATAGAGTTTCGGGGTCTTTACCAGACGTTTCAGTAGGTTGTTAGAATAGGGGTGCAGGTAGAAGATGATACCCAGTGTTTCCAGAATGTGCAGCCAATCTTTTGCCTGCTTTTGATTGATGTCCGCATCCTGTGCGATCTCAGAAACGTTCAGCATCTGCGAGCAGCGGGCGGCAACGGCAGTCATAAAACGCAGAAATTTCAGCGCATCAATGGCATCGGAAAGCTCTTTTACGTCACGTTCAATATAGGTAGAAAGGTAGCTGCTGTAAAAAATCTGGCTGTTGGTATTTTTTCCGCTTGCAATAGCGGGCATGGACCCCATATAGATACGCTCAAAGATACCTTTGGTATCTGCGGGCAAAGCTTTTTCCTCTCGTTTCAGCAGAGCGTCCAAATCTACACGGAATGGCTCGGTATCTGCACCGTTTATTTCTGACTGCGAAAGAGAAGTCATTGACAGCACAGCAACACGCCCGGCAAGGGATTCTTGTACCCCGTGCATCAGCTTGAACACCTGCGAACCGGTCAGCCAGAAGGCACCCGGCTCGTGGTGAGTATCTGCATAGACCTTGATATAGGTGAACAGCTCCGGTGCATACTGCACCTCGTCGATCAGAATCGGTGGCTTATGCAGCTGCAAAAACAGTTCCGGGTCATTTTTGGCGAGTGCGCGCTCATTCAGGTCATCCAGCGAAACGTACCCACGGGAACTTCCCTCCATGAGTTTTTGCAGCATGGTCGTTTTTCCTACCTGCCGGGGGCCGGTCACTAATACGACTGGGTACTCTTGCGTTACCTGCTGCACGACTTTCTCAAGACTTCTGGTAATATAGCTCACGTTCGTCACCTACTTTCAATTATTTCGGCTGATTTTTCATCTAATTACATTTTAGCCGAAGCAATATGCTTTTTCAAGTGAATTTTGCGAAAAAATCAAGAAGAAATGGAGGAATGCTTATTGTCTTATCAGCTCGTGGTCAGTGAGAAACCGTCCGTGGCCATGTCCTACGCCAAAGTCCTCGGTGCCACCAACCGCAAAGACGGTTATCTGGAGGGTAACGGCTATCTGGTGAGCTGGTGCGTGGGGCACTTGGTGGAACTGGCACCGCCCAACATCTACGATGCCAAATACGTCAAGTGGAGTATCGCAGATTTGCCCATCCTGCCGCAAAAGTGGCAGTATCTGGTGTCTGCCAGGACCAAAAAGCAGTTTGGTATCCTGAAAGACCTGATGAACCGCCCGGACGTAGATGGCATTGTGAACAGTTGCGATTCCGGACGAGAGGGAGAACTGATTTTCCGCTTGGTGTACCAGCAGGCTGGGTGCAAAAAGCCCTTTTCCCGCCTGTGGTTGTCCAGCATGGAGGAAAACGCCATCCGGGAGGGCTTTGCCCACCTGAAACCGTCAACTGAATACGATGCGCTGTACAACGCAGCACTCTGCCGGGAACGTGCCGACTGGATGGTCGGTATCAATGCGTCCCGGCTTTTTTCATGCCTGTACAACCAGCCTTTGGCGGTGGGGCGTGTTATGACCCCGGTGCTTGCCATGACGGTGGTGCGGGAAGCAGCCATTGCCGCCTTTGTGCCGAAGAAATTCTACACGGTTGCCCTGACCCTTGCGGACGGCGGCACTGCATCCAGCAAACGGTTTGCACAGAAAGTAGATGCCGAGACACTGCTTGAAAATTGCAGAAAGGAGGACCACACCACTGTGCAGAAAGTCGAGCGCAAAGAGAAAACCGAGAAGCCGCCGTTGCTCTACGACCTGACAAGCCTCCAACGGGATGCCAACCGGCTGTTAGGTTTTACCGCACAGCAGGGTTTAGATTATGCGCAAAGTCTGTACGAGAAAAAACTCATCACCTATCCTCGCACGGACAGTCGCTTCCTGACCGATGATATGGCGGCATCCCTGCCGGAGCTGGTGGCGACTGCCGCAGGAGCATTTGATTTTCACGAAGATGTTCCTGTTCATGTGCAGCAGGTCATCGACAGTAGTAAGGTCACAGACCACCATGCACTGCTGCCCACGGCAAGCGCAGCAAAAGCCGACTTGTCAGCACTGCCCGCCGGGGAACGGAGCATCCTGCGGCTTGTCGTTGTACGGTTGCTCTGTGCTGTTGGCGAAGCTCACCGATATGCCGAAACCACCATGACAACCATCTGTGCAGACGAGGAATTTACGGCGAAGGGAAAAGTTGTGCTGTCGGATGGCTGGAAAGGCATCGAGCGTAAAATGCTGGGCGATTTGCTGGGCAAGAAAAAAGAACCTGCTGTTCTGCCGGATGTGCAGGAGCAGAGTGGGTGCGGCATTATCGGGCCCGAACTGAAAGAGGGTCAGACCTCAGCTCCAAAGCATTTTACGGAAGATCTTCTCCTGTCGGCAATGCAAACGGCTGGTTCTGAATCTATGCCGGAGGGCGTGGAGCGTCAAGGCATCGGCACCCCGGCCACCCGCGCCGCAACTATTGAAAAGCTGGTGCAGAAGGGCTTTCTGGAGCGCAAGGGCACCAAGAAAACCAAGGTGCTGCTGCCCACGGATAAGGGGAAAGCGTTAATCACCGTGATGCCAGAAGAAATCCAGTCCCCGGAAATGACCGCTGACTGGGAGACGAAACTGCTGCGCATCGAGCGCGGCGAGATGGAGCCAGACGAGTTTATGACTGAAATCAAAGATATGATCTCCTCGCTGGTCAATACCACCGAGGCTATGAAGGGAGCAAATGTGCTTATGAAAAACAAGATTGTTGGTGTCTGCCCGAACTGTGGTGCGAATGTTGTTGAGCGCGAAAAGGGCTGGTTCTGTGAGAACCGCGAGTGCCGTTTCGCTTTGTGGATGGACAATGCCTATTTCAAGCGTCTTGGGAAACATCTGGATGGCCGTATGGTGGACAAGCTGCTGCGGGATGGCCGGGTGCGTCTGAAGGACTGCAAGAGTGCCAAGGGCAAGACCTATAACGCTACCGTCCTGCTGTCCACCGAACCCGATGGCCGCAGCAAGTTTTCTCTGGAATTTGAGGGTGGCTACTGATGGAGCAGAAAACGGAAGCCCTTTATCTCATCAATGGGGACAGGTTTTTGCATTTGCGTGAAAACGGTGCCGGGGTCGGTTTTGCCACCTACGACTGCGCGAACGGTGCGCCGCTGGAAAGCGGTCAGATTTCCAAGCAAAATCTGCCGCCGGATGGTCGCAACGCCATTCCCGCCGCCCGGAACTGGTATCTGTTTGAGCTTTCCAGTGATGACCGCAAGGCGATTCAGGAGGTCAGCTTGCAGCACCTTGATACTATTCCGCAGTCTGGTGTCCGCAGGCGGCGCATCTGGGATGACCCCACGATTCCCAGAGATGATGTCCGGCTTATCAACAGCCACTATGATGATCTCTACCGGGTGCCGAATCATGGCGTGATTCAGGTTGACCGTTCCGATGGCAGCAGTTACACGGCGCGGGTCGAGCATCTGGACGACTATCATTTTGATCTGGGTGAGTATGGGAACGTCTATCACATCTGTCAGTTCGGCGAGATGATGGAGCGCACTGGCTCGACCGCCTATCCTGAAATCCAGACGCAGGACGAGCAAGGCGCATGGGAGCTGGGCGGCAAGGGCTATCTTGCTGTCCAGTCCTGCGAGGACGGCTGGGATTATACTCTCTATCACAGTGATTTTTCCGTGATGGACAGCGGACAGATTGATGCGCCGGAACTGACGATTCAGGAAGTCCGGGAGCAGATTCTGGAAGCGCACCACATGGAAAATGGGCGGCGGCTGTTGCAGGACTATGATGCAGTCATGGACAAAGTTGCCGAAGCCGAAGAACTGGGGCTGTCCAACCGTCCTTCCACATTGGAAAAGCTGGCGGAACTGGCTGGCACAAAAGAGCAGTGCGATGCCCCGGAGTGCAATCCAACCGTCTGCCGGAAAGCGAGGGATGCCCATGAACTTTGACCACGAGGAACTGATGCTGATGATGCTCTACAACTCCGGCACCCGGCTGGGGCTGGTACACGAGTTGCGGCTGATGCAGTGCTACCTGATGCCCGATGAAACCGCCCTGCGGGAACTGTCCGAACAGGTCATCGAAAAACTGAAACTGCTGACCGATGCCGAGTTTGCCGAATTGGAATTTCCACTGGACTGATCTTTGCCGCCTGTGGGCGGCGTACATAAGCTCTATTACAATGCTATTTGGTATGGTATATTGAACTCGACAACTCGGAACATACAAACTCTTGACAGTAAAACTCCTATATAGTATTATTTAAAAAACTACTATATAGGAGCTTTTGCATGAAAACAAATGGCGGATTTCTTGTCACCAAAATAAAACAGCTTGGAGACCGGATTTTCGAGAAGATTCTCAGTGAAAAGAATATTGATGCGTTTAATGGAGCCCAGGGGCGTATTCTTTATGTGCTGTGGCAGGAGGATGGTATCTCAATCAGGTCACTCTCGGTCAAATGCGGATTAGCGATAACATCTCTTACGACGATGCTGGAAAAAATGGAAAATCAAGGGCTGATAAGACGTGTTCAGTCTGAAACGGATAAAAGGAAAACGCTCTTGTTTCTGACTGAGAAAGCACATTCCTTAAAGGGCGAGTACGATTCTGTATCTGACGAGATGGGAAGTATTTACTACAAAGGTTTTTCAGAAGAAGAAATTGCCCAGTTTGAGGAATACCTCGACCGTATCAGAAAGAATCTTGAGGAGTGGCAGAAGTCATGAGTATTTGTATCAAAGATCAGATTCAGAACATGAATATCGTCATTGGCTGCACAGTGGGGTGTACATATTGCTATGCCCGCAACAACGTGAAACGCTGGCATATGATTGATGACTTCGCTGACCCTGAATTCTTTCCGGGTAAGCTCAAGATGATGGAAAAGAAACGTCCGCAGAACTTTCTTCTTACCGGCATGAGCGATCTTTCCGGCTGGAAGCCAGAATGGAGAGACGAGGTATTTGCAAAGATCCGTGAAAATCCACAGCATCAGTTTCTGTTTCTGACCAAGCGCCCCGATCTGCTGGATTTTGATACCGATCTGGAAAACGCATGGTTTGGCGTTACGGTGACGAGGAAAGCAGAACTGTGGCGTATCGACGCCCTTCGGAAAAACGTCAGAGCAAAACATTACCATGTTACCTTTGAGCCGTTATTCGACGATCCCGGCACAGTTGACCTTTCCGGAATCAATTGGATCGTTGTCGGCACCATGACCGGAGCTCAGAGCAGGAAGATTCATACGGAGCCGGAATGGGCATGGTCTCTGGCGGACCAGGCACATAAGCTCGGCATTCCGGTGTTTATGAAGGAAGACCTTGTCCCTATCATAGGGGATGAAAATATGATTCAGGAAATGCCGGAAGAATTTAATAAAGTGTTAGAGGTACAGAAATCATGGAAGAAGTAATAAATGGAATCCTCATTCGTGAGGTGGAAACAAAGAACATCATGACTAAGTCTAGTCTGCCGGTAGGCGGTTACTCGGTCAATCCCTATGTGGGCTGTACACATGCCTGCAAGTATTGCTATGCTTCTTTTATGAAGCGCTTTACCGGACACAAGGAGGAATGGGGCACTTTCCTTGATGTGAAGCATTGGCCGGAAATTAAAAATCCGAAGAAATATGCCGGACAGCGGGTGGTCATCGGTTCTGTGACAGATGGCTACAATCCACAGGAGGAGCAATTCGGGAATACCAGAAAACTTCTGGAGCAGCTGATCGGCAGTGACGCAGATATTCTGATCTGCACAAAGTCGGATCTTGTGGTACGGGATATTGATCTGCTGAAGAAGCTTGGACGTGTAACCGTTTCATGGTCGATCAACACACTGGATGAAAATTTCAAGAACGATATGGACTCTGCTTCGAGCATTGAGCGCCGTATCGCTGCTATGAAGCAGGTATATGAAGCAGGTATCCGTACAGTCTGTTTCGTATCCCCGGTATTCCCCGGTATCACGGATTTTGAAGCAATCTTTGAGCGGGTAAAGGATCAGTGCGATCTGTTCTGGCTCGAAAATCTCAATCTTCGAGGCGGTTTCAAAAAGACAATTATGGATTATATCGCCGAAAAACATCCTGATCTTGTACCACTTTACGACGAGATCTATAACAAGCATAACCGCAGCTACTTTGAAGCACTTGAAGTAAAAGCTGCGGAAATGGCTAAGAAGTATGATTGTGCCTTTGTGGATAATGAAATGCCTTATGGAAGAGTCCCGCAGGGACATCCGGTAATCGTGGATTATTTCTATCATGAGGAAATCCGTGGGACAGAGAATACTGGAAAAAGAAATCGCTAAACAGAAATTGACCGTCTGCTGGAGATGGCAGAAAAGTTTGCCGCAAAACACGAATAAAATACCATAGATTCCATAAGCGAGTGACCTGAAAAGGCCGCTCGCTTTTTTGTTTACCATGAACTTGAAGGGAGGAACGCTATGCCAAGCAAAACCGAAGAATATCTCGCCCTTGCCCAGCGCACGGCCAACGGCTTGACCCGGTACTGGGAAAGCTGGACGGACTACCTGACCACCGCATCTCGGCTGTACAAGTACCCCTTTGCAGACCAGCTCATGATCTACGCCCAGCGCCCGGATGCCACCGCCTGCGCCGACTATGATGTTTGGAACAGCCGGATGAACCGTTATGTGCGCCGGGGTGCCAAGGGCATCGCTCTGCTGGACGAATCCAGCGGATTCCCCCGACTGCACTACGTTTTCGATGTGTCGGACACCGGGGTGCGCCGCAATTCCCGTGACCCGGAGGTGTGGCAGTACAACGATGACCTGAAACAGCCGGTTTCGGAAATGCTCGCCGCCACCTACGGCATCAGCGGGGAGCGTGTCAGCCAGCAGCTTGCCGATGTTGCCGGGAAACTGGTGGCGGATTACTGGGACAACAACGGCGGCGACATCCGTGCCATCGTTGACGGCTCGCTCCTGATGGATTATGATGAAGCCGGGGTGGAGATGCAGTTCAAGTCCGCCGCCGCCATCAGCGTCACCTACACGCTGCTGGAACGTTGCGGCTTTGAGCCGACAGGGTGGTTCGACAAGGACGATTTCCGAGCCATCCACGAGTTTTCCACCCCAGACAGTGTTTACGCCCTCGGCGCAGCCGTCAGCGAATGCAGCCGGGATGTGCTGCGCAACATTGAACGAACCGTAAAGACTACTATCCGCCGCCGCAATGCAGAAAGGAGCCAACATGAATATGAACAGCAGGAACGTGACCTACTCGACCATCGGGGACTACCAGCTCCCGAACCTGACCCTGCCCCGGCAGGAGAAAGCACTGGGCAAGTACGGCAGGCTGCGCCGGACGTACCTGATGAACCATCGCCCGGTACTGTACCACACGATGCTCCTGAACGGGAGCCTGTACCCGCACCTGATGGAGCTGGAGCAGACGGCAGAGAGCCGGATGCAGCAGACCATGGAGCAGCTTCTGAAACAGAACCCGGCCCCGGACAAGGAGCAGAATCAGATGGCATGGGTGCAGCACATGAACAGTCTGAAAGCACAGGCCGAGGAACTGGTGCTGAACGAACTGATCTACAGCTAAGTTTCTTCGATGCTCACATTCCCACCGAAGCCAAACAAATTGAATCCATCGACCAAGCGGAGAGCGAAAAATCGCCCTCCGCTTTTGTTTTGTCGCAGGCTGAAATTGAGAACGAGCTGCGGCGGCATGGTTCAGGGTTTGCAGGCGGCAAACAGCGCATTATGGCGCTGTACCAGACCCAGCCTGACCGCAAACTCCGTGCCAAAGCACTGGCAAAGGAGTACGGCATTGGTGGGCACTCCCACGATTTTCTGGACGGAAGCCGGGGTTTTGTGAACCACGACTGGAAGGGACTGGAATTTGACCATTACCCTGACCACCAGAAAATCACCCTGAAATGGGCGCAGGTGGAAAAGTATATCGACCTGATGATCCAGTCTGACCGTTACCTGACCGACAAGGAGAAGGAGCATTACACGCCCCCTGTGCCCATCACCGTAGAGCCAGATGCTACCTTGACTCATGCCAAAAACCTGATCCGGGATTTCTCTCTGGAGGAATATGATTCTGAACCGGACTTCTCCAATTTGTCCAAGATCGGCATCGCCTACACCAACGCCACAGACGAGGAGATTCCGATTCAAGTTAATGTGGATTTGGTGGGATACCGTGTGGAGCGGTATCTGGGCGATATTCTCGTGGATGAGCGGCAGTACGAAAGTCTGGAGAATCTGACCGAGACCGAGTTGGAGGCTCTGGACTTTTCGGAACTCGTCAGTGTCACGGACGAAGAACTGGAGCACTACCACAGCAAGGCAGAGGAACGCCCGGCACTGCTGCCGCTGGGCACTACCATCCACATGGAGGAACGAGCCTTCCGAGTGGATACGGTAAACTATGATAGGGGCAGCGTGACCCTGCAGGATGTGGCACTGGCAGAAATGCGGATGCCGATTTTCCGGGAGGAGCCGCTGGCTCTTGTCCGGGAGTTGTACGAGCAGGAACAGGAAGTGATGGAACACCCCCTACCCGATTACAAGGTCGGTGACAATGTTATCGTTGATCTTCCTACCCGAACCATCGAAGGGAAAATTGGCTATGTAGGTGAAACGGATGTTCGCATCGACACCAGCGCACAGGGGCAGTCGTGGGATAACGAAGTTATCAACAAACGACAATTCGAGGACGGTCTGCGGCAGGTTGAGCCGCAACTTTCCGATGAGGAACTGGACGAGCTGCCGATCTCTGCCGTGATGGACGGTGAGGTGCAGACCTTCCCGGATGCCGCAGCCTTGGATAAAGCTCGGAATGCTGAACCTGCGCCAGAGCCTGCCGGAAATTTCCACATCACGGACGACCATCTGGGCGAGGGCGGCGCAAAACAGAAATATGCCCGGAACATCGAAGCCATCCGCACCCTGTTCAAGCTGGAAGAGGAGCACCGGGGTGCCACCGCCGAGGAGCAGCAGGTGCTTTCCCAGTATGTGGGTTGGGGCGGTCTGGCAGATGCCTTTGACCCCGGCAAAGATAGTTGGGCAAAGGAATATGCAGAGTTGAAAGGGCTGCTCTCTGAGGACGAATACGCCGCAGCCCGTTCCAGCACCCTGAACGCCCACTACACCGCCCCGGTGGTGATTCGCTCTATTTATGATGCGGTGGAGCGCATGGGCTTCCAGTCTGGCAACATTCTGGAGCCGTCCATGGGCGTGGGCAATTTCTTTGGAATGCTGCCCACCAGCATGGCAGACAGCCGCTTGTATGGTGTAGAACTGGATTCCATTACCGGGCGCATCGCCAAAAAGCTGTATCCGCAGGCAGACATTACCGTGGCTGGCTTTGAGACCACCGACCGCCGTGATTTTTATGACCTCGCTGTCGGCAACGTGCCCTTTGGTCAATACAGAGTCAACGACAAGGCGTACAACAAACTTGGTTTTAGCATCCACAATTATTTCTTTGCAAAAGCCATCGACCAAGTGCGTCCGGGCGGCATCGTTGCCTTTGTCACATCTCGCTACACCATGGACAGCAAGGACAGCACCGCTCGCAAACACATGGCAGAGCGTGCCGATTTGCTGGGGGCCATTCGTCTGCCCAACAACGCTTTCCGTGCCAACGCTGGTACGGATGTTGTCAGCGATATTATCTTTTTGCAGAAGCGTGACCGCCCTGCGGACATCGAACCTGCATGGGTGCAGTTGGGCAAGACCGAGGATGGCTTTGCCATCAACCAGTATTTCGCAGACCACCCGGAGATGGTTCTGGGCGTACTCTCCACCGAAAGCACCCAGTATGGACGAGAGGAACTGACGGTTGCGCCCCTTGAGGGCATCAGCCTTGCCGACCAGCTTGCAGAAGCGGTGCAGCACATCGAGGGGCAGTACACCGCCGCCGAGGTGGACATTCCCGACATTGCCGAAGAAGAAGCCGCCCGGCGCACTCTGCCTGCCGACCCGGAGGTGAAGAGTTTCGCCTACACAGTGGTGGACGGCGAGGTTTTCTACCGGGAAAATTCCGTGATGACGCAGGTGGAACTTTCCGACAACGCCAAGGGGCGTGTCACTGGCATGGTGGAACTGCGGCAAATCGTCAACGACCTGATCGACCAGCAGTTGAACGACTACCCGGACGAGGACATCAAGGCAACACAGGAGCGTTTGAACGCCGCCTACGATGCCTTTACTACCAAATACGGTCTGCTGAACGACCGCAAAAATGGGCGGCTGTTTGAGCAGGATTCTTCCTACTATCTGCTGTGCTCGCTGGAAAATCTGGACGAGCAGGGGCAGCTCAAGAGCAAGGCTGCAATGTTCACCAAGCGCACTATCCGCCCGGAGCGTACCGTTACCAGTGTGGATACCCCCAGCGAATCGTTGGCGGTATCTATTGGTGAGCATGGCAAAGTGGATTTGCCCTATATGGCAGAACTGCTGGGCACCCCCGGCGAGTACGGGCGCATTACCACCGAACTTTCCGGTGTGATCTTCAAAGACCCTGCCGCCGACCCCACCGACCCGGAAGCAGGCTGGCAGATGGCAGACGAGTACCTGTCCGGCGATGTCCGGGCAAAGCTGCGGATGGCGCAGTTTGCTGCCGAGACCAACCCGGAGTTTGCCGTCAACGTAGATGCGCTGACCAAGGCACAGCCCAGAGAACTGGAAGCATCTGAAATTGATGTGCGGCTGGGTGCAACATGGCTGGACCCGGACATTATCCAGAAGTTTATGACCGAGACTTTCCAGATTCCCTACTATCTGCGCCATGCGGTCAAGGTGAGATATTCTCCGTATACCGCCGAGTGGCGTGTGGAGGGCAAGACGGCCACCGGCAGAGGGGATATTATCTCCTCCGAAACCTACGGCACCAGCCGTGCCAATGCCTACAAGATTCTGGAGGAGACCCTGAACCTGAAAGATGTCCGCATCTATGACACGATCGAGGATGCCGAGGGCAAGCCCAAACGGGTGCTGAACAAGCGGGAAACCATGCTGGCACAGCAAAAACAACAGGTCATCAAGGATGCTTTCGCCAACTGGGTCTGGCAAGACCCCCAGCGGCGCATTGCGCTGGTGAAGCAGTACAACGAGCTGTTCAACAGCACCAGACCCCGTGAATACGATGGCTCCCACATCCATTTTGTCGGCATGAACCCGGAGATCACCCTTCGGGAACACCAGCGCAACGCCATTGCTCATGTGCTTTATGGCGGTAATACGCTGCTTGCACACGAAGTGGGTGCCGGAAAAACGTATGAAATGGCGGCATCCGCTATGGAAGCAAAGCGGCTGGGGCTGTGCCAGAAAAGCCTTTTTGTCGTGCCCAACCATCTGACAGAGCAGTGGGCAAGCGAGTTTCTGAACCTTTATCCCAATGCGAAACTGCTGGTGGCACGGCGCAAGGACTTTGAGACTGCCAACCGTAAAAAATTCTGCGCCCGCATCGCTACCGGCGATTACGATGCCGTCATCATTGGGCACAGTCAGTTTGAGCGCATTCCGCTGTCCTTTGAGCGGCAGGAGCGTATCATTCAGGAGCAAATTGATGAAACGCTTGCCGCCATCAACGAGCTAAAAGTCCACGCAGGCGAGAATTTCTCCATCAAGCAGATGGAAAAGACCCGGAAAACGCTGGAAGCAAAGCTGGACAAGCTGCGCGCCGACAGCCGCAAGGATGATGTTATCACCTTTGAGCAGCTGGGTGTTGACCGTCTTTTTGTGGACGAGTCGCATTTTTACAAGAACCTCTTTCTCACGACAAAAATGCGCAATGTCGCAGGATTATCCACCAGTGAAGCCCAGAAATCCAGCGATATGTTTGGCAAGTGCCGTTATCTGGACGAGATCACCGGCGGGCGGGGCGTGGTGTTTGCTACGGGTACGCCCGTGAGCAATTCCATGACTGAGCTGTACACGGTCATGCGGTATCTCCAATACAGCACCCTCCAGCAGAAAAAGCTGACCCACTTTGACTGCTGGGCATCCACTTTTGGAGAGACTACCACTGCAATCGAGCTTGCGCCGGAAGGTACAGGCTATCGGGCGAGAACGAGATTTGCCAAGTTCTTCAACCTCCCGGAATTGATGTCCATGTTCAAGGAGGTTGCGGACATTAAAACATCTGACCAGCTTCATCTGCCGGTGCCCGAAGCGAAGTTTGAAACCGTGGTGGCAAAGCCGTCCGAAATTCAAAAGGAAATGGTGCAGGAACTGAGCAAACGTGCCGCAAAGATACACTCCGGCACCGTGGATGCCTCCGTGGACAATATGCTCTGCGTCACCAACGACGGCAGAAAAATTGGCTTGGATGTGCGTCTGATGAACCCCATGCTGCCGGACGACCCCAACAGCAAGCTGAACGTCTGTGTGCAGAACGTGCTGAAGATCTGGGAGGAGGGTAAAGAACAGAAGTTGACCCAACTTTTGTTCTGCGACCTCTCGACACCAAAGAACGATGGCAATTTCAACGTCTATGACGACATTCGCAAGAAATTGATTGCCGCCGGTGTGCCGGGAAGCGAAGTCGAGTTCATCCACAACGCCGACACCGAAGCGAAAAAAGCGGCTTTGTTCTCCAAAGTACGCTCTGGCGATGTGCGGGTTTTACTCGGAAGTACGGCGAAAATGGGGGCAGGCACCAACGTGCAATCCCGGCTTGTGGCGGTGCATCACTTGGACGTTGGGTGGAAACCCAGCGACATGACCCAGCGCAACGGGCGAATCATTCGGCAGGGCAACATGAATAAGGAAGTCAAGGTGTTCAATTACGTCACGGAAGGGACATTTGACTCGTACTTGTATCAGACCTTGGAGAATAAGCAGCGATTTATCTCGCAGATTATGACCAGCAAATCTCCGGTGCGCTCCTGCGAGGATGTAGACGAACAGGCGCTTTCCTATGCGGAAATCAAGGCATTGTGTGCCGGAAATCCGCTCATCAAGGAGAAGATGGATTTGGATGTGCAGGTCGCAAAGCTGAAGGTGCTGAAAGCCGACCATCAGAGCCAGAAGTTCCGTTTGGAAGATAAGCTGTTGACGAGGTTCCCGGCTGACATTCAGGAAACGAACGCCCACATTGCCGGGTTGAAAGCGGACGCACAGCTTGCCGCCGCCCACCCGCAGGGCAAGGAGGAGTTTTGCGGCATGGTCATTAAGGGTGTTGCCTACGACGAGAAAAAGACCGCCGGCGAGCGTCTGGTGCTTGCCTGTTCGGAGTTGCCCAACGCCGAAGAAAAAGTCATCGGCAGTTACCGAGGATTCGAGTTGTCCCTGCGGTTCAATGCTTTCCGCACGGAGTATCAGGCACTTTTGAAGGGGCAGCGAAAGTACACGGTGCCCTTGGGCACCGACCCGCTGGGCAACATTATTCGTCTGGATAATTCGCTGAACAACTTCCCGGAGCGCATTAACTCTGCTGAGAATGAACTAGCCACTCTGCATCAGCAGCAGGCAGCGGCGCAAATCGAAGTGGAAAAGCCCTTCCCACAGGAGGAAGAACTGACAGAGAAGTCCGCACGGCTTGCAGAGCTGAACGCCCAGTTGGATGTGGATGAAAAGAGCCATGAGCCGGAACAGGACGAGGAAGAACAGGAGAATGTCTCTCGCCGCCCCTCGGTGCTGGCGGCACTGGAAGAAAAATCCGATAAGCCGGAGACGGTGAAGCCCTTCCGCAGCTATTATGATAAGGATGGTGATGCCCGGTGAGCGACCGCCGCGACCAGCAACTCCATTTCCGGGTCAGCAAGCCGGAGTTGGAACGGATTCGGAACAAGATGGAATCCAGCGGCATTCTAAGCATTGGCTCCTATCTACGAAAAATGGCGCTGGACGGATATTGTCTGTATCTGGATCTGCCGCAGTTGCGCCACATGGCGTATCTTTTGCAGATGTGCAGCAACAACTTAAACCAGTACACCAAAGTAGCCAATGAAAATGGCCGGGTCTATGCTGCCGATATGGAGGACTTGCGCGCCCGGCTGGATGAACTAATCAGCATCGGCAAGCAAATTCTTTCCCGGTTGGCAGAACTTTAAAATTTTCCCCGCAGTTGGAGGGCTGCGGGGTACATATGGGTTGACATCCTTGCAACGCAATCGTTGATACCTTTATAATAGAGCCGAAAGGAAAGGTTGGTGCTCGATATGATGTTTACGCTGAAGAAAATTGTTCTTTTCCCGATTTCGCTTTTCGTTGCTTTTCTGGCTCTGATGGCAAAATGGATGCTGACCCTGTCCAGCTATGTGGTCGCGCCGCTGATGCTCTACATCTTCGGCTGCGGCATCTACACCGCCTACCGCCAGACTTGGGATCAGTTTTTCATTCTGCTGGTGGCAGAGTTTATCTGCTTCGTCCTCTTTTTCGGCGCAACTGCCATCACCGAGGGCATCGGACGGTTCAGCGAATGGCTTGCCGAACTATAATAGAAATATTTTTATTTTTGCCGCCTTCGGGCGGCTTTTTTGTTTGGGAATGCGAACGCTACAAGTGGCTCAAGTATTGGCTATCACACGGGAGGTGATTCAGAATGGCTGCAACACGTTTGATTGCACTGCACAAAAACAAGGGCAAGTCGGTTGCGGCCTGCCTGAAAAGCCGCACGGACTACGCAAAGAATCCTGACAAAACGAACAGGGGAGAGCTGGTCAGCAGCTATGCCTGCAGCACCTTGACCGCAGACGAAGAATTTATGCTGTCCAAGCGGCAGTATGAACTTGCTACCGGGCGCAGACAGAAAAATGATGTGATCGCCTATCAAATTCGGCAATCTTTCCGCCCCGGTGAGATCACCGCAGAGGAGGCCAACAAGGTGGGCTACGAACTGGCAATGCGATTCACCAAGGGCAAATACGCTTTTATTGTTGCCACCCACACAGACAGGGAACACATCCACAACCACATTATTTATAACTCCACTGCGCTGGATGGAACACGAAAATTCCGGGATTTTTTCTTTTCAGCGTTGGCAGTGCAGCGGTTGAGTGACCTGATCTGCTTAGAACATCAGCTCTCCGTCATTGAGATAAAGCCTTACCGGGAGCGGCAGAAGCGCACGCTTTACCCGCCCAAAGAAAGTAATCGTGACCGGCTCTGCAGCGTGATCGATAGTATTCTGACTGAAAAGCCCAAGGACTACGAGGACTTTCTGCAAAAGCTGGAGCAGCAGGGCTATGAAGTCAAACGCGGAAAGTACACCTCCGTCAAGGGCGCACGGCAGAAACGATTCATCCGGTTCCGCACTCTGGGAGCAGGGTACAGCGAGGAAGAACTGAAAGCTGTCCTTGCAGGAGAAGCGGAGCATCGACCGCGGCAAAAGTGCCCGGCACCGGAGCAGAAATTTCAGATGCTGGTGGACATTCAGGCAAAATTGGCCGAGGGAAAAGGCGCGGGCTTTGCCCGCTGGGCAAAGCAGCACAACTTAAAAGAGATGTCCCGGACGCTGGTTTTCTTACAGGAAAACAAAATCGGCAGCATCGAGGAAATGCAGGAGCGCGTGGACGCCGCTACTGCCCGCTATCATGAACTGGGCGATTCCATCAAAGCCTCTGAGAAGCGGCTGGCAGAAATTGCGGTGCTGAAAGCGCACATCATCAACTACGCTAAGACGCGACCGGTCTATGACGCCTACCGCAAGACCGGATACAGCAAGCGCTTTCTGGAAACGCACCGCACAGAAATCACGCTGCACAAGGCAGCGAAAGCGGCGTTTGATGAAGCCGACTTGAAAAAACTCCCCAAGGTCAGGGAGTTGGACGCGGAATATTCCAAGCTGCTGACAGAAAAGAAAGCACGCTACCCGGACTATCGCAAAGCGAAAGAAGAAATGCAGGAGCTTCTTCGAGCGCAGAAAAATATTGAGCTTTTCTTCGATAAGGAAAAGAAGCCGGAGCAAACCGAACATTCCAGATAAACAATACGACCCTGAGAACTTTGCCGCTTATCCGGCAGGGTTCTCAGGGCCTTTTTTTGTTTATTGCTCAGTCTGTACTCAGAACAGCATTTCCGGTGCTTTCAATTTGTTTAGCGATCATGCTTTCCAGTTCCTGCGTGATCGTTGCACAATTTGCAACACGGTAATTCCAGAAATAAGAAACACCTTCGCACTCTTCCGCGGACAAATCGCTGTTGACCAAAAGCAAGCTTTCTGGTGTCACGTTCAGCTTTTCGCACAGAGAAGCATATTTTCCATAATCAATGCTTCGGCTGGAGGATTTGGCTTCTACCCAGAAAAATTTTCCATTGACGGAGAACACGACATCCAACTCATGCGTGTTCCCTACGGATGCCGTTTCTGAAAGGACCACATTGGAGCAAACCGAAACTTCTGCGCCCTGCTCCTCCTGATAGTGGTTCAGGATCTGCTGAACCTGATGCTCTACAAAAAGCTCCAGCCACTTTCCGCTCAAAAAATGCCGGACAGTTTCATTTTGCGCAAGCTCATAAACGATATTCTGCGGATAAATCACAATGGTTGCAAAAAGTCCCATTTTGTCCCACGTCTGAGCAATCTCTGAAAGTGTGGCAAACGATTTTTTGGACGCACTCTTTGGGATGCGGAACGAAAAAGAGCCGTCGCTCTGCATATGTGTTCGGATAAACTGCAAGAAATCCACCACCACCGGGTCGCAAAGAGCCTCGCCTGTTTTCCATGCCATCCGCTGAACAGCAATCGGTGGGAGTTTTTCCGGCACGACCTGCTGGACGATTTTATATCCACAGCGTTCCAGATGCTCCAATGCGGTCAAGGGCTTCGGGATCTTTGCTTTGACCTCGGGCTTTTCTGCTCCGGATGTATTCTCGGCCAGATAGTTGAACTTCCATCCGTATTCCCAAGCAGGCGAACGGGTCAGTACTCCGACCGCATGAAATCCGCTGTCATGCTCCTCCATCGGAAATGTGAACTTGTTCTTATGGACATTGATTTGGAGCGTTTTGTTTTTCAGCGCTTTCTGATAAGCGTCAAGAAAAAATTCCTTTCCCTTATATGCCAGCTCACTGGAATTATTTGCAGAAAGACCAGCATTTTTTGCCAAAGAGAGGAGCAGGCAGGTCGCTTTTGGCAGCGCAAGGATATGTTCCATCTGCGCACCGTCCGGAATATTTGCATTATCGGACTGCGACGATTCGTCTGCCGGAATCTCCTTTGCCGGTGCGGAAACCTCGGGTGCCTTTTTTGAAGCAATCTCAGATTTTCCAGATTTGGGCAAAGGCTTTGGCTCCGTGTAAACTTCCGCAATGAATGATTCATAGGAATCGATGCACGGAAGTTTTCCAGCCGCTGCAAGTCCTACATAGATTGCAGCCGCCCGCGAGGAATCGCCATAATACTTTTTAGAATCTGCTGCGGCAGCAATATCAGAAAAGGCATTATATCTGCTCAGCTGCGCAGCCTTTTCCGGGAACTGCTTCAACGCACGGCAGTAGAGCCACTCAAAAAATGAATCCGGGTACGGCTCTATCGGATACTCACTTCCTTCCAGAGAGTAGCGCAGCAACTTTCCATTGGTTCGCAGTCGAGTGTCCTTATGGACTTTGGATGGCGCACAGGTCAGAAGGTCAGCGAATGGCCCACCATGTTCAAATACCTTGGCGGCTTCAAAAACCGTGCTGATGGGCACATCCTGCGCAACAGAATCCAGACGCAGCAGAAGCCGCAGAGAAGAAACAGCCTCACCCTCCGGCTGAACGGATGCAGAGCTGACTTCCAGAATTGAAACATCCGGGTCTGTTGTATGGACGGCATCATGGACGGCACGGATATTCTGCCGCTTGCTACCTTTTATCCATGTGAATGTCACCGGCTGTTCTTTGCAATAGGGGTAGCCGGATATGGGAAAACAAATGGTTCGTGTAGCCATGAACACCTCCAACTCTTTAAAACAAACAGGTTTGTGTAAATTAAGTATAGCACAATCCTGAATGCGCTGCATAGCACGATTTTCTGCTTTCGGGAATCCATCTGTGCAAAAAGTGCCGATACCACAGGCATCGGCACTCAGATCAAAAAAGCATTTTGCAAAAATGCGCAGCCTGCATCCACCGGATGCAGAACACAAGGGGTTTGGGCACAGCCCAACAAGCATTTTGAATTTGGATTTTGAAAAATCCGATTCAAAAATCGCAAGTTGGTACCAAGTTGCACTGCTTGCGCGACGTAGATGTTTCCGTCAACTGCTGCGTTAGAATTTTTTAAATCACTTCAACTTTGCGAGGATATCGTCTGCGCTCACGCCGCTGGCCAGCAGCTTTTTCAGCACGTCCTCTGCTTCGGCTTTCTTTGCAGATTCCGCTGCTTTAGTTTCAGCTTTGACCTTTTTAGCTTCGATTCTGGCGATTTCCTTGTCGATAGATTTTAGCTCTGCCTTCTTGGTTTTCAGGTCAGCTTTCAGAGCCTCAATGTTCGCAGTGATGGATGCGATTTCAGCGGCAGCGGCTTCCTTTGCGGACTGCTTTTCGGCAATCTGCGCAGCAAAGTCAACGGTTGCTTTTACGGTCTTGGTCTTGTTCTTGCTTCCTTTGGGACGGGGCATAAGGGACACCTCCAATGTTTTTTGATGGCTTCAGTATAACACTCGTTTTTTATGTTCGCAAGAGGTGCAGTTTGTAGAATAAAAATATATCTATGAGTTAAGCAATAAATCGATTTTGGAATATGCACCGGCGTGGGTCGTCAACTCGTTGAGACATATCTCCCGCTGGTCGTAGAGCTGTTCAAAGCATTTGGCAACGGCATCGTTTACAGTCGTGATGAAGTTCACCTCACTATGATGTTACAGAAATCCGTGCAGCTATGCATACGCATCTGCGTATGCTGCAAAAATATTTTATGATACAGAGAATGTGCAGCCGCGTAATGGCAAAGAATATATTTAATAAAAAAAGTATCCTCCATAGTGATAATGGAGGAACGACGCAGAAATGGCACGCTATTACGTTATATTTAGCACATCTCTGCCCCTCATGGACACCTGATAGGAGAAAATCCGGTTCATCTCCCGGCGCTTTCGGGTCAGGTCAGAGTGCACATAGCGCTGCAAGGTGATGTTGGCGTTGGCGTGTCCTAACAATTCGCTGAGAGTTTTCACGTCGCACCCCGCCTGCAGACAGGTGGTAGCAAAGGTATGACGCAGCGCGTGCGGACGTACTTGCCGGACAGTTGCCTGTTTCAGATATGATTTGATGCTTTTTCGGTAGCAGCGGGGCTCGGTGGGCTTGGACTCGTTGCCGGACAGAAACCATGCAGCATTGCTGACACATCCGCGCAGCTTTTTCAGCATAATAAGCAGCTGCTTTGGGATTGGAATTTCCCGGCGGGAGGTGCGGGTTTTAGGCGTTTGGATGACCACCTTTGTATGCCCATTTTCACAGGAAATTCGGCAGACCGTCCGGTTGATTTTCAGCGTTCCGAGTTTCAGGTCGAAATCGCCCCACTGTAAGCCGCAAATCTCGCCAATACGCAGTCCCAATTCCAGCCCTAGTAATAAGCCGATTTTGCGGGGCGTAGGGTTCTCTTGTACATACTGATAAAGCCGCTGCTGCTCCGCCGGAGAGAGGGGCGCAGAAATTTTGTCGATGGCTTTTGGCAGCGCTACTTCCAGCTCCATCGGACGAATCAGGCGCAAGTGCGCGGCATATTTGCAGATGCGCCGTAACATCGAGAGGCATTCCCGGGCAGAGGAGCTCCCCAGCGGCTTGTGTGCGGCATCTATCGGCGCAATAATCTGCTGCATAGCCTGTTCCAGAAAGCTTTCCTCAAGGGATGCAACTGGCACTTTACTCAAAACTGGAAGAAGATATTTGTGCAGCGTGTACGAGTAATGTGCATAGGTGGATTCTTTTACAGCATTCCGCTGGGAGCGCAGCCATACCTCAGCCAATGCTTCAAAGGTCAGGTCGGTTCTTTTCAGGTTGTAGAACCCTGCCTCTGCTTTCTTCTGAATCAGCACGCGCTTGACCTCTGCGTAGACCGTGCCATAGACGTAGCCCCACTGGATTTTCCCCTCCGGTGTACGCGCTTTGATATAGCGGCCTTCCCACCGGCCATCCTTGCGTTTGTGAATGTTTTCTCCCCGTCGTGCCATTTCTGTTTCCTCCTGCGTCTTGGACACCCTTCTGACCACTTATTCTGTCCACCTTCGTTTTTTGCTGGATTTTTCATGCAGAACTGGGCAATGTGCAAAAAACTTTCAGCTTCTGCGAGGTTTTTTCTAAGGTCAGGTGGGATGCATTTGTAAGGATTTCTATTGATTCCCAGATATAACCATGATAAAATAAGAGAAGAATTCAAACAACGATGTCGAAAGATCGGTATCCTCCATTATCACTGTGGAGGATACCCCTTTATTGCGGGAAGGGGTGAACAAGGTGGCATTGCGTCTGTTTGAGCACAACGAGAAAGCATATCATGCGGCAGTCCGGATGATGAACCAGTATGGCAAAGCTGCCATTGTTCATCCCACCGGCACCGGAAAGAGCTATATTGCGTTCAAGCTGATCGAGGACAACCCGGAGAAGGTCGTGATCTGGCTTTCTCCCAGTGAATATATCTTTAAGACCCAGCTGGAAAGCCTGAAAAGGAACGACCCGGATTTTCCGTTGGCAAATGTTCACTTTTATACCTACGCCAAACTGATGTGCTGCACGCAGGCGCAGCTGGACGAAATAGCAGCGCAGAAGCCTGCTTATATTATACTCGATGAATTCCACCGTGCCGGTGCAGAATGCTGGGGCGAAAGCACGGTGGCTTTATTAAAGTTATGCCCGGATGCAAAGCTTCTGGGGCTGACGGCAACAAACATCCGATATCTGGATAATAACCGCGATATGGCCGAAGAACTTTTCGATAGCCGTGTTGCGAGCAACATGACCCTTGGCGAAGCAGTCGTCAGGGGTATTTTGCCTGCCCCGAAATATGTGACCACAGTCTACCAGTACCAGAAAGCGCTTGCAAAGTATCAGGCACGGGTGGACAACCTGCGGACACCGGGCATTCAGGATGTGAATCAGAAATATCTGGACGCACTGCGCCGCGCCTTGGAACAGGCACACGGCCTGGATAAAGTATTTGCCCATCATATCACAAACAAGTCCGGTAAGTACATTGTGTTCTGCGCCAACAAGGAGCACATGGACGAGATGGTGTCCCATGTGCCGGAGTGGTTCGCCGGGGTCAACCCGGACGTTGTGGTGTACGAAGCCTACTCGGATGATCCGAATACCGACAAGGCGTTTGCGGACTTCAAGACGGATACGACCAACCGGCTGAAGCTGCTGTTCTGCATCGATATGCTCAACGAGGGCGTCCATGTGGAAGGCATTTCCGGGGTCATCCTGTTCCGACCTACCATCTCGCCCATCATCTACAAGCAGCAGATCGGACGCGCCCTGACCGCTGGTGATAATACGACACCGCTTATCCTAGATGTTGTCAACAACTTTGAAGGTCTGACCAGTATTTCCGGCCTGCAAAGCGAGATGCAGGAGGCGGTTCATCGGCTCTATGCCAACGGCGAGGGCGACAAGATCGTCACCGAGCGGTTCGAGGTCATCGAACAGGTGCACGATTGCCGGGTACTGTTCGAGCAGCTACAGGCAAGCCTTTCTTCCGGTTGGGAGCACTATTTCTCTGAGGCCAGCATCTACTATGCGGAACACGGCAACCTGAACGTCCCGAAACTGTACACCACGCCCGGCGGTCTGAGCCTTGGGGTGTGGCTGGTCACCCAGCGCCGGGTGCGTGAGGGACAGATCCAAGGAAATCTGACTGAGCAGCAGATCGCACGGCTGGACAGCATCGGCATGGTCTGGGGAAACCGGAAGGAAATCGCGTGGCAGCATGGATTTGATGTTGCCAAGAAATACCACGACACCTACGGGAACCTGATGGTGCCCGGAAAATATGTAGACCCGGACGGCTACCCACTGGGACAGTGGATCATCAAGACCCGGCAGCAAAAGCTGAACGGCCGCTTGAAGGGAGAACGCATCGCACAGCTTGATGAGCTCGGCATGGTATGGAACATTTTCGATGCCAAGTGGGAAAAGGCTTATGCGCTGGCTGCGGCCTATTACGAGGAGAACGGAAACCTGAATATCCCACGTTCCTATGTGACAGCGGCTGGTGAACGGCTGGGGCAATGGGTCGCAAGCCAGCAATGGGCGTACCCGAAAGGAAAGCTGACAGACGAGCAGGTCGAACGGCTCAACAGAATAGGGATGTACTGGGGCAACCGCAATGACCGTCAGTGGAACGAAGGATATCAGGAAGCGAAGCGCTACTTTGATGCCCACGGCGACCTGAACGTCCCGGCTGATTATGTGTCGCCGGGCGGTTACAACCTCGGAAATTGGGTCAAGCGGCAGCGGTACACCCGCCAGAATCCTGAAAAAAGCTGTGCTGTTTTGACAGAGGAGCGTATTGCAAAGCTTGATGAGATCGGGATGAGGTGGGAGAAATCGGACTCGAGGCCGCGCCGGTTAGAACTGGCACAAGAATCTAAGAGGAAAAGTGAAAAACTGAATGTTTCGGCTAACCACAAAACGGGGGAAGAAATCGGTTTGTGTAGTTGATAGCGAGATCCAAAGCACTTGCTGCAATTTGGGTCGGAAAAGTTACGTGAGTCGTAAAAAGAAAATCTAAAGGAGTTATTGGAGAGGATTATGTCAAAGTTTCAGCATGATGTGATGTTGAGGGTCGTGAAGATCCTGAATGTTCTGATGATCGAGCTGCCGTTTGCGGCCTGCTGGTTCCTGTACTACTCGCACCAGACCTATGCAAATCTGGCATGGGAGGGTCATTTTGCGATTTTAGGCCTGTTTTTTATCCTGTACATTGTACTCGGTAAAATCTACGATGCGTTCTGGATGTCCATGCAGCGGGTCTCGGAGCTGGTGTACGGCCAGATCCTTGGCGCGATGGCAACCGATGGTATTTTGTACATCGTGATCTGCCTGATGTCCGCAAAGCTCTGCAACCTGTTGCCGGGTATTGCGGCAATTGCGGGGCAGTTGGTGATGGCTGCGATCTGGGCATCTTGTGCACATAAATGGTACTACAAGACCTTCCCACCGCAGAAGACCGCTGTGGTCTACGATGTTCGTCATGGCATGGAAAAACTCATCAACGAGTATGGTCTGAGCCAGAAATACGATGTGCAGGTCACCCTGAGCGTGTCGGAGTGCTTGGCAGACCTGAGCATTCTGGACGGCATGGAGACTGTTTTTGTCAGCGGCGTCCACAGCCATGAACGAAACATTATCCTGAAGCACTGCGTAGGGAAGGGCATCAATATGTTCGTCATCCCCCGTGTGGGCGACGTTATTATGAGCGGCGCGTGGCCGATGCATATGTTCCATCTGCCGATGCTGCGCGTCGGTCGCTACATGGCAAGCCCGGAGTTCTTGTTCATCAAGCGCGCGATGGACATTGTGATCTCACTGCTGGCACTGATCATCTTGAGCCCGCTGTTCCTGATTACGGCCATTGCGGTCAAATCCGATGGTGGTCCCGCCTTCTATAAGCAGGTGCGTCTGACCAAGGACGGCAAGCAGTTTGAGATTTTGAAGTTCCGCTCCATGCGCGTGGATGCAGAAAAGGATGGCGTGGCACGTCTCTCCACCGGCGACAAGGATGACCGTATTACAAAGGTCGGTCACATTATCCGCGCCTGCCGCCTGGACGAGTTGCCTCAGTTGCTGAACATCCTGAAGGGTGATTTGTCTGTTGTGGGCCCCCGTCCGGAGCGCCCGGAGATCGCCGCACAGTACTGCGAGGAGATGCCGGAGTTTGCGCTGCGTCTGCAGGCAAAGGCGGGCTTAACCGGTTATGCGCAAGTATACGGCAAATATAACACCACCCCCTACGATAAGCTGCAGATGGATCTGATGTATATTGCCCATCCTAGCCTGATCGAGGATCTGAAAATCATGCTGGCAACCGTCAAAATTTTGTTCATGCCGGAGTCTACCGAGGGCGTAGCGGAAGGTGCAACTACGGCGATGGGGCAGGAGTAAACACGTCGATTTGACGGCGATAAAAGAGTTTTTTAACTGGTATGCACGACAATTATTTGTAGAAATACTGGGTTTTGGCAAGGCGAAGGTTCCACACTTTTTGTGATGAATCTGAGCTGTTTTGCAATAGTAAAAGAGGAGCTTATCGGATGAAAAAATACGCAATTATCACGATGGATGTTGAAGACTGGTATCATACATATTTCCCGGAGGCAAATGTAGACCGTTCTATTTCGCTTCTGGACGGTTTGGATGTGGCACTGGATATTATGAAAAAGGACGATATTCACGGCTCGTTCTTCGTTGTTGGTGAGATTGCGGATAAGCTCGCAGACAAACTAAGAGCAATGGACAAAGAAGGCCATGATATCGCAGTTCACAACTGCCAACATCTTCGCCCTGTAACGATGACTCCGGACGAGTTCCGCAGCCAGTTGCTGGAGGCAAAGCAAAAGATCGAGGGAATTCTTGGACATCAAGTTCATGGTTACCGCGCACCAAGCTTTGGCATTGACGATGAACGGCTTGACATTGTGCGAGAGTGCGGTTTTAAGTACGACTCCAGCAAGCTGAAACCGCAGAAGAGTGCCAAGTACGGTGTGCTGAATTTGAAGGACTTTAAGGAAACGATTCCTTGTGTTCACCAGACTAAAGGCTTTACGGAGTTTGAGGTCAGTACTGAGAAGATTGGCGATATGAATATGCTCCTTGGCGGCGGGTATATTCGGATGCTACCGTGGTTCTTTATGAAGCATATGACCCAGAAGTATTTGGACTCTGGTAAGCCCTATGTGATGTACATCCATCCGATTGATTTGTCACCGAAACCTATGCCGAAGGTGGAGGGTATTAGCTTCGACCGGTATCTTCGTACACATATTGGCCGCCGCCATATGGTTTGGCGTTTCAAGAAGGTA
Organism: uncultured Faecalibacterium sp.; assembly: GCA_934503275.1. Classification (GTDB taxonomy): domain Bacteria; phylum Bacillota; class Clostridia; order Oscillospirales; family Ruminococcaceae; genus Faecalibacterium. The sequence goes on from CAKSVD010000003.1 coordinate 47,601, forward strand.
ATTGAGATGCTCAAAAAGAGTGGCTACGAGTTCGTGACTTTTGAGGAACTGCTGAAAATCTATCCTAACGAAGAATGAGGCAATAATGGATTCCATTCATGTTACGAATTATGAGCCGAACATAGGACTGGGGCTAAGGATAGCACTTGTGACCGATATGCACAGTATGCCATACGATGAGTTACTGATGCTACTTACAAAAGAAAGTCCCGATGCGATTCTCCTCTCTGGCGATACTTTGGAGCGACACGAGGAAGGAAAAAGTGAATGGAACTTTCTATCAATGGAACAGTGGCAGTTTCTGCCGGAGATGAAAGGCCCAATGGTTAGTCTGATGCGGGTGCTGGATCGTCTGGTCGAGCATAAGGGTATTGAAGCTGAAGAAGAGGAAGACCTCGGCTTAGCGTTTCTCCGAGATATAAGCAAACTGGCCCCGGTGTTCATGTCGGTCGGAAACCATGAATGGTATTTTACCGCTGAAGATGAGAGATTCTTCGTAGACCGCAGTATTACAGTTTTGGATAATGCTGATGTGCAGGTGACTATTAAAGGTAAGAAGCTGCGCATCGGTGGATTGTCCACTCGCTATGATTTGGATTGGTTAGAGGAGTATGCACGAAAAGAAGGAACGAAAATTCTTCTGTGCCATCATCCAGAGCATTATAAATACAAGATTAAGGATAGAAAAACGGACACCTTCGACTTGGTTTTATCCGGGCATTACCATGGAGGGCAATGGCGCATTGGTAATGTTGGTGTGTACGTGCCAAGGATTGGGCTGATGATTCCAAAGGTCAAAGGAAAATTTGGAAAGCACATTATCAGCGCAGGCGTTTCAAATACGACCCGGTTTCCAAGATTGGGCAATCCCCGGGAACTGGTAATGATAAATATTTGAGGAGATACGGGAATGGACAGTAGATTTGCGGGGAAGAAAATCCTCTTACTGGATGGTTTGACGAGCCAGTGCTTGGAATACACAAAAGCCTTCAACGGTCTTGGCTGTGACACCACGGTGCTGTGTGATGACCGTTTTGATACTTGTTATGCATCGAAGCACCCTAAACATAAGATTCTCGGTGTGTCGAATGTCCGTGACTTGAAAGGAACGGAAGAATGGATTCTGAAGCTGGTCAAGTCCGGCGAATATGATGTAGTTATCCCGTTCACGGAGTACTCGGCTACTATTCTGTCCCACCATAAAAAAGAACTGAGCGGTTATGCACACTTGATCGTCAATGATCAGGAAATCTTTGATTATGCGCAGGATAAGAACAACGTCATGAAGGTCTGCATGAAGAACGATCTGCCGTGCCCGATGACCATTTATGATGCAAAGGCTGTAGAGGATATTCTTTCTTCTAATATTAAATTCCCCATCATCCTGAAGCCACGTCACGGTTTTGGCTCTCATGGCTTCCATAAGATTGAGACAAAAGCAGAACTGGCACCTTGCGTTGAGAAGTTTAACATCGATGTTTCCGAGATGGTCGTGCAGGAATATATCCCTCAAGAAGGCTTAAATGTTGCAGACAATTTGTTTGTTGATAAAGAGGGAAATACGAAAAGCGCATTTACCTATGCGAGTTACCGATTCTATCCCATTGATGGCGGCTCTGGCGTGCTGAACGAAACGATTGACCGCAAGGATATCCACGATATTTCCACGCAGCTGGTAAAGAAAATGGGACTGCATGGCCCTGTGGGCGTCGATATGATAATTGATGCACGGGATGATACGCCCAAAGTGCTTGAGGTAAACCTTAGACCGATTGCCTGTGCAAAGCTGGGCTTTCTGTCTGGAATCAATACTGCACAGCAAATAATGGAAGACCTGTATGCTGACGAGGTGACTCCGATGCAGCAGTATAAAACAGGAATCAGAGTACGGCGTTCACAGATTGATTGGATGTGGTTTATCAAATCACCAAATCGGTTTAAAACAAAGCCATCGTGGTTTGACCGCAGGAATACTGTGGATCAGCTGTTTTCGTGGAGTGATCCGGGACCGTGGTTTGCATTTTTTATTTATGGTTTCAGGAAATTTATAAGAGAAAGATAAATAATGTGACTTAATGGAGTAATTGAATGAAGAAGATACTAATGGTGACAATGTCTGAACATACAAGTTTTCAAGACGGCGTATTTAGTATGTACGAAAATCTAAAGGATAGATATAAGGTCACAACATTGACAATGAAGAACTCGGATTATCCAGCTCCAAGGAATAGAGATAATTTGTTTATTGATGCTCCCAAAAGGCCGGGAATTACTAAAGACACATTCAATGTTGTGCGTATTCATCAAATGATGAAAATGATTCGAAATACGGATTTTGACGTTGTCTATTTTGAATCATTCCATGTGTGGAATTATCCGATTATGCTCTACTGCAAGAATAAACACATCCCTGTGGCACATGCAATCAATGATGTGGTTCCCCATGCAGGTGATAAACATGCAAGGATTAATAAGACAATCAACAATTTGACAGCTCGATTGGCGAACCGGATTATTTTAAGAAGTGTCGATGGTTATAATAATGCGTTGAAACAATATCCGCAGTATAAGGATAAACTGCACAAGGTTGATCTCTGGTATTCCTTCCCCAAGTATTCCAAACCAAAGGGAAAGAACGTTCTCTTTTTCGGGCGAATGAATCGGTATAAGGGTATTGAGTATTTGCTTGAATTGGTAAAGCGGACACCGGATATTCAATATGTTGTCGCTGGTAAGGCGGATGACAGCGTGAAAGAGACAATTGATGCATTAAAAAAACTTCCTAATGTGAAGCTTGACGAAGGTGTGATTCCCTACGACAAGATGCATGACTATTTTTACAATGCACGCTGCACGATTCTACCATATGAAACTGCAACGCAGTCCGGTGTAGTGCTTGATGCATATAAGCATTCTCGACCGGCGGTGGCTTTTGATGTCGGAGCATTGGGCGAACAGATTGATGACGGGGTAACTGGATATCTTGCTAAGCCTGGCGATGTTGGACAGCTTGAGACTCAACTGCGAAAAATCATTGATATGCCGAATGAACAGTATGAGCAGATGTGCATGAAATCTTATCAGAAGGGGCTGGATGCTTACTCGGCTAAGAGTAGAGAAAGAGAGTTCCTGAGTGCAATTGGTGTAGAGCAGGGGGTATAAAAATGAATCTTAAGACCCTAAAAAGATATTGGATGATGCTTCGACTAATCTCTATCGGGGGGGGTACTCAAGAGCTGAGTACCTGAAGAAGAAACACTATTTTAAGTCTATTGGTGAACACGTCTATCTGCAACCGTGGAATTTTGGAACAGAGCCAGAGATGATCAGCTTTGGGGATAATGTACATGTTGCAAGCAATGTCAATTTTGTTAACCATGATATCACTTGCTTTATGTTTTCCTATATGGACAAGAAACATAAGTACAAGGCAAGAGTCGGTGAAATTAAAATTGGCAATAATGTCTTTATTGGTGCCGGTTCCAGAATTCTATATGATGTAACTATTGGTGACAATGTCATTATTGGTGCGGGTAGCCTTGTGAATAAGAGTATTCCAAGTGGTACGGTTGCAGCTGGCGTGCCGTGTAGAGTTATTGGGAAATTTGAGGACTATCAGAAGAAATTGCAAATATAAATGAATAAAAAATTGAGGAAATAAGAGATGATTATCACAAAAACTCCTTTCAGAATGTCTTTTTTCGGCGGCGGTACCGACATGGAGAGTTTCTTTAAGGAAAATGGCGGCTCGGTTCTTTCTACAACTTTCGATAAGTATTGCTATGTGAATGTACGCCATCTTCCACGCTTCTTTGATTATTCCACGGAGTTGTCCTACTCAAAGACCGAACGTGTGACAAATATTGATGACATTCAGCACCCGGCTATTCGTAATGCGATGAAGATGCTGGATATGCACGAGATTCGTCTTACATACGAAGCTGATCTTCCGGCGCGTTCTGGCCTTGGCACTTCTAGCTCTTTTGCGGTTGGAATGCTGAATGCGTTCTATGCACTTAAAGGAAAGTATGCGGATAAGAAAAAGCTGGCAGATGAAGCTATCTATCTTGAGCGTAACCTATGCCAAGAAGCTGGTGGATGGCAAGATCAGATTGCAGCGTCTTTTGGCGGGCTTAACCGCATTAACTTCAATGCAGATGGTTATGAAGTATTGCCTGTCATTATCTCGCCGGAGCGCAAAAAGCAGCTTAATAAGAATCTGATGATGTTCTTTACGGGATTTACTCGATTCTCCTCTGATGTGCAGAAAGCAAATGCTGTAGGTAAGCAAGATAAGACCGCCCAACTCAAAGAAATGCTGACATTGGTTGATGATGCGGAGCGTGTTTTGACAGACAAGAACACTGACCTCGATGATTTTGGCAGAATGCTTGACCACACATGGAGACTGAAGCGTCAGACAGGTTCTGCGGTTTCGACTAATAGCATTGATGAACTGTATGCAAAAGGCATGGCTGCCGGCGCACTGGGAGGAAAATTGCTCGGTGCTGGTGGCGGAGGATTTCTTGTGTTCTATGTGCAGCCGGAGCATCAGGATGCTGTTCGTTGGGCAATGCGGGATTTGATGTATATTCCGTTTGAATTTGAAGACGGTGGAACGAGAGTTATTCATTATACACCGGAAATGTACGAACCCAAACAATAAATGCATACCAATCAAAAAGAGGAGAAACAGGAGATGAGAAATTATCCAAAGGTTTTGGCAATTATATTAAATTATAAAACTTATGAAATGACCTTGGACATTATAGATAAATTGCAAAATCTGAATTATCCAGAATTGGATGTTTTGGTTGTTGATAATAACTCACCGAATGAATCGGCGGATAAGCTTAGAAAAGCTACAGAAAATAAAAAATTCTTTTTTATTGCTAATGATAAAAATGCAGGCTATGCAGCAGGGAATAATATTGGCATTCGCTATGCAGTTGAACATAAATATGAATTTTCATGGATTTTGAACAATGACCTTGTTTTTGATGATGAAAATATTTTAAATGCCTTGATTGAAGCGGCAGAAAATAATCCAAAAGTTGCGTGTGTGGGACCAAAGATTACAGATTTGGATGGAAATATTGTTGCTCCTTATATAAAAAGGCCGACACGTTGGAGTTTGACGCTTGGAATGGCAAACGCCAAACGTGAAAGATTAAAATATAAAATGAAATCTGGAATTGTTTATAGAGTTTATGGCTGCTGTATGTTGCTCAAAAATTCTATGATGGAAGAAATCGGTTATATGGATGAAAGGACTTTTTTATATTGTGAAGAAGATATTCTTGCAGAGCGGTTGCTAAAGATAGATGGATATGCATACTATTGTGCAAACACAAGTGTAATTCATTTAGAGTCGATGACTGTCAATAGAGAGCAAGGAAAAAAGTCACTAAAAAAAGCAATGATAGTAATGAAGAGCATGAAACTGTATTTAAAGGATTACCTTCATTATGGCTTTTTTTCAAGAATGATTTGTATGTCGTTTAGATGCATGATAATGTTGCTTAGAGGTTGAATAGTGAATAGAACTACGTTGAGAGTTGCTCCAGCTGCAATCTTTGTGTTTTTAATGCAGTTATTATATGCTGCGTCTTCAAGTGAAATTAGTCAAGGTGAAGGTTACGGTTATATACGGGTCGCTGGATATTTGATTGCCGGACTGATGGCGGTGCTAGTATGTCTAAAAAGCTCTATTACTTTGTTGCAGATAATTAAGATATGTTTTATTGGACTGCTGATGGGGCTAACAGCATTAAATTCAGCAGGTCGAGAACTTGTGCTTCTGGCTTTATATTGGATCGTATTAAAAGATGTCGATCAAAGCCAGTTGATTGTATCATTCAAGTATGCAGCTATAACGGCGTTGTTCTGTAATACTATACTAGCGTTGACTGGCGTGTATCATGTGTTTGATGATAATAACAACTTAACAATTGGATTTTTAAATCCAAATTTCTTAGGACTTTTTGTTTTTGATATTGTTGCCCTTGTTGACCTTCAAAATAGCAAATCAAAAAAACTGTATAGTATGGCTGTAATTGCTGCAATACTTTGCTGGAAATATGTAAATTGCCGTTCTGCAGCGCTGGCTATAGTTATTTTGGTAGTGCTATCTTTGATGAGGGGAATACTTGAAGAAAACAAGTTGTTTCTTCTAGGAGTGAAATATTCATATGTAATTTTGTCGGGGTTATCTATTGCCCTTGGAAAAATAGGTGTAAGTAATGCTATTCTAATGACAATTGATAAAGTACTTTCTGGCAGAATTATAGCATGGAACGTTTATTTTCAAAACAAGCCGATAACGCTGTTGGGAACACTGTTCTATGCACGCGATTTTTATCCGCTGGATAATGCTTATCTATGGTTGCTGTTTCGATATGGAGTTATAGTTTTTGTGATTTATGCGGTTGCTAATTATTTGGTTTCAAAAAAAGCGATAGAGCAAAAGACGTATAATATGCAAATTGTGATTTTGGCACTGGCCTTCTATTCATTGATGGAATTTAGTCCAATGTCTGTATTTAACCACATGGGTTTAGCGCTTTTGACGGCTAAATCAACAAACGCTTCTGTACAGAGGAAAATTGAATGAAAACATTTGTAACGCTTTTTAATTCGCAAAATGTTCATTTGATTAAGGATGTTGGACTCATTCCATATGGGATGTACCGCTTTGAAAATTATGAGAGTTATATTGCCACCTACAATAATGGAGACTATGGACATTTGCAAGACGCTGTCAAAGGCTTGAAACTTTGGTTCGTTAAGAAATATACAGGGAATTTTACGATTGATAGTGTTGTTTTTTTACTGAAAAACTCAAAAAAGATCGATGTTCTGAACTTGTATCATACAACCTTCAGAAGTGCTGTCTTTTCATTGGTTTATAAAAGAATTAATCCGAATGGGAAAATCTATCTTAAATTGGATGGTGGATATACGCAGGAAGAGACTCCGTGGTATAAAGCGTTTCGTCGATATGCAATGTGCAGGGCGGATCTCGTGACAACCGAGCTGAAAGAAACACGTGGGGCACTGATTGAGAGTTGGCATAGACAGATTGGACTGTTGCGTAACCCATATCATCCGGCTGACTTAAAAAAATATATTCCATATTGCGATAGATCCAATACAATTCTGACGGTAGGAAGAATTGGGACCCCCCAAAAAAATACAGAAACGCTTTTGAAAGCTTTTTTATCAGTTTCTGATAAAATTGCCAATTGGAATCTTTTATTGGTTGGTCCGGTTGAGTCCTCCTTCCGGCAGCAGATGGAGAATTTGTTTGATCATGATCCATCGCTGAAACAGAGGGTTGTTCTGTATGGAAATGTCGAGAGTCGTGATGAGTTGATGCAACTATACAGTACTGTGAAGGTCTTTGTTTTTCCTTCGCGGTGGGAGAGCTATGGCATCGCTTTGATGGAAGCGGGACTGTGCGGAACTTTTCAGATGTGCAGTGAATTACCTGCATCCAAAGAACTCACGAATGATTTTGAATATGCAGTGCATTTTCCTGCTGAGGATGTGAATAGCCTGTCAGAATTGCTGGAAGTGTATTGCACAGCCGATAATTTTGAGATGGAATGCAAGGCAAAAAAAGAACGAGAATATATCATCGAGAATTGCTCGCTCGAACAGGTTTGTGGACAACTGAATAAGATGATAGATGAGATATAGAGGAATAGCAAATGGGAATTTCAAGCCGCCTTAAGATGATAAAAAATTATATTGGCTGGAGAAAAGAAAATAAAGAAATTTTACATCGCTTTTTACAGTTGGAGACCGCAATAAAATCAAAGTAGGAGACTATACTTATGGACGGTTGAATGTCGCGATGTGGGATGCTCCGGATGAAAGCTTAAGCATTGGTAAATATTGTTCAATTGCAACGACAGCACGTTTTATTTGCGGGGGGGGGCACGAGATGAACGTACTCTCTACGTACCCGTTTTGCCAGAAATTTTTGGGGGACGGTAACGCTGTAACCAATGGTCCAATCATTTTGGATGACGATGTCTGGGTTGGGGATTCGGCAATGATTATGTCGGGTGTACATATTGGACAAGGGGCTGTTATTGGTGCCGGTGCAATTGTGACACATGATATGCTGTAGGAACTCCTGCCAGAGTTGTCAGATATCGCTTTGATGAAAAAATAATCGAAAAGCTTATGCAAGTGGATTACACAAAACTGAATCCTGAAAAGATAAAAGAGAATATAAGCCTTTTGAAAACACAGGTAACAAAAAAATGTGGACGAAATGGTGAATCTCTTTAAGTGAAACACGAAGTTTATATATCCGATTTTGTGAAAGATAAGATATTATGGAGAAAGCTGCAAGCATAAAGAAAAATTTTTTATACAACATATCGTATCAGATGGTTTCGGCACTTATTCCAATTATACTTACTCCTTATATAGCACGCGTCTTGACAGCAAATGGGGTGGGCATAAGTAGCTATGTAACAGCGAATGTTACATATTTTCAACTCTTTTCCTTCTTAGGAATTGCAGGACACGGACAACGAGAAATAGCAATTGTAAGAAATGATAAGCAGAAGGTAAGTAGAATATTTTGGGAACTTCAGTTATTTCATTTCCTCTGTGGTGCAATCGTTTTGGTTGTGTATCTGGCATTTGTGGCGATGCTTCCATCCAAAGATGTCCGAATTTATTATATTCTTAATATCATTATGGTTGTAGCCTCGATTTTGGATATCTCGTGGCTTTATCAAGGATTTGAATGTTTTCGGAACATTGCGATAAAGAATGTGATTGCAAAGGGATCGATGGTTCTTTTTTGCCTTCTCTTTGTAAAAACGGAAAATGATCTCTGGAAATACATTCTGATCAATGCGCTTGGTCTTTTAGCCAGTAGTGCATTTCTTTGGAAAGAACTTTATCAATATGTTTTTCCACTTCATAGGGTGACGGATATCCATGTTTTTCGCCATACAAAGCCGGTTCTTATTTTCTTCATTCCGACGATTGCGGCATCTGTGTATTCTATTTTGGATAAATCTGTGATAAATGTTGTTACACATTCAAATCTTCAGAACGGATATTATGAAAACGCGTATAAAATTTTAACGATTCTTAATGTGGCGGTTCAAAATCTTTCGACGGTTATGTCGCCGAGAATGTCAAGCATCTATGGATCAGGCGACGAAGACAAGATGAAGGACTATTTAAACTCGGCGTTAGAGGTTATGCTCTTTCTTGCTATGCCGCTTGCGTTTGGTATGGCAAGCGTTGCAAAAAACTTTGTCCCGATTTTTTTGGGGGATGGTTGGAGTCCGGTTATACCACTACTGTATGTATTTATGCCGCTGGTTGTGGTACTTGGATTTAGTACTTACCTAGATGGAATGTATTTGGTTCCTTCAGGAAAAAGATTACAGAGTGCGGAGATAATCTGTATTGGGGCGGCGTTGAATCTGGTACTAAATTTTGTGATGGTAACATATTGGCAAGCGCTGGGTGCGGCAGTTGCCACACTTATTACAGAAGGTGTCATTGCCACATTAATGTTGCATTTGTCAAAAGACGTTATAGACAGGAAGAGAATTCTATATGCATTTCTACGTTATGCTATTTATGGGATAATTGTATTTGCTGGATCGACATTTGCTGGAAAATGTATAGATAATAATTATGTGATTGTTCTACAGATATTTGCAGGTTGTTTGATATATGTGCTCTTACTCATAATGACAAAAGATCCGATTTTGGCAGCGGGATTTCAAAAGGTGAATTCTTTTTCTAAAGGTAATAGATTATGACAACACAGAGCAGTTCATATAAGGCAATAGATTATGCCAAATTTATTTTCAGCATTTTGGTAATAGCTCTTCACTGTGGACCTTTTGAGTGTGTAAGTGCAGACGCGAGCTATTACTTTACGCAATGTGTTACCAGAGTCGCTGTACCATTTTTCTTTGTATGTAACGGCTTTTTCGCATTTACGCCTAGAGAGTATAATTGGAAAACGGTGGCAAAGCAGTGCAAAAAACTCATTCGTATGTACTGTATATGGACAATAATATATTTTCCTGGCTTTGTTTCAGCTTATGATACTTTAAAAGAGGCTGCTGTGGCATTTATTCTAGGACATGGATATGCGCACCTTTGGTATCTTGCGGCAGCTGCAGTTGCAATTTTCATGTTCTATATTATTAAAACAAGATGTGTGAGCTGGAAGAAAATATTCGCACTAGCAGGAGCATTATATTTGTTTGGCCTATCGTACGATAGCTATTATGCTGTCTTTCGTAGACTTCCGATTTGGAACGTTCCTTTAATTCATACGGTGGCCAGATGCTTGCTGAGCCAATTGCATACAACAAGAGACGGAGTGTTTTTTGGTTTTCTTTTTGTGGCAATTGGAGCATACATTGCAGAAAACAAACAAAGAATCAACAAACGTTTATGTGCGAAGGGATTTATGATTTCTGCAGGAGCGGCAATAGTAGAAGTAGTTGCTGTTCGCGCGCTGCGGTGGCAAAGAAGAACGGATGCTGTTGACTTATATGTGTTTCTAATTCCGATGGCAACTTTTCTTTTCTGCTACTTGTTATGCTCGAATAGTAACTCAAAAAAGACATCGTCTAACATAAGAAAGGAATCAACGATTATCTATCTTGTGCATATATGGGTAAGAACAATCTATTTACGAATCGGTGTTCCTGTCTTAAGCAACTTGTTTGGAGAAATACTGGCAGAGAATTCCTTTTTGATTTTTTGTATAGATGTATTGGGTTCGATTATGGTCGCAAAGGTATTGATTATAGCGTCTAAAACACAACATGGTAGAAAAATTTACAAGTGGCTTTTTTAAAGAAGAATTCAGGGAAAAGGACTTTAGGCTATGAAAACAGTAATAATGGCAGGTGGCAAGGGAACTCGGATAAAAAGATTGAGAAATAAAGTGAGGATATGAGTTATGCAGGATGCTGTGAAAAGAAAATCCAATATAGAACTGCTTCGAATTGTTGTCATGTTTTTGATTGTGGGACATCACTATTTTATTCATGGATTAATTGATAGTTGGGATAAAGAGGCTTGCCAAATATGGCTGCGGGGGGGGGGTAAGCAACAAATTCTTCTCAAGTCTGTTTTTTCCGGGTGGTGAAGTTGGCGTTGCAGTTTTCTTTATAATTATGGGGTTCTTCAGCATTCAAAAGAATAAGATTAAAGTTGCAAAGGTATTTATTCAAACAGAGTATTGCGCAATTGTATCTATTGTGATTATAGCGACGGCGTCGATTATGGGAATGAATATCGATTCTGCAACACTGCTAAATTCAATAGTTAAGTTGATTGCGATTCCGGTAAGTGGAATGTGGTGGTATGTCCCGGTGTATCTATTACTCTGTTTTATCGCCCCGCTTATAAACCAAATGATTCTTCCTCTTGGCAAACACACAATGATTGTTCTCATTGTACTTATGTGGGGATTATGGTATGGGTTGGGAAACCTTTGCACAGCGCCATTGTACATTTTGCAAAAAGGAGTTTTCTTCTATACGGTAGGTGCCTATTTGCGGTTACATGAGAGCTCAGAAAAAAAGTATAGGTTTATCAAAGTACAGGTTTATCAAGGCATTATTCTAACAGTTCTGTGGTTGATAGGAGCTATATGTGCATGGCTTAGCTGCAAAATAAGCATATCAGCAGGACAAGAATCGATGCAGTTTAGACTAATGGCTTTTTTCTACTCGACATTCGTTGTGCCAGGATGTGCCATAGAACTCTTTAAAATATTCAATGCGATTCAAATACAAAACGATAAAATCAATTTGATTGCAAAAACCACCTTTGGAATATACCTATTGCACGATTCTGTTCCTGCGAGAATTGTTATATGGGATAAGTTGTTTCATGTGAAATCGCAATATCAAACGCAATCGTTTCCACTGTATATGATTGTGTCTATCCTAATAATCTATGTTGGTTTTGGCATTGTTATGTATATATGGAACACATACGCAGAGGAAAGAGTGACGCGGAAGATTCAAAACGTTGTGCATTTTATAAAAGTAAAAGAGAACATCTATGAATAAGACCTGCAGAGAAAAGGACTATAACTTGATGCCAGAAATGCCATATCTGGAATGAATAATGTATTAGGATGAATTAGTTTTCGCAAAATCAAATACAGATAAAAGTATATAATAAATGGTAAGAATAACGAAAATGAAAACAGTAATTATGGCAGGCGGCAGGGGCACCCGGATTTCCTCTGTTGCCAGTGATATCCCCAAGCCGATGATAAAAATCGAAGGAAAGCCTGTTCTGGAACATGAGCTGGAGTGTCTGCGCGACCAAGGATTCACAGACATTATTTTGACCGTCTCTCATCTCGGAAACATCATCATGGACTATTTCGGAGATGGTTCAGGCGTATCTCCGGCAACAGGGAAGCCCTTCGGTGTTCATATTGAATACTATTTTGAGAAGGAACCGTTGGGTAATGCCGGTGCGCTTTTCAAAATCAAGGATAAGCTGGATTCGGATTTTCTACTGCTGAATGCCGATGCGGTGTTTGATGTGGATTTCAATCGATTCGTAGCCTTTCATAAACAGCATGGAGGGGTGGTTACGCTTTTCACACATCCGAATAGCCATCCCTACGACAGTGGACTCATTGTTGCTGATAAAAATGGGGCTGTCAAGCAATGGCTGGCTAAGGAGGATGAACGTCCGGAATACTATCGTAATCGTGTCAATGCTGGACTTCATGTTATCAATCCGAGCATTTTGGAACATTCTGGGATTGATGCGGACAAGGTTGGTACTGTGGGAGAGAACGGAAAACCCATCAAGGTTGACCTGGATCGGCAGCTCCTTAAGCCGTTGGCAGGAACCGGAAAGATGTTCTGCTACGATAGTCCCGAATATGTGAAGGACATGGGGACACCTGAACGCTATTATTCTGTATGCGAGGATTACAAGACTGGTCGCGTTTCCGGTAAGAATCTGAAGAACAAGCAGAAAGCGGTGTTCCTTGATCGGGACGGCACTATCAATAAATATGTGGGTTTCCTTCGGAACATAGACGAGTTTGAACTGATAGACGGCGTTGCAGATGCAATCAAAAAAATCAATGCTTCCGGTTATTTGGCAATCGTTGTTACGAATCAGCCTGTGATTGCCCGTGGTGAAGTGTCCTTTGAAGAACTCGAAGAGATTCACAACAAAATGGAGACACTTCTAGGCAAAGAGGGCGCATATCTGGATGCAATCTACTTCTGCCCGCACCATCCGCACAAGGGATACGAAGGGGAACGCCCGGAATTGAAATTTGACTGTGATTGCCGCAAACCGAAACCCGGAATGCTGCTGAATGCAGCACGGGACTTTAACATTGACCTGTCGCAGTCTTGGATGATTGGCGATGGGGAAAATGATATCAAAGCGGGTCAGAATGCCGGATGTCAGACTGCTTTGATTGGTTCTGAGTCCTACGGACAGACTGTGACGGTATCGTCTTTGAAGGACTTTGTGGAAAAATACCTGAAATAAGAGGGAGATTGCAGCTATGCGTGAATTGGATAACCGACTGATGAGACATATCGACCTGTTGGTAGAACGATACCCCTCTTTAGAATCTGCGAAGAATGATATTGTTGCCGCATACCTTTTGCTGGAGGAGTCCTATGAGAACGGTGGAAAGCTTCTTGTGGCCGGCAATGGTGGTTCTGCAGCAGATGCGGAGCATATCGTTGGTGAGTTAATGAAAGGCTTCAAGCTGCCCCGTAAGCCTGAAACTGACTTCGCAGAAAAACTGGTTGCGGAAAATCAGGAACTCGGTGCTGTCTTGGCAGAAAACCTGCAGGGGGCACTTCCTGCTATTGCACTGGATGGTCATCCTGCCCTGTCCACAGCCTATATGAATGACTGTGAACCACTACTTTGCTTTGCACAGCAGGTCAATGGTTACGGTAAATCCGGGGATGTGTTCCTTGGCATTTCCACAAGTGGTAACAGTAAAAATGTGCTGTATGCGGCGACAACTGCACACGCTAAGGGAATGAAGGTCATTGGACTGACGGGAGCAAAGGACAGCAAACTGAGGGATATGAGTGATGTGTGCATCAAAGCCCCGCAGACGGAGACTTACATGATTCAGGAGCTACATTTGCCCATCTATCATTGCCTATGCTTGATGCTGGAAAATAAATTCTTCTCAGAATGACATTTCATCATATTAATACTATGTTTTGCGCGTGAAGTTAAGTATACTGAATTTAAAAGGAAAACCCAACTATGGAAGAAAATAACAATCAACAGAAGCCACATTGGAAGACAATCCTGACTAAAATTCGTAATGACCTTGAGAATATTAGAACTCGAAACCCCAAATTTTTTGACGCTGCAGCCACGATAATACAAGTGATGTGGACGCTTGCCAATACATTCTGGAATTCGGCTATATTAAATAACGCGGTTTTAACAGCATGTATTACATTGGCAACGTGTGGAGTATTGTGCCTTTCGCAGTGGGTACTGTTAACAAATAGACGGGAACGTGAAGTTGCTGAGCAAAAAAGACTTAGTGAATGCGAAATTGCTGAGCAAAAAAGACTTAGTGAATGCGAAATTGCTAAGCAAAAAAGACTTAGTGAACATCAGGCAACGGAGTTTACGCGAAAACTTCAAATTATAGCGGAAGACACAGATGTTAACTCATTGGAAATGATGAGCTTTGCTCATATAGTTGCCCATGAAATAAAGATGAATATTTCGAAAATGCCTAATCAAAGTATAGAGATCACGCGAAATTCTATTCCTGATTTTCTTGTAAATACATTGAACGATCTCGAGCGAATTTTGAGCAATCACTATGGAGAAAAAATTTGCGCAAGTATAAAATTATGCAATACACAGAATACATTAAAAACATTTGCCCGGGGTCAAAACAATGTGACTTGCCGAGGAGGAATAAAGAAAGTCAGAATACAAAATACGAAACCAATTAAAATTGGCGATAATTATGCGTATGATACGATCCTGAAACGAAAATTCCAATATTTTGCGGAAGGTGATTTAATAAATCTTTCAGAAAAAGAAAAAGATGATGATAAATTCTTCTGCGAGTATGGGGATAAATGGAAGAGCCTTTTCCGTTCCAGTATCATTATTCCTATACGTTGCCAGATTCTTGCTAGACATTCTGAAGAATATAGGATGCTAGGGCTGATATGCATCGACTCTAAAATTGTCCAGCCGGAGTGGAATCGTAAAAAGGATAGTTATGCATATCATACAACGGCATTTGTTGCAGATGTATTGTACAGCTTGATTGAAAGTTATATAATTGCGCAACAGATGAGCAGAAGAGTCATAAGATGATTAGAGAATGTCGACCTTTTATGAAGAGAATGGAGGAGTTTTATGAAATATGAATTCGGGCGAATATCAAAAGTACAGGGAACATTGGTTCAGCCTACGAAAGAAGATTCTTACGCAATGCCATCCAAAGTGGTAATGTGTCCGGTATTTATAGATCAAGAAGAAGAAAGGAGGTTCACAAAAAGAGCAAACAAATGTATGAAAATGGACAGTCGCCGTATAGCTAGGAAGACTTAATTGATATATTTCTGAGTTTGATAATGAAAAAAGGAGCACAAAATCATGGATGCTAATAAGTATTTTCAAATTCTTCATATGATTTCGGCAGGCGGTCAGAAAGTTTGTCGAAAGTTTTTAATCGAGAAAGGATTTTCAGAAGCAATGATTGATGCCTGTGCTGAAAATGGCTATATCATACAAATTGGAACGAATGATTTAGATGATCCGCTTTATATTATTACCGATGCCGGACGTGTAAAAAGAGATGAACGCGACCTGAAGTAACGCAATTAAAGAATAATTTTCATCAGCCGTGTGGACTGAACTCCAGAAGTTCACACGGCGTATTCTTGAGCACAATATATAGTTTGTGACGGAAATAAAAATGAGGTGAAAATCAGTGAGTAATACACGCGCGTGTAAGCCCGGCGGTGGGCGGAAGCCATCAAAGCCAGAGTACAGTGCAGCCAAGAACCTGGCACAGCAGATGAAAACCGCCACTGACCTTTATACGGACAAAATGAGCCTGCAAGCCATTGCAGACGCCCTGTCCCTCAATCCTATCAAGGTCCGGAAGTTGCTCATCACAGCCGGGGTCTACGAGTCGGACACGGCAAAGCTCGTCCAACAGACCTTTAACACCCTCAGAGAAACGCAGAGTTATTCTGCTGCTGTCACCTCTACCATGTCGGCTTTGCAGTTGTCCCGCCCCTCTGTGACCTCTTATCTGCCGTATGAGAAAGGCGTGTACTTCCCGGAGGAAGCTGAAGCAGCGAATATCAGTGCCGGGGCAGAGCGGCAGCGACACTACCGAGCTGTGGTTGCGCTGAGGAAGGATCCCTGCGAAGTAAATCTCTGGAAGTGTGTGGTGGCTTTTCGGGGATACAAGTTCAAGACGATGTCCGGCTTGCCCTTTACATATACGCTGAAAAAGGGCAGGGGAGATGAATTCACCAAGGAGCTGTGGATCGACCGCAGAGAGGACAGCAAGAGCCTTGCTTGGAGTTCTGTGATGCTGGCGTATCACAATATCGGTAAAATCGGAGAGGTAGTGGACAGACCCAAGGCTCTGGGAGATATCCGGGGTGTGTCATACATCTATGGGCTGTTCTACCGCTTTGGTCTGATCGACGTGCCGGACAAGACTAAGGATAAGATAGATAGGCGGTCAATAAGCCACCCCGGCCGTAAGATGCCCCCCATTTCGTGAGATAATAGATGCTAAGAAATCTCATAAATCTAAGAAGAATAAACGAGTCAATCTGAGAAGGCTAAGAAATCTCAAAAGATGGAGTGTAAAATATGGCTGGCGAATATCATAATCTAAAGAAACCGCATTACTTAAATCACATCAGTGAATGCGCCTACAGTGGGAAGTAACCGCTTAAACATTTGAGTCATCGGGAGACCATGTGAGCCAGAAAAACCACATCACTGCTACTTATAGGTGCTGCTCGAATAAACATAGCAAGCCGAGGTAGACATTCAGATACCCTAATTAGGGTATCTGGAGTCTGCCTCGGCTTTTTTTGATACTTAGTAATTATATTTTGTTTCAACGATCATTTGGGAGTTTGGATCATAGTGAAGAACGCGCATTCTTAATTTCTTGGAGTTCCAGTGCTGAATAGTGAATCCGAAAATATCTTCGCCATAACGTGGGAGTGGAATGATTCGCGAACTTTGCAAAAGATCGAAAAGTTCTTGTCCGTACCGTGTGAAACGTACATTTCCGATACCGACTCGGTTGACCTTGTCAGGAGAATTGTCATCGCCCTCGATATAGACTTTGTAATTGCGATAGCTTAAGGCAGCATCCCCCACGATAGCGAAGCCGGTTTCGTAGTTGCACTCGATTAGAGCATCAGCTTGCAAGAGCGCAAGGTCACCCGTTGTGATATGCAGAGCTGCCGAACCCTCGCATGAACTGTATGCATTTGGATAATCTCTGATGAACACTAAGGGAAGAGTAGAACCCTGTATGTTGAGGTCAGTGAAGCACACTCGCCTCAAATTATCGAATGCCTGTAGCTCTTTATCCGACATAAGGTAAATCGTCATAAGGAGCTTTCGAGAAATGGAACCGGGATTGTTAAGCTCGTATGCACAGATTTCAGACCAGAGATCTGATTTGAAATCAGAGAAGACCTTTCTAGAGTAATCTAAGAAGTCTATAATCCACTCGGTCGATAAATCTTCAGGGCGTACATCCTCTCTAACGTATGGGAGAGCTTTGGCAATGATATGAAGCGATTTTTTGTAACGAACTTTCATGTTCCTAAACTGAACTATGTAGTTGACACGCTGTGCAACGTCGGGGAGATTTTTCTCAACATAGGAATCAAAAGCCTCGTCAAGATGGGAGGTGGTAGCATTACTGAAATCTTCGATTTCTAGATACGCTTTAACAAAACTGATAAGAGCATCCCTTTGAGGTTTAGTCATCTGTTCCATTGCCATAAGATCGCCAGGCGAGGTGATTGCTCCCCAGATGTCCATCACTGGATACGAATGGGGAGACTCAACCAATTCGGGCCCATCTAAGGAGAGCATAAAAGCCTTGGTAAGAAAGAGGGAGGGAGAGGCGGAGAAGGACACTGCGTCAACAAGGTCTTTCAAGATTTCCTCTGAAATTCTAACCTCATGAACAAGAATATTCCAGAGTTTATTAACGGCTGTGACAGAGTCGGAAAGCTTCAATAGTTCGATGCGACGCTTTGCTTCGCTGGATTCCACAGACTGAAGAGCTTTTACAGTCGCAGCAGGGAGACCGCACTTTCCGCTGAAAATTTTGCTGACGATGGCTTTGTCGGGAACTTTATCGGAGTTGGTTTGCCCAGTGGTAAGGATGCTGTAAATACTTGTTTGATTCCTAGTGGTGTTGCCTTTTATAGCGATGCGGTAAAACAAACCAAAATCAAAGCACGGCATAAAAATTCCTCCATTTAAGGGATGAATACGGAAGTCAACAGATTTTAAGATACAGTCAACTCTATTCACCGAAAGGTCAACGACAACAGGTTGATGCTGAGATATGATATGAGCGGGGAAAGTAGACGAAAGAATGTCGTTTAAAAACCAGAATCATAAGGTTGAAACATTACCATTGGATTTTATGACAATCAAACACTTCTCCACATTAAAGTTATACCATAAGCAACTGTCTTTTTGAATAGTTGCTTCAAAATTTCAAGAGAAAATGTTGAAAAATGATATAAATTCAACCAATGAGTAAAGCGATGCCAATTGGAAGAGGTGAGATGGATGAAATGATACTCTTATACTGAATCAGAAATGTTAGCGTCCTTATATGTACAAAAATGGATACTAACATAGAACAAAAATAGAATACAAAGCCCAGTGCGCAATAGGCAAAGGATTCTCATACAGTCGATGATTTTTACGGCTTGAATGGCCGGTGAATTCATCATGACTGTAACGAGTGCCCTCTGACTTGTTGCGCTTTTTCTTTTTGCAGCCAATCTCCGGGTTCTCATGAGACCAGAAATGACTACTTCACATGTGGTCCTCCCTGTCAGAGTGTCCTTTGCCTGATCCGTACGAGCGGAAAGGACTAGAAAATAATGACTAACATGATGAACGGAGTAGCGGCGACCCGCGGCTGCTATGGTGCGATGAAGTTTTGCCAGCCGTTGCCGCGGACGGTGGAGAGAGTGGTGCAGGCAGTCAAGGATGTGGCTGTCAACGCACACCTCTCCCTGCGTGAGCTGAAGAACTGCGTGGACAAGCTGCGGGAGAAGAAGATCTCCGGCTACAAGCAGCGCATGGCTGTGAACCCCTGCGGTATTTATCGCTAGCCTTCCAAATTTTCGACTTTTTACGTTTTATCGAAAATTTGGAGGTTTATATGAACTACAATAGCGGAAATGCCCGCCGTAACTTCTATGCTAAATGGGACAAGCTCCGGGAAGAATACCGGGCTGCTGGCATGAAGGAGGACGCTATCCAGAAGATGTATGAGTACGATCTGGCGGTATTCAATGATGATCGTGCCCACCATCGTTATGATGTTGAGATTCCGAGTGCAGACGATTCCGAAAATCGGAACGATTATGCTGACTTTGTGCGAGCCACTACCGTAACGGACACCTATCACGAAACGAAAACGCGCTTTGTGTGGGTGGGTGAAGTCCAAAACGAACGTCTGCAAGCCGGATTAGAGAAGCTGTCTGATGATGACCTTAAACTTTTGACGCTCTATGTCTATGAGGGGTATAGCACGGTTGAATTATCTGAAGTTTATGGCATAGCTCACCAGAATATTAGTAAGCGAATCATTAAAATTACTAATTTTTTGAAAAACTTTGATTTTCAGGGTGCAGATTGACCTTTCAACTGGGTTCGTAAGTGAAGGGACAATTTCCCAAGCGGCACCTGCCGCAGGGCAAAGTGTCCGACCTCGCGCTCCTTGAAAACAGAATAATTCAATCGTCCGGTACTTCACAAAAGGTACTTCTGTAATTCGCAGCCCGGCCATAACGAAGACGGGGTGGCTGAAATGCCAATGGTGCGGTGTAAGCCCGCCGCCGGACGATTCCCCACTCCTAGGGAGCCGAGGGCGAATATGGGAGACCTTAACTTATTAAATCAGGCGTGGCCGAATGCCGTTTTCGGTCTTCGTCCACGTCTGTTCTTTTTACTTATTCCATATATTCACATTTTCGTCCTACATAGGAGGTTTTATGAACGAGAACGACCGTACCACCTTAGAGCAAGCGATCTACGAGGAAATGGAACTGACCCCGGAGATGATCCGGTCCATCCGCACGCTCTGCGGTGTCTGCCTTTGTAGTTTTGTAGAATCCAAGGCGTTCAAAATCGCCATTGTTCCCAGCGCAGACCGGAGCATGGACACTTGCACAGTCTGCCAGACCCGGCGCGGTCATGACTACGTTGTGATGAACCGCTGAACAAACACACCGCACACTGCCAAGGAGGTGCAGCGGGCGGTGTACATATTACAAAGGAGGGCAGCTTTTGATTCAAAACTGGAAATTCCAGCGTGGAGACATTTTCTTCACCCGTTTCGACAACGCCACTGGTTCAGAGCAAAGCGGGAATCGTCCGGCAGTCGTTCTCCAGAACGATGTGGGGAATTTTTACTCGCCCACGCTGATCGTGGCCACATTGACAAGCAAGGTTGCAAAAAAGTATACCCAGCCGACCCACTGCCTGCTGGTGAACGATTCTCTCTCCGTTCCGTCCATCGTTCAGGCAGAGCAGATCTTTACCATCGACAAAAGCCGGGCGCTGAAGTATCTGGGACATCTGACCCCGGAGGAGATGCGCCGGGTGGACGATGCAGTACGCATCAGCCTTGCGCTGAACCCCATGGGCAGCATCCAGCAGATGGAGCCTATCCGGCGCTCTACGGCGGTCTACGCACCGCCTGAGGTGGTGGATGGCAAACCGCCTGTCTATCCCTATACGCCCATCAAATCGTCCTTTGAGAACGCCGGAAGCATTGAGGAAATGATGCTGTACACCGAACTGGAAGCTGCGGTACACGCAATGATCCAGCGGTTGGAATACAGCTTCACCTTCAATCCCAGCCTGCTCACCATCCCGAAGCGTAAGCAGCAGGTGGCTGAGATCTTAGAGGAAGCCGAGAAGTACATTTGGAGAATCAAGGAGGAAATGCGATGCGCCTGAACGACAACACTACTTTCATTGGTATCAACCCGCCGTACCAGCTTTCGGTCATCCACAGCAGCAAGCTGATTTATCCCCGCGAGATCTACCAGCGGGGCGTGGAGCGCAAGCGGGTGGAGCTGATCGCCAGGGACTTCAACGAGTACATCGTCAACGAGCCGAAGGTCAGCTTCCGCAACGGCAGGTACTATGTGATGGACGGACAGCACACCATCGAGGGCTGCATCCTCCTTAACGGCGGCGAAGACCGCCCGATCCTCTGCAAGGTCTACACCGGTCTGACGATGGAGCAGGAAGCCCTGCTCTTTGCCGAGCAGAACGGTCACGCCGCGCCTTTGTCGGCGGGCATCAGGCTGCGCGCCAAGGTGGTGGGCGGCGATGCGCCTTCCAAGGCGTTTGTCGCAGCCACCAAGCGGGTGGGGCTTTCCCTCAACTACGACAGTATGCAGCTGAGCGACTACCGCATCAGCTGCGTGGGCACGGCGCTGAAGCTGTACGACCAGCTGGGCGAAGAGATTTACTGCGAAGCCCTGCGGCACATCGTGGAAGCGTGGGAGGGCAGACCGGATTCCTTCCGGGCGGCTGTCCTGCGGGGCGTGATGTACTTTGTGCAGCTGTACCACGGCCAGTACAGTGCGGAGCGGCTTGTCCGTGCGCTGAGCAGCGTCCACCCGATGGAGCTCTACCGCATCAGCCGGGATAACCCCGCCAAGCTCCCGGGCTGGCGGCGGTACGTTTATCCCATCTACACCACCTACAACGGCAAGTGCAGGAAAGATGCACTGCCGATGAAGTTCTAAACTCAAATATCTCCTTTGGCAAGGGCGATGGTACCCGGAAAAGGCCATCGTCCTTTACATATAGTATTTTCTTTCAAATAATTGACATATTGAACTGGGAAGGGGAGGACAGGAATGAGCGAGATCGCAGCCTGCACTTTGATTCAGGAAGAGCCCGACCGCAAGACAGAGCGGTACATGATGATGTTCAAGGATTACCCGGATGTGGTGACGGTGGAGCATCTTCAGAAAATGCTGGGGGTGGGGCGGAAGGTCGCCTATCTGCTGGTCAAGGAAAACAAGATCCGATCTGTCCGTGTGGGGCGCAGTTACAAGATCCCGAAGCTCTGCGTTGTGGAGTACCTGCTGGACAAGGCTTGACCTGCAGGAGGGATGCAGCCCCAAAAATCCCTTACGCCATCCTTGCAAAGCAGCTTTGTTTATTTTAAACTAAGGTTGCCTGAGCAAAGAGCGTTTGGCTACAATGAAAGGAGCGTTTCTATGATAAATGTAGCTGGACATTTAAGAGAACAGAATGGTACATATCAGATGGTCCTGAGCTGGAAGGATGCAAACGGAAAGCGCAGAACCAAATCCATCAGCACAGGACTTCCTGTAAAAGGAAACAAAAAGCGGGCTGAATCCCTTCTGCGTCAGACACAAAAGGAGTTCAACCCGGAAACGATGCAGCAGGTCGGTGATCTGTCTGTGCCGGAATACCTGACCCGCTGGCTGCGGGAAAGCGTGATGAACCTTTCTCCGGATACTTACGGTCGATACGCCTACGATATGGGCAGGGTCATCATC
Organism: uncultured Faecalibacterium sp.; assembly: GCA_934503275.1. Lineage (GTDB taxonomy): Bacteria > Bacillota > Clostridia > Oscillospirales > Ruminococcaceae > Faecalibacterium. The sequence goes on from CAKSVD010000003.1 coordinate 70,457, forward strand.
CCGTACTTTGAACGAAAGCGGCTGTCTTTAAAAGCGCTCACTCCGCGCGATCTGGAAACGTTTTTCCGCTATGAGCGTCAGCAGGAGGAAGCGACCGTACAGCAGCTTCTGGATTGGCACAGGGAGCTGACCGATGCCCTTCAGTATGCCGTTGACAGTAACTGGCTGAAAGCGAACCCCGTCAAGACGGTTGACCCCTGCCTTGATAACTCCCCGGTACTTTTCAACGATTTTCTCATGGACTGGTTGAAAATGATGAAGTCCCGCGTGGCGATCACGACCTATGCAAACTACGAGATCGTCATCACGCGCCGGATCGTTCCTTATTTTGAGCCGCTCCACTACACCCTGCAAGACCTTGAGCAGCACCCCAAGTACATTCAGGATTTCTATCAGCATGAGCTGGATCGCGGCGTTACGGCAAACACAGTCATCCACTATCACGCCAACATCCGCAAATGCCTGCAGTACGCTTTTCAAATCGGCATGATCCGTTCCAACCCCGCAGACCGCGTTGAACGTCCTCGTAAGGAAAAGTTCAAGTCGGAGGTCTACAAGGCAGAGGAACTGGAACAGCTCTTCACAGCGATCCAGGGCGACCCGGCAGAGTTCGGCGTTATCATGGCTGCATTCTACGGGCTGCGCCGCAGCGAGATCGTTGGTCTGAAATGGGATGCCATTGATTTTGAGAACAAGACCATCAGCATCCAGCATACGGTGGTTTCCACAAAGGTTGACGGCGTTGTGACCGATATCGCGCGGGATAGAACCAAAACGAAATCCAGCTGCCGCACCCTTCCGCTGATCCCTGCCTGTGAGCAGATGCTCAAAAAGATGCAGAAAGAGCAGGCGCTGAACCGGAAGGTCTGCGGCAAGGATTACTGCACGGATTATCTCGATTATATCTATGTCAACCCGATGGGCAGGCGCATCCGCCCCAACTTTCTGAGCCAGCATTTCCCGGAGTTCCTCACGGCGCACGACATGAAGCGCATCCGCTTCCACGACCTGCGCCACAGCTGCGCAAGCCTGCTTTACGCCAACGGCGTGAGCCTGAAGGAAATTCAGGAGTGGCTGGGGCACAGCGATATCAGCACCACCAGCAATATTTATACCCATCTGGATTTCTCCAGCAAGGTATCCTCTGCCAATGCCATCGTCAGCATTTTCCCGGAGAACACAAAGGTATGATTTGCAACAAAAATAAAGCAGCCCGGAACCTGAAAAAAGTCCGGACTGCTTGCTTGGTGCCGATGGTGGGACTCGAACCCACATGGTTTCCCGAGCGATTTTGAGTCGCTTGCGTCTGCCATTCCGCCACATCGGCTGATATGGATCTGGATGCGTTTTGCACGGTTTTTTGGAAGTTGGAGGGATGTTCAGGAGGGATGTTGGAACTTATCCACCGCTAACTGATCAAAAACCTTCGCTGCTTCGTTGAAATTTAAGATGGGCGCACGAAGCCGCGAAGCGGATTTTGAGTCCCCCTCGTCTGCCATTCCGACACACCGGCATATCATTTTTGTGAGCGACTTTTATTATACCGGATTTCATGGGTAAAATCAAGAGGGAGTTTTGCGTCTTTTTTCAAAGCTTCCCGCCCTGCGTAAAATACATAACTCCGGTTCTTGCCCGGCGGCGCCGGCTGTGTTACACTAAGGTTATATTAAAACGTAAATGATACCCATAAGGAGGGAACCGGACTTTGAAACATCTGCATTCTTTTGCCCGCCGCGCGGCGGCTTTTCTGCTGGCGGCGGTGCTGTGCGTCTGCATCCCGGCGGCAGCGGCTTCGGCTGCCACCACCATCGGCGGGGCCGACACGACCCTGATCCCCGCAGAGGACGAAAACTGTCTCAGCTGGCTGTTTGGCTCCAAGGATAAGATCACCATGCCCTACCTGAACATCAAGGGGCGGGGGCTCAAGCGCAATGTCACGCTGGATCTTGAGGATTGTCTGGTGGGCATCACCTATACCGAGCTTGGCTCCATTGGCAGCTACGTCAGCGCCAGCGCCGCGCAGCAGGCGTGGAAGGCGCAGGCGGTGGCGGTGCACTCCTATCTGGAATACCACAAGCAGTACGGCTCGTCCACCAATGCGCTGATCTACACCCCGGTCGATCAGATCCCGTCCTCCACCCGCAGCGCCATCCGTAAGGCGGTGCAGGCGGTCAAGGATGAGGTGCTGGTGTACAACGGCAGCGTGTGCGACGCGGTATGGTCGGCCAGTGCGGGCTATAACACCCAGACCGGCGTGTACGGCACCTGCGCCAGTCTGGACGCATGGGGCACGGATGTGCCCTACCTGCAAAGCGTGGAAAGCCCCTACGAGGAGCAGTACCATAACCTGCTGCGCCGGGTGATCGGCAAGGACTACACCTATATAGAGTACAACGACAGCCGCACCGGCGAGCCCTACCAGAGCGCCGACACGACCCACAAGGATCTGGGCGGCTTTGTGCAGTACAACACGCTGGTGTCCAACGGGCGCAGCTACCGGTACATCAGCCAGTTCGTTTCCTCCCGCTACTGCTTCGATTTCGGCACCGATGCCAGCGGCACCCCCTGCATGACCTACTACGGCTTTGGTCACGGCGTGGGCATGAGCCAGTGCGGCGCGGTGGGCTATGCCGCCGAGGAGGGCATGAACTATAAGCAGATCCTGCAGCACTACTACACCGGTGCGCAGCTTCGTACCAGCACCACCCGCAGCGGTGGATTGTTCGGCTGGCTGGCGGGACTGTTCGGCTGAGCAACAGTTTGACTGAAATTTTGGAAAAACCTTCTCAAACGCCGCAGGATTTGGTATACTATATCCGTTTGTGGAAATGAACGGGAAGCATAACTGCGTGGAAAAGCGCACGGATTGGAGTATCAGCATGGAGTTGGATCAGGAAAAGCAGAATCAGGAGGCCGCCGAGCGCAGCCGTGCACTGGCACAGCGCATCGTGCGGGAACTGGCGCCCCGCAGCGTACAGGTGCTGGAGGACAGCGGTCTGCTGGAAGAGGCTTTTTGTAAAATGAATACTGCGGTGGTGCAAAGCAGCCCGGAGTTGCTGGTGGTGGTGGACCCCCAGTGGGTCACTCTGCCCACGGTACAGGCCGAGAAGGTGATGCTGGTGTGCAATGATTACACCGGCATGGCAGACTGCGCAAAGCAGCTTGCCGCACAGGGCTTCTGCCGGGAATTTGCGTGGAAGGACAGCGGCAAGGAGCAGCTGACGGCACTGTTCTGCCGCATGGCTGTCCCGGAACTGCCGGAACTCGAGGCGGGCTACGAGCAGCAGCTGGACGCTTTGCGGGAGCGCACTGTGCAGGCCGAGCGCACCGCTGCCGAGCAGACTGCCCAGCTGGAGCGGCTGCGCAGCGACCTTTCCCTGAGCCGCAGCCACGAGCAGAACCTGGAAAAGACCCTGAACAGCGTGGTCAACTCCACCTTCTGGAAGGCCAGCTGGCCGTTGCGGTATCTGGTAAGCAAGTGCCGTCAGCTGTGGCGCACCTTCCCGCTGTTCGTCTTTTTTGCCACCCTGCGCCGGGTGGGCTTTGCGGGCGTAGCGGCACAGGCCAAGGCCAAGCGGGAGTACAAAAAGCTGTTCCCGGGTAAGGCCATGCCCGCCGACCGCTTTGCAGACGTGGAACTGCTGGTGCGGCAGGCTGCCGACCAGCCCGCTGCACCGTGCATCAGCATCGTGGTGCCGCTGTACAACACCCCGCATGATTTTCTGGTGGAGCTGCTGGACTCGGTGCAGAACCAGACCTACCGCAACTGGGAACTGTGCATGGTGGATGCCGGACAGGACGCGGATGTGGGTGCCCTTGTGCAGGAGCGCGCCCGCACCGACAGCCGCATCCGCTACCGGAAACTGGACAGCAACGAAGGCATCGCGGGTAACACCAATCAGGGCTTTGCCCTTGCCACCGGCGAATATATCGCCCTGCTGGACCATGATGACATTTTGCACCCCTGTGCACTGTGGTATGTGGCCGAGGCCATTGCCAAGCAGGGCGCGGACTTTGTGTATACCGATGAAGTGACCTTTGAAGGGGACATCGACCATCTGACGGTCTACCACTTCAAGCCGGATTATATGCTGGATAACCTCCGCTCCAACAACTATATCTGCCACCTGAGCGTGTTCAGCGCGGCGCTGCTGGCAAAGGTGGGCGGTGATGAGCGGGCAGAGTTCAACGGCAGTCAGGATTACGACCTCTACCTGCGCCTGACCGAGCAGGCAGAAAAGATCGTGCACATCCCGCACCTGCTGTACTACTGGCGTTCCAGCCCCGCCAGCGTGGCCAGCAACATCTCCGCCAAGACCTACTGTCTGGAAGCAGCCATGAAGGCGCTGCGTGCCCACTACGACCGCATGGGCGTGCCGGTGGACGCGGTGACCATGGTGCCCAATACCCCGGGCTTTTATAAGACCGATTACACCATCACAAAGCCCGGGCGGGTCAGCGTGCTGATCCCCAGCTGTGACCATTCGGGTGATCTGCGGCTGTGCGTGGAGTCCATCTACCGCAAGACCACCTACCCGGATTTTGAGATCATCATCATCGAGAACAACAGCAAGGAGGCTGCCACCTTCCGCTGCTACGAGCAGCTGCAAAAGGAGCACCCGGACACTCTGCGGGTGCTCACATGGCAGGGCACCGGCTTCAATTACAGTGCGCTGAACAACTTTGGCGCACGCGCTGCCACCGGCGAGTATCTGCTGCTGCTCAACAACGATACCGAGGTCATCTCTCCCCGCTGGATGGAGGAGATGGTCATGTACGCCCAGCAGGACCGTGTGGGCTGCGTGGGCGCAAAGCTGCTCTACCCGGACAATACCATCCAGCACGCGGGCATCGGCTTCGGCTTTTTGACGCTGGCGGCGCATATGCACAAGAACTTCCCCGTGGGACACCCCGGCTATATGGGACGGCTGGTCTATGCGCAGGACGTGTACGCAGTGACCGCCGCCTGCCTGATGGTGCGCAAGGACGTATACGAGCAGGTGGACGGGCTGGACGAGAGCTTTGCCGTGGCCTTTAACGATGTGGACTTCTGCGTCCGTGTGCGGGAGGCCGGCTACACCAACGTGTTCACCCCCTTTGCCCAGCTGTACCACTACGAGAGCAAGAGCCGCGGGCTGGACGAAAGCCCCGCCAAGCGCAAGCGCTTTGCTTCCGAGGTGGAGCGGTTCCAGAAGCGGTGGGCAAAGCAGCTGGCTGCGGGCGACCCCTGCATGAACCCCAATTTTGACCTGATGAAGGAGGACTTCAGCTTTGACATCAAGCCGCTGGAGTGAACCTTCCGCCAACGATAAAACGAAAGGGGGAACGCAGATGGAACTTTCGGCCTGTATCGTGGTGTATAACGGCGCCGGGGAGGCAATCAGGGCCGCACAGACCGTGCTGGACTGCACCCGCCGCTACCCGCTCACACTGTATCTGGTGGATAACGCCAGCCCGGACGGCAGCGGCCAGCAGCTGACCGCCGCTGCAAAGGACGGCACCCTGCGCACCGCCCCCGGGCAGACCGTGCAGGTGCTTTGCCGGCTGGAGAATGGCGGCTTCGGCACCGGACACAACACGGTGCTCTCGCTGCTGCACAGCCGGGTGCACTTTATCCTGAATCCGGATATCCAGCTGACCGCGGACACCCTGAGCGACCTTGCGGACTGGATGGCGGCGCACCCCGGCGTGGTGATGACCCGCCCGGGGCTTACCTTCCCGGACGGCAAGCCCCAGCAGCTGCCGCTGCGCCGATGCAATGTGCGCGCCATGGTCTATCGCCAGCTGCCCTGTCTGCGCTTTTGGGCAAAGTACAACGACCGCTATCTGATGGCAGACAAGGACCTGACAAAGCCTACGGAGATCGAGTTCTGCACCGGCAGCTTTTCGGCGGTGGACACCGCCGCCTTCAAGGCCGTGGGCGGCTTTGACGAGGGGTACTTCATGTATGTGGAGGACGCCGACCTCACCCAGAAGCTGCGCACGCAGGGCAAGGTGTATCTGGTGCCCCAGTACACCGCGATCCACGCATGGCACCGCGCGGCGCACCGCAGCCTGAAGCCCTTTCTGTGGCAGCTGCGCAGCCTGCTGCGCTACTTTTCCAAATGGGGCTTTGCGTGGTGAGCGGGGACGAAAAAATAGTGTTTTTGATTCGCAGAAAGCGGCGTGCCATCGGCACGCCGCTTTCTGCACTTTCCGCCTCTTGCATTTTGCGTGCTTTCATAGTAAAATAAAGTGTACTGCCATCGTCTTTTGCAAAAATACGGCCTTGGCAGACCCAAAATTGTTTACAGCGGACGCAGCTCCGCTTTGAATTAAGCTGCACATCTTTTTATAAGAAAAAAGGAGTGCACAAGTATGAAAGGCATTATTCTCGCCGGCGGTGCCGGCACACGGCTCTATCCCCTGACCATGGTCACCAGCAAGCAGCTGCTGCCGGTCTACGACAAGCCGATGATCTACTATCCGCTGTCCACCCTTATGCTGGCGGGCATTCAGGATATCCTGATCATCTCTACCCCTACTGATACGCCCCGCTTTGAGGCGCTGCTGGGCGATGGCAGCCAGTACGGCATCCATCTGCAGTATAAAGTGCAGCCCTCTCCGGACGGTCTGGCACAGGCCTTTATTCTGGGCGAAGAGTTCATTGGCGACGACTGCTGCGCCATGATCTTGGGCGATAACATTTTCTACGGCAATGGCTTCTCCAAGCTGCTCAAGAGCGCCGTGGCCAACGCAGAGAACAAGGGCCGCTGCACCGTGTTCGGCTACTATGTGCAGGACCCCGAGCGCTTTGGCATCGTGGAGTTCGATAAGGACGGCAAGGTGCTCAGCGTGGAGGAAAAACCCCAGCATCCCAAGTCCAACTACGCCATCACCGGCCTGTACTTCTACAACAAGGAAGTGGTGCAGATGGCAAAGCAGGTAAAGCCCTCTGCCCGCGGCGAGTTGGAGATCACCACCCTGAACGATATGTACCTGAAGAAGGACGAGCTGGATGTGCAGCTGCTGGGCCGCGGCTTTGCATGGCTGGACACCGGCACGATGGAGAGCCTTGTGGAGGCTGCCGACTTTGTGCACATGATCGAAAAGCGTCAGGGCATCAAGATCAGCGCACCGGAGGAGATCGCCTTCAAGTACGGCTGGATCGACCGCGACACCCTGCTGGAAAGCGCCGAGCGCTACGGCAAGAGCCCCTACGGCCAGCATTTGAAGAACGTGGCCGACGGCAAGCTGCGCTACTAAGCATAAGGAAAGGCACATTGGTATGAAAATCATTGTCACAGGCTGCAAGGGGCAGCTGGGCACAGAGCTGCTCAAGCAGCTGCAGGAGGGCCGCAGCGAGCTGGGCCCTATCCCTGAAAAGCTGCTCAACGCTACGGTGATCCCGGTGGATCTGCCGGAACTGGATATCTCCAACTACAAGATGGTGGATGAGTTCGTGCGGCGCAACCGCCCGGATATCATCATCAACTGCGCCGCCTACACCAACGTGGACGGGTGCGAGGTGCACCACGACGATGCCTTTAAGGCAAATGCCCTTGGCCCCCGCAATCTGGCGCAGGCTGCCGAAAAGACCGGCGCACGGCTGGTGCACGTTTCCACCGACTATGTGTTCTCCGGCCGGGAGAACGGCGGCATCCCGCAGGATGAAGCCACCCTGCCCGGGCCCATCAGCGCCTACGGCTCTACCAAGCTTATGGGCGAAAAGTATGTGGAGCGGTTCTGCCACCGTCACTTCATCGTGCGCACCGCGTGGTTGTATAGCTACTACGGCAAAAACTTTGTCAAGACCATCGTGAACGCGGGCAAAAAGTTCGGCAAGCTGGAGGTGGTCAACGACCAGTGCGGCAACCCCACCAATGCTGCCGACCTCGCCCACGAGATTTTGCAGCTGTGCGTGACCCACGAGTACGGTTTGTATCACTGCACCGGCGAGGGCATCTGCTCGTGGTACGATTTTGCTGCCGAGATCATCCGCCTTTCCGGCGTGGAGGCTACCGTGTCCCCCTGCACCAGCGAGGAGTACAAGGCAAAGCACCCGGACAGCGCCGACCGCCCCAAGTGGAGCGCACTGGACAACCGGATGCTGCGCTGCACCGTGGGCAACGATGTCCGCGACTGGAAGGACGCTCTGGCCTGCTTCTTCGCCCACTGGGACGGCGAAAACGGCATGAAGGGCTGAGAAAAAACTGAAAATACCCCCTGCGGAAGAACTGAGGATGTATCATGTTTGATGCGATTTTTAGCAGATCTGTCAAGATATTAAAGATCTTTGCAAAGGTGCAGTGTGTGCTGGCCTTTGTGCTTGCAGCCATGCTGTGCGGCTCGGTCCATGAAATGCTGAAGCCCATTAACCGGTTTTCAGCCATCGTGCTGGGGCTGGTGGTCGCCGTGGTGTTCTGGGTGCTGCAAATGTTCCTTGCATGGGCACTGTACGCCTTTGCGGAACTGGTGGAGTACACCAAAGCCACCCACAAGGAGCTCAGCAACATGAGCGAGGGTCTGGCACGGTACACCCAAGCCACCTACGAGGAGATCCACAGCATGAACCAAGGGCTGGAGGCATACACCAGGGCCATGGGCAAGGCCATGAACAGCATGAACAAAAACCTCTACCTTGTGGCAAAGTATTGCTGCGCCGAGGAGGGACGCGCCCGCGCCGCAGCCCGTCCGCAGTCCGGGAACAACAACTGAATAAAGAGGAAAACTGACCTATGAAAACCTATCTGATCACCGGCTGCGCCGGTTTTATTGGTTCCAACTTTGTGCACTATATGCTCAAAAAATACCCGGAGATCCTGCTGGTCAATCTGGATAAGCTGACCTACGCAGGCAATCTGGAAAACCTGAAGGACGTGGAGGGCGACCCCCGCCATGTGTTCGTGCAGGGCGATATCTGCGATAAGGAACTGGTGGAGAGCCTGTTTGCAAAGTACGATTTCGACTACGTCATCAACTTTGCCGCCGAGAGCCATGTGGACCGCTCCATCAAGAACCCCGAGATCTTTGTGCAGAGCAATGTGATGGGCACCGTCAACCTGCTGCAGCGCGCCAAGGAGGCATGGTACGACGCCGATGCCAAGACTTGGAAGGAAGGCAAGAAGTACCTGCAGGTGTCCACCGATGAGGTGTACGGCGCTCTGGGTGCGGACGGCTTCTTTATGGAGACCACGCCGCTGTGCCCCCACAGCCCCTACTCCTCCTCCAAGGCCAGCGCCGATATGTTCGTCATGGCCTTCCACGACACCTACGGTATGCCGGTGAACATTACCCGCTGCTCCAACAACTACGGCCCCTACCAGTTCCCGGAGAAGCTGATCCCCCTGATGATCAACAACGTCAAGCACCACAAGCAGCTGCCCGTCTACGGCGACGGTATGCAGATCCGCGACTGGCTGTATGTGGAGGATCACTGCAAGGCCATCGACATGGTGGCCAACGGCGGCAAGATCGGCGAGGTGTACAACGTGGGCGGCCACAACGAGCGCCCCAACATCTTCATCGTCAAGACCATCATCAACCAGCTGCACGACCGTCTGCAGGACGAGGGCATCAGCGAGGAGCTGATCAAGCACGTCGCCGACCGTCTGGGTCACGACCGCCGCTACGGCATCGACCCCACCAAGATCAAGAATGATCTGGGCTGGTATCCCGAAACTCCCTTTGAGAAGGGCATCGTGCTGACCATTGACTGGTACCTGAACCACGAGGAGTGGATGAACCACGTCACCAGCGGCGACTACCAGAACTACTATCAGGATATGTACAAGAATAAGTAACAGATTGTAAACCAAGCAAAAGCCGGACAGCCAATGGACTGTCCGGCTTTTGCTTTATTTAGTGGTGTCCACCACAAAATCCGCGCTTTCGGCAACGCCATACTGCGCAAAATAGCCTTCCTCCAGCGGCACCCACCGCGCGGCAAAATCCGCGTAACGTGCGCCCTCCCGCGCCTGTAAGCGCCGGGTCTGCTCGGCTTTTGTGCAGGTCACGAACACTCGCAGCGTTTCGTAGGGACGCAGCAGCGGGTGGTGACTGTAGCTGCCCTCTAAAATGACCAGCGGCTGCGCGGGTAGCTGCACCGGGGGCAGGTAAGCCCCCTCCCGGCAGCTATACGCCCGGTAGTCCACCGTCTGCCCTGCGTAGGCCGGGCGCAGGGCCTCGTCCCGCAGGCGGGTAAGGTCCATGTTGGCGCAGGGGGTGTGCGCCCAGTCCGGGCTGCGCTGCGCGGGCGGCAGATAGAAATCATCTGTGCGCAGCAGGGTGCAGCCGGTAAACTGCGCTGCCAGCGCGTTGGCAAGGGTTGTCTTGCCGCTGCCGCAGCGGCCGTCCAGCGCCAGCACCAGCGGGCGGGTGGGCTTTTGCGCCAGCGCGGCGGCAACCAGCGCAGACAGGGTGTGCGCGGTGATGGGTGTGGGCATGGGCATGGGTTTAGCCTCCTTGGCAGGGTGCGCCCAAGGGGCAGACCCGAGAATACCCCAATTATATCATAACCGCCGCCGGAAGGGTAGCGCGAGTACTATCTGAAGACTTCCCCCGTCCGGGGGAAGTCTTCAGTCGGAAAAGGGTTTTGGTGTGGTTTGCCATAAATAACTTTTTTGCCGGAAAGGCTTGACACACCCCGCTGCGTTGTGGTACACTACTGGCATTAGGAATAACTAACCATGTGAGACCCCACTGGCAGAGCCCGCAGACCGGGCGTGCTGCTTCTTTTTTGAAATGCTGGTTAGCTGCGTCTTACTTATAACCGCCCGGCATCCGGGGTACACTGACCCTGACACCGCCGCCAAAGGAGAACCGCCATGGAGCGTGATTTTGAGACCGTAATGATCGAACAATGTGCCCCGGTACTGGCGGGGCTGAAGCCTGCGGGGCTGTTCCGCTACGAAACGCGAAACCGTGCCGACCTTGCCCGGCGGGTGGTGGGCTGGAATGCCCAGCTGAACCCCAAGGGTCTGCAGGTGCGGGTGCTGCGGGGGTGCATTGCCACCCGGCAGTATCTGGTGTACGTCTACCGCGCTGCCAAGCTGCAAGCCGTGCTGGCAGATGCCGCCGTGCGCGGCTTTTTAGCCCGGGAGGGCTACCGTCTGCCGGAGGATGCAGCGGACTGCGGTGCCTTGCTTGACCAGCTCAGCCTGCGGCTGTGCTGCGCGGCGGAGGCAGCGGATTTTCCGCATGAGATCGGGGTATTTCTGGGCTATCCGCTGGAGGACGTTGTGGGCTTTATCCGGCACCGGGGCAAGTGCTTTACCTGCTGTGGGTGCTGGAAGTCCTACGGCGACCCCGCTGCTGCGCAGCAACACTTTGACCAGCTGGCCAAGTGCACGGCGGTGTATCTGCGGCTGTTCCACAGCGGCACGCCTATTTTAAAGCTAGCGGTGGCCGCCTGAAAAATTGATATTCTCTTTTCAAATACTCTCTTTTATCCTGGCAACTCTCCTATGCATCCGACACAGGAGAGAGCGATCCTCCTTTTTACACATGACCGCCCGGTGCAGCTTTGACCCCTGCGCCGGGCGGTCGTGCGTTTGGGGGACGGCACTCCCGCAGCGATGACTGGGGGAGTTTAGCGCGTTAGCGCCTGAGAGGGTTCTTCTCCGTCACCCTGCCCTATAAAATGGCAAAACGCCCCCTAAAAATGTAAATATTGGCTAACTTTAACTCAAGAAATAGAGTTAGTTATTGATGATTTTGATAAAAATGTATGGCAATACCGGCATAAAATTTGTTTGTTCATATAAACTAACTATGAGATATGAAAAATCTATTGACAAGCTTGGTTAGCAGCAGTAAACTATCTACGCTGATAGTTACGGCTGACTAACCACCGCAGCATCACATGATTTTTATGGAAGGGGAGCACAGCGATGATGCCTTTGACAATGACAAAAGCAGGCGAGACCGTTACCATCCGCAGGATCAGCGGCAAGGACGAGGTGCGGCTGCATCTGGCCGAGCTGGGGTTCGTGGTGGGCAGCGAGGTGACCGTGGTCAATGAGATCGCGGGCAACCTGATCGTGCAGGTCAAGCAGAGCCGTCTGGCACTGGATAAGACCATGGCAAGCCGCATCATGGTGGCCTGAGCAGCGCCTTCCCGGTGCTGCATGAAATAACGCAAGGGAGGAACGAGTACGATGAAAACACTGAAAGACGTAAAGGTGGGCGAGACCGCCACCGTGGCACGGCTGCACGGCGAAGGCCCGGTGAAGCGCCGCATCATGGATATGGGCATCACCAAGGGTGTGCAGATCTATGTGCGCAAGGTAGCGCCGCTGGGCGACCCTATGGAGTTGACCGTGCGCAACTACGAACTGAGCGTGCGCAAGGCCGACGCTGAGATGATCGAAGTGGTCTGATAAGACCAAAGGGAGGAAAGGTATCCGCAATGAGCATTAAAATTGCACTGGCCGGCAACCCGAACTGCGGCAAAACGACCCTGTTCAACAACCTGACCGGCTCCAACCAGTATGTGGGCAACTGGCCCGGCGTTACTGTGGAAAAAAAGGAAGGCAAACTCAAGGGCGACAAGGACGTGATCATTCAGGATCTGCCCGGCATCTACTCGCTGTCCCCCTACACGCTGGAGGAAGTCGTCTCCCGTACTTACCTTGTAAAGGAAAAGCCCGACGCCATCCTGAACATCATCGACGGCACCAACATCGAGCGCAACCTCTACCTGACCACCCAGCTGATCGAGCTGGGTATCCCGGTGGTCATGGCTGTGAACATGATCGATCTGGTGCGCAAGAACGGCGACACCATCGACCTGAAGAAGCTGAGCGCAGAGTTGGGCTGTCAGGCAGTGGAGATCAGCGCCCTGAAGGGCGAGGGCACCGAGGCTGCCGCAAAGGCTGCGGTCGCCGCCGCCAAGGCCGCCAAGACCGGCGAACTGCCCCATGTGTTCACCGGCAGTGTGGAGCACGCCATTGCCCACATCGAAGAGTCCATTCAGGGCAAGGTGGATGACCGCTTCCTGCGCTGGTACGCCGTCAAGCTTTTCGAGCGTGATGACAAGGTCATGGGAGAGCTGAAGCTGGACAAGGATCTGATCGCTCACATCGACGAGCACATTCAAGACTGCGAAAAAGAGATGGATGACGATGCCGAGAGCATCATCACCAACCAGCGCTACGCCTACATCAACACCGTGGTGGGCAAGGCTGTCAAGAAGAAGGCCCGCGTGGAGCACCTGACCGTTTCCGATAAGATCGACCGGATCGTTACCAACCGTGTGCTGGCACTGCCCATCTTCGCACTGGTCATGATCCTGATGTATTCGTTGTCCATGGGCACCTCCATTGCAGACGGCGGCTGGTCTATCGGCACCTTTGCAACTGACTGGACCAATGATGTGCTGTTCGGCGAGATCGTGCCGGGCGCACTGGGCGGCTTTTTGGAGAGCATCGGCGTGGCAGGCTGGCTGTACGGCCTGATCATGGACGGCATCGTCGCCGGTGTCGGCGCAGTGCTGGGCTTTGTGCCGCAGATGCTGGTTCTGTTCTTCCTGCTGTCCATCCTGGAGGACATCGGCTATATGTCCCGTGTGGCCTTCATCATGGACCGTATCTTCCGCAAGTTCGGCCTTTCCGGCAAGAGCTTCATCCCCGTGCTGGTGGGTACCGGCTGCGGTGTGCCGGGCGTCATGGCTTCCCGTACCATCGAGAACGAGCGTGACCGCCGCATGACCATCATGACCACCTGCTTCATCCCCTGCGGCGCTAAGATGCCTATTATCGGCCTGATCGCAGGTGCCATGTTCGGCGGCTCTCCGCTGGTTGCTGTTTCTGCTTACTTCATCGGCATGGCTGCCATCATCTGCTCCGGCATCATCCTGAAAAAGACCAAGATCTTTGCCGGTGACCCCGCTCCCTTCGTTATGGAGCTGCCCGCTTACCATGTGCCTGCTTGGGGCAACGTGTTCCGTGCTACCTGGGAGCGCGGCTGGTCCTTCATCAAGCGTGCCGGTTCCGTCATTCTGCTTGCGACCGTCGTGCTGTGGTTCCTGCAGGGCTTTGGCTTCGAGAACGGTGCCTTCGGCATGGTCGAAGATCAGGACAACTCCGTTCTGGCTGCCATCGCCACCAAGATCGCATGGATCTTTGCACCTCTGGGCTTTGGCAACTGGAAAGCAACCGTCGCTTCCGTGTCCGGCCTGATCGCCAAGGAGAACGTCGTTGGTACCTTCGGCGTCCTGTATCACTTCGGCGGCGAGCTGTCTGAGAACGGCGACGAGATCTGGGCCGCTGTGGCACAGGATTACACTGCACTGTCTGCTTACGCCTTCATGATCTTCAACCTGCTGTGCGCTCCCTGCTTCGCAGCCATGGGCGCCATCAAGCGTGAGATGAACAACGGCAAGTGGACTGGTATCGCCATCGGCTATATGTGCCTGCTGGCTTACTGCTCTGCTCTGGTCGTGTACCAGATCGGCGGCCTGATCACCGGTGAGGTGGGCTTCGGCCTGTTCAGCGTGGTGGCAATTGTGGTGCTGGCAGCGTTCATCTACCTGCTGGTGCGTCCCAATAAGTATGCGGGCAACAACGAAGTCAAGATCGACGTGACCAAGATCTAATCAAACCGCATGACATTGTGAAAGGGTGTGTTTTGTATGATGGAATTCCTCGCTGCAAATTTTAATCTGCCCACGATCATTGTGGCAGTCATCGTGTTTGGCGGTGTGGGCTGGATCACATGGCACTCCCACAAGCATGGCGGCGGCTGCAGTGGGTGCAGCGGCTGCGGCGAAGGCGGCTGCAATGGCAGCTGCAGCGGTTGCAGCGGCTGTCACTGAGCATTGAAATGATCCGCAAAGGGCGCGGGCTGAAACTCTCGGCTCGCGCTCTTTTTTAAGTAAAATAAAGTTAGCATATGATAACACCGGGCAGACCCCGGCGCGTAAAAAGGAGAGTGACCGGTATGCAGCTGACCGCAGCGCATCTGCGCTATCTGCTGGCTATCTACGAGGTAAGCCGCACCCATCTGGACATCAGTTCCCGCAGCATTGCGGAAAAGCTGGGGGTGACAAAGCCCTCGGTGGTGCGCATTTTGAACCTGCTCATGGAGCAGGGCATGATCGTAAAGGAATACTACGGTAAAATTTACCTGACCGACCGCGGCATTTGGGTGGCAAAGCGGGTGCAGCAGGAACTGGACGCCATTCTGGCGCACTTCCCGCCGGTGAGCGGGGAACTGACCGGCGAGGAAAAGTGGAACGCCGCCCTTGCCATGACCAGCGCTTTGCCCCAGCGCCTTTTCACCGCCGACTATGAGCGGATGGTGGAGGGGGAGGAGACTTGCGCCGCAGCGCAGACGATTTGAAATGGCTTCCGCTGCGCTCTAGCCATAATCAGCGGAAAAATTATTTATAATTTCGCGTTTGTCGCGGCCTGCGGGCCGCTCCAAACGCTATTTTCACAGGAGGGGCTGCAATGGTTAAATGGCGGTTTGAATTGCAAATGCAGTTGACCGTTACGACCCCTTCCGTGAAAAGGGGATTCAGAAAAGCCCGCAGGCTTTTCTGAATCCCGAATAAAAAATCTAATTCCGCTAATTATGCGCAAAGCGAACGCGGAGCGCATTCTAAATCGTTAACGCGTCCCACTGCCCGGCGGGGCAGAGGAGACTGAAAAGGAGAAACACGCATGATAAACAAAAAACTGCTGTCCTTCGACCGGGCGGCGCTGCGGTATGTGGGAGCAAACGTGGCGTTCCAGTGGCTGGGGCTGATGTGTAATATCATCTTTGTCCGGGCAGTCGCTCAGTTGGTGGGCGCGGCCTTTGCGGGCAGCCTGACAGCTGCCGCGCTGCGTCAGAATATCCTGCTCTGCCTTGGCACGGTGCCGCTGCGCTTTGCCTTTACCATGCTGGCCTCCCGCATGAGCGATCAGGCCTCGCGGGATGTCAAACGCACCCTGCGCAGCAAAATTTACGAAAAACTCACCCGCCTTGGCCCCGGTTATACCGCCACGGTAGCTACCAGCGAGGTGGTTATGCTGGCCAGCGAGGGTGTGGAGCAGATCGACACCTATTTTGCAAAATATCTGCCGCAGCTGTTCTACAGCCTGCTGGCACCCGTCACCCTGTTCGCGCTGCTGGTGGGAGTGCACGCGCGGTCGGCGGTCATTCTGCTGTGCTGCGTGCCACTGATCCCTATGTCCATTGTGGCGGTGCAGAAGTTTGCCAAAAAGCTGCTGGCCAGCTACTGGAGCGAGTACACCACGCTGGGCGACAGTTTTCTGGAGAACATTCAGGGGCTGACCACCCTGAAAATTTATCAGGCTGACGGCTGGAAGCACGAGCAGATGAACGCCGAAGCCGAGCGCTTCCGCAAGATCACCATGCGGGTGCTGACCATGCAGCTGAATTCGGTCACCCTGATGGACCTGATGGCCTATGGCGGCGCGGGGCTGGGCATCATCAGCGCCGTGGCAGCCTTTGCGGCGGGGCAGCTGGAACTGACCGCCACATTGACGATTTTGCTGCTGGCGGCAGACTTTTTCCTGCCGCTGCGGCTGCTGGGCAGCTACTTCCACATTGCCATGAACGGCGCGGCTTCGGCAGAGAAGATCTTCCGTCTGCTGGCAGCTGAGGAGCCGCAGGACGGCACCGAGAGCGCCCCGGCGGACACCACGCTGGCGCTGGAAAAGGTGACCTTTGGCTACGAGGCAAACCGCACCGTGCTGAAGGACGTTTCCTTTACCGTGCCGCAGGGCAGCTTTGTCTCGCTGGTGGGCGCCTCCGGCAGCGGCAAAAGCACCATTGCTGCCCTGCTGGCGGGGCGCTGCACCGGGTATACCGGACGGGTGACCATGGGCGGCGTGCCGGTGCAGCAGCTGCAGCAGTCTGCGCGGCAGCGCACGCTGACCGTCGTGCCGCATGATTCCACCATTTTTAAAGGCACGGTGGAAAACAACCTGCGCATGGCAAAGCCGCAGGCTACCGAGAGCGAACTTTGGGCGGCGCTGGAGGAGGTGAACCTTGCGGACTTCTGCCGCAGCCAGAACGGCTTGCAGACCGCCGTGCACGAGGGCGGCAGCAACCTTTCCGGCGGGCAGCGGCAGCGCCTTGCCATGGCGCGTGCTTTGCTGCACGATACCCCCATCTACCTCTTCGATGAAGCTACCTCCAACGTGGACGCCGAGAGCGAAAACGACATCATGGCAGCCATCCGGGGTCTGGCGGGGAAAAAGACGGTGATTCTGATCTCCCACCGGCTGGCAAACGTGGTGGACAGCGACTGCATCTATGTGCTGGAAAATGGCCGGATTGCCCAGCAGGGCACCCACGCGCAGCTGCTGGCGCACGGGGGCGCTTACTGCCGCCTGTACACCGCCCAGAAGCAGCTGGAGACCCTTGCAAAGGAGGATGCTTGATGCACAAAACAACAAACCATCGCACGTCAATCGCCATTGTGGCGCGGCTGATCGTGCTGGTAAAGCCCATGCTGCCCATCATGGCGGCAGCCATCGTTATGGGCGTGGCGGGGCACTTCTGCGCCACCTTCATCACCATTTTCGGCGGCTTTGCCATCCTGACCGCTGCCGGGCTGCAAAGCCCGCTGCCCACGGTGGGCATGGCCTTCGGGTGCATTCTGGTGTTCGCCCTGCTGCGCGGCGTGCTGCGCTATGCGGAGCAGGCCTCCAATCACTATATCGCCTTCCGGCTGCTGGCGCTCATCCGGGATAAGGTGTTCGGCGCGCTGCGCCGCCTGACCCCTGCAAAGCTGGAGGGCCGCGACCGGGGCGATTTGATCTCCCTCATCACCGCCGACATCGAGGCGCTGGAGGTGTTTTACGCCCACACCATCTCGCCGGTGTGCATCGCCGTGCTCTGGGCGGCGGGCATCACTGCCTTTACGGCGCACTGGCACATCCTGCCCGCGCTGGTGCTGCTGGCGGGTTATCTGCTGGTGGGCGCGGCGCTGCCGGTGTGGAGCGCAAGGCGCGGACAGGCCGTTGCCCGGGAATACCGGCAGGCGCTGGCGGATACCAACAGCTATGTGCTGGAAAGCCTGCGCGGCCTGCGGGACACCCTGCAGTATCAGGACACCGCCGTCCGGGCAGCGGGCATTACCGCACACAGCGAGGCGCTGGGCGCAAAGCAGACGGCGCTGAAGTACCGCGAGGGGCTGATCGTAGCCGTGACCAACACCCTGATTTTATTCACCACACTGGCGGTGTTGGGCGTGAGCCTGTGGCTGTACCAGCGCGGCGCACTGGCGGCGCAGGGGGTGCTGGTGTGCACTCTGACCGCCCTCAGTTCCTTTGGGCCGGTGGTGGCGCTGGCGAACCTTGGCGCAGGGCTGACGCAGGTATTTGCCAGCGCAGACCGTGTGCTGGCGCTGCTGGACGAAGCACCGGTGACCCCCGAGGTGACCGACGGCGAAAATACCCCCTTTGCGGGTGCCGAGGTGCGCGGTGTCAGCTTTGGCTACGCGGGGGAGCAGGTGCTGCAGGAGATCAGCCTGACCATCCCGGAAAAAAAGATCGTGGGCATCACCGGGCACTCCGGCAGCGGCAAAAGCACCCTGCTGCGGCTGCTGATGCGCTTTTGGGACGTGCAGACCGGCAGCATCCGGTTCGGGGATGCAGACATCCGGCGGGTGAACACCGCCGCCCTGCGCGCGCAGGAAAGCCTTGTGACGCAGGAGACCGAACTGTTTGCGGACACCATCGGCAACAACATCCGCATTGCAAAGCGCGATGCTGCGCAAGCAGAGGTGGAGGCCGCCTGCAAAAAGGCTGCGCTGGATGACTTTATCCGCAGCCTGCCCAAGGGCTACGACACCCCCGTGGGCGAGTTGGGCGGCACCCTTTCCGGCGGCGAGCGGCAGCGCATCGGCGTGGCGCGGGCATTCCTGCACGATGCACCCTTTTTGCTGCTGGACGAGCCTACCTCCAACCTTGACAGCCTGAACGAGGGCATCATCCTGCGCGCCGTCCGCGCCGAGTGCAAAGACCGCACGGTGCTGCTGGTGTCCCACCGCAAGTCCACCATGGCTGCGGCGGATGTCAGCTTCTCGGTAGAGAGCGGAAGAGTAAGCTGAACATAAATACAAAGCCGGAGCGTCCGCAGACGCTCCGGCTTTGCTCTATTTAAAATCTTTTTTCGCTGTTACTCGGAGCGCGGCGCTTCGGGCGCGGGGGCAGCAACGTTTGCGGGAACAGCGCTCTGCCCGGCGGGAATAGTATCCGGCAGGGCGGCAGCGGTCTCCACGGTCTGGGCTGCGGCTTCGGCGGTCTGGGCTGCAGCAGCCTCCACGGTCTGAGCGGTGGCTTCCGCAGCGGTCCCGGCGGCGTTTTCCGCTGCTGCGGCGGCTTCCTCGGCGGCCTTGGCGGCACGCTCGGCCTTCAGCTGCTCGGCGCGCAGACGCGCCTCCTCCTGCCGCTTCTGGGTGCGCGCCTTGATGCGACACACCGAGCACAGACCTTCGGCGCTGTCCGGGGCAATGGGCTTGCCACACTGCTTGCACAGGGTCTTGGTGCACTTGTGCAGCACCACGGGGCCAAGGGTAGTAAGCTGGTACAGCTTCATGCCGTCAAAGCCCTTGTTGGAGCAGACGTTCATGCACACACCGCACTCGCTGCACTTCCACGGGGTAAGCACCATGCGGGTCTGACCGTTGGGCATCTCCTCAAACTTCAAAGCGTTGGCGCGGCAGGCTTTTTCGCACCGGCCGCAGCCGAAGCAGTTGTCGGTGAACTTGGGCATATAGTAGCCGTACTGCAGGGGCGTTTCCATGGCGGCCTTCAGCTGCTTTGTGCGCTGGTGCAGCAGCAGACGGAAGTCCACCCCGCTGTCCTCCTCGCTGCGCAGGCCGGGCAGCATCTGCAGCAGCTTTTTGGTGCCGCTTTTGGAGCCGTGGCTCACCTGCTCCAGCATCTCGCGGCGGGTCAACTCCTGCACATGGTAGGGGTACTCCTTTTCCTCATACGCCAGCGAGAACCGCGCCTCGAACATCGGCTGACCAAAAAAGTCCACAAGGCGGGTCAACTCCTTGCGCAGCTGCTCGGCGCACAGGTCGTTCTCGCACTGCCCGCAGGGGGTCAGGTCCAGCACGATCTTTTTGTTCAGCGCCAGATACGCCAGCGCCTCCCACGAGAGCGCACAGATGCAGCTGCGCACCACGGTGTTCTTGCGGGTAGACTTCTCGCAGCCGATCCAGATGGTATCGCTGTCGGAATCCGCTGCGGCGGTATCCCGCTGCACCTGCTCCGGCGAGGGCGCAATGCAGCCGCTGCGGCAGGCGGAAACGCACAGCCCGCAGTCGGTGCAGGGGTCCCAGTCCTTGACAAGGTTCGGGCGGGAGAAGATCTCCTCGCCGTAGGGGCAGATGTCCTTGCAGGTGGTGCAGGGCTTGCGGTGAGGGTGCAGGTTCCAGCACTGGCGGCGGTTGATCTCGGGATGGGTGGTCTTCATCAGGGCATCCATTGCAGTTCTGGTAAAAAAGCCCATGGTCTTACTCCTTTTCCACAACAGAGGTAAGGGCGGCGTGGTCAAGCAGGAAACGCTGCACCTTCTGGTTGGTCACGGCGGCGGCGATGGCGTCCCGGCTGAGCACCTTGCGGATCTCCTCCTCCGGGGTGTCGTGCAGCTTGGAAAGGCGGGCGATCTCGGCGTCCACCTCCTGCTGGGTCACGGTGATCTTTTCGGCCTCGGCGATGGCGCGCACTGCCAGCATCGCCCGCAGCTGGCGCTCGGCCTCCTTGCGGTAGCCCTCCCGCACCTGCTCCGGGGGCAGCCCGGCGCTTTTGCAGTAGAGCTCCATGGTCATCTGGCTCTTGCGCAGCCGCTGGCGCAGCTGGTTCATCTGGTATTCGGCGTTCTGCGCCAGCAACTCTGCGGGCAGCTCCACGGTCAGGTTCGCCCCCGCCATATCCAGCAGCGCCGCCCCGGCAATGCGGTCGGCGTTGGCCTCGTGGGAAAGGCGCTTTTTCTCCCGCAGGCTCTCCCGCAGGGCTTCCAAGTCCGCATAGCCCAGCGATTTTGCAAGGGCATCGTCCACCGGGGGCACCTGCTTGCGCTCCACCGTGTGCAGACAAATTTCAAACTGCGCCGTTTTGCCGGAAAGCGCCGGCACCCGGAAATCGGCGGGGTAGGTAAAGTCGAAGCGGAAAGTCTCGCCCGCGCAGTGGCCGTACACGGCCTGCTCGGCGGCGGGCATCAGCTGCCCGGTGCCCAGTACCACGGTCACCTGCTCCATCCGGCTGTCCGGGATGGGTGCACCCTCCAGAAAGCCCTCGAAATCCAGCGTGATGCGCATCCCGCGGGCAGCGGGCGCGTCAGTGGGCGCAAAGGGCGCATGGACCCGCGCAAGATTGCCGATATCCGCCTCTACGGCCTTATCCGATACCGGGCGCACCCGGCGGGTGAAGGCAAGCCCCTTGTACTGCCCTAAAGTGGCAGCGGGCATGGTGTTTGCAGCTTGTTCCATAGTCGAACACTCCTTTTTATAAAAGCGGCGTTACAGCCCGCGGGCGGCCAGCCAGCTTTCTGCGATCTGGGAGAACATCTCCGGGTACTGGGCGTCCTCTTTCTTGAAGGCGCTCAGGTAGTACTCCACCTCGGCGCGGGTGGGGGCAACGGTGCGCCGCCAGATGGTAAAGGTGGTGCCGTTGCCCATATCAAAGGTGGCCTCCAGCGCAAAGTATTCGTCCCGCACCGCAAGGAACCTCTCGTTCAGCTTGTGGGACATCTCGTTCTCAGGGTCATTTACATGAGTCATCGGGAAAGGATCAGCGGTGAGAACGTACTTTGCCTCAAAGAACTGCATGGGGAAGTTGTGGGTGCCCGGCACCGAGAAGCCGAAGGCAAGCTTGTCGTAGATGGGGGTCGCGGGCAGCTGGCAGTTCTTGAAGTGATCCGGGCAGTACAGCGTGTCGTGGGGGATCATGTAGCTGATCTCGCCCTCGGCGCAGTGGGTGTCGATCCAGTTGGCAATGGCCTTGATCTGCGGCAGATCCTTGCGGTCATAGGTCAGGTCATCAATGGCGGCAAAATCGTGGGCGCTCTCCTGCAGAGAGGCCGAGAGAATCGTGCGGCCGATGAGAAAATCCGGCAGAGCGACGGTGGTAAGGGGAGAGCAGCGCACCGAGGTGGCAAAGGCAATGGTGAACAGCCAGAAGCCGATCTTCAGGCTCCGGCGGCGGGTGATGCCCTCGGCCAGCGCGGCCGCGCCCAGCAAAAACAGGATAAACCACCCCGGGAGGAACAGCAGCATCTGGTGGGAGCCGGTGGTCTGCACCCGGGTGAACAGCAGCATGCTCAGCAGGATCTCCAGCCCGGCAAGGCAGGGCAGCGCGGGCATTTTGTGCTTTTTCAGGCTGAACCACAGGCCCATGCCGATGAGCACAAGGTTCATCAGGCCCATGCGGGCGTATTGCAGGTAGATTTCCGTGACCATGCCGCCGCCGTTATAGTAGGCGTAGCGCTCGGCGTAGCTGTAGCCGAGGATGTGGCTGACCATCGGCCACAGCAGCACCAGCATGGCCACCATGCTCATCAGGCCGAACAGCACCAGATTGCGCACCTGCAAAAGCGCCTGCTTTTTCTGCCCGGCGCGGGCAATGCGCACACTGCTTACCAGCACCAGCACCGCGTAGGCAAAGTAGTAGCCCACCACAAAGTATAAGTACCACCGGCGGGAAAGGATGATGGCTGCCGTGGCAAGGAACAACAGGCAAAAGCGCACCGGCTCCAGTTTTTCAAACCGGAAGTCCAGCGTGAGCAGCAGAATGCTGAAGCCGAAGATGAGGCCGAACCAGTCCGGCTGGCTGAGCATGGCGCTCATGCG
The DNA here is from genome assembly GCA_934503275.1 of uncultured Faecalibacterium sp. Lineage (GTDB taxonomy): Bacteria > Bacillota > Clostridia > Oscillospirales > Ruminococcaceae > Faecalibacterium. The sequence goes on from CAKSVD010000003.1 coordinate 93,252, forward strand.
CAGCCACGGGTAGGTGGCCATCCACGTCATGCCGATGAGGAAGTACCAGAAGCGGTTTTTCACCCGCAGCAGCTGCCCCACCTTGAGGGTAAGCCCTGCCAGCAGCACCAGCAGCATGGGCAGGACACTGAACACCTGACAGAAGGCAAAGCTGTCGCCGGTGCGGTCGCTCAGGCAGAAGGGAAAATCCAGAAACAGGGTGATAAAGTTGGTGTAGTCCTCGGCAAGAGAGCCGAAGATGAACTGGAAGCCCGCCGCCGGGCTTTGCAGAAAGGCGGCCTCGGCGCCGTATTGCTTGTTGATATAGTTGACGTAATCCCAAATGTACACAAAGCTGCGGCGGTTCAGCGCCCAGAAAAAGTAGACCAGCGCCGCCGCCCACAGGCCGACGAGCACCGCCTTGTGGAAGAGATCAAATTTGATCCCCGCCACCCGCAGCACCAGCAGCACACCGGCAAACAGCGCGAAGTTGCACCACAGGCTCACCAGCGGAAAAAAGAACCTGCTGCCGGGCGCAGCCAGCGCAAAAACAGCCAGCAGCACCGCCGCTGCCGCCAGCACCAGCGCGATTTTCGCCGCAGCGGAAACGCGGGGCTTTGTAATGGGTTCGGACATGGAACAAGATCCCTCCTTGCAAAGTTTCACACCCTACAGTATAACAACTCCCCCGGGCACTGTCCAGCACCCCGGCGGCGAAAAATGCAGAATGTCCCGCCGCTTTCAAAGCAGACGGGACATTTTTGCATAAATATTACTTATCGGAATCTTCCGCAGCGGCCTTGGCAGCCTTTGCCGCCTTGCGCTTTTGCGCCAGCGCCTTGTTGGCGCTCAGGCGGGCGGCGTCCGGGTTCGGCGCCTCCGGGGCAAGCCGCAGCAGGTAGCTGCCCATGGCGGGCAGGTCCAGCGTCAGGGTGTAGTCCCGGCCGAACACGCCGCCATCGGTGGTGTGGAAGCTCTGCTTGCGGTGCGCCTTGTGCACGCCGCCCCAACTGCCGGCCTCGGTGTCCAGCACCAGCTCTGCGCTGCAGGGGAACTTGAGGTACAGGGGGAACTTTTTGTGGGCGTGGTCCTGCGTGTTCATCACGCAGAGCAGGTTCTGCCCGCGCCCCTTGCGCAGCCATGCGTACACACCCTCGGCGCAGCTTTCGTTTGCCACCCATTCAAAGCAGTCCGGGTTGTACTCGCCGTCATACAGGGCGGGCTCGGAGGCGTAGATGCGGCAAAGGTTTGCAAAGTATTTCTGGAAGGCATCGTGGAAGGGGTATTCCAGCAAATTCCAGTCCAGCTCCCGCTTTTCGTCCCACTCCCGGAAGTGTGCCAGTTCGTTGCCCATAAAGTTCAGCTTTTTGCCGGGGTGGGTGTACATATAAAAATACAGGGTGCGCAGCTGGGCGCACTTTTCCGCGTAGCTGCCCCACAGCTTATCAATGATGGTCTTTTTGCCGTGCACTACCTCATCGTGGCTCAGCGCCAGCAGGTACAGCTCGTTGTAGAAGTAGTGCATACTGAACAAAAGCTTGCCGTAGCAGCCCGGGCGCTCGCCGAATGGGGTGGCAAAGTAGTCCAGCGTGTCGTGCATCCAGCCCATGTCCCACTTGTAGTCAAAGCCCACGCCCTCGTAGCGGGTGGGGGCGGTCACCTTGAGGAAGTTGGTGGAGTCCTCCGCCATGTAGATGCCGGTGGGCCAGCGCTCGTTCAGGCCGTGGTTCAAGCTGCGCAAAAAGTTCACCGCACCCTGATTCACGCCGCGGTTGGGGTCGCCCTGCCAGTACAGCGCCCGGGAGATGGCGTCCATGCGGATGCCGTCGCAGTGGTACACGTCCATCCACAGCCCGGCGGCGCTGCTTAAAAAGCTGCACACCTCCCGGCGGTAGTAGTTGAAGTTGCAGGTGCCCCACTCGCTCTGTCCCACATCGCTGTCGTACTCGTACAGGTAGGTGCCGTCAAACTTTGCCAGCGCGTCGGCGTTGGCGGCAAAGTGCACCGGCACAAAGTCCATGATGACGCCAATGCCCATGCGGTGGCAGGCGTTGACAAAGCCCGCGAACTGGGCAGGGGAGCCGTAGCGGCTGGTCACCGAGAAGTAGCCGGTGGTCTGGTAGCCCCAGCTGCCGTCAAAGGGGTGCTCTGCCAGCGGCAGCAGTTCCACATGGGTAAAGTGGTGCTCCAGCAGCCACGGGATCAGTTCCCGCGCCAGTTCCTCGTAGTTGTACCACCCGTCCGAGCCGTCCGGCCGGGTTGCGCCGGGCTTGTGCTTCCAGCTGCCGGCGTGCAGCTCGTAGATGTTCAGCGGGCGGTTGCGGCATTTATCCCGCCGCTCCATCCACGCAGTGTCGTCAAAGGCAAAGTCCAGCTTTGTCAGCTTGCTGGCAGTGCCGGGGCGCAGTTCGGTGGCAAAGGCGTAGGGGTCGCTGCGCATCACGGTGCTGCCGTCCGCGCCATGCACGCGGTATTTGTACAGATCTCCCTCTGCAAGGCCGGGGATAAAGGCGCTCCACACGCCGGTATCGGCTTTTTCCATGGGCACACCGCGCTCCCAGCCGTCAAAGCCGCCGCACACCTCCACGGCGGTGGCACCGGGTGCCCACACGGCAAAACGCCAGCCCTCGGCGCCGTTTGGATCGGTGCAGGGGTGCGCACCCAGAATGCGGTAGGCATCGAAGCAGTCGCCACTGAAAAACGTGCGGGGGATCACAGGGTAATTCATGCAAAGATCTCCTTACTTCTCTATGTTGACCGGCGGCGTGCGCCGGTTGGTACAAGGCTATTTGGGCAAACTATCTAAGAAAAACGCCTTTTTACTGGCACAGTAGCCGATAATCTTAGCGAATCTTGACAAAAATCGGCAAAAATACACATATTTGCCAAAGGGTGTGGTATACTGTTGCTACCGCCTTGCGGGCGGTGCAACTTTTTATAGCAATAGAATGGGAGCGAATGATCATGGCTTGGTATGACGAAGCAGTATTTTATCACATCTATCCGCTGGGGCTGTGCGGCTGTGCGCACGAAAACGACGGCCAGCCCACCCCGGGCGCTTTTGCAAAGCTGGAGGCATGGGCAGCCCACGCGGCAAAGCTGGGCTGTACGGCCATCTACATCGGCCCGCTGTTCGAAAGCGGCTCCCACGGTTATGATACCATCGACTACCGTCTGGTGGACCGCCGGCTTGGCACCAACGAGGAGTTCAAGGCCTTTGTGGCGGCCTGCCACGCCCGCGGGCAGCGGGTCATTGTGGACGGCGTGTTCAACCATGTCGGCCGCGATTTCTTCGCGTTCCAGGACCTGAAGGCAAACCGCGAGAACGCCCGGTATAAGGACTGGTTCTGCGATGTGAACTTCTGGGGCAACAACGAGTATAACGACGGCTTTTCCTACGGCAACTGGGGCGGCTACAACCTGCTGGTCAAGCTGAACCAGCGCAACCCGGAGGTGCAGCAGTACCATTATGATACCGTCCGCTTCTGGGTGGAGCAGTTCGACATCGACGGCATCCGTCTGGACGCAGCCGATGTGCTGGATTTCGACTTTATGCGCGGGCTGCGCCGTCTGGCAAACGAGGTGAAGCCGGAGTTCTGGCTGATGGGCGAGGTCATCCACGGCGATTACAGCCGCTGGGCAAACCCGGAAATGCTGCACTCCGTCACCAACTACGAGCTGCACAAGGGTCTGTGGAGCGGCCACAACGACCACAACTACTTTGAAATTGCCCACACCATGCGCCGGCTGCAGGGGCTGTGCCACGACACCCGGCTGTATCTCTTCTCGGATAACCACGATGTAGAGCGCCTGCCCAACAAGCTGCGCAACCGGGAACACATCCGGCATATCGCCATTCTGGTGTACAGCCTGTGGGGCATCCCGTCCATCTACTACGGCTCGGAGTTCGGCATCGAGGGCAAAAAGGAGTGGGGCAGCGACTGGCCGCTGCGTCCCTGCCTGGAGCTTAGCGATTACGCTGATGCAGAACGCACAAATCCTGTTACCAGTGTATACAAAGTTCTGGGGAAATGCAAGGCTGAATTGCCGGAAATGACCTATGGCGAGGTAAAGGAATTGCAGCTTACAACCCAGTGCTACGCCTTTGCCCGGGTGCTGGACGGCAAGGCCGTGGTAGCGGTGCTGAATAACGGCGATACCCCCGCGCAGCTGGAGTTCCAGCTGCCGGTGGAGGCCGCCAAGGTCACCGACCTGCTGGCGGACACCGTGGGCGCGCAGGAGGTGCTGGTCTCTACCGAGTGGAACCGCATGAAGGTGCAGCTGCCCTCCAACTACGCCACCCTGCTGCGGGTGGAATAAAGCAACGCCTGCGGCTGGAATAAATCTTGCACATTGCGCCGCGTTTTGCTACAATAAGGAGAGAAAAGTCGTTTTACGGAAAGGAAGCCTGACCCCCTATGAATGCAGCACAGCGCAGAGAACGCATCCTGACCCGGCTGAACAGCGCCGGTGCCCCTTTAAGCGCCAGCACGCTGGCGGCAGAACTTGGGGTGTCGCGGCAGATCGTGGTAGGGGATGTGGCGCTGCTGCGCGCCGGTGGGGCGCAGATCGATGCTACCCCACGGGGCTACCAGCTGCACCCGGCGGAAAAGGGCTATACCGGCATTCTGGCCTGTGTGCACCGCACGCAGGAGGAAATGCGCCGGGAACTGTACACTGTGGTGGATCAGGGCGGCACGGTGGTGGATGTGGCGGTGGAAAACAGCCTTTACGGCGAGATCCGCGCCACCCTGAACCTGTGCAACCGGTACGATGTGGACAACTTTATCCGTCAGGCAGCCGATGCGCCTGAAAGCCTGCTGAGCCGCATGACCGGCGGCGTGCACCTGCACACTTTGCGCTGCCCGGACAAGGACACCTTTGCCCGCATCCGCGATGCGCTGGAGCAGCAGGGCCTTTTGTACCGCAAGGAGTGACCCTGCTCTGCTTATACCCAGTATAAAAAGGGCTGCGGGGCTTGTCTATCCGCAAAACCGGAAAAACGTTGGAAAATCAACAAAAATGCAAAAGAGGTGGGTTTTCTGGATATCCGCATTGAAAAGACCGAGCGCGCCATCAAAGAAGCCTTTATGGAGCTGCGCCGCGAAAAGCCGGTGGAGAAGATCCGTGTCAAGGAACTGTGCGACCGCGCCTGCATCAATAAATCCACATTTTATGCCCATTATCAGGATATCTATGCGCTGGCCAACGCCATGGAGGACGAGATGGTGCAGGCGGTGGTGGAAAGTCTGCCCCGCCTGACCGCCAGCGATGTGAGCGAGCGCACCGAGTGGCTTGCGCGGGAGATGTTCCGCGCCTTTGCCGAGCATCAGAAAGAGATCAGCGTGCTGTTCTCCGGCTCCCGGCAGGGGCTGTTCATCAACCGGGTGGAGCAGGCCATGTGCCAGTGCATCGCCCAGACCGACCCCACCTTTGAGGCGGACGTAGTGCGCAAGGTGGTGCTTTCCTTCTGCGTGCAGGGGTGCTACTACACCTTTACCAGCTACTGCGGCCAGATGGACGAAAAGCGCCTTGTGGCGCTGCTTGCCTCCATCGCCCGCGCAGCCCAGCGGATACGAATGTAAAAACAAAAGACCTCCAGCTTGTCGCTGGAGGTCTTTTGTTTTTACACGCCCGAGGCGCCGTAGTTTGCCAGCACGCGGGCGGAGGGGTCGTTGACGTTGCAGCCCGGCCATGCCTTGTTGGGCATCCAGAAGCCCACGATGGTGCGGCTCTGGTCGTGGTAGTACTTCTCGAAAATTTCGCGGTAGAACAGGCTCTCCTTGGTAAAGGGCATACAATGTGCCGAGTAGTTTGCCCGGCGCATCTGGAACTCCTCGTCGGTGTACAGGCTCTCGGCGTACTCCTTGATGTCGTCCACCATGCTGTGGCCTACGGCGTCCGAGAAGGCGGCCTTTTCGCGCCACAAAATCTCCGGCGGCAGCCAGTCGCCCTCAAAGGCCTTGCGCAGCAGGTATTTGCCCTTGCCGTAGCGGTTCAGCTTCTTTTCCGGGTCGATGGCCATGACGTAGCGCACAAAATCCAAGTCGCCAAAGGGCACCCGCGCCTCGATGCTGTTGGAGGAGATGCAGCGGTCTGCCCGCAGCACATCGTACATATACAACTCGCGGATGCGCTTCTGGCTCTCCTGCTGGAAGGCGTCAGCGGTGGGGGCGTAGTCGGTGTATTTGTAGCCGAACAGCTCGTCCGAGATCTCGCCGGTCAGCAGCACGCGCACATCGGTCTGCTCGTGGATGGCCTTGCACAGCAGGTACATCCCCATGCTGGCACGGATGGTGGTGATATCCCATGTACCCAGCAGCCGGATGACCTCTTCCAAGCTGCTGAGCACCATCTCCCGGTTGATGATGATCTCGTGGTGCTCGCTGCCAAGATACTCCGCAGTCTGGCGGGCGTATTTCAGGTCGATGGCATCGGTGTCCATGCCGATGGCAAAGGTGCGGATGGGTTTGCCCAACTTCTTGGCGGCAATGGAGCACACCAGCGAGGAGTCCAGCCCGCCGGAAAGCAAAAAGCCCACGGGTGCATCGGCATCCAGCCGCTTTTCCACACCGGCGATCAGCTTTTCGCGGATGTTCTGCAGGATAGTGGGCATATCGTCCTGCATGGGGGCAGGCACATCGGCAATGTCCTCGTAGCGCACAAAGCGGCCGTCGCAGTAGTAGCTGCCGATGGGGAAGGGACGGATATCATCGCACCAGCCGATGAGGTTGCGCATCTCGGAGGAGAAGGCAATCTTGTGGCTGGACTTGGAGTAGCCGTAGAACAGCGGCCGGATGCCGATGGGGTCGCGGGCGGCGATGAGCCGGTCCTTGCGGGAATCGTACATAATAAGCGCAAACTCCGCGTCCATGTGGCGGAACATATCCAGCCCGTACTCGTAGTACAGCGGCAGCAGGATCTCGCAGTCGCAGTCGGAGCAGAACTTATAGCCCCGGCGCTTTAAGATCTCCTTTTCAAACCGGAAGCCGTACAACTCGCCGTTGCACACCACGCAGTCAGCGCCCCGGTAAAAGGGCTGCATCCCCTCCGGGGTCAGTCCCATGATGGCAAGCCGCCCAAAGCCCATCAGGCCGTAGGGGCCCTCCACCACCCGCTGGTCATCCGGCCCGCGGTCCACGGTGCGCAGCAGATACTCCTTGAATTTTTCGGCACTCAGGTCGTGCCCCGTATAACCCATAACACAACACATACTTCTTACCCCTCTTAAAATAAAAAATACGGCAGCACATTCATCCCATAGTCCTAGGACGAATATGCTGCCGTATCCGTGGTGCCACCTAAATTACCGGCATACGCAATACGCCGGTCACTTTTGTGCGCTCTCCCCGTTGAAAGCACTGCCGCGATAACGAGCGGCGCACGTCTGCCCCTACTGCTGCACACGCAGGTTCAGGGAGCGGCTCACGGGTGTTCTTCGGGCTTCGTTTTCTGCGCGGCTTCCAGCATCCCGCACTCTCTGTAAGAAAAAACTGAGGCCTTACTTTTCCCGGTCAACGCTTTTATTGTCTGCATTGTATCACGGGTTTTTGTCCGTGTCAACACAGCAGGCGCATTTTTTTGCAGACTGTTCGCTTGCTGCGGACGGTGCCGCGTTCTGCGCGCAATGACGGCACAGCCCGTATAGCACGCTGCCCTCGCATTGCAGGGTAAAGCCGTGCTCTGCCATCAGGTGGGCGCGCACTTCATCCATAAAATGGCAGTCCAAGTGATAGATGCGCCCGCACTGCACGCACTTGAGGTGCAGGTGCTCCCGGCAGTGGCGTCCCTCGTCCACATACTGGAACACCGCCCGCTCGCCTTTATCGGCCACATATTTCATAATGCGCTGCTCGCCGGCAAGCTTATCCAGATAGCGGTACACGGTGGTGGGGTTGGGGCTTGCGCCCTGCGCCTCCAGATGCTCCAGAATGTTGGAGGCGCTTACTGCGTGCTGGCGGTTGTTGATGAGGTAGTCCAAGATGAGCTGTCGGGTGCGGGTGTTGTAGCCATCGCTTCGTGCCATGAGAGTTTCGGTCCTTTCCGGTGTAGATGTGTTGTTTTTTACCTCTATTGTAGCACAGCTTGCGCTTGGATGCAAAAGAAACGGGAGAAAAGTCTGTCCGTTTGGCGACAAGCACAAAAAACATTGTAAAAAGTAGCAAAATCGGGGCGTGATCTTTGTGTAAAACGGAAAACACGTCAAAGTTAAGCAAAAAGTCTTGTAAAAAATGCCCTAATGTGAAATAATATACTAGATAAAGTGGTTGGATTGCAGCCGGGATACAAGCTGGCTGAACATGAAGAAGCCGGCAGCGGTGGGTTTGCGCTGCCGGTTCGGACGTTTTGGAACGTTTTTTGGAGAAGAAGACAAGGAAGAATAGGAGAGTGTGCTTATGAAAGAGCAGGAAGCACAGGCAAAACTCAGCCTGAAGCTGCAGGCGTACCAGTACCTCAAGACCAAAATTTTGAACTGCGAGTACCGCCCCAACGAGTTTTTGAACGAGCAGAAACTCTGCGCCGAGATGGGCAACATCAGCCGCACCCCCATGCGGGATGCGCTGGGGCGTCTGGAGCAGGAGGGACTGATCACCATTCTGCCCAAAAAGGGCCTGATGGTCTCCGGCATCACCGAAGAGGACGTGCACAGTATGTTTGAGATGCGTCTTTTGGTGGAGCCCTACGCCCTGCGTACTTACGGCAATGCCATCCCCCGGGAGCAGCTGGAGGCCTACACCGAGCTGATGCACCACAGCGAGCGCATCGAGGACTTCTGCAAGTCGGACGACGACTTCCACGAACTGCTGATGAGCACCCTGCCCAACAAGTATCTGCGCTCTGCCTACGACCGCATTACCGGCCTGAACACCCGCTTCCGCATCATGACCGGCAAGGTGAGCATGATCAATCAGGAGCAGACCTGTGAGGAGCACCTGCAGATCCTGAATGCCGCCCTGTCCGAGGACTGGGACGGCGCAGCCATGGCACTGCAGCACCATCTGGAGCTGGCCCGCGATAAGGCCGAGGGTGTCATCAAGGTCATCCGCCTGTGGTAAAAGAATAAAAGTGAAAAGGTCTGCTGCATAAAACCCTCTCAGTCAAAGCCTGTCGGCTTTGCCAGCTCCCCCGAAGGGGGAGCTTTTTAGCATCTACCGGTCAGCAGCAATAAAGCTCCCCCCTCGGGGGAGCTGGCGCGCAGCGCCTGAGAGGGTTCAGCCTGCCAAAGAAAAAAGCATCTGCAACAAAATTCGCTGATTTCTGAAATTCATCAGAAGCGAGTGCTGCGGATGCTTTTTGTTTTGCCTGATATTCTTATTTCTCCACCTTGCTCAGCAGGATGCGGTCATTATCAAGGGTTTTGCCCGCGTTCTCGCGGAACTTTTCCAGCAGATCGTCCACGGTCATTTTGCTGCGCGCAGCGCCCTTTACGTCAAACACGATGCGCCCGGCATCCATCATCAGGGTGCGGTTGCCCAGCTCCAGCGCCTGATGCATGTTGTGGGTCACCATCAGGCAGGTGATCTTTTTCTCGGCCACGATGCTCTTGGTCAGCGCCAGCACCTTTTCGGCGGTGGCGGGGTCCAGCGCGGCGGTGTGCTCGTCCAGCAGCAGCAGCTTGGGTGTGACAAGGGTAGCCATGAGCAGGGTAAGCGCCTGCCGCTGCCCGCCGGAGAGCAGCCCCACCGGCTGCTTCATGCGGTTCTCAAGACCCATGTCCAGCAGAGCCAGCTTTTCGCGGAAGAGTGCCTTATCTTTGCGGGAGATGCGGGAGAAGATGGCGTTGGGCGCGGTGCCTGCCCGCAGGTAGGCCAGCGCCAGATTTTCCTCAATGGTCATGTTGGGCGCAGTGCCCTTGAGCGGGTCTTGGAACAGATGCCCGATGACCTTGCTGCGCTGGTGCTCCGGCGCAAAGGTGATGTCCTGCCCGCCCAGCAGAATGCTGCCCTCATCGGCAATAAAGCCGCCGGTGATGGCGTTGAACAGGGTGGATTTGCCCGCACCGTTGGAGCCCACGATGGTGGCAAAATCTCCGGCCTCCATCTGCAGGCTTACCCCATTCAGCGCCACCTTTTCGTTGACGGTGCCGGGGTTAAAGGTCTTGTGCAGGTCGTTCAGCTGCAGCATTTCCATGTTACTGTCCCTCCCTGTTGGTCACGGTGCGGCGGGCACGGGCGGCGTGCCGACGCTTTTCAAAGGCGAAGTGCTCCCGGATGGCGGGCATGGAGATGGCCACAGCCACGATGATGGCGGAAACCAGCTTCATGGCGGCGGCGGGCACATTGAACCGCAGCGCCACCGCCACGATAAAGCGGTACAGGCAGCTGCCGAACACCACGCCGAGGATGCGGCGCAGCATGGTGCGCTTGCCCACCAGTGTCTCGCCGATGATCAGGGAGGCCAGTGCAATGGTCACCATGCCGGTGCCCACATTGATATCACAGCTTTTCTGATACTGTGCCAGCAGCCCGCCGGACAGCGCACACAGCGCACCGGATACGCACAGACCCACCGTGATGGTAAAGGCGGGGTTGATGCTGGAGGCGCGCACCATAGCGGCGTTATCGCCGGTGGCGCGGATGGAAAGCCCCAGCCGCGTGCCCAGAAAGCCCAGCATCGCCGCGCAGGCGATGGCAATAATGACTACCGCCAGCGCCAGCTTGTACCAGCTGCCCAGAAAGCCCAGTGCATTTTTTGCCATGGAGAAGATGGTAGGGGTCTTGACCAGCGACATGGTGGAGGAAAAGCCCATCACCGCCAGATTGATGGTGTACAGACCGGTGTTGACGATGATACCCGCCATGATGCTTTCCACCCCGAGCCTTGTCTGCAAAAAGGCGGTGACAAAGCCGGAGCACACCCCCGCAGCCATAGCAGCCGCCAGCGCAAGGATGGGGTGGCCGGTCAGTGCTACCTGACAGGCCACGGCGCAGCCCAGTGTAAAGCAGCCGTCGGTGGAAAGGTCGGCAATGTTCAGGATGGAGTAGCTGAGAAACAGCGCCAACGCCACCAGTCCGTAGATGCAGCCCAGCTCCAGCGCTGTCTGCAAAACGTTGAGGGAAAAGATACTCGCCAGCATGGTGTATGCTCCTTTTATGTTTTTTGAGTGAACGATGCGGAAAAATTATTTATAGCTGTGCTATGCCATTTTTACGGGAGGGAGATCATAAACAGCATCCTTCCCCAGAACCGCCAAAGGCTCTCCCTTGCGGGAGAGCCGGAAAAACCGTCAGGTTCTGGCGATGCGGGGCGTTCAGGAGAAGCTCTCGGCGGTGGTCACCTCGGTAATTTCGGTGCAGTAGGGCTTGAAGGCCTCCTTCAGGGCAGCAAGGTCAAGACCCAGCGCCGCGGCGGTCTCGGTGTTGATGGTGACGATGCCGTTATCAAAGGTCTGGTAGGGCAGGTCTGCGGGGGTCTTGCCGTCGCACAGCAGCTGGCTGACCATATCGGCGGTAGCTTCGCCCAGCTGGACGTAGTCCACGCCGTAGCCCACCAGTGCGCCGTTCAACGCAAAGCTGTCGGCACCGGTGTAGTGCTGCACACCGGCCTCGATGAAACTTTCGTAGATGGACAGCTCGGCGGTCATGATGGTGTTATCAGTGGGGGTGAACACGGCCTTGACCCCGGCGGCGACCAGTGCCTCGGCAGCCATCTGCACCTCGGCGGTGGTGGTGCCATTCTTTTCCACCACCTTGATGCCGTTCTTCTCGCAGAAGGCCTTGGCGTCCGCAATGGCCTGGGTGGAGGCATCCTGACTCAGGTCATACAACAGACCGATGGTATCGATGCCGGGGTTTGCCGCCACGATCAGGTTCATGATGGCATCGGTGTTCAGGGCATCGGAGGTGCCGGTGATGTTCTCCTCGCCGTCAAAGCCAGCGGCGGCGGGGTCGGTCACGGCAGAGTAGACCACCGGGATGTCAGTGTCCTCCACGGCAGCCAGCATGGTAGCGGCGGTGGGGGTGGCCACGGCCACGATCACATCCACGCCGTCGGCCACAAGGTCTGCGCCGATCTGGTTCAGGTTGGACTGGTCGGCCTGTGCGTTGGCGTAATAATCGGCGTAGTCAAAGGTGACGCCCTTCTCCTTGCCAATGGCGTCCAGACGGCTCTCCACAGATTCCACGATCTGGTTAAGGGAGGCGTGGTCCACATAGTTGACGATGCCCACCTTGAAGGTCTCGCCAGCGGCGGCAGTGCTGCCGGAGGCAGCTGCGGAGGAGGAGACTGCTGTACTGGAGGCAGAGCCGGAAGCGGCGCTGCCGCAGCCGGTCAGTGCCATGGCAGAAACAGCGGAAGCGGCCAGAGCGGCCTTCAGGAAGCTGCGGCGGGAGATCATGTTCAGGTTTTTCATAGTGGTAACTCCTTTCCCGGAGCGGGCGGCAAATCAAAAGACCCGCTCCCTTTGCGGGACGGGTCTTAAAACAAAACGACCCTGTCCCTGTGTGTTATCCACAAGGACAGGATCGGTAAATTACGATTCTGCGGTGCCACCTTGCTTGCTCTGCATCCAATACAACAGAGCCACTCACGGAGAGCCAACACTCCCCTGTCCTGTAACGGAGACTTCCGTCCAAAGCTACTAAGGCTTCTACCCGTTTGCCCGGCCCTCGGCGGCCCACGAAACTCTGCCCCGCTTTCGCCCGTTTGCACTGTCCGGGCTCACTGCAGATGCGCTGTGCAGGTTCTCTTCCGCCTCATCGGTTTGATTGCATTATACACTTTATCTTCGTAAAGTCAAGAGGAAATTTAAAAATTTTATTTTCCTGCCCGGTCAAAGTCATTCTTCTGCCGGGGTGCCGGTGCTGCGGCGTTTGCGGCGCACAAAGTAGGCGACGTACACCACCCATACCGGAATGGCCACGGCGGTCACCACCCGGCTGGCAGAAAGCCCGGCGGCCTGATACACAAAGTCGATGCTGCTTGCGCCTGCCGGGCAGAGCACTGCCATCAGTCCCTCGTCCACGCGCAGGATGTCGGCCTTTTCGCCGTTGACATAGGCGGTAAAGCCGTCATCGTAGGGCACGGAGAAAAAGACGAGATTTGCCTTGTCCAGCGTGATCTCGGCATGGAAGCCCGCGTTGTTCATCTGGAACACCGAGCAGCTGTGGGCGCGGCGGTCGGCGCAGTCCTGCGTGTAGCTGTCATAGTGCAACTCGTCCAGCATGGCGTCCGGCAGCTCGGTCAGGTACTTGCCATACTGTGCTACATCCTCGTCCTCCAGCATCAGCGCCCGCATCAGCAGGTTGGAGCGCAGGGTCTTGACCGAGGCTTCATAGGTAGCTTTGGTCACATAGTAGTCGTAGGTAAAGCCCATGGGCACATAGTTGTCGTTGTGGTACAACGTGTAGCCGTCCACATCGGCAAGATAGGTCCAGCCCGCGTCCGCCTCGTCCTCAAAGCTTTCGCGCTTTTCCGGGGTGGTAATGAGGTACTCCACGCTCAACAGGCCGCGCAGGGCGTAGTTTGTGATCTCCGGCTCGCTGCGCACATCCCGCTTGACCCCCAGCCCCGGGTAAAAGCTGAGGATGCTGGGGGCAGCCGTGCTGCCGAAGTATTGCAGGCAGCTTTTATCCAGCCACATCCCGATGTTGTCGTGGATCTTGTAGGTGTCGATGCGGTAGTCGCCCTCCGGCAGGTCTTTTTTCAGCAGCAGAGCGTTGGTGTCCTGCTCCACAAGGTCGCTGTCCGTGTACCACTGGCCAAACTTGCCAATGCCGATGTGTACCATGGTGAACACACAGGCAAACACCAGCACCGCCGCTGTCATGCGCTGGGCAAAGCGGCTGTCCTGCCGCCACTTGCCGCAGAGGTAGCGGTACAGTGCAAGCCCCAGCAGGCCAAAGCCCAGCACGGCAAAGAACTGTCCCGGGTTCTTCAGCACGCCGAAGGACCATGTCTCGGTGGTATCGTCCCGCACAGGCACCACCGCAAACACCAGCGTAGCCAGCATGATCCAGCCGATGCCGCGGGCGGGTGCGTCCAGATCAACGTCCGGATCCTCCAGCGCGTTCACGGTCATGGCGGCAAGGATGAGGGTGGGCATATAGTACCAGCGGGCGTAGTAGCTGGAGTTGAGCGCGTAGAAGGCACTGTTCAGCACCGGCACCAGCGCGCACACGGCGCACACCGCCACGATGCGCTTTTTGCTGTCGGCCTTGCGGCTGCGCCAGTAGGCCATGGCACCGGCCAGACTGCACAGCGGCAGATAGGCGGTCATGCTCGTCCACTTGATGACGCCCTCCGACCAGACCGAGGTAAGGTAAGGGGAGTCCGGCGGTAAGATCCAGCTGAGCAGGATAGCCAGATACTGCTGCACTTTGGAGTAGGTCAAAAAGCCCCAGCCGGAGGAAAGATCGATGGTGCGCGGATTCTGCAGCAGGCTGAGCACCGCCGGGAACAGCAGCAGACAGCCCATGGCAACGCCCAGCACGCTCTCCCACAAAAGATGGCAGAACTTGCGCCCGGTCAGCCGGAAGTCCTTGGCGGTCAGCTTGCACACAAAGTAGATGCACAGGAAAATGACCTGTCCCACAAAGAAGAAGTAGTTATTGAGCAGGTTTACCGCCACCCAGAAGGCGAACAGGCCGTGACGGCCTTTATAAATGGCCTCGTCCAGCGCCCAGAGCAGGTAGGGGAACAGCGCCACCACATCTACAAAGTGGTTAAAGAACACGTTGTACACCGCAAAGCCGGAAAGCGCGTACAGGCAGGCGCCCAGCACCGCGTAGTTCTCGTTTTTAACATAGCGGCGCAGGTACAGGAACGCGCCGCCGCCCGCCACGCCGAACTTGAGCACCAGCAGCGGCACCATCATATAGGGCAGCCATCTCTGCGGCAGCAGCACCGATAGCCAGAAGAACGGCGAGCCGTACAGGTAGAAGGAGTAGGCGTTCATCACCCCGCTGCCAAGGTCGGTCGCCCACGAAAAGGTATTGCGCGGCGCACCGGCAAAGGCGCTGTCCGGGTAGCCCGCGCCCTTGACAAAGCCGTTCATATACCGGTAAAAGCTGATCTGCTGGCTGTTAAAATCGCCGGCATAGTGGAAAAAGCCGCCGTCAAGAAGATAGAAGGGCAAAAAGAAGATGGCCGCCGTCAGGGCGCACAGCCCCACCGCCTGCCAGAATTTTTTATGGCTCTGCCCGCTTGGTGTGAGCAGCCGTGGTTTTATAAACTTTTCCATAGCGTTCCTCTTTCTCCGCGCACCGGCGCGGAAGTGGATTTGATAACACCTTGTAGTATTATAGCACGGCATCGTGCAAGAAAAAAGGGCTTGACAATCCTGCGTCCGGCGGCTATGGTGAAGAAAAGGAGGCGTATTGCCATGCTGTATCCCTTCAGCGCCTTGTTGGCGCGCATGAAGTACATTACCCGGTGGAGCCTGATGCACTCCACCCGGGCGGAATCCCTCAGCGAGCACACCTGCGACACTGCGCTGCTGGCGCACCTGCTGTGCCTCATCGCCAAGCACTACACCGGCACGCCCTGCCGCCCCGAGGCAGTGGCGGTGGCGGCGCTGTACCACGACGCCCCGGAGATCATCACCGGGGATATGCCCACGCCGGTCAAGTACCACTCCCCAGCGCTGCGGGACGCCTACAAGGCGCTGGAGACCGAGAGCGTGCGCTCCATGGCGGCTCTGCTGCCCGCAGAACTGGCCGCAGAACTGACCCCCTGCATGGACGGCAGTGCCCTGACGGCAGAGGAGCACCGGCTGCTCAAGGCTGCCGACCGGCTGAGCGCGCTGATCAAATGCACCGAGGAGCAGCGCAGCGGCAACCACGAATTTGATGCCGCATTAACGCAGCAGCGCGCTGCGCTGCAAGCCATGCGCTGCCCAGAGGCCGACTGGTTTCTAACGCACTGCCTGCCCTGCTACACCCAGAATCTGGACGAGCTGACGAAGCCGTAAAAAATGCAATGCCGGACAGCCCACAGGCTGCCCGGCATTGCTCTGCTTCGGGTCAAATTACGGGAACGGCACCTCCCGCACATCATCGGGGTCCAGCCCGGCCTTGCGCTGCTCTTCAAATACGGCGGCGATCAGCTCGTCCAAGTCCTCCAAGTGGGTCAGGGTGCAGCAGTAGCGGCGCAGGGCGGCGGCGCCCTTCAGCCCCTTCATGTAGTGCATGGTCTGGGCGCGTGCCTGCGGCATGGCTACAAATTCGCCCTTCTGCTCCACCATCTCCTCCACCTGACGGCGCAACGCGTTCATCCGCGCCTGCAGGTTCGGCTCCTTGGGGGCGGGCAGCCCCTCCAGTGCGGCGTTCACCCGCTCAAACAGCCATGGGTCACCCAGTGCGCTCCGGGCGATCATCACGCCGTCGCAGTGCGTTTCGCGCACCATGCGCAGCGCGTCCTCGGCGCAGTGGATATCGCCGTTGCCCAGCACCGGCACCTTCACCGCGTCCTTTACCCGTGCGATGATCTCCGGGTCGATGCCCGGGGTATACATCTGCTCCCGGGTGCGGGCGTGCACTGCCACCAGCGCCGCGCCCGCCTGCTCGCAGGCTTTGGCGCACTCCACGGCGGTGATGTGGTCGGCGTCCCAGCCCTTGCGCATTTTTACGGTGACCGGGCGCTTGGTGTGTGCCACCACCTGCTCCACGATGCGCCCGCAGCGGTCGGGGTCCAGCATCAGCTTGCTGCCCGCCCCGCCGGAAACGATCTTGGGCGCGGGGCAGCCCATGTTGATGTCCACAAAGTCGAATGCGTACTGCTCGATGGCGGCGGTGGCCTCGCCCATGATCTCCGGCACCTCGCCGAAGATCTGCACCCCGTAGGGTGCGCCATTGGGCGCTGCCTTCAGCAGGCTGACGGTCTTATGGTCGCCGTACACCAGCGCCCGGCTGGACACCATCTCGCTGACGGTAAAGCCTGCGCCGTGCTGTGCCATCAGGCGGCGGCAGGGGGCATCCGTAAAGCCTGCCATAGGGCCGAACACCGCCCGGTGGGGCAGGGTGATATTGCCGATCTTCAAAGGTTCCATGGGTTCTCCTTGTATCTGTTTTGGGGTAGACGATTTTGAATGCGCTCCGCGTTGCTCTGCGCATATTCAGAGGAAAGATTATTTTTATTTCGCAATTCTGGAAAATCTGCGGATTTTCCAGAATTGCCTTTTCACGGGAGAGGATTTCTCGATAGCTGCTGCTTGTCTGCACCCTCATCCGTCTGCTCACTGCGTTCGCATCCACCTTCCCCCGACTGGGGGAAGGCTTTTGCTCCGGCAAGCTTTCTCTCCATACACCGTAAAAAGGGGCTGTTGCGCCAAATGCTGTGCAACAGCCCCTGTGGTTTTATGTTACATCTTCTCGGGCACGTTGATCTTGAACATGGTGAGCACGTTGAAGATGGCGTTCTTCACGCCGATGCACAGAGCCAGACGTGCCTGCTGCACGGCGGGGTCTGCACCCTGAATGCGGCAGTTGCCGTAGAAGCGGTGGAAGGCGCTGGCCAGATCGATGACAAAGCGGTTGATGCGGCTGGGGTCGTACTTCTCGGCAGCCATCACGATCTCCTGCGGGAAGGCGGCCAGCATCCGGATCAGATCCATCTCGGAGGGCTCGGTGAGCAGGGTGGCATCGATATTCTCCGCACCGGCAAACTGCACACCCTCGCTCTCCATCTTTTTCAGGATGGAGCAGATGCGGGCGTGAGCGTACTGCACATAGTACACGGGGTTATCGTTGTCGGTCTTGACGGCCTGATCCAGATCAAAGTCGATGCCGCTGCCGGCGTCGTGCATATTGAACAGGAAGCGTGCGCTGTCGATGGGCACTTCCTCCAGCAGGTCGGTCAGGGTGATGGCGTTGCCGGTGCGCTTGGACATACGGACAGGCTGGCCGTCCCGCATCAGGTTGACCATCTGCATCAGCACAACGTCCAGATCCTCACCGTTCAGGCCGATGGCGTCCATCGCGCCCTTCATGCGGGCCACATGGCCGTGGTGGTCTGCGCCCCACACGTCGATAGCCTTGGCAAAGCCGCGGGTGGCCAGCTTGTTGTAGTGGTAGGCGATATCAGCGGCAAAGTAGGTGGGGATGCCGTTGGCGCGCACGAGCACCTCGTCCTTGGCCTCCTCCTCGGTGCCGTCCTCGGTCTTTTTCTTATTCACGGTGCCGTACTTGGCAGCGTACTGGGCGCTGCGGTACATGATGGCGCCGTCCTCGGCCTTGTAGCAGGCACCCAACTCCAGCAGCTTGTCCACCACAGCAAGAACAGCGCCGGACTCGTGCAGGGTGCTCTCGTGGAACCAGACGTCATAGTCGATGCGGTATTTGCCGAGGTCGCGCTTCAGCGCAGCAATGTTCTTGGGCAAGGCGTAGGCCACCAGTGCGTCCTTGAGGGCGGCAAAGGCCTCGCTCTCGAACAGAGCCTCCTCGCTCAGCCCAGAGCAGGCGGCAACGTACTTGTCGCCGTTCAGTTCGGCGAACTCACCGGCCAGCACCTTGATGTCGCCGCCCTGATAGCACTCCTTGGGCAGGGGATAGGCCTCCTCGCCGCAGAACTGCTGCAGGTAGCGCACAGCCAGACTTTTGCCGAACTTCTGGATCTGGTTACCGGCGTCGTTGATATAGAACTCGCGGGTCACATCGTAGCCGGACCAGTCCAGCACAGCGGCCAGACAGTCGCCCAGTGCGCCGCCGCGGGCGTTGCCCATGTGCATGGGGCCGGTGGGGTTGGCGGAAACGAACTCCACGTTGTACTTTGCGCCCTTGCCGTGGTCGGTGCGGCCATACTCCTTGTTGGCGCAGGCACCCAGCACCACGCCTGCCCAGAAGCTCTGGGACAGGAACAGGTTGATGAAGCCGGGACCGGCCACCTCCACCTTGGAGAACACGCTGTTTTCAAGAGAGGGCAGATGTGCCAGCAGGGCATCTGCGATCATCTTGGGCGCCTTGCGCCAGGTGCGTGCACCGGCCATGGCGAGGTTGGAGGCGATATCGCCATTCTTCACGTCGGCGGGGATCTCCACGATAAAGGCGGGCAGTTCTGCCTCGGGCAGGGTGCCGTCTGCCATAGCAGCCTTGGCGGCTGCGGTCAGCAGCGCGCGCGCCTCATCCAGCGCAGCCTGCCGGGGGTTGTAGTTCTGGTAGGTCTTTTCAAAATCAGTCATGGGTCGGATTCCTTTCACAGTCTCAGGGAACTTCGTCAATTCACATGGGTCACGGTAACTTCCAGACGGTTGCGGCTCACAAGCTCGGCGCTGTCGGCGTCCAGCAGATAGGCAAACCGGGCGGTGCCGCCCTTTTCGGTCAGCTGACAGTCGATCTCGTCTGCGGTCACGCCTAAAGTCATGGAGCCGAAGCCGGTCTCGTAGTGGCACAGGTTGCGGCGGCCTTTTTCGATCAGCAGCTGGGTGCCTGCCCCGCCGCCCTTACCGAACCGCAGCATCGCCACCCGGCTGCCGTCTGCGGCGATCTTCAGGGTAGTGGTGCAGCCCTCGTAGCCGGTGGTCTCGGTCTCGCGGTAGGTCACATAGTAGCTGCCGCCCTTCAGCACAAGGCTGCCCCGGGTCATCAGTTCCACAAATTCTTCTTTTTCTTCCTCCGCAGCCGGTTCGTCCAGCCGCTGCTCAATGCGGCTTTTGATGCGGATGATATAGTCTTCCTTCAGTGGCTTGCTCACGTTGTTTTTCCTTATCAATATTTATCAATGGCGATCTGCTCCACCGGGCCGCCCTTGTACTCGCCCAGAAACAGGTCTGCCGTCTGCACAAAGCAGTCCGGCACATCGCTGACGTAAAAGTGCGCCTGCCCGTTCTCGTGGTCGGCGCGCAGCCCGCGCTCGGCGAGCATCCGCTCCAGATGATGGGCGGCGGTCATGGCGGGGTCCACCAGCGTGACGCCCGGGCCCATGAACTCCCCGATCATGCTTTTCAGCAGCGGGTAGTGGGTGCAGCCCAAGATCAGGGTGTCCACCCCGGCCTCGCGCACCTCGGTCAGGTACTGGGCGATGACCAGCTTTGTGACCTGCTGCTTTCCGGCCTCGCTGTGATCCACATACCCGGCCTCTACCAGCGGTACGAACAGCGGACAGGGGCGGGCGGTGATCTCCACCCCGGGCACCAGCTGCCGCAGCAGCTTTTCGTAGCTGCGGGAGCGGATGGTGGCGGCTGTGCCAATAACGCCGATGCGGCGGTTGCGGGTGACAAAGGCTGCCTCCCGGGCGGCGGCGTCCACTACGCCAAGGTAGGGCACCGGCAGCTGCGCTGCCTCCGCAGCCGGGTAGGTGCTGCTCACCGTGCCGCAGGCGGCCATGATGCACTTGACATTTTTGGAAAGCAGAAAGGCCACGTCCTGCCGGGCGTACTGCAAAATGGTCTCCGGGCTGCGGCTGCCGTAGGGCACCCGGCCGGTATCGCCGAAGTAGATGATATCCTCATGGGGCAGGCGCTTGCGCAGTTCCCGCACACCGGTCAGGCCGCCCAGACCGCTGTCGAACACGCCGATGGGGCGATTATCCATGCTGCTTTTCCGTCCTTTCCACCGCCAGTGCGATCAGGCGGTCGATCAGCTGCGGCACCGGCAGACCCTCGTGCTCCATGAGTTTGGGGTACATACTGATGGCCGTAAAGCCGGGGAAGGTGTTGATCTCGTTGATGAGCACCCGGCCGGTGTTCTTTTCCACAAAGAAATCGCACCGTGCCAGACCCTCGCAGTTCAATGCAGTGTAGGCCATGGCAGCGTAGGTCTTTACCTCGTCCAGCTTGGCCTCCGGCAGATGTGCCGGGATGACAGTCTGGCTCACGCCGTTCTTGTACTTATCATCATAGGTGTAGAACTCTGCACCGGCAAGGATCTCACCGGGGCGGGTAGCCACAGCGGGGTCGGAGCCGATGACGGCGCACTCCACTTCCTGTCCGTCCACAAAGGCTTCAAACACCACCTTGCGGTCGTTTTCCAGCGCAAGGGCGATGGCAGCCTTCAGTTCCTCCTGATTGGACACCTTGGAGATGCCCACGCTGGAGCCTGCGTTGGCGGGCTTGACGAACACCGGCCAGCCCAGCTTTGCTTCTACCCCGGCGCAAACGCCCTCCAGATCCTTCTCAAGTTCCCAGCGGTTGGCGGCTACCCACTTGGTGTGGGGCACGCCGCTTGCCTCAAACAGGGCATTGGCCACGGCCTTGTCCATGCAAACAGCACTTGCCAGCACGCCGCAGCCCACATAGGCGATGCCCGCCAGCTCCAGCAGACCCTGCACGGTGCCGTCCTCGCCCCACAAGCCGTGGAGCACCGGGATCACTACGTCAAGGTGCATCTTCTCCACCCGGCCGTCCGGGGTAAACAGGATCATGCCGTGGTCAGCGCGGTCCGGGCTGATCACGCAGGGCATATTGCCGGGCAGTTCTTCCCAGCTGCCGTCGGCCATCTGCTCTGCCGTGGCCTCGGTGTAGAGCCAGCGGCCCTCCTTGGTGATGCCCACGGTGAGCACCTCGTATTTGCTGCGGTCGATGTTGCGGACAAAGTTGCCCACAGAGACACGGCTGACCTCATGTTCGCTGGACATACCGCCGAACAGCAGCGCCACGCACATTTTATTTGCAGACTGCATGATATCTCACTCCTATTTACAAAGCCCCGGTAAAGGGGCGGCTTCAAACCGGTAAAATGCCGTTTCGATTCATTATACAATATCTACGCCCGCGATGCAAGCAGAATGCAAAAAAGCCGCGTTGGGACAAAAAGACAGCGGCTGCAAAAAAAGTTTCTCAAAATCGCTTTTTTCTGCTTGACGGATTGAAAAACGCGTGGTACAATGATATCACCTCTTTTGCGGGGTTATTAAGTGCGCCTGTTTTTACAGCGCCACCCGCACCCGAGGGAGGTTCAAAACAACCGTTATAATGGAGGTGTCAACAAATGACCGTTAAAATCACTCTGGCCTGCACCGAGTGCAAGCAGCGCAACTACAACACCACGAAGAACAAGAAGAACAACCCCGATCGTCTCGAGATGAAGAAGTATTGCCGTTTCTGCAAGAAGCACACCGTTCATCGCGAAACCAAGTAAAAGAAAGGCGGAGCATAATGGCAGACAAAACCGAGAAAAAGCCGGGCTTTGTGGCCAAAGCTAAAGCCGCTGTGAAGGGCTTCTGCGCACGGGTCGCAAAGTTCTTCCGCGATACCAAGAGCGAGCTGAAGAAGGTGGTCTGGCCGTCCAAGCAGGACGTCAAGACCAACACCATCGTCGTGCTCGTGACCGTCGCTATTGCAGCGGTTGTGATGATCCTGCTGGATGCCATCTTCGGTGGTATTCTGGGCCTGATCATCGGCGCCTGAGAATCATCTTGAAACGGAGGGTCAACCAAAATGGAAGAATCAACCAAGCTGGTAGATGAGTCCACTGAGGCTCTTTGGTATGTTGTGCATACCTATTCCGGTTATGAGAACAAGGTCGCAAACGACCTGCAGACCATGGTGGAAAACCGTCACCTGCAGGATCTGATCTGCGACATCAAGGTTCCCGTCGAGATGGTTCCTGAGATCGACAAGAACGGCAAGCAGAAGATGGTGGAGCACAAGCTGTTCCCCGGCTACGTTCTGGTCAAAATGGTGATGAATGACGATACCTGGTATGTCGTGCGCAACACGCGCGGCTGCACCGGCTTCGTCGGCCCCGCCTCCAAGCCCGTTCCGCTGACCGCTGAGGAAGTGGAGAAGATGGGCGTGGAAAAGGCTGCACCGCTCAGCGTCGATTTTGCTGTCGGCGATACCGTGCAGATCACCGCCGGTCCTCTGGAAGGCTTTATGGGCCTTGTGGAAGAGATCGACACCGAAAGCTTCAAGGTGAAGCTCAAGGTCAATATGTTCGGCCGCGAGACCCCCGCAGAGGTGGAGATCGGTCAGGTCGAGCTGCCGTAACCAACCGGCAAGTTCCGTTTACCAAGGTAAGACCGCAGTGCGGTTCTTATAGAGCGTGTGCAGCGTGCACGCGCTCGTGGGAGGCGCAGAGACACTGCGCCGCAACTCACCACAGATTTTTGGAGGTGCATTTATCATGGCACAGAAAGTTACTGGCTACATTAAGCTGCAGATCGAGGCCGGCAAGGCGACTCCGGCTCCCCCTGTTGGCCCTGCTCTGGGTCAGAAGGGCGTCAACATCATGGCGTTCACCAAGGAGTTCAACGAGCGTACCAAGAACCAGATGGGTTATGTGATCCCCGTCGTCATCACCGTGTACGCTGACCGCTCCTTCAGCTTCATCACCAAGACTCCTCCGGCAGCCGTTCTGATCAAGAAGGCCGCTGGCATCAACACCGCTTCCGGCAAGCCCAACAAGGAAAAGGTTGCTTCTCTGACCGCCGCTCAGGTGGAGGAGATCGCCAAGACCAAGATGCCCGACCTGAACGCTGCTTCTCTGGAAGCTGCCTGCAGCATGGTCCGCGGCACCTGCCGTTCCATGGGCATCACCGTCGAGGGCTGAGACATAAACAGTGGGAGGGCATAACACTGCCCGCATGACCACACAGGAGGATATACAATGAAACATGGCAAGCACTATGTCGACGCTGCAAAGCTGGTCGATTCTACTAAGGCATATGATGTGAACGAGGCTCTGGAGCTGGCTTGCAAGACCGCTTCTGCCAAGTTCGACGAGACCGTTGAGCTGCACGTCCGTCTGGGCGTTGACGGCCGTCACGCTGACCAGCAGGTCCGCGGCGCTGTCGTTCTGCCCAACGGCACCGGCAAGACCGTCCGCGTCTGCGCTATTGCTAAGGGCCCCGCAGCTGCTGCTGCCGAGGCTGCTGGCGCTGATATCGTTGGCGATGACGAGCTGATCGCAAAGATCGCCGGCGGCTTCATGGATTTTGACGTCGTCGTGACCACCCCCGATATGATGGGCCGCGTTGGCCGTCTGGGTAAGGTTCTGGGCCCCCGCGGCCTGATGCCCAACCCCAAGGCCGGCACTGTGGCTCCCGATCTGGGCAAGGCTGTCAGCGAGGCTAAGGCTGGTAAGATCGAGTACCGTCTGGACAAGCAGAACATCATCCATGTGCCCGTGGGCAAGGCTTCTTTCGGTGCAGAGAAGCTGTACACCAACCTGGACACTGTGATGGAGGCTATTGCCAAGGCAAAGCCCGCTGCAGCTAAGGGTACCTACTTCAAGAGCGCTACCATCGCCACCACCATGGGCCCTGGCATCCGTCTGAACACCCTGAAGTACGGTGTCTAATTTGAATTTCTGATGTTTTTCTGCTGTTCTGCGGAATGGCAGAAAAAATTTGTCGGAAATTGAAAAAAGTACTTGACAACGCCGCACGTTTGCGGTATTATAATCATGCTGTTTTTAAGACAGCAGGCGCTGGAGTCCAGTGTAAAGTTTGACCGCCTGCCGAGAAACGTGCGTAAAGTTGCTTTATGCCTCTCTCTCGGCGCAGTGCGCGGGAGAGAGGCTTTTTTCATTGCTCCGGCTTTCGATACAAGTTTTTGAAACGAGGTGAAACCGAATGCCCAGTGCAAAGATTCTTTCTGAAAAGCAGGCTTACGTCGCTGATCTGAAGGCAAAGTTTGAGAGTGCGGTTTCCGGCTGCGTCGTCGCTTACGGCGGCATTAACGTCGAGAACGACACCAAGCTCCGTAAGGAGCTGCGTGAGGCAGGCGTCGATTACATGGTCGTGAAGAACACCATGCTGCGTCTGGCTGTCAAGGGTACCTCTCTGGAGGGCCTGGCTGAGCAGTTCAAGGGCGATACCGCTATCGCTTTTGCTCACGAAGAGGATCCCATGTCCGCTGCCCGCATCCTGTGCAAGTATCAGGATGGCGATAAGTCCAAGAAGTTCGTCGTGAAGGCTGGCTTCATGGAAGGCAAGGTCATGGACGCTGCCGAGACCAACGCCATCGCAAAGCTGCCCAACCGCGAAGGCATGCTGTCCA
Organism: uncultured Faecalibacterium sp.; assembly: GCA_934503275.1. Taxonomy (GTDB): domain Bacteria; phylum Bacillota; class Clostridia; order Oscillospirales; family Ruminococcaceae; genus Faecalibacterium. Next base: position 118,105 of record CAKSVD010000003.1, read on the forward strand.
TGTTTGCAGGCGCCCTCACCAGCACTCTGTCTGGTCTGGCCGTTGCAATGCAGGCTTATGCCGACAAGCAGGAAGAGCCCGCTGCTTAATTGCTGCGTGACTGCTGCTTAACAATCTGAAATCAACAAACACAAAACCATTTATATTGGAGGGTTATTACCATGGCTTCTGAGAAGATTACTGCCATCATCGACTCCGTCAAGGAGCTGTCCGTTCTGGAGCTGAAAGAGCTGATCGACGCCTACTGCGAGGAGTTCGGTGTTTCTGCTGTTGCTGCTGCTGCTCCCGCTGCTGCTGGCGCTGCTGCTGCCGCTGAGGAAGAGAAGACCGAGTTCGACGTCATCCTGGCTGAGGCTGGCGCTACCAAGATGCAGGTCATCAAGCTGGTTAAGGAGATCACCGGTCTGGGCCTGAAGGAAGCTAAGGCTATCGTCGATGGCGCTCCCAAGGCTGTCAAGGAGAAGGTCTCCCAGGCTGAGGCTGACGACATCAAGAAGAAGCTGGAAGAGGCTGGCGCTAAGGTTGAGGTTAAGTAATTTAACCCCTTCTCTTACCGTTCTTTCTTGAACATCAAGAGGTCTGCACCGCAAGGTGCAGACCTCTTTTTTCTCCCGTGAAAATGCGATCCCGGAAAGTCCGCAGACTTTCCGGGATCGCTCTATAAAAAATATTTTTCCGCTGAAGATGCCCAAAGCAAAGCGGAGGGCATTTCTGATCGTCCTCCTGCAAAAAAGGCTGCCGCACAAAATCTGTGCAGCAGCCTTTCATCTTATTCTTCCGTTGCAGCCTTGGACTCCTCTACATAGGCCGCGATCTTGTCGATCTGGATCTGTGCCACGGCACGACCGGTCTCGTATACGCGGCGCAGCTGGGCGGCATCGCGCTCCATAGAGGGGATCTCCAGCGGGATGGGCGGGCGGATGACGAAGGCCCGGCCGGACTGCTCCAGCATGGAAATATAGGCCAGCGTCTCGTTGTAGCGCTGGTGCCGGTCTGCCACTGCCTCCACAAAGGCGGGGTAGCGCACATACCTCGCCCGGATAAGGGGCAGCATCTTGTTTTTCTGCTTTACAAAGCCCTTAGGCTGGGTCAGGATGATCAGATTGCGCTTGTAGCCGATGGACTCGAAAAAGCGCACGGGAATGGAATCCGCAACGCCGCCGTCCAGCAGCTGATAGTGGCCGATCTTCACGATCTTTGCCGCCAGCGGCATGGATGCCGAGGCCTGCATCCACTGGATGTCCTCGGCGTCGCCGGTGCGGCACTTGTGGTAGATGGGCTCACCGGTGCGCACATCGGTGCACACCACAAAAAAGTCCATGGGGTTCTCCCGGAAGGTCTTGGTGTCAAAGGGGTCCAGCTTTTCCGGCACGGTATGGTAGCAGAACTGCTCGCTGTACAGATTACCGGTGCGCAGCAGGTTGCCAAAGCTGGCGTAGCGCTTGTCGTTGCAGTATTCTGTGTTGTAGCGGATGGTACGTCCGATCTGGTGCGACTTGTAGTTGCAGCCGAACACTGCCCCCGCCGACACACCAACGGCACCGTCCAGCTGGATGTTATGCTCCATCAGCACATCCAGTACGCCAGCGGTGAACATTCCGCGCATAGCGCCGCCTTCCAGCACAAGTCCTGTTTTCATACCATTTTCCTCCTCGTCCGGTCAAAAATCCCGGATATGACCCTTCTCCTATTAAGAATAGTATACTCAAAAACCGCGAAAGAACAAGGGAGGATAAGCCAAAAATGACCCGACAACCTCACGAAGTTTCGGTATTTTTGGACAAGGTCATACTTTTAGAAAAAACGAAGGAGATTGGTGTCGTATTTTTACGAATTTTGGTAAGAAAACCCCTTGTCAAAGCGGGATGCTTCCGGTATACTAGGTGAAACATTATATGATGGGTGCGTGTGGCGCGCGCCCGGGAATGGAAAACAGGCGGGCGCTTTTCGCGGCGGGTGAGCCGGAGGCAGAAAACGCACCTGCAAGGGTTGGAGGATATATTTTATGAAGATGCTGGAAGATCGTATCCGCAAGGACGGCATTGTGCGCGAGGGCAATGTGCTCAAGGTGGACAGCTTTATCAACCACCAGATGGACATCCCGCTGTTCCGCGAGATGGCCCGGGAGTGGAAGCGCCTGTTTGCAGGCAAGCCCATCAACAAGGTGCTCACCATCGAGGCCAGCGGCATCGGCATTGCGGCTGTGGTGGCCAGCGAACTGAACGTGCCGGTGGTGTTTGCCAAAAAATCCATGAGCATCAATCTGGACTACGATAATTACAAGACCCAGATCCAGTCCTTCACCCACAAAAAGATCTACAACGTCATCGTCTCCAAAAAGTTCCTCACGCCGGAGGATCATGTGCTGATCATCGATGATTTTCTGGCCAACGGCTGCGCCCTGATGGGTCTGCTGGAGCTGGCCGAGGAAGCCGGTGCCACCGTAGAGGGCATCGGCATCGCCGTGGAAAAGGGCTTCCAGCAGGGCGGCGAGTTGATCCGCAGCAAGGGCATCCAGCTGGAAAGCCTTGCCATCGTGGACGCCATGGACAGCACCACCGGCGAGATCACCTTCCGCCCCCAGCCGAACCAGAACTAAAAATCATTATACATTTCAGCGTAACGGAATGTCTGCGGACGTTCCGTTATTTTTTTGCACCTGCCGCTTCCCTCCACGACCCCTCCCGTGAAAAGGCAATTCTGGAAAATCCGCAGATTTTCCAGAATTGCAAATTAAAAATCATTTTTCCGCTGACTATGGCCAGAGCGCAAGCGGAGGCCATTCAAAATCGTCATGCCCCATCAAAGCTGTCCCCATCGGCGGGCAGGGCGGCGGCTTGCGCGTCTGCGCTGCCGGTGTCTGCTGCCCGGGGAATGCCCTTGTACACCAGCGTCTGCTCCAGCACCTCGGCGCAGACCGGTGCCGAAAGACTGCCGCCGGCGGTGGTCCAGCTGTGGGGCTCATCCAGACAGACCAGACACAAGAACTGCGGATCGTCGATGGGTGCTACCGCCACAAAGCTGGCAATGCGGGCTTTCTCGTCGGCGCTGTCCAGCTTCTGGCTGGTGCCGCTTTTGCCGCCCACCCGGTAGCCCGCGATCTGCGCGTTGCGCCCGCCGCCGTACAGCACCACCGCCTCCATCATCTCCCGCATGACGGCCGAGGTGGCGGGCTGGATGACCTGCCGCTTGCACACCGGGGCGTTGTGCTGCAAAACGCTGCCGTCCGGCGCAAGAATGTCCGATACCAGATACGGCTGCATCAGGCGCCCGCCGTTCACCACCGCGCAGACGGCAGAAGCCATTTCCAGATAGGAAATTTTGCTGCTCTGCCCGAAGGCGCAGGAGGCCAGTTCTACCGGCCCCATGCGATCGGCGGTGTAGTACAGGCTCTTTTTCGGCTCGGCGGGCAGGTCGATGCCGGTGGGCTCCCGCAGGCCGAAGGCGGCAAAATAATCGCAGAAAGCCTGCTTGCCCAGCCGCGCCCCGATCTGGATAAAGCTTTGGTTGCAGGAGTTTTCCAGCGCTTGGGTCACGGTCTGACTGCCGTGGCGCTTGTGGTTGGCGCAGTGAAACCGCGTGCCTGCCACCGAGATGGAGTCTCCGCAGTAAAAGGTGGAGTGCCGGGTGATGGCACCGGCGTCCAGCGCCGCCGCGCAGGTGATCAGTTTGAACACGCTGCCCGGCTCGTATAAGTCGCTCACCGCCTTGTTGCGCCACTGGGTCTGCTGTGCCAGCTGCAGGGCGGCGGCGCGCTCTTTACCGGAAAGGGCATCCACGGCGGCGCGTGCGGCCTTGTCGGCGATCACCCGGGGCTGGTTGGGGTCGTAGGCCGGGGTGGTGGCCATGGCCAGCACTGCCCCGGTGTTTACCTCCATCACGATGCCCACGCTGCGGGCGGCTACATGGTTCTCCTGCACCGCATAATTCAGCGCATTTTCAAGATAATGCTGAATGTTTGCATCAATGGTCAGCCGCAGTCCGCTGCCCTCCACGGGCGCAAGTTCGGTCTTGTAGCTTTGCGCCAGCGTGTAGCCCCAAGCGTTCACGGCGGTCAGCACCACTCCATTCTGCCCGGTAAGGGTGTCGTTGTATTTCAGTTCCAGCCCGCTGACCCCGGCGTTGTCTACGTTGGTAAACCCCAGCACCGAGGCCAGAAACTCCCCCTGCGGGTACCAGCGCTTGGAATCCTGATTGATGCGTACGCCGGTAATGCCGTTCGCCGCGCAGAAGTCCCGCACGGCATCGGCGGTTTCCCGCTCCACCCGGTAGCGCAAAAGACAGTCGTTGGAGCGCCGGTCGTTGAACTTTTCCAGCAACTTTGCCTCGTCCAATTCCAGTATCTCCGCAAGCCCCTTGGCGGCAAGGGCAAGCTTATCCTCCGGCATCTCCCGGGGGCTGGCACGCAGGGTCCAGCAGCTGCTGTTGGCGGCAAGCAATGCGCCGTCGGCACTGTATATTTTGCCCCGGTCGGCGGGCACAACGGTGTCCCGCAGCTGCTGCCCCAGCGCCCGCTGGGTATACCAGCCGCCGGTGCATAATTGCAGCCAGAACAGCCGCCCGATGAGCCCTGCAAAGCAGACGGCGCACAGCCCCACCGCAATGAGCCGCGCCCGCAGACGGAACGCCCGCTCCGGCAGGGTGCGCAGGGCGTCCGTGGGTTTTGAGCCGCGCATGGCAGCACCCCCTTTGCGGGCAGTTTATGCGCCGGGCGGCGGGTCGTATGACTAACCGCCCTCGCACCCGCGTACAATAACAGAAACGGAGGTGACCGGGATTGCACAGAACTGCTGCCCGCAAAGGGCTGCTGCGGCCGCTGCCGCCCATGGACCTGCCTTTTCTGGTGCTGGTGCTCACGCTGGTAGCCTTTGGGCTGGTGATGCTGTGCAGCGCCAGCAGTGCGGTGGCGCTGTACCGGCGGCAGGACGCCTTTGCCTATGTGCGGCCGCAGCTGTTGTACGCCGCCATGGGGCTGGTGGCTATGTGGATGGCCAGCCGGGTGGACTACCACATCTATCACAAGCTGGCGTGGCCGCTGCTGGCGCTTTCGCTGGTACTGCTGACGGCGGTGCTGTTCATGCCGGAATATAACGGCTGCAAGCGCTGGCTGGTGCTGCCGGGGCTGGGCACATTACAGCCTAGTGAGATCGCAAAATTTGCGGTAGTGCTGGTGTTTGCACACATCATTGCATTGAACCACGACCGCATGGGCAGCTTTGCGGTGGGGGTAGTGCCTTTTGCGCTGGTGCTGGGGGTGGTGGCGGTGCTCATGCTGCTGGAACCCCATCTTTCCGGCACGGTGCTGATTTTGAGTATCGGCGCGGTGCTCATGTTCGTGGGCGGCACCGGGCTGCGGTGGTTCATGCTGGCAGGAGCAGGCGGCGCTGCCGCCATCGGCACGGCCATTGTGCTCATGCCGGAACTGGTGCCCTACGCCGCCGACCGGCTCAACTCGTGGCTCGACCCCTTTGCCGACCCGCTGGGCGACGGCCACCAGACCATCCAGAGCCTGTACGCTATCGGCTCCGGCGGAGCGGCGGGGCTTGGGCTGGGCAACAGCCGCCAGAAGCATCTGTTCGTGCCCGAGCCGCAGAATGATTTCATCTTTTCCATCCTCTGCGAGGAACTGGGCTTTCTGGGCGCGTGTGCGGTGATATTGCTGTTCAGCGCGCTGCTGTGGCGGGGCATCACGCTGGCGGCGCACGCGCCGGACCGCTTTGGTGCGCTGCTGGTGGTGGGCTTTGTGGTGCAGGTGGCGCTGCAGGCGGTGCTGAACATCGCGGTGGTCACCAACACCATCCCAAACACCGGCATCAGCCTGCCCTTTTTCTCCTCCGGCGGCACCAGCCTGATGATGCTTCTGGGTGAGATGGGCATCGTGCTTTCCGTCTCCCGGGGCGAAAGCTGATAAAAGGCTGCATTTCCTGCCGCGGCGGGGCAGGAACGGCGCGGAAAAACCGGAAAAAAGCGGACAAATGACCGGACAAATCCCGCAGACAGCGGGGAAGCCGTTTCCGGTGCATTTCTTTGACCAAAGACCCTCGTTTTGCATACCATGGGGTATCTTTTGCAGAACGGGGGTCTTGGCATGGCTGGGGATTGGATCATTACGGGCGGGCGGCCTTTGCAGGGCAGGGTGGAAGTGCCTGCGGCCAAAAACAGTGTGCTGCCGCTGCTGGCAGCTTCGCTGCTGTGCAGCGGGCCGGTGCGGCTGCAAAATGTGCCGCGCCTGACCGATGTAGAGGACTGTCTTGCCCTGCTGCGGGGCGTGGGCTGCACGGCGGGCTGGCAGGGGGCAGCGCTGGCGGTGCAGGGGCAGCCGATGCGCACCGACCTTGCACCGGAGGCCGCAGGCCGGATGCGAGCATCCATCCTGTTCTGCGCGCCGCTGCTGGCGCGGCTGGGGCGGGTGAGCACCGTGCTGCCCGGGGGCTGCCGCATCGGGGCAAGACCCATTGACCTGCACCTGCAGGGGCTGGCACAGATGGGCGTGCGGCAGCTGCCCGCAGCGCCCGGACAGCTTGTTTTGTACGCCCCGGCGGGGCTGCGGGGCGCGGAGATCTGTCTTGCTTTCCCCAGTGTGGGCGCCACCGAAACGCTGCTGCTGGCCGCCGCCACGGCGCAGGGGCAGACCGTGCTGCACGGTGCTGCAAAAGAACCGGAGATCGCAGATCTTGCCGCCTTTCTCAACGCTTGCGGCGGCTGCGTGGAGGGCGCAGGCACCGACACCATCCGGGTGCGGGGAAAGCGCTGCCTTGCGGGCTGCACCTTTGCGCCGGTGGCAGACCGCATCATCGCCTCTACGCTGGCCTGTGCGGCGGCAGCGGCGGGCGGCAGGGTAGAACTGGCGGGCTGTGCCCCCGGACTATATGCGCCGCTGCTGGAAATTCTGGAACAAATGGGCTGCACCGTAGAGCGGGCACGCGATGCTGCCGTCATTTCACGGTTCGGGACGCTGCGCGGCGCGGGAAACGTGCACACAGCGCCCTACCCCGGCCTTGCTACGGACGCCGCCCCGCTGCTGGCGGCGGTGATGCTCTGCGCGCAGGGGGAAAGCAGCCTGCAGGACAGGGTGTTTGAAAACCGTTTTGTCTGCGCGGAGGGCTTTGCGGCGCTGGGCGCGAACGTCCGGGTGGCAGAGCGCACCCTGTATGTGCAACCGGGCGGGGCGCTGCACGGGGCAAGGCTGACCGCACCGGACCTGCGGGGCGGGGCAGCGCTGGTGCTTGCGGCGCTGGCTGCCCGGGGCAGCAGCCGCCTTGGCGGAGCGGCGCTTGTCCGGCGCGGGTATGCGGACCTTGACCGGCTTTTGGCAGGGCTGGGCGCACAGATTATGCAGGAAATACCTGCCCGGAGCGGCCTTGCGAAAAAAACACCCACGAAAAAGCAATTTTGTCTTGCAATCGGAGCGAAAAAATGATACGATACAGTTATATAAATATCGTATGATAATTTCTGTGCGGCATTTGCGCAGTTCCACATAAAAATCCGATGGAGGACAAAGTTATGGCATTGATGCTCGATGAAGAACTGGACGAAAACGTTACGACGATCAAGGTGATCGGTGTAGGCGGTGGCGGCGGCAACGCTGTGAACCGCATGGTGAGCGACGGCCTGCAGGGCGTGGAGTTCATCGCCATGAATACCGACCAGCAGGCACTGGCCAAGAACCATGCCTCGGTCAAGGTGCAGCTGGGTTCCAAGCTGACCAAGGGTCGTGGTGCGGGTGCAGACCCGGAAATCGGCCAGCGCGCCGCTGAAGAAAGCAAGGATGAGATCGCCAACGCCCTCAAGGGCTCCCAGATGGTCTTTATCACCGCCGGTATGGGCGGCGGCACCGGCACCGGTGCGGCACCCGTTGTGGCCGAGGTGGCACATGATCTGGGCATCCTGACCGTTGGCATCGTTACCAAGCCCTTCTCCTTTGAGGGCAAGCGCAAGATGGGTCTGGCTGAGCAGGGCATTGCCAACCTGCTGATGCATGTTGACAGCCTGATCGTCATCCCCAACGAGCGCCTGAAGATGATCAGTCAGGAAAAGATCACCCTGATGAATGCCTTCCAGGCTGCCGACAACGTGCTGCGTCAGGGCGTTGAGTCCATCTCTGCCCTGATCAACGTGCCTGCCTTCATCAATCTGGACTTCGCCGACGTGCGCTCCATCATGAAGGATGCCGGCTACGCCCACATGGGCGTGGGCAGCGCCAAGGGTGCAGGCAAGGCCGAGAACGCCGCCAAGGCTGCTATCTCCAGCCCGCTGCTGGAGACCAGCATTGCCGGTGCACACGGCGTTATCATCAACATCACTTCCAGCCCGGACATCGGTCTGGAGGACGTGGAGACCGCCGCAGGCCTTATCACCCAGAGCGCACATCCCGATGCAAACATCATCTGGGGTACTGCCTTTGATGAGAACCTGTCCGACGAGATGCGCGTGACCGTTGTGGCCACCGGCTTCGACAACAAGAGCGCCAGCGACCTGCGCAACAGCATCAACAACGCCATGGGCGGTGCACAGTCTGTGCCGACTGCGGTGTTCAGCAGCGACACCGGCGCAGCCGCAGCCCCGGCAGGCAATGCCGCCCCGGCTGCTGCTCCGGCTGAAGAAAAGAAGGCCGTGGAAGAGGAAAGCAGCGACAACCGTTACTACGACGAGCTGCTGGCCATCCTGAACAAGCGAAAGTAAGATCAGGCTACAATGGGGCTGGCAGCTGCGCCCATGCGGTCAGCGCAAGCCCTGTGCAAGGTGTGCATGGGAGGGCATCATGGTGCAGACAGAGCGGGAGACCGGTGCCCTGCGCGGACAATTTGCCCGGCAGGCCGCTGTACAGGTATCTGCCGCAGCACAGGCGGAAAGCGCCCGGGCGCAGGCAGAGCAGTTGAGCCGCAAGCTGGCTGCGGCACGCGCCGAGGTGCGCCGGTATCAGACCCGGATGTTCGCCTTTGAGCGCACGCTGCTTTCCCTCAAGCATGATAATGCAGAACTGGAAGCCGCCTGTGAGCAGGCGCGGGAGCAGCTGGAGATTGCCAACAACCGGGCAGAAAAGGCCGAGGCCGCCTGCCGCAGAGCCGAAGCTGCTCTTGCCGCCATGCAGCAGACCGCCCCGGAAGCACCTGTGCAGCCGGATACCGCCCCAGAGGCTGTGCCGCAGTGCGAGGCTGCACCGGAGCAGCCCGCACCGGAAACGGAAGAGTTGCTCTGCGCCCCGGAGCAGGCATTGCCGCCGGAGCCCGCACAGTCTGCATGGAAGCCGGAGACCCGGCTGGAGCAGATGGCTGCGGAGTTGATGGGCTGGTTCGATTCCATGATGCCCCAAGAGTGAACTAAAAAAGGACTGCTGCGTGTTTTGCGCAGCAGTCCTTTTTGCTATATGGATTAAACTGTATTTATACAACCGGGAATGAGAACGTTTGCAGAAAATACCGGAAAATGGCAGAAATGTTGCACGCAGCCTTGCATTTTGCCGCAGAATCTATTAAAGTATAAATGAATGTAAAAAAATTGAGGATGCCGGGCGTAAGTTCGCTGCATCCGGTCAGTGCGGACGGCGTGCCCGGAGCGGAGCCGGGACAGAATACTGCGCTGCAAAAGGAGAGACATGGCCACGAACGAGAAACCGAAGATCCTGATCGCGGATGATTCCGAAATCAACCGTGCCCTGCTCAAGGAGATACTGGGCGATGGCTATGACTATCTGGAGGCAGAGGACGGCGCAGCAGCGGTGGAACTGATGCGGCAGCGCACGGATATCTCCCTGCTGCTGATGGACCTGATGATGCCCGGCATGGACGGCTTTGACGTGCTGCGGGTGATGAAGTACCACGCATGGCTGGACGAGATCCCGGTCATCGTCATCTCGGCGACAGAGGATACCGCCAACATTGAGCGCGCCTACGATCTGGGTGTGGCAGACTATATCCGCCGCCCCTTTGAGCGGATCATGATCATACGCCGGGTGAAGAATATCCTTATGCTGTACGCCAAGCAAAAACGGCTCACACGCCTTGTCACCGATCAGGTGTACGAAAAAGAGCACAACAGCGTGCTGATGATCAGCATCCTGAGCCATGTGGTGGAGTTCCGCAACAGCGAAAGCGGGCTTCATGTCCTGCATATCCGCACCCTGACCGACCTGCTTTTGCATCGGCTGGTGCAAAAGACTGACCACTATCAGCTGGACGAAAGCGATATCGCCCGCATCAGCACCGCCTCGGCACTGCACGATATCGGCAAGATCGTTATCCCGGAGGAAATCCTGAACAAGCCCGGCCGCCTGACCGCCGAGGAGTTTGCCATCATCAAGAACCATACCGTGGCGGGTGCGCAGATGCTGCAGGATCTGGGACAGGCGATTGCGCAGGACGAGCCGCTTTTGCAGGTGGCGCACGCCATCTGCCGCTGGCACCACGAGCGCTGGGACGGCAATGGCTACCCCGACCGGCTGCGGGGGGACGGGATCCCCATTGCGGCGCAAGTGGTGGCGCTGGCGGACGTGTACGACGCCCTGACCAGCGAGCGCTGCTATAAGCACGCCTACGACCACGACACCGCGCTGCGCATGATATTGAACGGCGAGTGCGGCGCCTTTAACCCGCTGCTGCTGGACTGCCTGCAGGAGTCCTCGGAGCAGCTGCGCACCGAGTTGACGCGCTCGGAGTGGGACCGGGGCTTCCGGCAGGAGACCCACCGCCTTTCCGAGGAGATCCTGCACCGGGAGGCGCTGCCCCGGGAGAACCACGCTCAGCTGCTGCTGGAGCAGGAAAAGGAGCGCACGGATTTCTACGCCGCTCAGTGCGGCGGCATCCGGTTCGACTACGACCTTTTGGCCGGCAGTGTGACGGTGCATGACTACCACGCCGAGCTCATGCAGCAAAAAACGGTAACGGATTTTGCACAGGGCAAGGGGCTCCGCTTTTTGGAACGAGCAGGATCGGCGCAAGCTTTCCAAGGCCATCAGCCGCGCTACGCCGGAAGCACCGGACGTGGTGCTGCCAGTCATGGTGGAGCGGGACGGAGAGCCGCGGCTGCACCGGATGGCGCTGCACACCATCTGGAGCGGTGCCGGGGTGCGCCGCTGCGTGAACGTGCTGGGGCAGCTGACCGATGAGCAGCACCGCGTAGAGCATCAGGCGGAGCTGCTGACCGCGCTCGACCCGGAGGAGGACCCTGCCCACTTCCTGCGGCGGCTGCAGGGCATTTTTGACGTAGCGCGTCTGGTAGACCCGGGGCACCGCAAGGTGCTTACGCTGGACAATGACGGCATCCTGACGGAAAAGCCCGGCAACTGCCACATGGTGTGGAACCGGGACTCCCGGTGCGAAAACTGCATCTCTGCCAAGGCCTACGCCCGCAAGACCATCCTGAACAAGATCGAGTTCAAGGACGAGGAAGCCTACTTTGTCATCTCCAAGTACATCGAAGTAGGCGGCAGGGGCTGTATGCTGGAACTGGTCACCCGGCTGACGGACGGCCGCTGGCTGGATATGGGCGGCCACCGGCTGCTGCTGGACCGCTGCGATGGAATGGAGCGCAGCGCATTCGTAGACCCTTTGACCGGGGCCTACACCCGCCGCTATTTTGATAAGTTCCTTGCCGGGGGCGAGATGCACGGCGGCGTGGCGATGATCGACGTGGATCAGTTCAAGTCGGTCAACGACAGCTTTGGGCATCTGGTGGGGGATGAAGCACTGAAAACGGTGGCCGCAGCCATGCAGGGCTGTCTGCGCCAGACCGATATCCTGATCCGCTACGGCGGCGACGAATTTTTGCTGCTGATGCCCCAGAGCCGTTCTAACGGTGTGGAAAGCGTCATCCGGCGTGTGCAGGACGCCGTGCAGACGGCACGGGTGCCCAGCCACCCGGAGATCCAGCTTTCGGTAAGCATTGGCGGGGTATGCGATGTGCAGCCCCTGACCGAGGCCATCCGTCAGGCGGATGCCCGGATGTACTGCAATAAAGAAAACGGATAACAAAAAGCGTTGCACAAAACACTGTGCAACGCTTTTTTGCTTTCTAGCGCATATTACTGGTGCGGTGCTCCATCAGATAGGTAGCCTGCAGGTCTGCGATGTGCAGCTTGACCGCCAGCGGGTACTTGTCGTATGCCTCCGAGATGGCAAAGCAGCCGCCTCGGGCAGCATCATCAAAGCCGCCCATGTGCCAGCGGATGGCAACCGCTTCCTCCACCCTCAGCTTCATGAACCGCTCGATCAGGAACACGCTCTTTTCGCCGTGACCATAGGGGAACAGGTCCTCCACACTGTAAAAGGGCGCTTTTTCCCACTGACCGGTGGCTTCGTTCTTCACATTGCGGGTGCCCAGCTTGTAGTAGTTGGCCTTGCACAGATCGTGCAGCAGGGCACAGATGGCGTAGCTTTCCTCGCTTTCACCCTCGGTGAAAAAGCTGTCGTGCAGCGCATGGTAGACGTTCAGACTGTGCATACACAGCCCGCCCTCACAGGCCCCGTGAAAGCGGGTAGAGGCCGGTGCGGCGAAAAAATCCGTCTTTTTGTCCAGCCAGTCCAGCAGCTTTTCACTGCCCGGGCGGGTGACGTGCTGCTGCCAGATGTCCAGAAACTCTGCGCGGTCGCCCCCGCTCACAGCTCCATATCCTCCAGAATGCCCTTGAGGATGGCCAGCTCGTCATGGCTCAGGGAGATGCCCTTGCCCATGCGGGTGCCGTCCGGGGACCAGTCGCGGATGTCGTACTTGGGCTCGCCGTCGTTCCAGCTGATAAGGTTCAGCTGACGCTCCCAGCCGCGGGGACGCTGGCTCAGCACGGCTACACGCTGGACAACTTCATATTTGATCTCTGCCATATTGCAAAACCTGCCTTTATGTTTGTATGCTACCATAATAAGGGAAGTGCGGCGAGATTTCAACAGGTAAACTGAAATATTTTAAAAAATTTTTGTGACGCTCAGCCGTAAGGGGCGTCCTCGCGCCATTCCACCAGTTCCAAAACGGCGGCGGTGTCCTCGTCCGGGGCGGGGTGGCGGCTGTGCAGCTTTTGCTTTGTGCTGAACAGCTCGGGCGCGTAGTGCGCCATCACGCTGGTCTGCACGTCCCCGGCCAGAAAGGCGGCGGCATTCCTCTGGCGGCAGGCCATTGGGGTGCCATCGGTCATGGGGACGCCGGGCTTTTCCGGCTGCGGCAGCTCCGTCGGAGGCAGCTGGGTGCCGGGCGTGTCTGGCGCAGCCGGGGGCTGCAGGGGCATACTGCCCAGCGGCGGGGCGTTGCGGGTGCTGTTTGCCTGCGGGGCGGCAGCGGTGCCGGGCTGGTTTTCCAGTTCGTGGCGGATGAAGGGTTCCAGAGAATTCATCAAAATTCACCTCCACCCCTAGTGTGCCCCGCCGGCGGCGTTTTACACCCGCAGTTCTACGGTGGAGCCGCCGGTGCGTGCCTTGTGCACCACCACCTGCCGGTCGATGCGGTCCTTGAGCGCCCCCACATGGGAGATGATGCCCACCAGCCGGTCGCCCTCGGTCAGGCCGGAGAGCACCCGGATGGCCAGTTCCAGCGATTCCTCGTCCAGCGAGCCGAAGCCCTCGTCGAGGAACAAAGTATCCAGCCGGATGCCCCCAGCGCTGCTCTGCACCTCGTCTGAAAGGCCGAGCGCCAGCGCCAGCGAGGCCTTGAAGCTTTCGCCGCCGGAAAGGGTCTTTACGCTGCGGCGGGTGCCGTTGTAGTGGTCGATGACGCCAAGGTCCAGCCCGGACTGGCTGCGCTGGTTTTCTGCACCGATGCGCTCCAGCTCGTACTGCCCGGCGGTCATCTGCATCAGCCGGGTGTTGGCGTAGCGCAAAATGCGGTCCAGATAGTTCATCTGGATGTAGGCCTCAAGGCGTATCTTCTGTTTGCTGGTCAAAGTGCCGCCCGCTGTGGCAGCCAGTGCGCTGACCCACTGCCATCGGCTTTCCAGTGTCTGCCGCGCCTCGGTGGCAGCGCGGTACTGCGCTGCCGTTTTGCGGTTGGGCAGCAGTTGTGCCGAAAGCTGCTTTTCCCGGCTGCGCAGGGTCTCCCGCGCGGCGGTCAGCGCGGTCTGCTGTGCGGTAAGTTCCTCGGCGCTGCGGTCGGGCAGTTCCTTTTGGGCGGCGGTCTGCTGCGTGCGCAGCGCTTCTACGGCGGCTTCGGCGGCGGCAACGCTCTGCTCGGCCTGCTTCAGGCGGCGCTGCGCCGTGTCCATGCCGGTGCGCAGGGCGCTGCGGTCGGCTTCCAGCTTGTCCAGCGCCGCCTGTGCGTCTGCACGCTGGGGGTAGGGCAGGGCGGTGCGCCGCTCTGCGATTTGCCCCTCCAGCGCGTCTGCGCTGGCATTCTGGGCGGCGGCGCTGCGGTCGGCCTCGGCAGCGGCCTGCTCCAACGCCGGGCGCTGGCGGGTCTTGGCTTGCCGGTCGGTTTCCAGCTGCGCCTTGCGGCGGCAGTCGGCCTCGGCCTGTCGGCACTGTACGGCACAGTCTGCCTGTGCCGTCTGCAAAGCGGCGCTTTCCTCACGCAGCACGTTGGTCATCAGGGCAAAGGTGAGCGGTACTGTGCCCTCGGAGGCAGTAAAGCGCTCCGGCAGCAGGGTCTCGGCATCCCGCCGGAGGGAGGTTTTTGCTTCGTTGGCAGCGGCCAGTGCGCTCTGGGCGGCGGCGCTGGCGCTCTGCGCCTGCCGGTCGGCGGCGGCAGCAGACTGCCGCGCGGCCTCCACCTGTGCCTGCGTGGGCGCGGTATGGGGCAGCAGGGCGCGGGCAGGGTGATGGGTACTGCCGCACACCGGGCAGGGTGTGCCCTCGGTCAGGCTCTCGGCCAGCAGCCCTGCCTGTGCGTCCAGAAACGCCCGCTCCAGCGCGTCCCGCCGGGCGTGGGCTTCGTCCTGTGCGGCAGCAGCGGTGCGGTAACTCTCCTGTGCCTTGTGGGCGGTTTTGGCCTGCCGCTGGCAGTCCGCAAGGCGCTGCTCCAGCTTTGTCAGCGCTTCGCCGCGCTGCGCCAGCTGGGCGCTGCGGTTTTGCAGGGTCAGCAGCCGGGTGTCTGCATCTGCCAGTGCGGCAAGTTCGGCTTCGGCGGCAGCAAGGTCGGCGTTCAGGCTGTCCAGCTGGGTGCGGCGCTTTTGCGCCTGTGCCGCCGCCAGCCGGGCGGCGTTCCGCGCCGCGGTCTGCTGGCGGCAGACCGCGTCCAGCGCGTCATAAGCTGCAAGAGCGCTCTGCGCCTGCGCCACCTGCGCGGTCAGGGCATCCAGCTGCGCGGCGTCCCCGGCGTGGCGGTCGGCCTCGGTGCGGGCGGCGTCCAGTGCGGGTCTTGCGGCGGCGAGTTCTGCCTGCCGTGCAGCCAGCTGCTGCGCCAGCCGCTGCGCCTGTGCGGCTGCGCCCAACTGCTGCTGCACCGTGTCCAGCTGGGCTTCGGTGGTGTGCAGGGCGGCGCCGGCTTCCTCCAGTGCCGCCGCCTGCCGGGCGGTCAGAGCATCCAGTAAGGCAAGCGCCGTTTCCGGTACGGTCTGGGCGCACAGGGCGCGCAGCGCCTCGGCGTCCGGGTCCTCCGGGCTGAATTGCAGCCCGGACAGCAGGCTGTCCAGCTTGGCGTTCTGGGCGGTGCGCTGCTGGTTCAGCGCGGAGGCTTCGGCCTGTAAGCGCTCCTGCAGCTGGGCATAGCGCTGGGTGCGGAACAGCTTGCGGAAGATGCGGCTGCGCTCCTCGGTGGAGGCATTGAGCAGCTTTGTGAACTGCCCCTGCGCAATGAGTACGATCTGGGAAAACTGGTTGTAGTCCAGCCCGATGATCTCCTGCACGGCGGCGGTCACGTCCTTCGCCTTGGTCACCGGCGGGCGGGTGTCCGGGTAGGTCAGGGTAGCATCCGCCTTTTCGGTGGTCATGCCCTCGCCCCGGGCTTTGGGGCGCTGGTACTCCGGGTTGCGGCGCACCGTGTAGCGCACACCGTGCACCTCAAATTCCAGTTCCACAAAGGTGGGGGTCTTATCATCCGCGTACTTGCAGCGCAGCATGGAGCCTTCCCGGATGCCGCTGCTGGAATGATCGTACAACGCATAGGTGATGGCATCAAAAAGGGTGGTCTTGCCCGCGCCGGTGTCGCCGGTAATGAGGTAAAGCCCGCCCCTGCCCAGCTTTTCAAGGTCAAGGGTGGTCTGGGCGGCATAGGGACCAAAGGCCGAAAGGGTCAGTCGCAGCGGTCTCATACGGTGTCGCCCTCCTTCCAGATCTCCTCGATCAGTGCTTGGCAGAACGCCGTCTGCTCGGCGGTCAGGGGCTGGTTATTTTGCAGCTGATAAAAGGCTGCCAGATGCTCCAGCGGGGAGATGCTCTCGGTGCGCTCCGGGGCGCAGATCTCCTGCTGCTGGCGGGTGCGCTTGTTGTCGTAGTCCAGCTGCATCAGGTTGGGGTAGATGACCCGCAGCCGCGCCAGCGCATCCGGCACATCCTGCTCATCGGTCAGGGTGATGTGCAGGTAATCGTCTACGGCGGTGCCCTCGTAGCAGCGGCGGTCGGTCAGCTCCATGTAGCTGCCCCGCAGCCCGCGCAGGTCGTGCCGGGGGGTCAGGGGCGCAGTGGTGATGTGCACCTCGCCCTTTGCACCCAACTCCACAAAGGTAGCACTTTTCTTCTGCCCCGCCTCCGAGAAGGAATATTTCAGCGGCGTGCCGCAGTAGCGCAACGTCTCCCGCCCTACCTTCTGCGGGCTGTGCAGATGCCCCAGCGCCACATAGTCAAAGGCATCGAACAGGGCGGCGTCCACGCTGTCCACCCCGCCCACCGAAAGCTCCTCGCTCTCGCAGGCGGCAGCACCCGCAACGAACTGGTGCGCCACCAGCACGCTGCGGTGGCCGGGGTCCGGGGTGCAGTGCCGCAGCACACAGGCAAGGGCATCGTTGTAGCTTTCAATGGGCTCATCCGGCCAGACGTGCCGCACCATGGCGGGCTTTAAAAAGGGCAGTAAGTACACATCCACCGTGCCGTGGGTGTCCTGCAAAGGGATGGGCTGCGGCGCACCGGTGAACACCGGGCTGACGTAGACCCGGCTGTCGGCCAGCAGGGCAGAGCCAAAGGCCACCCGGTCGGCAGAATCGTGGTTGCCGCTGATGGCGAATACCGGCAGCTTCCGCGCTGCCAGCTGGGTCAAAAACCAGTCCAGCAGCCGCACCGCCTCGGCAGGGGGAACGGGCTTGTCGTAAAGGTCCCCGGCCAGCAGTACGCCGTCCACAGGAGTCTCATCCAGCAGGGCTAAGATCTCTTCCAGAATATACCGCTGATCCTCCAGCATGGAAAACTCGCACACCCGCTTGCCCAGATGCAGGTCGGACAAATGCAGAAAACGCAAACAGGAACACCGCCTTTCAAAAAACGCTTTGCCCTATTATAACGCAGCCGCCGCTGCACGCGCAACCAAGGAGAACAGAAAAACGGACAACTGCTGTTTGCCGTTGCGACCCCTTCTGTGAAAATGGGACACCGGAGCGTCCGCAGACGCTCCGGTGTCCCGAAATTTAAAATGATTTTTCCGCTGAATATGGCCAAAGCGCACGCGGAGGCCATTCCAAATCGTTTTACGGCCTGCGTATATCAGAACATTTTCTCCCAAGTAGCGTAGCCCACGCTGCCGTCTGCCGTCAGACCGTTGCGCCGCTGGAACCGCTGCACGGCGGCAGCGGTGGCTGCACCGTACTTGCCGTCATCCTTCAGCCGCTCGCCCAGAGAGTTGAGTTTCTGCTGCACCAGCCGCACTGTGCCGCCGGAGGAGCCGGTGTGCAGCACGATGCCGGGGTAGGGCACCTTCAGCCCGTGCTTTGCGGTGTAGCGAGTGTAGAGCACGTTCCATGTGTTCTGTCCCACCTTGCCGTCCATGTTCATCTTGTTTTTCAGCTGGAACTCCTGCACAGCACGCTGGGTGCCAACGCCGAACTTGCCGTCTGCCTTCAGCGCATCGTACCATGTGCACGCATCGCGCACACCGTTGAGCCACGTCTGCACAAGTGCCACGTCCGGCCCGGAGGAGCCGCGCTGGAGCAGGGAATAATAACCGGGAATCGCCATAGAGGGATCCCTCCTTTCCCTCCATGCTATGCTCCGGCGGGGTGTGGCGTCACCCCGCCAGCAGCACCGTCTGCCGCCGGGCAGTCAGCCGGTGTGCCCAGTCCACCAGCCGGAACCGCAGGATGTACTGCCCGCAGACAAGGTCGTTCTCCGCAGGCAGGGCGTAGCCGCCCTGCGCAAAGCTGCACAGCCCCGGGTACAGCACACACCACCAGTTGCGCCCGCCGCCGCTGCCGATGTCGATGCGCACCGCATCGTACCGCCCGGCGGGCAGCTGACCGGTGGGGTAGCGCCGGGCGGGAAAGTACATATTGACAAGATACACCCGCACCGGGGCATGGATGCCCTGCACGGCCAGTGCCCGCTGCGCCGCCAGTTGGAAATGCAAAAGCTGCCCTGCCGCCCATGCCCGCGCTTCCGGCGCGCTCTGCGCCGGGCATTGCTGCATCACGGTCAGCACCGCGTCCCGCACCCGGAGTTTTGCGCTCTGGTCAGCTATGGCATTGCTGGCTGCCCGGATGTGCAGCCGCAGGGTGTCGGCGCACAGCGCAGCCCCGGCATCCAGCTGGGTACGCCCCCAGCACAGCCCCTGCAAAGCGCCGCACAGTGCAAAGCCCACCAGCACACTGGCGCACAGCAGCCGCATCTGCCGGACGGAAAGCGGCTTTAAGAGAAAACGAACCATAAAAAACAGACCCCTCTTCTGGAAATGATAACCAGAGGATGGGTCTGCTGCAGCGGGGTTATACAAAAAACTCTCCGTCATTACTGCAAAATGACGGAGAGGGAGTTTATGTTAGTTCTTCAGGGACTGCATGGGGGCGGGCAGGCGGCCGCCGCGGTTGATGAACACCGAGGGGTCGTGGCTGTTCACCGGCATGATGGGGCCATAGCCCAGCAGACCGCCGAAGTCCAGCACCTCACCGGCCTTGCGGCCAATGGCGGGGATGACGCGCACGGCGGTGGTCTTGCTGTTCACCATGCCAATGGCGGCCTCGTCCGCGATCAGGGCACTGATGACGGCAGGGGTGGTGTCGCCGGGGATGATGACCATGTCGATGCCCACAGAGCAGACGGCGGTCATGGCTTCCAGCTTTTCAATGGTCAGGCAGCCGATCTCGGCAGCGTGGATCATACCGGCATCTTCGCTGACCGGGATAAAGGCACCGGACAGGCCGCCAACGTGGTTGGAGGCCATCACGCCGCCCTTCTTCACAGCATCGTTCAGCAGGGCAAGGCAGGCGGTGGTGCCGCAGCAGCCGCAGGTCTCCAGACCCATCTCTTCCAGAATGTTGGCCACGCTGTCGCCGATGGCCGGGGTGGGAGCCAGCGAAAGGTCTATGATACCGGCGGGCACGCCCAGTGCCTTGGAGGCAAGGTTTGCCACCAGCTGACCTACGCGGGTGATCTTGAAGGCAGTGCGCTTGACAAGCTCTGCCACCTCGTCAATGGGGGCGTCCTTGGGCAGACGAGCCAGCGCAGCGCGCACAGCGCCCGGGCCGGAAACGCCCACATGGATCTCGCAGTCCGGCTCGCCGGGGCCGTGGAAGGCACCGGCCATGAAGGGGTTATCCTCCGGTGCGTTGCAGAACACCACCAGCTTGGCAGCGCCGATGCACTGACGGTCGGCGGTCAGCTCGCTGGCCTTCTTTACGGCCTCGCCCATCAGCTTGATGGCGTCCATATTCAGACCGGCCTTGGTGGCGCCGATGTTTACCGAACTGCACACGATATCGGTCTCGGCCAGTGCGCGGGGGATGGACTCGATCAGGCGGCGGTCACCGGCAGAAAAGCCCTTGTGCACCAGTGCGCTGTAGCCGCCTACAAAATTGACGCCCACTTTTTTGCCGGCGGCGTCCAGCGTTTTTGCAAAGTCCACGGGGTCTGCCTCCGGGCAGGCACCCAGCAGCATGGCAATGGGGGTGACGCTGATGCGCTTGTTGATGATGGGGATGCCGTACTCAGCGCTGATGCGCTCCACGGCGGAGACAAGGTTCGCGGCCTTGGTGGTGATCTTGTTGTAGATATTCTCGCAGGCCTTCTTGGGGTCCGGGTCGATGCAGTCCAGCAGGCTGATGCCCATGGTCACGGTGCGCACGTCCAGATTATCCTGCGTGAACATCTCGATGGTTTCCAGGATATCCCCGGTGTTAAACATACTCATAACGGTTGCGGGCTCCTTTCCGGCTCAGATGGTGTGCATGGCGTCAAAAACTTCCTGACGGGTCACGTTGATCTGCATCCCCATCTCGGCGGCAAGCGCATCGGTGCGCTTGTGCAGCTGGTCGTGGTCAACATTGCAGTTGGAAAGATCCACCAGCATGATCATGGCAAACATCCCCTGCAGGATGCTCTGGGTCACATCCTCGATATTGATGTTCAGTTCGGTGCACAGACCGGCCACCTTTGCGACAACGCCCACGGTATCGTGTCCAATGACGGTAATGAAAGCTTTCATGGTTTCCACCCTCGTTTTCCTTATAGTGATTGGTGCCGCAAAAGACCCGGCACACGCTTACCCTTCCAGTATAGCAGATTTAGCAAATTTTGAACACACTTTTTGTAAAAAAGAGCAGAATACAGGGGTAAAAGACATTCTATATAAAAATCAAGTGCAATCTGCCGGGGCTTGTGCTATACTTATACTTAATTTCCCACGGATTTCCGTGTAGAGGGTTGATAAGGAGTATATAACAATGGAACAGCTTTTGAAGATTCTGGAAAACAACGCCCGTCTGCCCGTGGAGGACATTGCCACCATGCTGAACAAATCCCCCGCCGAGGTGGCGGCGATGATGGACCTTGCCCGGGCGCAGGGCATCATCAAGGGCTACAAGACCCTTGTGGACTGGGAAAAGGCCAAGGTGAACCGCGTGGAGGCGGTCATCGAGTTGAACGTCAGCCCCAAAAAGAGCCGCGGCTTTGACGAGATCGCTGCCACCATCGCCGCCTTTGACGAGGTGGAGAGCGTGCTGCTGATGAGCGGCGGGTACGACCTGCAGCTGGTGATCAAGGGGCAGACCTTCCAGGAGATCGCCCTGTTTGTGGCAAAGCGGCTTTCGCCGCTGGACGATGTGCTGTCCACCGCCACCCATTTTGTGCTGCGCACCTACAAAAAAGAGGGGCGGCTGTATCAGGATGAAGAAATTGATGAAAGAGAGTGCACGGTGCTGTGATGGATTATGATAAACTGATCGCGCCTGCCGCCAAGGCCATGCGCCCCTCCGGCATCCGCAAATTTTTCGATCTGGCCGCCGAAATGCCCGAGTGCATCAGCCTTGGCGTAGGCGAGCCGGATTTCAAGACCCCGTGGGCTGTGCGCGAGGCCGGCATCGACAGCCTTGAGCACGGACGCACCCGCTATACCTCCAACGCTGGCTTAAAGGAACTGCGCGCCGAGATCAGCCGGTATCTGGAGCGGCGCATGAACCTGCGCTACGACCCCATGCGGCAGATCCTTGTGACCGTGGGCGGCAGCGAAGCCATTGATATGTGCATTCGCACGCTGGTCAAGCCCGGGGACGAGGTGATCATCCCGGAGCCCTGCTTTGTGTGCTATGAGCCTATCACCACCCTGTCCGGCGGCGTGCCGGTGCACGTTGCCTGCCGTCAGGAGGACGAGTTCCGTCTGCGTGCCGATGCGCTGAAGGCTGCCATCACCCCCAAGACCAAGCTGGTCATCATGCCCTTCCCCAACAACCCCACCGGAGCGGTGATGGAGCGGGAGAATCTGGAAGCAGTGGCCGAGGTGCTGCGCGGCACCGACATCATGGTGCTGTCTGACGAGATCTACGCAGAACTAAACTACGGCCTGCGGCCGCACGTTTCTATTGCCACCCTGCCCGGCATGGCAGAGCGCACCATCGTGGTGAACGGCTTTTCCAAAAGCTACGCCATGACCGGCTGGCGGCTGGGCTATGCCTGCGGCCCGGAGGCGGTCATTAAAATTATGACCAAGATCCACCAGAGCGCCATCATGAGCGCCCCCACCACCAGCCAGTTCGCCGCCATCACCGCCCTGAAGGAGTGCGACGGCGAGATCGACCGGATGCGGGACGAGTACAATATGCGCCGCCGCTTGGTGGTGCGCAGCTTCAACGATATGGGTCTGACCTGCTTCGAGCCCCGGGGCGCGTTCTACGCCTTCCCTTGCATCAAGAGCACCGGCATGAGCAGTCAGGAGTTCTGCACAAAGCTTTTGGAGCAAAAGCACGTTGCCATCATCCCCGGCGATGCCTTTGGCGCTTCCGGCGAGGGGTACTGCCGCGTTTCCTACGCGTACAGCGTGGAACACCTGACCGAGGCGCTGAAGCGCATCCGGGAGTTTTTGGTGGAAAACAACATCTACCACGGCAACTGAGGAGGAACACAGATGGAACGGCGAGAGTGGAAAAACGCAGTGACCGTGCTGGCCCCGGCCAAGCTCAATCTGGCACTGGATGTGGTGGGGCTGCTGCCCAACGGCTACCATGCGCTGGATATGACCATGCAGACCATTACCCTGTACGAGCGGGTGATGCTGCGCCGCAGCGCCGGGCTCAGTCTGCGTTTGCCGGGCAGCCCTGTGCAGCCCAACGATAAAAATACCGCCATCAAGGCGGCGCTGGCGTTCTTCCACTACACCGGCTTGCTGGCGGGAGTGGATATCACCATCTATAAAAATACCCCGGTGCGGGCGGGCATGGCAGGCGGCAGTGCAGACGCCGCCGCTGTGCTGGTGGGTCTGAACGCCCTGTACGGTGCAAAGCTTTCCATGAGCGAGTTGTGCGCGCTGGGCGCAGGCATCGGTGCGGACGTGCCCTTTGCCC
Source organism: uncultured Faecalibacterium sp. (assembly GCA_934503275.1). Classification (GTDB taxonomy): domain Bacteria; phylum Bacillota; class Clostridia; order Oscillospirales; family Ruminococcaceae; genus Faecalibacterium. Next base: position 140,933 of record CAKSVD010000003.1, read on the forward strand.
TGATGGGCGGCACCTGCCGGGTGCAGGGCGTGGGCGACCTGCTCAAGGCGCTGCCCCCTGTGCCGGACTGCTGGTTCACGGTAGTGATGCCGGACTACGGCGTGTCCACCCCGGAGGCCTTTGCGGCCTACGATACCGTGGGCAGCAGCACCCACCCGGACTGTGAGGCGCAGGAGAAAGCCATCCGCACCGGAGATTTAGATGCCGTATGCGCTGCCGCCGGCAACGCGCTGGAGGAGTGCAGCGGCGCAAAGGACAACGAGGCGATCAAAGCCCTGCTCCGGGCGAACGGCGCTGTCACTGCGCTGATGACCGGCAGCGGCGCGGCGGTGTTCGGCGTGTTCCGGGACGAAGCTGCCGCCAGAGCCGCCGCAGCGGCAGCAAAGCGGCAGTGGCCGCAGGTCTACGTTGCCAAGCCCGATCGCGGCGGTGCCCGGGTAATCCGCTAAAAAAAGTATAAACCTCCTTCCCGCAGGGCATACTGCCCCCAAAGGAAGGAGGTCTTTTTATGCAGACCTTTTACAAAATCTGCCTGCTGCTGCTCATTGTGGGCGGTGTGAACTGGGGGCTCGTGGGGCTTTTTCAGTTCGACCTTGTGGGCTGGCTGCTGGGCGGCAGCACCTCGGTGTGGTCCCGCATCGTGTTTGCGCTGGTGGGCTTGGCCGCCCTTGGCTGCATTCCGGAACTGTTCAGCGAAGAACCGGAGGAAGAATAACAAAACGGCTGCTGCACTTTTGCGTGCGGCAGCCGTTTTATAGCGTACGGATGTGCAAATCTTTTGAAAAAACAGCCTTGACAAGCATTTTTCACTATGCTATATTCTGGTGGTAAGCAGGGCATCCGGCTCTGCAAAGCTTTGAAACAAAAGGAGTATGCTGAATGAAGTGTTCTCGTGAATTGAAGATTGTGCGCTGAACCGGGAGGTTTGCGCTACATCTTTCGTTCGCACCTCCCGCATGATCGCACATACGCATCATTCTGGAGGAAAATCAATCATGAATCGTGAAAATAAACGCAAGACATTTGAAAAGGGTTATTATAAAACACACGCCTGCAACGAGGTGTTCACCTGCAGGAACTGCGGACGCGTTGTCATTCCCGAGGGGGCAGGCAGTGCCCACCGCAACCATTGCCCGAATTGCCTGTGCAGTCTGCACGTTGACGAGGAGCCCGGCGACAGGGCAGCGGACTGCGGCGGACTGATGGAGCCCGTGGCAGTTTGGGTGCGGAAGGGCGGCGAGTGGGCCATCGTCCATCGCTGCCGCCGCTGCGGAAAGCTGGATTCCAACAGGGTCGCAGCCGATGATAATCCGATGAAGCTGATGTCCATTGCAATGAAGCCGCTTTGCGAACCGCCGTTCCCTCTTGACCGTATCCGTGAGATGACGGCACTGATGGGCGGGGACGGAACGATGGAGTAATAAGGCACACGAACAAATGAAAAGGCAGGGCACTCCCGTGGCGGGGGTGCCCTGCCTTTGTGTAAAGCACAGTCTGCGCGTTATTTTAGCGGTCGTTATCCACATCATCCCAGCCGATGAGGTCGGGCAGGGTCAGCGTTTCGTCCGAGCAGTGGTGGCTTGCGCGGCGCTGGTCTGCGGCCTTGGTGTGCACCACCTCGCGGGCAAGTTCCCGGATGGCAACGCAGTCCTCCGGCAGGTCGGTCTGGCTGCGGCCGGAGTGGGTGAACAAGATCTTGCCCTCGTGCCCTACGATCAGGGTCATGGGCAGAATCTGCGGGGCATTGCGGTCGTATTTGTAGCCGGCATCCCGGGCACTTTTGTAGATGCGCTGGGCAGAAAAACTCCAGCTTAAAAGCCCGCGTGCCTGCTCCACGCCCAAGTAGCTGTACAGCACGCCCGGCGCATCGCAGATGATGGGAAAGGGAAATTCCTTGCCCTGCGTAGCCTCGGCCACCGCGCGGGGGGCAGAGCGCACCACGCACGCCAGCCGCACGCCCCGCAGCCGCGGCAGGGTCTTTAAGTAGCGGGCAAGGTATTCCCGGGTGACCGGGTGGTCGAACCCGGGCAGAAAGATCATGCACAGGGGCTCGGTGCCCGCACACAGGGCGTAAAAATCGTTACCCGGGGTGGTGGGAGTGTCAAAGGTGAACCGGGGAATGGAGGTACCAACCAGATGCTCAGAACTCATGCCGCAATTGCACATCCTTTCAAATGGTGATAAAAAAATCCACAGCCGTGCCCTGTGTTTGCAGGTGCACAAGCGGTGGATTGGATTACTATAAAGATCCCGCCCGGTCGTCTGCGGTCAATCAAACCTACCCTTACGGACAGGTGGGTGCCCTGTCTCCGGAATCACGCTTCCTCATCGAACCTCCATGGTCGACCCATGGCGGGGAGGTCTGCAATCCACCGGAGAACTCCGGGCTCCCGTTGAATGATTAGTAGGATCATACAAACCGCAACAAATCGAGCCGGGCAGGAAGTCTTGCACGGGTCAATCCGTCAAAGGACTTACTCGATATCGTAGTCCTCGCTCAGACGCTGCTCGAACAGCTTGCTGACTTCCATCAGCACCTCGTCATCCTCCACAACGTCCAGATATTCGCCTTCGTCGTCCTCCCCGACACTCAGGATCACCAGCTGGGCGTCCTCGTTCAGGTCCTCTTCGTTCTCGGCGTATTCCACAACAGCCAGATAATGCACGCCCTTGTGGTTCAGCGCATCGATCACCTCAAAGGTGACCTCGTTGCCGTCCTCGTCCTCAAGGGTCATCAGGTCAGGCTGATATTCTTCTTCCGTATTGGGGTTCTTGATCTCGTCAGACATAATACGCTCCTGTATTGCTTTATCACAAAAAGCAGTTGATGCAGCGGGCTGCGTCCCGCTTGGTCTGCTTATAGTGTAGCGTGTTTTGCGCAGTTCGTCAAGATGCTTTTTCGCACAGAAATCATTGGATAAATTTTCACGCAATTTCCTCTCGCACTGCCGCGCAGAATATGGTATACTACTGGTTGAATCTTTTGCGCTGCACTGTGCAGCGTGCAGTACAGTATATGGAACAGGGAGCGGGAATATGTTGAAAAAATTCGGGGCAGTCTGTCTTGCGGCGGTGCTGCTGCTTACCGGCTGCAGCCTGCGGCCGCAGGAGAACGGCAGCAAAGTCCAGAGCATCAGCCGCCCGGCGGTGGAATCGGCCGAGCTGCAGTTCACCCACCCGGCAGCGGGGGACACCGTTGCGGTGTTCGATACCTCTGCGGGTGTTTTCCGGGCGGTGCTCTTCCCGGAAAAGGCCCCGCAGGCCTGCGATAACTTCATCGGTCTTGTGCAGCAGGGCTACTATAACGGTCTTACCGTGAGCCGGGTGGAGAACCAGTTCGTGGTGGAAGCCGGGCAGGGCGCAGACGGCAAAGGCGCTACTATCTGGAAGGGCAATCGCTACCCGGTGGAAGCATCGGACAGCCTGCACCACTACGCCGGGGCGCTGTGCATGGGTGTGGACGCCTCCGGCGCGTGCGCCAGCGTGTTCTATGTGGTGGAGTCGCTGCCAGGAGACCAGTCGGTAACGCAGGAACTGGCAGACCAGATGAACGCCGCCGGTTACCGCGCCGAGGTGGTAGCCGCTTACCAGACGGCGGGCGGTGCACCCTATCTGGACTACACCGACACCGTATTCGGGCAGGTGTATGAGGGCATGGACATCGTGGACACCATCGCCCAGACTGCCGTGGACGAAAACCAGAAGCCCACCACCGATATCACCATCAACAGCGTGAGCATCGAGACCTATCAGGGGTAAATAGTAAAGTCAAAAAACGATGCCTGTGCGTGAGCACAGGCATCGTTTTTTATAGTTCCCCGGGGTGCTCCTTGCGCCATGCAAGGTAGTCCTCTAAAATCACTGTGGCACTGACCGAATCCAAAATCTCCTTGCGGCGGCTGCCGTAGGTGCCGCTTTCGTCCAGAAGGTCGGCGGCGGCACAGGTGGTCTGGCGCTCGTCCCACATCCGCACCGGCAGACCGCTCCAAAGCTCTACGGTCTTTGCCAGCTTGCGGCTCTTGGCGGCGCGTTCGCCCTCGGTGCCGTCCATATTCAGCGGAAGACCAATCAAAATCATTTCGGCTTCGATCTCCTTGGCCACCTCGCATACCCGGGCGGCTACCTTGTTGCGGGCCTTTAAGGTGATCTGGGGCGTGATGGCGGTGGTAAGAAATTCGGTGCGGTCGCAGGTGGCAAGGCCGGTGCGGCTGTCCCCGTAGTCAACGGCTAAAATCTTCATACAAAGTCCCTTTCCGGTGTGCAGAGTGTTTTTTTCAGTGTACCACAGCCGGCAGGGGATTGCAAAGAAAAGCTGTGGTTTTATCTCTGCTTTCGTGTTACAATAATGACAAAATCAACGAGCGGGAGGAAACCGAAATGCTGAAACTGGTTCTGGGCGCTTCCGGCAGCGGCAAGACCACCCTGCTGTATGCCCGTATCCGCGCCCGCGCCGAGGCGGGGAAGCGCAGCATCCTGCTGGTGCCGGAGCAGTTTACTTCCAGCACCGAGGCGCGTATCTACCGGGAGCTGGGGGATGCCCTTTCCGGTATGGTGGAAAGCTATTCCTTTACCAGTCTGGCCGAGCATATCCTTGCGGTAGAGGGCGGCGCGGCGGTGCAGACCCTGACCGATGCCGGGCGGGCGGTGCTGGTGCGCCGTGCGCTGGAGGAATTGCAGGATAATGTGCACTACTACTACCGCCACCGGCGCAGCGCAGCCTTTTGTCAGATGGCGGCCGAGACCATCGACGAGCTGAAAAGCGCCGGGCTTTCCGGACAGCAATTGCAGGAACTTGCCCGGGACTGTGGCACCGAGAGCGCAAAGTTGGGCGAACTGGCGCTCATCTTTCAGGGCTACGAGAGCCTGCTGGCGGGCACCGGCATGGACCCTGCCGACCGTCTGGAACTGGCGGCCGACCGGCTGGAGGCCGCGCTTGCCCGGGACGAACTGCCGGACTTTTTGCACGAGCGTGAGGTGTTCATTGACGAGTTCGACACCTTCAACGCACCCAAGAAGCGGCTGATGGGTGCCATGCTGGCCGCGCTGCCCGCCGTAACGGTGGCGCTGTGCGAGGACGGCGCACCCATGCAGCCCGGCGATCTGGAATTGTTCTCCGGTGCAAAGCAGGTGGCGGCGCAGCTGCGCCAGCTGGCACGCAAAAACGGCGCACAGGTGGCTGCGCCGGAACTGCTGCGGCGGGATCTGCGCCATAAGGATGCGCCGGGGCTTGCTGCCTTGACCGAACTGCTGGAGACCGGCAGCTGCACCCCGCCGGAAAACGCCCCGGAACTGCGGCTGTTTGCCGCCGCCAGCCGGGAGGAAGAGGCCCGCTGCGCCGCTGCCGCCATCCGCCGCCTGATGCGGCAGGGTGTGCGCTGCGGAAAAATTGCGGTGGTCTGCCGCGATATCAGCCTGTACCGGGCTGCGGTGCGGTACGAGTTCCGCATGGCAGAGATCCCTCTGTACTGCGACGAGCCCACCACCCCGGAGTTCAGCGCGCCCGCCACGGCGGTGCGGGCGCTGCTGGCATTGCTGCGGGGCGCGGACATGACCGAGCAGCTGACCGTGCTGGCCAAGACCGGCCTGTGCGCCCTGACCGAGCCGGAGGTCTGCGCGCTGGAAAACTACGCCTACACATGGTCGCCCAATGCGGCGGCGTGGCGGGCGGAGTTTACCAAAAGCCCCCGGGGCTTTGGCGATGCCGAACTGACCGAGGAAGATACGCTGAACCTGACCCGGGCCGAGAACGCCCGCAAAAAGCTGGTGACGGCGGTGGATACCCTGCGCAGCGGAGTGCGCAGCGCCAACGCCGAGCAGATCAGCCGGGCGCTGTATTTCTGCCTGAAGGAACTGGGTGCAGAGGAGCAGCAGACCGCGCAGGTGGAGGATATCCGCACCGCCCGGAGCATCCCGGCGGCAGAGGAAGCCGCCCGCGAGTGGAACGTGGTGATGCAGCTGCTGGACGAGATGGCGCGGCTGCTGGGCAGTCAGGGCATCACCGTGCCGGAGTACGAGGATCTTTTCAGCCTGCTACTGCGCTCCTCTGATCTGGGGCACATCCCGCAGACGCTGGATGCGGTGGTACTGGCAAGTGCCGGCAAAATGCGTCTGGATGCGCCGGACTATGTATTCGTGCTGGGGCTTGCGGAGGGGGAATTTCCCTGCACTCCCGCAGAGAGCGGTCTGCTGACCCACGCCGACCGTGACCTGCTGATGGCAAAACAGATCGACCTGCCGGATTGTTTTGAGAACCGCGTTGTGCGTGAGCAGGTCTGTTTTTACAAAGCCCTTACCGCCCCGGCAAAGGGGCTGTGGATGAGTTGGCCGAAAGGGCAGGGACAGACCCTGTGTGCTGCGCTGGAGCCCATCGTGGAGGCATTGCAGCCTGCCGCGCCGCAGCTGGAACTGATCGACCTTGCCGCCACCCCCGCAGACGGGCTGGATGTGCTGGGCGGCGGCTGGCCGCTGACCGAGCGGGAGCGCGCCAGCCTGACCGAGGCGCTGCGCGCCCCCGGCGAGGGGGTGCAGGCACCCCGGGGACTTGCGCTGTTGCAGCGCATGGAGCAGGATCCACCCCGGCAGGTGCAGGATCTGCCCACGCTGGAAGCGCTGCTGGGCAGGCGGCTGCACATCTCGCCCAGCCAGCTGGAAAAATATTACACCTGCCGCTATGGCTACTTTTTGCAGTATGTGCTGGGGCTCAAGCCCCGCCGCCGTGCAGAACTTTCGGCCGACCAGAGCGGTACGCTGATGCACTGGGTGCTGCAGATGGCACTGGACCCCCACCCCGGGGCAGACAACCCCTGCGCCGGGCTGCGCCCCTTCTTGGAACTGGATGACGCCGCCATGACCGACCTTGCCGCCGCGCTGGTGGACGAGTACGCGCGGCGCTATCTGCCGGAGGATACCGCACGCTTTACCTATCTGCTCTCCCGGCTGAAAAAGAGCATGGCCAGCCTGTTGTGCTATCTGCGGGACGAGCAGAACCAGTCCCTATTCAAGCCTGTGGCCTGTGAACTGAAGATCGGCCGGGGCGAGGACGCCGTGCCCGGGCAGGTGTACCGCCTGTCGGACGGGCGCACGGTGCAGCTGGTGGGCACGGTGGACCGCGCGGACGAGTGGATCGAGGAGGACGGCACCCGCTGGGTGCGGGTGGTGGACTACAAGACCGGCAGCAAAAAGCTGGACTTAAAGGAAGTCTACTGCGGGCTGGACTGCCAGATGCTGTTGTATCTGTTCAGCCTGACCCGGGATGCGGGCGGGCGCTTTACCGGTGCGCAGCCGGCGGGCGTTTTGTATCTGCTGGCCGACCCCGCCCCCCAGACCCTGCCGCGCGGACAGGCTGCCCGGGCGGTGGAGTACCAGCTGGACGGCCTTGTACGGGACGAGCAGAAGATCTTTGACGCCATGGACGCGGACGAAACCGGCAAGTATCTGCCCTTTGGCTACCGCAACGGCGCGCCCAGCCCCTACCAGAAGGAGAAACGGGCCGACAGCGCCAAACTCAGCCGCATCCAATTGCATCTGGACGACCTTGTCACCCAGATGGGCGAGCAGCTTTACGGCGGGCAGATCGACGCCGAGCCGCTGGTGTTGAGCAGCAGCAAAAGCCCCTGCACATGGTGCGATTACAGTTTTATCTGCTGCCACGAGACCGGGGTGCACGAGCGTGCGCTGGAAGCCCCTGCAAAACCCTTTGAACCCGAGGAAGGACCCGAAGAAAAGGAGGAACAGCCGTGAGCGGACCTAAATGGACCCCGGCGCAGCAGGCCGCCATTGCCGACCGGGGCGGTGCGCTGCTGGTAAGTGCAGCCGCAGGCAGCGGCAAGACCGCCGTGCTGACCGAGCGGGCGGTGCAGCTGATCACCGACCCGGAGCAGCCGGTCAACGCCGACCGGCTGCTCATCGTCACCTTTACCAATGCGGCGGCGGCAGAACTGCGCGCCCGCATCGGGCAGGCGCTGCTGCACCGCAGCCAGCTGCAGCCCGGCAACACCATGCTGCGCCGCCAGCGGATGCTTTTGCAGCGTGCGCCCATCTGCACCATTGACGCCTTTTGTCTGAACCTGTTGCACAAGCACTTTCAGGCGCTGGATATCCCACCGGATTTTGCCCCGGCAGACCCCGGCACGGTGCAGCTGCTGCGGGGGGCGGCACTGGCCGAAACGCTGGAAAACGCCTACCGCGACCCGGATTTCTGCGCTTTTGCAGACCTGTACGGCAAGGGACGCACGGATAAACCGGCGGGCGATGCCATTTTGCAGATCTATGATTTTCTGCGGGCACTGCCGGATTACGACCGAAAGCTGGATGAATTTCTTGCACCATACGAGCAGGAAAACGGCTTTGCCGCCACCTGTTGGCACGACCTGCTGCTGGCCGAAGCCGCCCACTGCGCCAAGGCTGCGCGGGAACTGCTGACAGCGGCACTGGCCGACTGCCGTGCGGATTTTGATCAGGAACTGGCAGCTGCCGAGGAGAAAAAGACCCCCTCTGCCCGGGCAAAGGCGCAGCTTGCGGTGACAGAAAAATACGAGGAGGCTGGTACAAGGCTGGAAAAAGCCGCCGCCCTCTTTGCGCAGGCGGAGCAGCTGGCTGCTGCCGGGCAGTGGGACCCGCTATATGACCTGCTCACCCCCTATGTGCTGGGCATGGAGGAAGCCCCCGGCCTGAAGGGCATGAAAAAGCGTCTGGGCGGTGACCACAAGGCCGAGATCAAGACCCGCTCGGACGAAGCCGCCGCCCTGTTCGAACAGATGACCCAACTCATCTGCTGCTCCGAGGCCGAGGCCGAGACAGACCGGCAGATCACCCTGCCCCGGCTGCGGGCGCTGTTTGCCGCCGTGCGGGACTTTGATGCCCGGTTCACGGCCAGAAAACGGGAGCGCAAGCTACTGGAATTCAGCGATTTTGAACACCTTGCCCTGCGGCTGCTGCGGACCCCGGAGGGCACGCCTACCCCCTTGTGCGAGAGCATCCGGCAGGACTACGCCGCCGTGATGGTGGACGAATATCAGGACACGAACGCCCTGCAGGATGCCCTTTACCGCTGCCTTGCCGCCCCGGCGGGGGATAACCTCTTCCTTGTGGGAGACTTAAAGCAGAGCATCTACCGCTTCCGGCAGGCAGAGCCCGGCATCTTCCGGCAAAAGCTGGACAGCTGGGCGCTGCTGCCAGGCGCAAAAGCCCGTCCCCGCCCGCCGGAGGGCACCCCGGGCACGGACGCACTGCTGGCGCTGGATGCAAACTTCCGCTCCGCACCGCAGGTAGTGGCGGGCATCAACTATCTCTTTGAGCAGCTCATGACCCCGGAGCTGGGCGATACCGCCTATGGCGATGGGCAGCGTCTGGTCTGCGGTGCGCCCGGAGAATATCAGGGCAGCGTGGAGGTGCAGTTTCTGCCGGATGATGAGACGGAAACGGATGCGGGCTGGATCGCGGAGCGCATCAAGCAGCTGGTTTCTGCCGGGGAGCCGGTGCGGGAGGGCAGCACCACCCGCCCGGTGCGGTACGAGGATTGCTGCGTGCTGCTGGCGGCGCGCACCGAGTTCCCGGCGTATGTGGAGGCGCTGACCGCCCGGGGCATCCCGGTATACGCCGACGCCCGGGAGAACCTGATGCTTGCGCCCCATATCCGTCCCCTCATCGCCCTGCTCAAGGTCATCGATGACCCCTCGCAGGATATCTATCTGGCCGCCGCCATGCTGGGCCCCATGTTCGGCTTTACGGAGGATGACCTTGTGCGGCTGCGCGCCCGCAGCCGTCAGGTACAGGCCGAGCCGGACAAAAAGCCCGTCCGCATCAGCCTGTACGGCGCACTGCTGCTGGCGCTGGAGGACCCGGCAGAGGATCCCTTTACCGAGAAGGTGAAGGACTTCTATGCCCACCTCACCGCCCTGCGGCAGATGGCACGCAGCGCCCCGGCGGAGCAGCTGCTGGAAGAGATTTTTGCCTCCACCGGTTATCTGGCGGCGCTGGGCGTGCTGGAAAACGGTGCCCGCCGCCGTGAGGATGCCCGCCGCTTTGCCTCCTTCTGCGCCGCCTCCGGCACAGGCGGCATCTCGGCGCTGGTGCGTGCCATTGATGCCGCCGCGCAGGCCGGCAGCACCGGACAGGACACCGTGCCCAGCGGGGTGCACCCGGGGTGCGTGTCCATCATGACCATCCACCGCTCCAAGGGTTTGCAGTTCCCGATGGTGTTCGTGGGGGATACAGCCCGCAAGTTCAATGCTTCGGATATCCGTCAGCCGGTGTTGGTGCACCGCACTTTCGGCGCGGGGCTGCGGCTGCGGCCGGAGAACGGCGAGGGCGCTTACAAGACCGCCGCCTACACCGCGCTGGCCAATGTCCACGCCAAGGAACTGCGCAGCGAGCAAATGCGCCTTTTGTATGTGGCGCTCACCCGCGCGCAGGATAAACTCGTCCTCACCGTGCCCCTGAGCAGCGGCAAAACTGCAAAGCCCTTTGCCAAGGCGGCGGCTTTTCTGGCTGCCGGGGCGGGGGCTACGCTACACCAGCAGGCCAACAGCTTTGCCGACTGGCTGCGGGCGGCGCTGCTGGTGCACCCGGACGGCGGGGTGCTGCGGCAGCTTTCCGGCAACCGGGAACTGCTGTTTGTGCAGACCGAAAGCGTGATGAATATCAAAGTGTGCGACGAAGCCGTGCGCTTGTCTGAGGAGCCGGATGCAGATACGGCGGACGAAGCGCCGGAGACTGATTTGGCACTGGTGGAGAAGCTGCGACAGGGCTTTGCGTGGCAATACCCGGCGGCAGCGCTTGCACAGGTGCCCGCCAAGGTCAGCGTGACCAGCATCGTGCACAAGGCCGAGCAGACCACGCTGGAGCGCCCGGGCTTCCTTTCCAAGGACGGCCTGACCGCTGCCGAGATGGGCACCGCACTGCACGCCTTTCTGGAGCACGCGGACTTTGCCCGGCTGGCTGCGGCCAAGGCTGCGGGCACGCTGGACGAGGCCATCCCGGCAGAGCGGGACCGTCAGGTGGCGGTGCAGCTGACCGCCCCGGAGATCGCGGAAAAGCTGGACGCGGTGTGCATCCGCCGCTTTGTGGAAAGCGAGGCCTTTGTAAAGATCTGCGCCGCCGAGCAGGTGCTGCGGGAACTGCCCTTTATCACCGCGCTGCCCGCCGGGGCGGTATTGGCGGCGCAGGGACACGAGGCGCTGCCCGCTGCCGCAGACGCGCAGGTGCTGGTGCAGGGCATTGCTGACCTTGTGCTGGTGTACCCGGATCATCTGGAACTGCTGGACTACAAGACCGACCGCCGCAAGGCCGAAAGCGACTTTTTGCACGCCTACCGCGCCCAGCTGAACCTCTACGCTATTGCCATCGAAAAGCGCTTTGCGCCGAAAAGGGTGACCTATAAGGGCATCTACTCCTTTGCACTGGGCAAACTGATCGAGGCATAAAAGGGAAAAGTCATATTTTTTCCAAAGAACGCATAAAAAGTGCTTGACAGGGCAGGTAAAGCGTGGTAGAATAACCGGGTAAAGAAAGCAGCTACGGCCTGTGCCGCGCTCGCCTTGCGGGAGGATGTCCCCGGGCTATACCCGAAACAGCAGCTTGTTCCTTTGAGAATGCTGCGGCTTTGTGTGAAATTTCGCGCGGCTGTCCAGAATATGGGCGGCCGCGTTTTCTATGCCAAATATTGCAACACTATGGATTTTGTTTGGAGGTGCATTCATTATCGCTACCGCTGGAAAGTCGAAGGAACTGGAGATCAACGGCCAGATCCGTGATCGTGAAGTTCGCCTGATCGGAGCAGACGGCGAGCAGAAGGGCGTTGTCACCATTCAGGTGGCCATGCGCGCTGCTGAGGAGGCCGGCCTCGATCTGGTCAAGATCGCACCGCAGGCTGTACCGCCTGTGTGCAAGGTGCTGGACTACGGCAAATACCGTTTTGAACAGCAGAAGAAGGAGAAGGAAGCCAAGAAGAACCAGAAGGTGGTCGAAGTCAAGGAGACCCGCCTCTCGCTCAACATTGACACCAACGACTTCAACACCAAGCTGAACCAGACTGCCAAGTTCCTGGCAGCTGGCCATAAGGTGAAGGTTTCGATCCGTTTCCGCGGCCGTGAGATGGCGCACAGTGCTCTGGGTGCCGACGTGCTCAAGCGCTTTGCCGAGGCTCTGCCGCAGGCAAGCATGGACAAGCAGCCGGTTCTGGAGGGACGCACGATGTCCATTCTGCTGATCCCGAAACCCAATAAGGACTAATTTTAGGAGGAAACTAAAATGGCTAAGATGAAACTGAAGACGCACTCCGGCGCTAAGAAGCGCTTTAAGCTGACCAAGAACGGCAAGATCAAGCGCGGCCACGCATTCCGCAGCCACATCCTGACCAAGAAGACCACCAAGCTGACCCGTGGCTACCGTCAGCCCAGCTACGTTGATAAGACCAACGCAGCTACCATCAAGAGCATGCTGCCCTACGCCTAAGAGCGAGCCGCAGGTACACAAAACTTTCTACGAGATACTAAAGGAGATATAAAAAATGGCACGTATCAAAGGCGCAACCATGACCCACAAACGTCGTAAGAAGATGCTGAAGCTGGCCAAGGGCTTCTACGGCTGCAAGAGCAAGCACTTTAAGATGGCCAAGCAGCAGGTCATGAAGAGCGGCAACTACGCTCTGGCTGGCCGCCGCATGAAGAAGCGTCAGTTCCGCAACCTGTGGATCTGCCGCATCAACAACGCAGTTCGTCCTCTGGGCATGAACTACTCCACCTTCATGGCTGGCCTGAAGAAGGCAGGCATCGAGCTGAACCGCAAGATGCTGTCCGAGATGGCCATCAACGATCCCAAGAGCTTTGCCGCTCTGGTCGAGACCGTGAAGAACGCCTGATAAAGACTTTGCATCGTGACGCCCGCGCGTATACGCGGGCGTCCGTTTTGTATCCGGGCATTTTTTGCGGCCAGGGAAACAAGGCAACGGGGCAGCGCCCTGCCGCAGAAATCTGCGGCAGACGCTGCCCTTTTTCTATTGTATCCAAAGCAAAAGCATACACACCTGTTCGGGAGGAACTCATGGACGAAAAGATCACCAGCCGGGAAAATGCAAAAATAAAATACGCCTGCCGCCTTGCCTCCGGTGCAGCATTCCGCCGCACCGAGGGGCGCTTTCTGGCCGAGGGGCGCAAATTGTGCCCGGAGCTTGCCCGGGGCGCAGAACTGGAGACCCTGTTTTATACCGAAAATGCGCTGGAAAAGTGCCCGGAACTTGCCGCTTTGCCGGGCGAGCATTATCTGGTAGAGGATCATGTGGCGGACAAGCTGGCAGATGTGGGCACCCATCAGGGCGTGTTCGGGGTGTTCCGCACCCCGGTGCACACCTTGGAGGAGGTGCGCCCCGGCGGGCGGTATCTGGCGCTGGAACGGGTGCAGGACCCCGGCAACGTGGGCACCCTGCTGCGCAGCGCTGCGGCCTTTGGCTTTGACGGCGTCATCCTGAGTGAGGGCTGCGCCGGCGTCTACGCCCCCAAGACCCTGCGCGCCTCCATGGGCGCGGCGGTGCGCATCCCGGTCATCGAGACCGGTGCCATGCCGCAGGCCATCGCTCTGCTGCGGGAAAAAGGCATCACCTGCCTTGCGGCGGCGCTGTACCAGTCCCAGCCCCTCAGCGCGGCAAAGGCCGGGTATCCCGGCGGCGTCTGCGTGGTCATCGGCAGCGAGGGACAGGGCCTGACCGATGAGACCATCGCCGCCTGCAACAGCACGGTGCGCATCCCCATGACCGACCGGGTGGAAAGCCTGAACGCCGGGATCGCGGGCAGCATCCTGCTGTGGCATTTCCGGGAGGAAAGCCTGTGACCGGGCAGACCAGCCTGTTCCCGCCGGAACCTGCACCTGACCCGCTGCTGTGCTGGCTGTGGCTGTCGCAGGTGCTGGGGCCCGCCAGTCTCCACGCCGGAAAGGTGCTGGACGCCTTTGGCGGTGCACAGGAGGCATGGGAGGCGCGGGAGGCCGAGGAGTTCCGACAGGCGGCAGGGGATATAGCCTTTAAGCGTGCAGCGCAGCTGGATGCAGAAAGCTTCCACACGCTGGTGATGCAGTGCGATGCCCTGCGGGTGCGCATCCTGCCCTTTGACGACCCGGACTACCCGCTGGCCTTTTCCCGCATTCCGGATATGCCGCTGGTGCTCTACTGCACCGGCGACCCCCGCTGGCTCAACGAGCCCGGGGCGGTGGGCATCGTGGGCAGCCGCAAGCCCACGGAATACGGCCTGAACGCGGCGGCGGATATCGGCGGCGAACTGGCAAAAAACGGAGCCATCATCGTCAGCGGTCTGGCCGATGGGCTGGACAGCGCCGGACACCGGGCAGCGGTGAAGAACGACTGTCCCACCGTTGCGGTGATGGGCGTACCCATCGACCGCACCTACCCGGCAGCCAATGCCGCTCTGCGGCAGCAAATCGAGCGCAAGGGCTGCGTTATCAGCGAATACCCGCCATACAGTGAATATGTTGGCCCTAGCTGCTTTTTGCAGCGCAACCGGCTTATTGCGGCGCTTTCCTCGGCGGTACTGGTGGTGGAGGCGCGGGAAAAAAGCGGCACCATGTCCACCGTTGCACACGCCGAGCGCTACGGCAAGCCGGTGTACGCCGTGCCGGGCAGCATCTACTCCCCAAACTCGGCGGGCACGAACGGCCTGCTGCGGGACGGACGAGCCCGGGCGGTGGCCGGCGCTGCTGACCTGCTGGCGGCGCTGGGTTTGCACGCCCGGCAGACGGCACCGGCGGCCGCAAAGCAGCCTGCACCCCTGAGCGATACCGAACGCCGGGTGCTGGCGGGCATCGGGCCAAAGCCCGTGGGCATCGAGGAACTGTGCGTGAGCACCGGCCTGCCCATGTCCGTGCTGCTGGGCACCCTGATGAGGCTGGAACTCACCGGCCGGGTGTACAAGCAGCCGGGGCAGCGGTATGTGCTGCGGTAAAATTGTGGAATATTTCCGCTGGTAAAGCACACAACAGCTGTGGTACAATAATATGAGCGAAGAACCGTGCATCCCCTTGGGGGCACGTTGCAGATAGAGGAGAAAAGAAGAAATGGCGAAACTGGTTATCGTGGAGTCGCCTGCAAAGGCGAAAACCATCGGCAAATATCTGGGCGATGACTACGAGGTCACCGCCAGCATGGGTCATATCCGCGATCTGCCCGCATCTCAGCTGGGCATTGATGTGGAGCATGGCTATACCCCGCAATACATCAGCATCAAGGGCAAGGAAAAACTCATCAAGGAGTTGAAGAGCAAGGCCAAACACGCCGACGGCGTGCTGCTGGCGACCGACCCGGACCGCGAGGGCGAGGCCATCAGCTGGCATCTGGCAAACATTCTGGGGCTGGACCCCCACGAGCCCAACCGCGTCACCTTTGACGAGATCACCAAAAAGGGCGTGAAGGAGGGCATGGCCCACCCCCGCGCCATCGACGAGGATCTGTTCAACGCCCAGCAGGCACGCCGCGTGCTGGACCGTCTGGTGGGCTACAAGCTCAGCCCGTTTCTGTGGCGCAAGGTGCGCCGCGGCCTGTCCGCAGGCCGTGTGCAGAGCGTGGCAGTGCGGCTGATCGACGACCGGGAAAAGGAGATCGAAAACTTCAAGCCAGACGAATACTGGAACGTGGACGCCACCTTGGGTGCCGGGCACAAAAGCTTTGTGGCACGCCTTGCTACGGACGCCAACGGCAAAAAGCTGCTGCCCAAAAGCGAGGCCGAGGCCCGCGCCATCGAGAAGGGCTTGGAGGGCGCAAGCTATGTGGTGAGCGAACTCAAGCGCGGCAAGCGTGCAAAGCAGCCCACCCCGGCCTTTATCACCAGTACCCTGCAGCAGGAGGCCTCCCGCCGCTTGGGCTTTACGGCTACCCGCACCATGCGCGCCGCCCAGACGTTGTACGAAGGCGTGGACATTGCCGGGCATGGCACCATGGGTCTGATCACCTATATGCGTACCGACAGTCTGCGCATCTCGGACGAGGCTGTGGCCGCTGCCAAGGAGTATATCGCCGGAGCCTACGGCGAGGCGTATATCTGCCCCTATAAGCGCACATGGAAGACCAAAAGCGCCACGGCAGCACAGGACGCCCACGAAGCCATCCGTCCCTCTGTGCCCTCCCTGACCCCGGATGAGGTGGACAAAAGCATCAGCGGCGATACCGCAAAGCTGTACCGCATGATCTGGAGCCGCTTTATGGCCAGCCAGATGGCAGACTGCCAGCAGGACACCGTGTCGGTCACCGTCAGCGCGGCGGATTACCACTTCAAGGCCAGCGGCTACACCGTGACCTTTGACGGATTTACCGCCCTGTACGAGGAAGCTACCGACGAAAAGGAAAAAAAGGAAACCAACCTCCCCCCGCTGGAACAGGGACAGGTGCTCAAGCTGCGGGAACTGAAGAGCGAGCAGAAGTTTACCCAGCCGCCCGCCCGCTATACCGAAGCTACCCTCATCAAGGCGCTGGAGGAAAACGGCATCGGCCGTCCCTCCACCTACGCGCCCATCATCACTACCATCATCGACCGCGGTTATGTGGAGCGCGACCAGAAAAAGCTTAAGCCCACCCTGTTGGGCCGGGCTGTGGACGGGCTGATGCTGGAACAGTTCCCCCACATCGTGGACGTGGACTTCTCCGCGCAGATGGAGAAGAATCTGGATAAGGTGGAAAGCGGCAAGGCCGACTGGCGCAAGACCGTGGACGACTTCTATCAGGGCTTTGAAGCCAGTCTGGAGCAGGCCGAAAAGAACATGGAGGGCAAAAAGGTCAAGGTGCCGGACGAGCCCTCCAGCGAGGTGTGCGACCTGTGCGGCCGCCCTATGGTCATCAAAGTGGGCAAGTACGGCAAGTTCCTTGCCTGCAGCGGCTTCCCGGAGTGCCGGGGCACAAAGCGCCTCGTCAAGGACACCGGCGGCATCTGCCCCAAGTGCGGCAAGGGACGTCTGCTGGAACGCAAGAGTTCCAAGGGACGCATCTACTACGGCTGCGAGCGCTACCCGGACTGCGATTTTATGACTTGGGATATGCCCGTGGCTACCAAGTGCGAAAAGTGCGGCAGCACCCTGTTCCGCAAGGGCGGCAAGCTGTACTGCGCCAAGGAGGGCTGCGGCTTTGAGATGCCGGTGCCCAAAAAGGATTAAAGGAAAGACTAAATGAGCGAATATAAAGTAACCATTCTGGGCGCGGGTCTGGCGGGCTGCGAAGCAGCTCTCTGGCTGGCGGGCAAGGGCGTGCAGGTAGATCTGTACGAGCAGAAGCCCGTCCACTTTTCCCCCGCCCACAAAAGCGAGGGCTTTGCAGAACTGATCTGCTCCAACAGCCTGAAGGCTGAGCGGCTGGACTCTGCCTCCGGTCTGCTGAAGGAAGAGATGCGCCGCATGGGCAGCCGGCTGCTGACCGCCGCCGAGGAGACCCGCGTGGCCGCCGGCGGTGCGCTGGCGGTGGACCGCGATGCCTTCAGTGCCGCCGTTACCCGCATGGTGGAGCAGTGTGAGAACATCACCGTCCACCGGGAGCAGGTGGAAACCATCGACGAGAGCGCTCCCATTCTGGTGGCTACCGGCCCGCTGACCGACGGTGCACTGGCCGATGAGATCGGACGCCTGACCGGGGACGAGCGGCTGCATTTCTACGATGCCGTTGCCCCCATCGTCACCGCCGAAAGCCTGGACTACGGCAAGGTGTTTGCTGCCTCCCGCTACGACCGTGGCGAGGCCGACTACCTGAACTGCCCCTTCAACAAGGCAGAGTACGAGGCCTTCCACGCCGCACTTGCCAGTGCCGAGCGTGCCCCCCTGCACGACTTTGACACCGGCGCCGAGCAGGGCGCAAAGCCCGACCCGGACGCTCACGGCAAAAAGGCCGATACCGTTACTGTGTACGAGGGCTGTATGCCCATTGAGATCATGGCTGCCCGGGGTGCCGACACCATGCGGTTCGGCCCGCTGCGCCCGGTGGGTCTGGTAGACCCGAACACCGGCCACCGTCCTTGGGCAAATGTGCAGCTGCGCGCAGAAAATAAGGAGCGCACCCTGTATAACATCGTGGGCTTCCAGACCAACCTCAAGTGGGGCGAGCAGAAGCGGGTATTCAGCATGATCCCCGGGCTGGAAAATGCCGAGTTCGTGCGCTACGGCGTGATGCACCGCAACACCTTTCTGGATGCGCCCCGGGTGCTCAGCGCCCAGCTGTGCCTGAAAGCACACCCCAACGTGTTTTTTGCAGGGCAGATCACCGGCTTTGAGGGCTATATGGAAAGCGCCGCCTGCGGTCTGCTGGCGGCACGCAATCTCTACGCCCGCTTGGAGGGCAAACAGCTGCCCCCGCCGCCCGCCGATACCATGTGCGGTGCGCTGGTGCAGTACCTGACCACCGAGAATAAGAACTTCCAGCCCATGGGCGCAAACATGGGCATCCTGCCGCCGCTGCCCGCCGAGACCCGTCCCCGGGACAAGCGGCTACGTTACATGGCACAGGCCGAGCGCGCTGTTGCCAGCTTCCAGCACTGGCTGGAGGAAAACGCTCTGTAAGGCAAACCACCTGAAAGGAGAAAACAGGTATGAAGATCATTGTGGACATGATGGGCGGCGACAACGCCCCGCTGGCTGTTCTGGAAGGCGCCGCACAGGCCGTTAAGGAGTACGGCGTGCAGCTTATCGGCGTGGGCAACGAGGCGCTGGTGCGCAAGACCGCCGCCGAGCACAACATTCCGCTGGACGGCATCGAGCTGGTGAACTGCACCGAGACCATCGAGATGTGCGACGAGCCCGCCCGCGCCGTCCGTCAGAAAAAGGATTCCTCCATCGTGGTGGGTCTGAATATGCTCAAGGAGGGCAAGGGCGATGCCTTTGTTTCTGCCGGCAGCACCGGTGCGCTGCACGTTGGCGCAAGCCTCATCGTGCGCACTTTGCGGGGCGTCAAGCGCCCGGCACTGGCTACCATGGTGCCCGCAAAGCAGCAGGCTTATCTGCTGCTGGACTGCGGCGCCAATGTGGAGTGCCGCCCGGAGATGCTGGCCGCCTTTGCGGTCATGGGCAGCTGCTATGTGAACAAGGTAGAGGGCCGCAAGAGCCCCAGCGTGGCGCTGGCCAACAACGGTGCCGAGGAGAGCAAGGGCACCCCCGTGCTGCGGGACGCACACCAGCTGCTCAAGACCACCCCGGGCATCCGCTTTGTGGGCAATATCGAGCCGCGTGATGTGCCCAACGGCGCGGTGGACGTGGTGGTCTGCGACGGCTTTACCGGCAATGTCATCCTCAAACTGACCGAGGGCGTGGCAAAGATGCTGCTGGGTATGCTCAAGCAGATGTTCCTTGCAAACCTTGGCGGCAAGCTGGCTTATCTGCTGCTCAAGAGCGGAATTACCGACCTGAAGCACCAGATGGACAGCGAGGAGTACGGCGGCGCACCCTTCCTTGGCGCAAAGCAGCCGGTCATCAAGGCACACGGCTCCTCTAAGGCCAAGGGCATCAAAAACGCCATCCGGCAGGCAAAGATCTGCGTGGAGAACGATCTGTGCGGCACCATGCAGTCCGCACTGGACGAACTGGCCGCAGCACAGCCGAAGGAATAAAACCCTCTCCGGCAGTGCCTTGCGGCACTGCCACCTCTCCCGAAGGGGCGAGGTTTGAGAGGTAGAAGATCAAAAAGCTCCCCTCTCGGGGGAGCTGGCGCGTAAGCGCCTGAGAGGGTTCAATTTTATTCAAGGGAGTAAAAACGACCATGAGCCATCAGTTGGAAACTATCATCGGTTACAAATTCAAAAACCCGGAACTGCTGGAGACCGCGCTTACCCACACCAGCTACGCCAACGAGAGCCGCACCCCGGTCAAGCACAACGAGCGGCTGGAATTTCTGGGCGACAGCGTATTGCAGATCGTGTCCGCAGACTACCTGTTCCACGCCTACGCCGACCGCCCGGAGGGCGATCTGACCCGCATCCGTGCCAGCCTTGTCAGCGAGGGTGCGCTGTTCCAGTTCGCACAGGAGATCGACCTTGGCGAGTATCTGCGTCTTGGCCGCGGCGAGGAGCGCTGCGGCGGCCGCACCCGCCCCAGCGTGGTGTCGGACGCCTTCGAGGCCGTTATTGCTGCCTTGTATCTGGACGGCGGCATGGAGGTGGCGCGCAAGTTCATCCTGCCCTTCATCACAGAGGGCAAGCACGCTGAGGCGGACTACAAGACCCGCCTGCAGGAGATCGTGCAGCAGAACCCGGAAGAGCGCCTGAGTTATGTGGTGGAAAGCGAGTCCGGCCCGGACCACGACAAGCATTTTGTGGTGGCGGTGCGCTTTAACTCCGACCGCGTGGCGCGGGGCGAGGGGCGCAGCAAAAAGGCTGCCGAGCAGTGCGCCGCCAAGGAAGCACTCAAGCTGCTGGGCGTGATAAAGGAAAAGTAAATGGTATTCAAGGAACTGGAGATCCAGGGCTTTAAAAGTTTTCCCGATAAGGTAAAAATCAGCTTTGATACCGGCGTTACCGGCGTGGTGGGACCCAACGGCTCCGGCAAGTCCAACCTTTCGGACGCAGTGCGCTGGGTGCTGGGCGAGACCAGTTCCCGCCAGCTGCGTGCTGCCGGCAAGATGGAGGATGTCATCTTTGGCGGCACCCGCAAGCGCAGCCCCATGGGCTTTGCGCAGGTGCGGCTGACGCTGGACAACGCCGCCCACACGCTGGATGTGGACGCGGACGAGGTGACCATCGGCCGCAAATACTACCGATCCGGCGACAGCGAGTACACCATCAACGGGCAGGTATGCCGTCTGCGGGATGTGTACGAGCTGCTGCTGGATACCGGCATCGGTCGGGACGGCTATTCGGTCATCGGGCAGGGACGCATTGCGGAGATCGTGGCAGCCAAAAGCAGCGAGCGCCGCGAGATCTTTGAAGAGGCCTGCGGCATTGCCAAGTACCGCTACCGCAAGACCGAGGCCGAGCGCCGCTTGGCTGCGGCGGGCGAGAATCTGGAGCGTCTGCGGGACATCCTTGGCGAACTGGAAAGCCGGGTGGGCCCGCTGGAAAAAGAAAGCGCCAAGGCGCAGAAGTTTCTGGAACTGAGCGCCCAGCGCAAAACGCTGGAGGTGACCCTGTGGACCGATGGGGTGCACCGTGCCCGGGAAGCCGTGCGCCAGCAGGTGCGGGACTACGAGACCGCCCAGACCGATTACGAGCGTTTTGACCGGGAGACCAAGGCCGCCGAGCAGGAGGCTGAGGAGATCCGTATGCAGGCACAGCAGCTGACGGTTGCTGTCGAGCGCCTGAATGGGGATATCCGCAGCATCACCCAGCAGATCAGCGGCTCCGAAAGCCGCATCGCCGTGCTGGAAAACGATATTCTGCGCAACGACGAGAGCGCGGCTTCCCTGCAGCAGGAGATCGCCGCCGGGCAGCAGGACACCGCCGAAGCAGACGCCGCCTTGCAGCGCCACCGTGCCGTGGCAAAGACCATGGAGGCAGCGGGCGAAAAGCTTGCGGCAGAGATCGAGGCGCTGAACGCAGAACTCGCCCGGCTGGCAGATGCCAGCACCGCCAGCGGTGCCCGCAAGGATACGGTGCGCACAGAACTTGCCGACCGCACCGCAAAGCGCACCGAGGCACAGGTGGTGCAGGCTGCCGCCGAAGCCGCCGGAGATACCGCCCGGCAGCGTCTGCCCGCGCTGGAGCAAAGCGCCCGGGACGCCGCCGCACAGCTGGAAGAGACAAAGCAGGATCTGGCTGATACCGTAAAGTACCGCCAGACATTGGAAGAAAACGAAAAGCAGCTGGGCAACATCCGCTCCGGTCTGGAACTCAAGCTGCGCAGCCGCAAGGCCGCGCTGGACGAAGCCGATGCCGCCGAGCAGCGGCTTGGCAGGGAACTGGATGCCGCCCGGCAGCGCCTTTCGGTGCTGCGGGAACTGGAAAAGAACATGGACGGCTACCAGAACTCGGTGCGTGCGGTCATGCGCGCCGCCGGGGCCCGCCGTCTGCGGGGGGTTCTGGGGCCGGTATCCACCATCCTGAAGGTGGAGCCCGGGTGTGAGGTTGCCATCGAGACCGCGCTGGGCGGTGCGCTGCAGAACATCGTGGTGGAAAACGAAGCCGCTGCGAAAGCTGCCATCGCCCTGCTGCGCAATGACCATGCGGGCCGTGCCACCTTCCTACCACTGGATACCGTGCAGCCCGGTGCGTTCCGGGGACGGCTGTCCGGCACGGCACGGTTGGCCTCTGCACTGGTGCAGGCCGACCCACGGTACGAGAATATCGTCTCGAACCTGCTGGGGCGCATCATCGTGGTGGAGGATATCAACGAAGCCTCCCGCGTGGCGCGGGACAACGGCTACCACAACAAGGTGGTCACCATGGACGGACAGGTGATCAATGCAGGCGGCAGCTTTACCGGCGGCAGCGTGCAGCGCAGCGCCGGTCTGTTCACCCGCAAGCAGGAGATGGAGGAGTTGCGCCTGAAAGCGGCGAAGCTGCAAAAGGACTGCATTGCCGCACAGGAAAAGACCGACCAGTGCAAGGAGCAGACGGATGCGTTGCAGGCAGAACTGACCGCCACCGCCAGTGAGCAGATCACCGCCGCCAACGACCGGGTGCGTGCAGAGGCCGAACAGAAGCGGCTGGAAGCTGCCGCCGCCCAGCTGGAAACTGCCGTGCAGAACGCACAGCAGCAGATGGACGCCCTGCAGGCTGCGTTGAACGACAGCCGCGCCAAGGCCGATGCCGCCGCCTTGCAGCAGGCAGAACTGACGGCGCAGATCGAGCAGCTGACTGCCGAACTGAGCCGCATCGCAGAGGGCAGCGACAGTTTTCTGACCCAGCAGAACCAGCTGGCACAGGCACTCAGCGCCAAGCGGCTGGAGCAGGTGACCCGCCGCAAGGACGCAGAACTGGCCTACAGCCAGATCGCCGCGCTGGAGCAGCGCGCCAAGGACGCTGCTGCCCGCCGCACTGCGCTGGAAGAAAGCCTTGCCGCCCTTGCCGCCCGCAGCGAAGCCTGCCGCACCGAGATCGCAGCCATCCGCAAGGCCAAGACCGACAGCCAGACCACCATCACCCAAAAGGAACAGGCCATCCGCGAAGCCACCGAAAAGCGGCTTGCCTGCCAGCAGAAGGAAACGGAAGCACTGGCAAAAGCCCGCACCGCCTCCGACAGCCGCGAGGAGATGGGCCGGGAGATGGCGCGCCTTGCTGAGCGCAAGGCCGCTGCCGAGGCCGAGTACGACCAGACCGTGGCAAAGCTGTGGGACGAGTACCAGCTCTCGGTCAGTCAGGCCGAGCAGCTGTGCGTGGAGTTCGACAGCCTGACCGCCTTGCGGGCACAGGTGGCCGACCTGCGCAGCAAGATCCGCGCCCTTGGCAGCGTGAATGTGAGCGCCATCGAGGAGTATAAGGAGGTCAAGGCCCGCTACGATGAACTGTCCCGTCAGGTGACCGACGTGGAGGAGAGCCGCAACGAGTTGAGCCGCATGATCGCAAAGCTTTCCGCCCAGATGCGGGAGATCTTTACCGACAGCTTCCGCGCCATCAACGAAAACTTCAGCCGCGTATTCACCGAGTTGTTCGGCGGCGGCGAAGCCAGCCTTGTGCTGGAGGACGAAAGCGATGTGTTGGCCTGCGGCATCGGCATCCGGGTAGCGCCGCCGGGCAAGGTGATCAAAAATCTGGAAGCCCTTTCCGGCGGCGAGCAGGCGCTGGTGGCCATCAGCATCTACTTTGCCATTCTGGCGGTGAACCCCGCGCCCTTCTGTATTCTGGATGAGATCGAGGCCGCCTTGGACGATGCCAACGTGGTGCGGTTTGCCCAGTATCTGCGCCGCATCAGCGATAAGACCCAGTTCATCGTCATCACCCACCGCCGCGGCACCATGGAGGCCGCCAACGTGCTGTATGGCGTTACCATGCAGGAGGACGGCGTGTCCAAGCTGCTCAAGCTGGATCTGGAACAGGTTGACGCAACGCTGGTTTCCTGATATAAAATAAACAGAAAATAGATAGGAGGACCACTATGGCGTTCTTCGGATTTGGAAAAAAAGAAAAAGATAAGATGAAAACGGGTCTGGAAAAGACCCGCACCGGCTTCTGGGGCAGCATTATGAACACCCTGACCGGCAGTGTCATCGACGATGAGATGTACGATGATCTGGAGGAGCAGCTGATCCTTGCCGACGTAGGCGGCGAGGTGGCGGTGCATCTGGTGGACAAGCTTCGCGACTGTGTGCGTGACAAGGGACTCAAGTCCGGCGAACAGGCCGCAGATGCCCTGCGCGACATCATTGCCGAGGAGATGACCCCGGAGGCCGAGATGGCGCTGGACGGCAAGCCCGCCGTCATTCTGGTCATCGGCGTCAACGGCGTGGGCAAGACCACCAGTATTGCAAAGCTGGCCGATTATTACACCCGGCAGGGCAAGCGGGTCATGCTGGCCGCCGGTGACACCTTCCGTGCCGCTGCCAGCGAGCAGCTGGAGATCTGGGCAAGCCGCGCCGGTGTGCCCATCATCAGCGCGGGCGAAGGCGCAGACCCCGCCGCTGTCATCTTTGATACGGTCAAGTCTGCCACCGCACGCGGCTATGATATGGTCATTGCGGACACCGCAGGCCGTCTGCACAACAAAGCAAACCTGATGGCAGAACTTTCCAAGATCAGCCGCAGCGTCAAAAAGGCAAGCCCGGAGGCCAGCCTTGAGACCCTGCTGGTGCTGGATGCCATCACCGGGCAGAACGCTATCAGTCAGGCCAAGGAATTCTGCAAGGCTGCCGATGCCACCGGCATCATCCTGACCAAGCTGGACGGCACCGCCAAGGGCGGCTGCGTCGTGGCGGTCAAGCAGCGTCTGGGTCTGCCGGTGCGCTTTATCGGCGTGGGCGAGGGCATCGATGACCTGCTGCCCTTCACCCCGGAGGGCTTTGTGGAAGAACTGCTCCCCCGGGAATGGAAGCATTAAGGAGGCGCGGAAAATGAAAATTTGTGCAGCTACCGGCAACGCCGGAAAGCTTCGCGAGCTGCGCCGCATTCTGGAGGCGCAGGGGCACGAGGTGGTCAGCCAGAAGGAACTGGGCATCACCATCGAGCCGGAGGAGACCGGCACCACCTTTGCCGAGAATGCTCTTATCAAGGCCGAGACCATCTGCAAGGCCAGCGGTCTGCCTACCATCGCCGATGACTCCGGCCTGTGTGTGGACGCGCTGGACGGCGCACCCGGCGTGTACAGCGCCCGCTACTGCGGCCACCACGGCGATGACGAGGCCAACAACGATAAGCTTCTGACTGCCATGCAGGCGGTGCCTGCCGGGCAGCGGGGCGCAAAGTTCGTCTCGGCGGTGTGCTTCATCCTGCCGGACGGCCGGCACCTCACCTGCATGGGCGAATGTCCGGGCAGCATCGCCTTTACGCGGCTGTGCGGCGACTACGGTTTTGGCTACGACCCGCTGTTCATCCCCGCCGACTGCGGCGTGGGCAAAACGGACAAGCGCCCCAACACCGAGAACCGCAGCTACGCCCAGCTGACCCCGGACGAAAAGGACGCCATCAGCCACCGCGGCAACGCGCTGGCAGAACTGGAAAAGCAGCTGCCGGGGTTTCTGGGGGAGTGAAGAGACGCAAGGGTTGCTGTGTTTGACCCGGGCGGTTGGTACTTTCTCTGAGGACCGTCCGCTGGGGTGGGACCCTGTTGCCCGCAGGGCAATAGGGCGGGCGATGGAATGGCCCGATTCGTGTCCGAAGAGAAATGTACCCGCCGCCCGCGCCACCTCTCGTGAAAAAGTAAAATTGAAAAATCTACAGATTTTTCAATTTTACAAAATATAAAAAGAATTCTGCTGATATTGTCAGAGCGTAAGCGGAGACAATACTAAATCGTTTTTTACCGGAATATCAACCTGAAAATAAAGGAGAAAAACTATGCTGACTAGCAAACAGCGCGCCATTCTGCGCGGCAAGGCAAATACCATGGACCCCGTTTATATCGTGGGCAAGGGTGAGATCGACGAGACCCTGATCCAGGGCGTGAAGGACTGTCTGGACGCCCGGGAACTCATCAAGCTTAAGGTGCTGGAAAACAGTATGTACAACGCCCGCGAGGCCGCCACCATGCTGGCCGAGGCCACCGGCGCAGACTGCGTGCAGGTCATCGGCTCCAAGTTCGTGCTGTATCTGCAAAAGAAAAAGGACAGCGCCTACGCTGCCCTGCTGAAGTAAGATGAAGATCCTTCTCTATGGTGGCAGCTTCGACCCACCCCATAACGGACATCTGAACAACCTGCGTGCAGCGGCAGAGCGTGTGCACCCGGATAAGATCGTGGTGATGCCGGCAGGAACCTCCCCTTTTAAGGAGGGGACGAATGCCTCCGGCGCGCTGCGGCTGGAAATGTGCCGGTGCTTTGCGGCGCTGGCGCAGGAGCCCGGGATGCCGCCGCTGGAAGTAAGCGGCTGGGAGGTGGTGCAGGCCGCAGCGGGCAGCCGCAATTATACCGTGCTCACGCTGGAAATGCTGGCAAAGGAAAACCCCGGTGCTATACTGTACTTGGCCATTGGCAGCGATATGCTGCTCAGCTTTGAGGGCTGGCACCGCTGGCAGGATATCCTGCGCCTTGCGCGGGTAGTGGTCACCAGCCGGGATATCGGCGATGCCCCGGCGCTGCACGCAAAGGCAAAGCAGCTGGACCCGTCGGGCGGACGCATCCTGTTTGCCCCGGTGCAGGCGCTGCCCATGTCCAGCAGCCAGCTGCGGGCCCGGCTTGCCGCCGGAGAAGAGTGCGAAACCGAACTGCCGGAGGAAGTGCGCAGCGTCATCCGGCGGGAGGGACTATACCGGAACACAGAAGGAAGTAGCAGATAAATGGATCTGAAACAGGCAAAGGAGCTTGTGCGCGGCCGCTTGAGCGATAAGCGCTACGAGCATACCATCAACGTGAAAAAAATGGCCGTCAAGCTGGCCAAGCACTATGGCACCGACCCGGAGCAGGCCGCACTGGCTGCGCTTTTGCACGATGCCGCCAAGGAACTGCCCAAGGACGAGATGCGCGCCATCATGCAGGCGCACCCGGAATATGCGCAGGGGGGCGAAGCACGCCCCACGCCGGTGTGGCACGGCATCTGTGCCGCCATTCTGGCGCGTACGGAGTGGGGCGTTACGGACGAAGCCGTGCTCAGCGCCATCGCCTGCCATACCGCAGGCAAGGCGGGCATGACCCAGTTGGACAAGATCCTGTATCTGGCAGATATGACCAGTGCCGAGCGGGACTGGCCGGGGGTGGAAAAGCTGCGCAAGCTGGAAATGAAGGACTTAGACGCAGCCATGCTGGCAGCGCTCAGGCAGACCAACGGCTTTGTGCTGTCCGACGGCAAACCCCTTGACCCCGAGAGCAAGGCCGCCTACGAGGATATCTTAGCGCACAGCGGGCAGAATGAAGGGTGAAAAGCCGGACACCGGTTGAAAATGGTTCCGGCCATCCCCGGATAAAACAATTGCAGATTTTGCCATACCATGTTATACTGAAGGATATGACAGGTCTGCAGGTAAAAAACTCTGCAGAGCAGTGAAAAGCTGGAGGATACAAAAAGCATGAGCCAGACGCCACGCCATATCAATACAGACCGCTCACTCGGCCGCCCGGATCAGGCAGCCAGTGCTTCCCGCCCCACGCCGGAGCAGCAGAATACCCGCAGCACTGCCGGGGCGCAGCACGCCGCACCTCCCCGCCGCCCGGCACAGCCCGACATGGGCGGGGACGGTGCACCGCGCCGCCGCAAAAAGAAGAAAAAGACCCCGCTGTGGCTGCCCTTTGCCATCGTGATGGGTGTGATCGCCGTGATCTCCGGTGTGGTGGTGTACGGCGTGAGCCTTGTGAACAAGGTGGAGGACAGCATCCGCCCGGCAGAAAGCGCCCCCTCCATCGTGCAGGAGATCCAGACTGCCGAGGAATACAAGGGCGATGTGGTCAACATTCTGGTCTGCGGCATCGACTTTGAAGAGGGCCGCACCTACAGCGACGCCAGTTCCAACGACGGTATGACGGATATGATCCTGTATTGCCAGTTCGATATCAAGGGCGGTGCGCTGCGGATGCTGCAGATTCCCCGCAACACGCTGGTGACCACCCAGAACCGCAAGCTTACCCTCTCCAACGGCAAGACCTATGCCGTTTCCAACTACCAGATCAACTCGGTGGCACTTTCCAACGGCGGCAGCATTGCCGCGCTGGCAGATGTCATCTACGACCAGTACCACCTGCCCATCGACTACTATGTCACGATTGATATGCAGGCACTGGTGGAAATGGTGGATAACTTCGGCGGCATCGAGGTGTATATCCCCCGGGATATGTCCTACGGCGGCAGTAAACTGCTGAAGGGCTACCGCAATCTGGACGGTGCCTCGGCGGAGTTCTTTGTGCGCTGCCGCCACGGCGACGGCTACGCAAACTCTGATATCGACCGCTTGAATATGCAGCGCTACTTCTACGCAGGCCTGTTCAAGCGCGCCCGCGCCATGGGCATTACCGATATCCTGAACCAGCTGCCGCTGATATTCAAGGACTATATCCACACGGATATGGATATCACCACCATCGCAAAGCTGCTGGCGTCCTTCCTTAAGATCGACAGCTCCAATATCATTCTGGCGCAGACGCCGGTGTTCATGGGTGTGCCCAACGTGGGCAAGACCGACTCCTTTGCCGGCTATTCCTGCGTGGTGCCGGATGCCGGCTCCATCGCAAATCTGCTCAACCAGTATTTCTGCACCTACACCGGCCCGGTGGAGGTAAGCGAGTTGCACATGGTCACCGACCAGTGGCCCCACGGCAGCGCATCCACCGATGCCAACGTGCAGTATATGGGACGCATCGATAAGGAATCTGACGACGCCATCCTCGGCGGCGATACCGACCTTTCCGGCGCTGTGACCACCGATGGTCAGGCAGCGGGCACCGGACAGTAACAACAGAAAACAACGCCCTGCACACCGGGTGCGGGGGATGTTCCGACAGAAGGGAGAAACATATGGATAATTTCAACGACAGCAAGGCGCTTGCCATTGAGATCGCCAAGATTTTGGACAAGAAGAAGGCGCAGGATGTGCGGGTGCTCAAGGTGGAAAGCCTGACCGTCCTGACCGATTACTTCGTCATTGCCTCTGGTACCTCCACTACGCAGGTGGCCTCTCTGGCAGATGAGGTGGAGTACGAGCTTTCGCAGAAGGGTCTGGAACCCTATAGCACCGAGGGCCACGACACCAAGAACTGGGTGCTGCTGGATTACTCTAACGTCATCGTGCACGTCTTTGTGCCCAACAGCCGCGCCTACTATGATCTGGAGCACCTGTGGGCAGACGGCGAGCCGGTGGACATCTCGGAGTACCTGACCCCGGATAGCAGCATTGAATAATTAAGGCAAACAGGTCTACCTCCGGTAAAAGTCCTCTTTGTGATTGCGGCGCAATAGGGAAAGTTGGCAAAAACTTCCCCTTGGGGGAGTTGGCAGGGCGAATGCCCTGACAGAGAGGGTTTATACCGGAAGTACCTTGAAAGCATACACACCCCAAGCAACGGTATTTTGGTTAAAGTCTGGAGCTGATTACAAACATGAAGTATGATTACAAGGCTGTTGAAGCCAAGTGGCAGAAGGTGTGGGAGGACGAAAAGACCTTCCATGTCGAGATCGACCACAAAAAACCCAAGTTCTATGCCCTTGTGGAGTTCCCGTATCCTTCGGGTGCAGGTCTGCACGTCGGCCACCCCCGCAGCTACACCGCGCTGGACGTGGTAAGCCGCAAGCGCCGTAAAAACGGCTACAATGTGTTGTACCCCATGGGCTGGGATGCCTTCGGTCTGCCCACCGAGAACTTCGCCATGAAGAACCACATCCACCCGGCCATCGTTACCAAGAGCAATGTGGATCATTTCCGCAGCCAGCTCAAGGCACTGGGCTTCTCATTTGACTGGGATCGCGAGATCAACACCACCGACCCCGAGTACTACAAGTGGACCCAGTGGATCTTCCTGCAGTTGTACAAGCACGGTCTGGCTTACAAGAAGGAAATGAACGTCAACTGGTGCACCGGCTGCAAGTGCGTGCTGGCCAACGAGGAAGTTGTCAACGGCGTGTGCGAGCGCTGCGGCAGCGAGGTGGTGCACCGCGTCAAGAGCCAGTGGATGCTCAAGATCACTGCTTATGCCGACAAGCTGATCGATGGCTTGGACGGCTTGGATTACATCGAGCGCGTGGCCACCCAGCAGAAGAACTGGATCGGCCGCAGCCACGGTGCCGAGGTGAACTTCGGCACCACCGCCGGTGACACCCTGACCGTGTACACCACCCGCTGCGATACCCTGTTCGGTGCTACCTACATGGTCATCTCCCCGGAGCACGCCCTGCTCAAGGCATGGCTGGAAAAGGGCATCATCAAGAATGCCGATGCCGTCAAGGCTTATCAGGCCGAAGCTGCCCGCAAGAGCGACTTTGAGCGCAGCGAGCTGAACAAGGAAAAGACCGGCGTGCAGCTGGACGGCGTGATGGGCATCAACCCGGTCAACGAGACCGAGATCCCCATCTTTATCTCCGACTATGTTCTGTCCACCTACGGCACCGGCGCCATCATGGCCGTGCCTGCCCACGATACCCGCGACTGGGAGTTTGCTAAGAAGTTCGGCCTGCCCATCATCGAGGTGGTCAAGGGCAACACCCCGTCCAATCTGGACGAGGCCGCCTTTACCGATGTTGCCACCGGCACGCTGGTTAACTCCGGCTTCCTGAACGGCCTGTCCGTGGTCGATGCCAAAAAGAAGATGATCACCTGGCTGGAGGAAAACGGCAAGGGCCGCGATAAGGTCAACTACAAGCTGCGCGACTGGGTGTTCAGCCGTCAGCGTTACTGGGGCGAGCCCATCCCCATGGTGCACTGCGACAAGTGCGGCTGGCAGCCCCTGCCCGAGAGCAGCCTGCCGCTGACCCTGCCGGACATCACCGACTTTGAGCCGGGTCCGGACGGCGAGTCCCCGCTGGCACGCCACAAGGACTGGGTCAAGACCACCTGCCCCTGCTGCGGCGGCCCTGCTACCCGCGAGACCGACACCATGCCCCAGTGGGCTGGCTCTTCCTGGTACTTCCTGCGCTATATGGACCCCCACTGCAAGGATGCTCTGGCCTCCAAAGAAGCGCTGGAATACTGGTCTCCGGTGGACTGGTACAACGGCGGCATGGAGCACACCACCCTGCATCTGCTGTACAGCCGCTTCTGGCATAAGTTCCTGTACGATATCGGTGTGGTGCCCACGGCAGAGCCCTACCAGAAGCGTACCGCCCACGGCATGATCCTTGGCCTGAACCCCCACAGCTTCGTCAACCTGCCCGCTGAGGAGCAGGAGAAGCTGCTCAAGGAGTACGGCAGCCAGAAGGCCGCCGAGAAGGCACTGGAAGAGAAGTACGGCGAGATGGCACGCCATCCCATCGTGAAGATGTCCAAGAGCCTTGGCAACGTCATTAACCCCGACGAGGTTGTGGATCAGTACGGCGCCGACACCATGCGTCTGTACGAGATGTTCATGGGCGACTTTGAGCAGGCTGCACCGTGGCAGACCTCTGCCATTGCGGGCTGCAACCGCTTCCTTGACCGCGTGTGGGCACTGAGCGATAAGCTGGTGGAGGGCGAGGGCTACCGTCCCGCTATGGAGACCCTGATGCACCAGACCATCAAGAAGGTCAGCGCAGATATCGAGAGCCTGAAGATGAACACCGCCATTGCCCAGCTGATGACGCTGGTCAACGCCATGTACGACAACGGTGGCGCGACCAAGGCCGAGTTTGAGACGCTGGTGCAGCTGCTGAACCCCTTTGCTCCCCACATGACCGAGGAACTGTGGGAAAAGCTGGGTCACAGCCACGACGAGCAGCTGGCTTACTATCCGTGGCCTGCCTACGAGGAAGCCAAGTGTGTGGAGGCTGCTGTGGAGATCGCCGTGCAGGTGAACGGCAAGGTGAAGGCACGCCTGAAGGTGCCCGCAGACATCACCGCCGAGGACGCCATTGCCACCGCCAAGGCAGACCCCGCTGTGGCTGCCGCACTGGAGGGCAAGCAGCTGGTCAAGGAAATCTACGTCAAGGGCCGTCTGGTCAATCTGGCTGCCAAGGGCTGAGAACTGCTGCTCCGCTGAATAAGCGTGAACATATCATCACCCGCAGAGGCGGACCCGGCGCAGGAAACACCCGGGGGCGTCTGTTCAAAAATCTTTCAAAAGTTTTGAGCAAAAACTTTCAAAAAAAGGTTGACGAACCGGATAAAATGCGCTATACTGTCTACTGTTAGTTACCATGTAACAACGAAATTCCTGCCTCACGGTCCAAGGGAGGGAATAAGATGTCGGAAATTCGTGTTAAAGAGGGCGAGTCGCTGGAAAGCGCACTGCGTCGCTTCAAGCGCAGCACTGCTCGCAGCGGTGTGCTCGCAGAGGTTCGTAAGCGCGAGGCTTACGAGAAGCCGTCTGTTAAGCGCAAGAAGAAGTCCGAAGCAGCCCGCAAGCGCAAGTTCAAGTAATTGATTGCTTGGAATCGCACGTTGCTTTAGATTTTAAACGCGTTGCTAACGCCGATGTAGGGGAGCCTGTTTATGCAGGTTCCCCTATTTTCATTTTAAAGCTGCTTTGCGCAGGGCAGACTGAGAGGGTCTATTTATGCTCATTACCCCCGAATATGTTTTTAAGGACGTTACCCACATCACGCCGGAATGGCTTGCCGCCAAGGGCATCACGGCTCTGGTGCTGGATATCGACAACACCCTGACCGCAGACCGCAGTCAGGAACTGCCGGAGGAGGTGGCCGCGTGGCTTGCCGCCATGCGCAAGGCCGGGGTAAAGCTGACCATCGTCTCCAACGGCGCAGAAAAGCGGGTGCGCCCCTTTGCTGAAAAGCTGGGCCTTGCCTATCTGTATCGCGCCGCCAAACCCCTGCCTTTTGCGCTGATGGCGGCGCAGCACCGCATGGGCGTGAAGCACCGCCAGATGGCCATGGTGGGCGACCAGCTTTACGCCGACCGCATGGTGGCGGCGCTGTACGGCATTCCCGGGCTGATGGTCATCCCCCGCGGACCGGATTTGGGTGCACAGGTCATCCTCAAGCGCAAGTGGGAAAAAAAGCACTGGCAAAAGTACTACGACAGAGGAGGTAAGACCCTGTGAGCGAAGCTTGGAACATCCGGTTCGGCACCGCAGGCACCAGCGACAGCTTTGCTGCCCAAGGCTACAAAAGCAGCTTGGATGTGCCGGAGTACACCGCAAAAATGGGGCTGAACGCCTTTGAGTACCAGTGCGGGCGCGGGGTGCGTCTGGGGCTGGATAAGGCCGCCCGCATGGCTGCCCTTGCCGCCCAGCAGGATATCCTGTTCAGCGTCCACGCACCTTATTATATCAGTATGTCCAGTCTGGAAGAGGACAAGCGGCTGAA
This sequence comes from uncultured Faecalibacterium sp., assembly GCA_934503275.1. Taxonomy (GTDB): domain Bacteria; phylum Bacillota; class Clostridia; order Oscillospirales; family Ruminococcaceae; genus Faecalibacterium. Next base: position 174,358 of record CAKSVD010000003.1, read on the forward strand.
CAGCATCCAGTACCTGCTGCAAAGCGCGGCGGTGTGCCGGGCGCTGGGCGGCAGACGCATCATCTTCCACTCCGGCAGCTGTGGCAAGCAGAGCCGGGAAGCCGCGCTGGAAAAGGCGCTGGATACCATGCGCCGCGCCGTGGCTGCGCTGGACGAGGCAGGCTTTGAGGATATGACCCTGTGCCCGGAGACCATGGGCAAGGTGGGGCAGCTGGGCACGCTGGACGAGGTGCTGACGCTGTGCGGCGTGGACAGCCGCATCACCCCCTGTATCGACTTCGGACATCTGAACGCCCGCACGCTGGGCGGCATCCGGACCAAGGCAGACTACGCCGCCATTCTGGACCGCATGGCTGAGGTGCTGGGCGATGACCGCGCCCGGCAGTTCCATGTGCACTTTTCCCGCATCGAGTACTCAGCGGGCGGCGAAAAGCGCCACTGGACCTTTGCCGATACCCAGTTCGGCCCGGAGCCCCAGCCCCTGATGGAGTTGCTGGCACAGCGTCAGCTGACGCCGGTGGTCATCTGCGAGAGTGCGGGCACGCAGGCCGAGGATGCGCAGATGATGCAGCAAATGTACCGCGCAGCGCGGAATGTGTAAAAGATTTTGTGTTTTTATCGTCTTTTTTGCCCAAACCCCTTGCCAAACAGGGGCAGATTGGGTAAAATAAATAGAGATATGCGTTAAGCATCTGAGATTAAATTTATGGAGGAATTCCTATGATTTCTGCAGGCGAGTTTCGCAATGGCGTGACCTTTGAGCAGGACGGCCAGGTTCTTCAGGTCGTTGAGTTCCAGCACGTCAAGCCCGGCAAGGGCGCTGCCTTTGTCCGCACCAAGACCAAGAACGTGATCACCGGCTCTGTGGTTGAGACCAGCTACAACCCCACCGCAAAGTTCCCGCAGGCTTTCATCGAGCGCAAGGACGTGACCTACAGCTATGAGGATGGCGATCTGTACCACTTCATGGACAACGAGACTTACGATGACATCCCCGTCAACGCAAGCGATGTGCCCGATAACTTCAAGTTCTGCAAGGAGAACGAGCTGTGCAAGCTGCTGAGCTACAAGGGCAAGGTGTTCAGCGTTGAGATCCCCAACTTCATCGAGCTGGAAGTCACCCAGACCGAGCCGGGTGTCAAGGGCAACACTGCTACCAACACCCTGAAGCCCGCTACCGTTGAGACTGGCGCCGAGATCCGTGTGCCTCTGTTCATCAACGAGGGCGATCACATCCGCATCGATACCCGCACCGGCGAGTATATGGAGCGCGTCTGATCATTTGTCGCATACCGGGCAGCGGGCAACCGTTTGCCCGGTTTTTTGTATGATAAGTTAGGAGGGCATTTCAGATGGAACTGAACAAGAAGGCAGCCTACCTGCAGGGCTTAGTGGACGGTCTGGGCGTGGATGAAAGCACTAAAGAGGGCAAGATCATCAAGGCCATGGCTGCGCTGCTGGGCGAGATGGCCGATGCCATTGCCGCCATGGACGAGGATCTGACCCACGCCTACGACCAGATCAACGATCTGAGCGAGGAACTGGAGGATCTGGAGGCCGACCTGTACGAGGACGAGGATGCCGAGGACGAGGATGCCGAGGACGAGGACGACGACGCAGCCGACGAGGATGAGGATGCGGGAGATGATGACATCGCCAGCGAGCCCTTCTACGAGGTAGCCTGCCCCGCCTGCGGCGAGACTGTCTACGTCAGCGAGGATGATCTGGATGCAGGCGAAGCCAACTGCGCCCACTGCGGTGTGACCTTTGAGGTCGCACTGGAAGGCGACGAGGAGGACGAAGCCAAGGACGCCCCTGTGCAGTACGAGGTGACCTGCCCCGCCTGCGGAAAGACCGCCGTATTTGAGGAGGATGAGCTGCTGGACGGTGCACCCAAGTGCCCCAACTGCGGCGAGCCGCTGGACTTTGAGGTGACTGAGGAGTAAACGCTTCTTCATCGCCCGTGAAAAGGCAATTTTGGAAAATCCGCAGATTTTCCAAAATTGCAATCTAAAAAAGAAATTCCTATGAATATGGCCAAAGCGCACGCGAAGGCCATTCCAAATCGTCCCTGTAAAAACGCAATGCCGGGCAGTCCGCAGACTGTCCGGCATTGTTCATTTTAATTTGGTTCAGCGGTTCTCATTAGCCTTCTGCAGCCAGATGCCGCCGATGTCCAGCGCATTATACAGGCCGTGCTTGGTGGTCTGACGCGCTACGCGCTCCTGCGGTGCCTTGGTGGTATCCGTAGAAAGCAGCATCAGGTGTACCTTGTCGGCTACCTGCTGCTCGCCCACCGGGGTGGTGGTCAAAATCTGCAGATACAGCACATAGGGATCGGTCATGCTGCCGTAATACAGCTCGTTGTCCTTGCGGACGAGGGGCTTGCCTTTATAAGTCAGTTTCGGTGTATATGCCATCGTGAAAGCCTCCCTGTCGTTTGATTCATCTTAGTATAACACATCCTGCCTATGGGATGCAAGCGTTTGCGGCAGGGCTGTGTCGGTTTTGCACCAAAACTGCTCCGCATCGTGCAAAACCGGCGGCGCATTTTTTGGCAAATGGGGCTTGCTGTTGGGTGCAGTTATGCTATACTATAAATAGAACAGCCCGTACTCCGGGCCGGAAGCGAGGGAACGACAATGGCAGATTATCAGGAATACCGGCGGCGCATCCTGCACCGGCGCTGGCGCAGGGTGTTTATCATCGTTGCCCTTCTGGCGCTTCTGGCTCTGCTGGGAGCCATCGGCATCCTGTGGAAGGTGCTGCACCGGGAGCGCGTGGATACCACCCTGAGCCAGAACACCATTCTGCGGCAGGTGACCACGGACAACACGTGGAACACGGTCAGCTACCCGCTGGCGCGGCAGCTGCGGGTGCAGACGCTGGAGGACAGTACGGAAACCGCGCTAGACTTCCGCATGGCAGCGCTGCCAGCCAGCGCCCCGGTGGAAAAAAGCTGGTTTGCGCAGGCCAGCTTTGTGGGCGACAGCCTAACGCAGGGCTTGCAGATCTACGATACCGGTCTGCCCGGGGCGCAGTTCTGCGCCTATAAGGGGGTAGGCCCCAACGCCTTTGTCAACGGCACCAGCTGCAAACGGGTGGACGGCGTGACAGAGATCCCACTGGACGCCTTGACCGCCCAGCAGCCCAAGGCTGTCTATGTACTGCTGGGCAGCAATGTGCTGGGGCGGGACACCGACTACACCAGCTTTCTGACCTACTACCGTCTGATGCTGGATATGATCAGTCAGGCGCTGCCGGACACAAAAATTTATGTACAGTCCATCACGCCGGTGCGTCCGGAGGTGAGCGCGCAGGCAAACCACGCAGGGCTGAACCGCGACCGCCTGTGCCACATCAACAACGAGTTGGCCGCCATTGCACTGGAAAAGAACTGCTACTTCCTCAACCTTTGGGAGGTACTGGCGGACGAAAACGGCGATCTGATCGAAAGCTATGCCCAGCCGGACGGCTACCATATCAAGCCGGAGGGCTACGCCGCATGGGTGGACTACCTTTGCAGCCACACCATGGAGTGAAAAAGAACATACAAAAGGCGCTGTCCTTGCGGACAGCGCCTTTTGTGTTTTATCAGGCTTTTTTATCAGAACAGGCCGGTGATCTTGCCGTCTGCGTCCACGTCGATGTTCACGGCGGCGGGCTTTTTGGGCAGGCCGGGCATGGTCATGATGTTGCCGCAGATCACCACCACAAAGCCTGCGCCGGCGGCCAGACGCACCTCGCGCACTTCCATGGTGAAGCCGGTGGGCGCACCGGTCAGCTTGGCATTGTCACTGAAGCTGTACTGGGTCTTGGCGATGCAGACGGGCAGGTTGCCGTAGCCCATCTCGGTCAGTTCGGCCAGCGTCTTGCTGGCGGCGGCGCTGAAGTTCACGCCGTCGGCGCGGTAGATCTTGGTGGCAATGGCGTTGATCTTGTCCTTCAGGGGCATCTCCAGCGGGTAGGTGTACTGGATGGGACGATCCTCCAGGATCTCCAACACCTTCTCAGCCAGTGCCTTGCCGCCCTCGCCGCCCTTGGCGAATACCTCGCTCAGCACGCAGGGCACGCCCTGCTCGGCGCACACCTGCTCCACATAGGCCTGCTCCTCGGCGGTGTCGGTGGGGAAGGCATTGATGGCTACCACCACCGGCAGACCGAAGCCGTTCTTCAGGTTGTCGATGTGGCGGATCAGGTTGGAGGCACCGGCCTTGACAGCCTCGAGGTTGGGCTGGTTCAGGTCTGCCTTGGCTACGCCGCCGTGGCTCTTGAGGGCACGCACGGTAGCCACCAGCACACAGGCAGAGGGGGCAATGCCGGCGTAGCGGCACTTGATATCCAAGAACTTCTCCGCACCCAGATCGGCGCCGAAGCCTGCCTCGGTAATGGTATAGTCTGCCAGCGAGAGGCTGAGTTTGGTGGCCAGCACACTGTTGCAGCCGTGGGCAATGTTGGCAAAGGGGCCGCCGTGGATGATGGCGGGGTTGTTCTCCAGCGTCTGCACAAGGTTCGGGTCCAGTGCGTCCTTCAGCAGGGCGGTCATGGCACCGGCTGCGCCGATCTCACCGGCGGTCACCGGCTTGCCGTCGTAGGTGTAGGCGCACACGATGCGGGACAGCCGCTCCTTCAAATCGGAGATGCTGGTGGCAAGGCAGAAGATGGCCATGACCTCGCTGGCCACGGTGATGTCAAAGCCGTCCTCGCGGGGGGTGCCGTTCACCTTGCCGCCCAGACCGTCCACGATGAACCGCAGCTGACGGTCGTTCATGTCCATGCAGCGCTTCCAGGTGATGCGGCGGGGGTCGATGTTCAGCGGGTTGCCCTGCTGGATGCTGTTGTCGATCATGGCAGCCAGCAGGTTGTTGGCAGTGCCAATGGCGTGCAGGTCGCCGGTAAAGTGCAGGTTGATGTCCTCCATGGGCACCACCTGTGCGTAGCCGCCGCCGGCAGCGCCGCCCTTTACGCCGAACACGGGGCCAAGGCTGGGCTCGCGCAGGCAGAGCATGGTCTTTTTGCCCAGTGCGTTCATGGCATCGGCCAGACCTACGCTGGTAGTGGTCTTGCCCTCACCGGCAGGGGTGGGGCTGATGGCGGTGACAAGGATCAGCTTGCCCTGCTTTTTGGCGTTGTGGATCAGCCGGTGGTCGATCTTGGCCTTGTAGCGGCCATAGGGAATCACACTTTCCTCCTTCAGACCCAGCTGGGCTGCGATCTGGGTGATGGGCTTCATTTTAGCTTCCTGCGCGATCTCGATATCGGTCTTCATACAGACATCCTCCTTGATAGCAAAAAAGGACAGCTTTGCGCAGCAATTGCGCAAGGCTGCCCAGACGGTCGGCATTGACATCCCATGCACCCCTGCACTGTGGTGCTCCACAAGGTTCCGTCAGCAGGGGTGCGGTCTATGTTGTAAAGATAGCACACCACCGGGGTGTTTGTCAAGGAGGTACAGTTACAAAAATCACCCATAAATGCATAAATTTTTTTGCGTTATCCAAGGGTTTGTGCTATACTTATTCTGGGTTATTATGAAAACAACGACAGAAAGCAGGAAATCCGTTTATGCTGCAAAACCCTCAGTTACATTATCTGGACAACGCGGCCACCACCATCGTAGCGCCCGAGGTGGCGGACGTCATCGACAAGGCCATGCGGGAGCACTGGGCAAACCCTTCCAGCCTGTACGGCCCGGGCGCGCGCAGTGAAGAGGCTTTGAACGCCGCCCGCGCCGCCGTGGCGCGCACGCTGGGCTGCAAAAGCCGGGAACTGTATTTCACCTCCTGCGGCAGCGAGAGCAACAATCTGGCGCTGCTGGGCGCAGTGCAGACCCGCACCTTCGGCAAGGGCATTGTGGTGTCCGGCTTCGAGCACCCCAGTGTGCAGCGGCCGCTGGAGCGGCTGGCAAAGCAGGGCTACGACGTTACCGTGGTAGCCCCCCGGGCAGACGGCACGCTGGACATTGCCGCCATGCTGGAGCGGGTGGACAAAAACACCATCCTTGTGGCCTGCATGATGGTGAACAACGAGATCGGCACCCGCAACGATGTGGAGCGCCTTGCCGCCGAGGTAAAGCGCCGCAACAGCCGCACCATCGTCCATGTGGACGCAGTGCAGGCGTGGATGCGTGTGCCCATCAAGCTGGATAACATCGACACGCTCTCGGTGAGCGGCCACAAAATCCACGCACCCAAGGGCATTGGTGCGCTCTACCTTTCCGACCGGCTGGTGCAGGCCTTCCAGCCGCCCTATCTGGGCGGCGAGCAGGAGCGGCAGATGCGCCCCGGCACCGAAAACCTGCCCTACGCCATGGGTCTGGCCGCAGCGGCCACCCGTCTGGCAAAGACCATGAAGAGCCGGGACACCGCCATGCGTGCGCTGAACCGGCAGCTGCGGGAGGGGCTGAAGGCCTTCCCGGAGGTAGTCATCAACAGCCCGGAGAACGCCGTGCCCGAGGTGTTGAACTTCAGCGAGAGGTGCATCAAGAGCGAGACCATGCTGGCTTTTCTGGCCGAAGAGCAGATCTACGTCTCCTCGGCCAGTGCCTGCGGGCGCGGCCAGCCCAGCCACACGCTGGCAGCCATGGGACGCGACCCGCTGGCCATCGACACCGCCATCCGGGTGTCCTTCTGTGCGGACAACACCCCGGAGGATGTGGATGCCTTCCTCAACCGCTTCGAGGACGGCATGAAGCACTTGCAGAAGATCAGAAAGTAAAAACTGAAGCCGTTCTATGGGAAGATGCAGTTTGCCTGCGCGACCCTAATGCGTGAAAGGGTGAATGGAAAATGACCGCAGTCATTTTCCATTCACAGATAAAAATAATTCATCCGCTGAATATGGCCAGAGCGAAAGCGGAGGCCATTATAAATCCCACATCAGGAGATGCAACATTTATGAAGGAAATTATTATGGGCTATCAGGGCGAGATGTCCCTGAAAGGCCTCAATCGCAACCAGTTCGAAGCAGCCATGATGAAGATCCTGCGCTACCGTCTTAAGACGGTGGGCAAGTTCAAGGTGTACTGCACCCAGTCCACCTTTTATATGGAACCCGAGGAAGAGGACGTGGATATGGACCTCGCCTTTGAACGGGTCAGCAAGGTGTTCGGCCTTGCCGCGCTCAGCCGCGCCGTGGTGTGCGAAAAGGATTTCGATACCATCTGCCAGACCGCTGAGGATTATCTGGGCAGCGAACTGCATGGCATCCGCACCTTCAAGGTGGAAGCCCGCCGTGCCGATAAGACCTATCCCATGACCAGCCCGGAACTGATGCGGGAACTGGGCGCTTACCTGCTGGGCAAGCACAACTACCTGAAGGTGGATGTGCACAACCCGCAGTTCAAGGTGATCGTGGAGATTCGAGATTACGGTGCGTATATTCACGGCCCGAAAGTACCGGGCGAGGGCGGTTTGCCCGTAGGCACCAGCGGCCGTGCCCTGAATATGCTCTCCGGCGGCATCGACAGCCCGGTGGCGGCATATCGTATGGCAAAGCGCGGTCTGGCACTGGATCACATCCATTTTGCATCCCCTCCGTATACTTCCGAGCGCGCAAAACTGAAGGTAAAGGCTCTGGCGCAGCTTATCACCGTGTATACCGGCAGCGCCAACCTGTTCGTGGTGCCCTATACCAAACCCCAGGAGTACATCCGGGATAACGCCCCGGATGTGCTGTTTACGGTGCTGATGCGCCGCAGCATGATGCGCATCGCAAACGTTATCGCTAAAAAGCAGGGGTGCGAGGCGCTGGTCACCGGCGAAAGTCTGGCACAGGTGGCAAGCCAGACCGTCAAGGCTTTGCAGTGCACCGATGCTGCACAGGATCTGCCCATCCTGCGCCCGCTCATTGGCATGGACAAGACCGAGATCATCGAGACCTCCCGCCATATCAATACCTTTGAGACCAGCATCCTGCCCTACGAGGACTGCTGCACCATCTTCACCCCGCCGCACCCGAAGATCCGCCCCGAACTGGAGGAGATCCTTGCCGCCGAAGCCGCCATGCCCGGCCTTGCCGCGCTGGAAGCTGAGGCCGCAGAGCAGACCGAGCGCATCCGGGTGCGCATCACCGATCAGGTAGAATTTGAGGGTTGATTTGTCCATGACAGCAGAGATCATCAGTGTCGGTACCGAGTTGCTGCTCGGCAACATTCTTAATACCAATGCTCAGTACCTCAGCCGGGAACTGGCTGCGCTGGGCATCACCGTCCGGCGGCAGAGCACCATCGGCGATAACCATGGCCGTCTGGCGGATTTTGTCAACGAGGCAAAGCAGCGGTGCGACCTGCTGGTGTTCACCGGCGGGCTGGGCCCCACGGCGGATGACCTGACCAAGGAGACGGTGGCCGCCTGCTTTGGCGATACCCTTACCTTTGACCCCGACGAGTGGCAGAAGATCGTGGACTTCTTTACCCGCACCGGGCGCGAGACCACCCCCAACAACCGCAAGCAGGCCATGGTGCCGGTGCACGGGCATAAGGTGGTCAACCACCACGGTACCGCGCCGGGCGCATGGTTCGAGCAGGACGGACACTGTGCCGTGCTGATGCCCGGCGTGCCCCATGAGATGAAGGCCATGTGGGAGGAAAGCGTGCGCCCGCTGCTGCTGGCGCGGCAGAGCTGTGCCCTGCACAGCCTGACGCTGCGGGTGCTGGGCGGCGAGAGCAATCTGGAGTACCGGGTGCGTGCGCTGCTGGAAAACCAGAACCCCACCGCCGCCATCTACTGCAAGACCGGCGAGTGCGAGATCCGCATCACCGCCCGGGCGCAGAACGACGCCGAGGCGCAGACCATGTGCCGCGCCTATGCCAAAAAGTTCTATGATCTGCTGGGTGATGCGGTGTATGATGAGGATGTCGCCGGGTTGGAAGAAACGGTGGTGCATACGCTGCAGGCCAACGGCCTGACCATTGCCACCGCCGAAAGCTGCACCGGCGGCATGATCGCCCAGCGCCTGACCAGTGTGTCCGGCGCAAGCGAGGTGTTCGGCTACGGCTTTGTGACCTACTGGGAGCAGGCCAAGGCGAAGCTTGTCGGGGTAGACCCGGCGGTCATTGCGCAATATAATGTGGTGTCGGCTCCCGTGGCGGCGCAGATGGCGCTGGGCGCGGCAAAGGCCGCCGGTGCAGATATCGCGGTCAGCGTTACCGGTCTGGCAGGCCCCGGCGGCGGCGACGCCGTCCGGCCTGTGGGCACGGTGTATCTGGGCGCTGCCCGGGGAGACAAGGTGTATGTGAAAAAGCTGTTCGTCTCCCGTCCGGACCGCGCGCTCATCCGCGCCCGCGCCGCGCAGACTGCGCTGGAAATGGCGCTGCGTCTGGCACAGGGCAAGACCCCTGCCGGTACGCAGGTGCTGGCCGAAAGCGCACAGCATGACCCCGCCGCTCTGACTGCCTTGGACGAGACCCTGCGGGCAGAGTAAGGGCGGCCCCTGCGGCCGCAGGGGGGGATGCGTCATGACAAATAAAGAAAACCGCCCGGCAGGCTGCGTGCTGCGGCTGTTCGGTGCGCCGGAGCAGACCGTGCAAAAGGCTGTGGAAGCCCTGCCGGACACTTGGCAGGGCACCGTGCACTGCCGCACCCGGGGCGCGGAAACGCTGGTGGCGCTGCAAAGCAGCACCCCGCAGCAACTGCACCGGGCGGTACAGCTGCTGCGGACAAGCCTTGCCCCGGCGCTGTACGGGGAAGGGGAGCAGACACTTGCCGCTGCCGCAGTGCAGACACTGGAGCAGCACCGCAAGCTTTTGGTGTGCAGCGATGCCGCCGCCGGGGCGCTGCTGGAAAGCCGGCTGGAAAACCTTCCCGGCGCGGAAAAGGTGTTCGATTTTGGCGCCATGAGTTACGCCAATGCCGCGCTCACCGCCCGGCTCAGCCGCAAACTACGCAAGGGCCCGCAGGCAGAGCCTGCCCGCACACTGGCGCAGGTGCAGACCATGCAGCGGCTGACCGGCGCTGCGCTGGCGGTGGGCTGTGTGGAACTGCCCCAAAGCCGCCTGCTGCTGGTGGGCGGCAAAAAGGGCTGCTGGCTGCGGTGCACAGCAATGGACGAAAACCCCGGTCTGTGGCTGCTGGATATGCTGCGCCGCGCCGCCTGTGGTCTGCCGCAGGCTGGTGGCACAGGCTGGCAGCCCTACGGCAAAGCCGTGCCGGATGCCGCTCTGACGCCTGCCGCCTTCGCGGCGGCACCGCCCGCGCCGCCGCGCCCGAAGCGTCATAGAATAGGCAAGGTGCTGGCGGTGCTTCTGCTGCTGGCATTGGCAGCACTGGCTGCGGGCTGGTACTATACCGGCGGCGACCTTGCCGCTTTGCCCCAAAAGCTGCAAAGCCTTGGCGCAGAAAGTCTGCCCCACGCCGGGGCAAAATTGGTGTGAGCGTTGCGGCGGCGCTTTCAATAGAAAAGCAAAAACCAAGCCCGGAGGGTTCACAGACCTTCCGGGCTTGGTTTTTGCACTGGCGTCCCCGATGTGATTCGAACACACGGTCTTCCGCTTAGGAGTAGGGGCTGAAGCAATAAATCCTAGACAAAAGTAGGTAAAATAAGTGACGTTTTATCAATGGATTTTTTGTTGCGCTGTCAATCCGAGTAAAGAACACAAACCCCGAAATAAAACGAGTAAAAGGCTTTTCATTAGCAGAAAATTAGCAGAGCTAATGAAAAGTGGAAGGATTATTGTAAAATGCCCACCTTTCATTAGCTGGGAAGTGTACGTTTCCCTACGGATATTTGCTTGTTTAGCATTCGTAAACCAGACCATACAGCCGTAACTGGTGTGATGGACAAATGTTTTCAATAGAAAAAGCCAGAGCTTTCTGAGAGAAAACTCTGGCCTATGTAACAGTATGATTGGAAATGTGCATTGTCTTGTAAAAGGAAGGATCTTATGGTATTCTTACGGGAGTAGAGGCACTGGATGCGAGGAACTTTGCGTGATCTTAGGAGTGTGCAATGGAAAAGAAATTTAATATTGTAGTCGGTGAAGATGGAACTGTAAAACTCCCAGATGCGGTTCTGGAAAAACTTGAAGTCAGACCCGGAGAGGAAGTTCGATTCGAAGTAGACGACAATTTCTATGCAGTCAGGCTTCTATCACGGATAGAAGCTGAACGCTTGGATTACTTGAATTGGATGCATAATAAACATTGCCCCTCTATTGAGGAAATGATTGCGGAGTCGAGAAAACAAGCCACCCAGAACATTGTGATCTCCCGTATCCTTGATGGAATGCCGGTAGAAAAAATTGCAGAAGACTATGAAGTTTCACTCGACTATGTAGAGCAGCTTGCCCATCAGCTGAAGATTGACATAGAGGAAGCTAAGGCGAAAAAACACAAAGAAACGGGATCATCCTAAAACAGACAGCGGCAGCTTTCTATATACGGAAAACTGCCGCTGATATTTTAATGGATGTGGCGGATCAGGTGATCTTTAACCATTTATGATCTTCTGCCATCCGACCATGTGTCTTTTCCACTAGCTGTATCGGATCATATTCGGAAACCCCGACAGCATCAAGGTAATAGTTAAGCCCGCAGCGAGTTCTTGGAATACAACGACTCTCTAAAAAAATCAGAAAATCATCCCAAGTGGGTTCCGTGTTGACCCCGAAAGCGGTGTCCAGAATAGAATCCACTTTGTTTTCCACACGCACCTGCTTTGTGGTGAAATCTACGTCAATGATACTGCAAAGGGTATCACGGTCATAATATTCATATTTCCGTATTGTGTGCACCTGCTCCATGCCGACCACTCCTTTTATAGAAGTATACCAGATTTCACCGTGGCTTGACAAAATGTCAGGTCGAGGTCAAACGTAACACAAACGGAGTCAATGTGGACAAATTGTCTACATTGATTCAAGCTGCGGCCAATTTGCCTCATGTGGTCAAAATGTCCACATGAGGTGAGCCGTAACGCAGAATGTTCTTCCGGTGAATGACGTTTTGCGTCATTCACCACATCAACTGGCCATTTTGACCAGTTGATATTGGGTGCGCCGTTCTCCCTGCATGGATTTCCTGCCCCCTTCCAGCGGCGTTTTCCGGCTCTCCCACTTGGGGGTCATGGCCGGGTATCACATGCAGACGGTCCTTCGGTTGTCAAGGTACGGTGCTGGATTTGGCAATAAAAAATCGCCACACAACAACCTGAACCTGACCATCCCTTCTGGGATGGCCTTGGTTCGGGTTCGTTATGTAGCGATAAGAAAGTCAAAAACTTGCTCCGGCTCCTTCGGGAGCCGAGCTGGAACTCTAAATAAATATGTTATATTAAATTGTTGGGATAGATTACCACATAAATCGAGCTGTGTCAACAAAAAGTTTTGAAAACACGACACTTTTGGCGGTTTGCAAGAAAACGCAAAAGTAACTTTGGTAAAAAGAGAGAACTGGACAGCTCGTTTTACTTATTTGTTTTTTACCAACAGCGCCTGATAGGGCTTCAGCTCCACATCCGCCAGCCAGACGGAAGCTCCATCTGCGGTCTGATACTTGCCGCCCAGAGCGTCCAGACTGGCTCCTGCCGGGTACTCGGTAAAGTTGAACAGTCCCACCAGCGTCTCCTCACCACGCTTGCGCACCAGTGCCAGCACGCCGGGGTTATGGCTGTCCCATGTGGTCACCCACGCATCCGGGGCAAAGCAGGGGTCTGCACGCATTTGGCGCAGCTGCTCCATGCCCTGCCACAGCTGGTTTTGCAGCGTGCCCTTTCGGGTGCGCTGCTTTGCATCCTCCCAGTTGAATTTGCTGCGATGCAGATTACGGCTGTCCTCCACACGGTCGGGGTCGTTTTTGTAATCCCAGCAATTGAGCTGCGCAATTTCATCGCCGCAGTTCAGCATGGGGAAGCCCTGCAAAAACGCCATGGCAGTATGTAGCAGCAGATCACGCTTCACCGCATAATCCAGTGCGGTCTTGTCGTTCTTTTCCAGTGCCTGCTCCACGCCGCACAGGCTGGCGGTGGTGCCGCAGCTCCGGGCGTCGCCGGTGGCGGGGTTGTAGTTGTACAGCTCGCCCTTTGCCCAGCTGCCAGGGAAATTGCCCTCATAGAAGTGATACAGATATTCTTTGTGTTTCTGCGGGTCAATGCCGAGCCGGTTTTCCACCGCTTCGTCCAGACCCCAGCCGATGTCATCGTGGCAGCGCAGATAGTTCACGAACCAACAGTTGTCCGGCAGGGCGTGCAGAGCATCCAACTGCGCTTTCAGCAGCCGGGTGTCCCTGCTGGCAAGGGCGCTCCACAGGTTGACCATGGTGGACACGTTGTAGAGCATGTGGCATTCTGGCTTTTCAGGTGTGCCGAAGTATGCCGCCAGTTCTTTCGGAGCCATGACCACTTCGCCCTTGAGGATGACCGCCGGGCAGACACATTCCAGCACCATGCGGAGCATCCGCACGATGGTGTGCACCTGCGGCAGATTGCGGCAGGTGGTGCCCAGCTGCTTCCAGATGTAGGGCACGGCATCAATGCGGAACACCTCTACGCCCAGATTTGCCAGATGCAGGATGCTCTTTGTCATGTCCACGAACACCGCCGGGTTTGCGTAGTTCAGGTCCCACTGGTAGTCGTGGAAGGTGGTCAGCACCCACTTGTGCATCTCCTCGCACCATGTAAAGTTGCCGGGTGCGGTGTTGGGGAACACCTGCGGCACGGTCTGCTCGTACTGGTCGGGGATGGTGCGGTCATCATAGAGATGGTAATAGGCCTGAAACCACGGGTCGCCTGCCTTTGCTGCCATCGCCCAGCGGTGGGTGCTGGCGGTGTGGTTCATGACAAAATCCAGACACAGGCTGATGCCGGCCTTGCGCAGTTCACGGGTCAGGTTTTCCAGATCCTTGTTGGTGCCAAGGGCCGGGTCTACGGTGTCGAAATCCTCCACCGCATAGCCGCCATCGTTGTGGGGGTGGGGCATCTGCAGCAGGGGCATCAGGTGCAGATAGGTCAGCTTCTGCTCTTTGAGGTAGGGCAGCTTCTTTGCCAGTTCTTTCAAATTTCCGGCAAAGAGGTCGGTGTACATGGTCATGCCGAACATATTGCCACGCTTGTACCACTCCGGGTCGGCAGAGCGTACCTTGTCCAATGTTTTCAGCTCGGCGCTGCGGGCGTTGTAGGCGTCTGCCATCTCCTGCTCCAGAACCTCCAGCCCTTCCCGGTTGTGGTACAGCTCCATGAACAGCCATTCCAGTTCGTCCTTGTGTTTGGCAAATCGGGACGCAAATTCCTGTTTTGCTGCCATGGTTCAGCCCTCCACTTCCGCAAGGGTGGGCATGGCGGGGATAGCACCGTGGCGGCTGGTGGTGATGCTGGCCGCTTTGTTAGCAAAGGCCAGAATGCCTTCCAGCTTGTCCACCGTCAGGGTGTCCAGCTCCTCCTTGCAGAGTTTGGACAGAGCAGCCCCAAAGAAGGTATCGCCTGCGCCGTTGGTATCACCCACCTTGCAGGGGACGCCAGCCACATGGCCGGTCTTGTCCCCAAAGCGGTAAAACACGCCATTTGCACCCAAGGTGACAAAAATCAGCCGGATGCCGTTCTGGGCAAGCTGTGCTGTGCCCTCTGCACAGTCGGTGGTGCCAGTGAGCAGAGGCAGCTCTTCATCGGAAACTTTCAGGATATCCACCAGCGGCAGGGGTGCTTTCATCTGGGCAATGGCATCCTCTTTGTTTTTCCAGAGGTTGGCACGGTAGTTGGGGTCGTAGGTGATGGTAGCACCCAGCTTTTTGGCACGGGCGGCAGCGTCCAGTGTGGCAGTGCGGGAGGGGTCAGCGGTCAGGCTGACAGAACCGAAGTGGACGATTTTGGCAGCTTTCAGAGCCTCGTCCGAAATATCCTCTTTGCACAGCATCACATCAGCGTTGGCGCTGCGGTAGAAGCTGAAATCCCGCTCGCCGGTGGCATCCACCGAAACAACAGCCATGGTGGTGGGGTGGTCTGCATCCACCGCCATGCCGGAAACGTCTACCTTGTTTTCTGCCAGAACCTCTTTCAGGTAGCGGCCAAAGGCATCCGCACCCACCTTGCCGATAAAGGCAGTCTGTGCACCCAGTCTGGAAGCAGCCACCGCCAGATTGGCCGGGGCTCCGCCGGGGTTTGCGGCAAATTGAGGGATGCCGCGCGCATCCTTACCGGTCTGGGTCAGGTCGATCAAAACTTCACCAATCGTTAAAATGTCCATGGTTGCTCTCCTTATTTTTATCCTATAAGTTAAAACCCAACGATCACCGCTGGAACAGATAATGAATGTAAGCGGCTGCACGCTCCGGGTGCGGTGCATTCTGCACTACCCCAAGATAGACCTTGCCAGAAAAACCTGCCTGCCTGACAAACGGCGTGTCCGAAATATCCAGCACGGTCCCACCGGCGTTCAGACCCGACAGTGCATGGAAAGACGCATCCAGTGTCCGCAGATCGAGAAAATAATCATCTGCCAACAGTCGATCCCGTGCATATTCGTCCATCAGAACAACATCTAACCGCTGGGCACTGACTGCACCCAGCAGCTTCATCTCCGAAGCATATACATACTGCTCCTCTGCGTGTTCGCTTTCGCTGAGCAGCAAGCCGGACAGCAGATCGACCTGTTGCTTTTTGGTCAGACCCTGCGCCTCGGCAAAGCCGGTGGTAAGCTGTTCCGTCAGATCAGACCCGGCAGTGATATTTACCAGACCAAGGTAAAGCACATCCTCTTTTTTCGTCACATGACGGTAGGCTGCATACCCGAGGATATAGACAACGATGAGCACGATCGCAATGGGCAGCTTGTAATATGCCCAGATGTGCTCCCACTTTTTGCGCCCATGGAGGGAGCGGAGCGTATCCCGGTCAGTTTTTGTCATGGTCGTATTCCTCGTGTACTGCATCAGGGTCTCCACCGATCAGATAGAGGATCCGAAGCATCAGAAAGGAGCAGAGCATGGCGCACAGGCCCATGCCCAGCAGGAATGCAGGCGTGAACACAAACACCATGACGTACCCCATGATGCCATAGATCGCCGCCATCAGCAGGGTGCAAAACAGATACCGGACACCCACGAGAAACGCTGTTTTCAGGATGCCGAAGGTGGTGTTTTCAAACCGTGCCAGCAGAGGAAAGGCATACAGCAGAACGATGCCGTACAGAACTGCCGCACCAATAAGCACTGCAGTGAGCAGCGTCCAGAAAATGTTTTCGCTCCACATTCGGCGCAGCACAAAGCCATCCGCAGCCAGGAAACTGCCGACTGCCAGCAGGATAAGCCAGAGTTTTGTGGCAGGCTTAAAATTTTCCCGGAACGCCTTAAAAAACATCCGGGTCAGACCATCGTCCCGATCTTCCGCCATTTTGAGCGTGACGTAGAACAATGCGGTCGTAGAAGCCCCTATGGTAACGATGGGCAGGCTGCACACGAGCCATAAGATGTTCAGGTACGCACTGTAAGTCAATTTCGTCAGCACAGCAAACAGCGGCTTGTCCGTATTGCACAGGTCACGCATGGGGGTTCTCCTTTCGCTCAATCTCCTGTGGATTCGCGCAGGATCAGGTTGGTTTCCGTATAGACGGTGCGATAGTTCAGCGATGGCTCTTCGATGCGGGTCATAAGCAGATTGGCAGCGGTGTAGCCCATGATCTGTCCATGGATATGGATCGAAGTCAGATGAGGGGCAAAGTAGGAAGCCTCCTGACTGTCATCGAAGCCGCAGACCCAGATATCATCGGGAACCGAATACCCCAGCTCATTCAATGCCTTGACCAGATCCATGGCAACAAAGTCATTGGCGCAGACAAAGGCATCCGGCATCGTTTTGAACCGACGGATGGTTTCGTACAGGGATGCCGGATAGTTCTGCTGTCCAGATGGCATCGCACAGGTGCTCAGGCCTTCTGTCAGACCAAGGTACTCCATTGCATCCTTATAAGCCATATAGCGCTCAAAGAAGGACTGACAGTGGTTTTTATCCCCCGCAAAGCTGATGCGTTTTTTGCCGCGCTGGACCATGTGGGCCACCGCATTCTGGATCTCAATGCGGTTTTCCATATAAAGGCGGTCGGCTTTAAGAGGAGGACGCATATCCATCACAGGGGTGTCTACAAACAGCAGCGGAACATCCAGATCGCACAGCATCTGTGCGTAGTCATAGTCGAATACTTCAAAGCAGATGATGCCGGCTGTGTGCTGGATGTTGAGAGAAGATGGAAGTTTTTTCTCTTTCAGCTCTGTGGGAGAAATGCGATGAATGGTCATGCCGCTGTGCAGATGGTCGATTTCCGACTGGAAACGATCCAACATCATGGAGGAAAAGTGAGAGTTGCTCAGAAACTGGGTCGTCAGCATGGCGATCTCCCGTTTATCACTCGGCAGAATGGAAGGCTCTGCTGTTTTTGCAGCGTCTTCCTGAAACAGCGGCAGATAGGCGAACTGCTTATAGCCCATTTCGGCGGCTTTGCGCAGGATCTTCTCCCGTGTGGCATCTGCCAGCACACCGGTGTTGTTGATGGCCTTTGAAACTGTGTTGCGGGAAAGCTGCAGTTCGCTTGCAATATCCTGAATGGTGACCTTGGTTGCCATAAGTCATCCTCTTTCTTTATAATATAGGGGCGGATGTTCTTTCTTTTATAGATAAAGTCTGGTGACGGATCTTATTCTTTATGGCTCTAGTATAGTGCAAATGCACAAATTAGTCAAATGTAAAAACGCAAATCATCATTTTGCATATTTGCGCACGTTCGAATTTGTGCATCTGTACAAATCCACAGTAATTTTTGATGTATACCGTAAATTATCGTTGACATTCGCTTGCTTGAGTGGTATAAATGAATCACGGAATTTTACATTTGCACAATCGAAGTGAAAAACGTAAAACTCAAAGGTGCAAATGTAAAACACAAATCAAAAGGAGGAGAATGATTCATGAAAGCAAAGACGGCCTCACCGGAAACGGCTGTGCTGACAGCAGAACGCAAGCTGCACAACACATGGGTCTACATCAAACGGCATTGGCAGCTTTACCTGTTGTTCCTGCTGCCTGCCGTGGCGCTGACGCTGGTGTTCAAGTACGCTCCCATGGGCGGTGTGCTGATCGCGTTCCAGAAGTACAATCCCTTCAAGGGCATCTGGGGCAGCGAGTGGGTAGGCTTCAAAAACTTTACCCGCTTCATGTCCTCGCCGGACTTCCAGCGCTATCTGATCAACACCCTGAAGCTGAGCGTCTACGGTCTGCTGTGGGGCTTCCCGATCCCCATCCTGCTGGCATTCCTGCTCAACCGTATCGAGAGCAAGAAGATCAAGCAGAAGGTGCAGCTGGTGCTGTATATGCCCAACTTCATCTCGGTCATCGTGCTGTGCGGTATCGTCCGGGTGCTGCTGAGTGTCACCGGTCCGGTGAACGGCCTGCTTCACACCAGCATCAACTTCATGACGCTGCCGGAAGCGTTCCGCCCCATCTACATCATCAGCGGCATCTGGCAGGGTGCCGGCTGGGCATCCATCATGTACACCGCATCCCTTTCTAACGCCAGCAAAGATCTGAAGGAAGCTGCTATGATCGACGGCGCAAACCTGATCCAGCAGATCATGACAGTGGAGTGGCCCGCCATTAAGGATATGGTCGTTATTCAGTTCATCCTGCAGGCAGGCAACATCATGAGCATCGGTTTTGAAAAGGCCTATGCCCTGCAAACTGACCTGAACCTGAACACTGCCGAGATCATTGCAACGTACGTTTATAAAAAGGGCCTGTTGGACGGCGATTACAGCTTTTCCACGGCAGTCGGTCTGTTCAACACCGTTGTCAACGTCATCCTGCTGATCGCAGTGAACAAGGTCGTTGCCAAAATGAACGATGGCAAGGGCTTGTAAGGAGGGGTTTACCATGGCAAAACAGAAAAAATCAAAAATGGCCCTCTACACCAGACAAGATAAGATCATCCTGTACTGCGGCTACGCACTTCTGGGCTTGTTTCTGCTGGCGATCATCGTTCCGATGATCTACATCGTCATCGCGTCCTTTATGGACCCGGTCACTCTGCAAAACAAGGGCATCTCCTTTGATTTCAGCAAGTGGAGTCTGGATGCTTACCAGCGTGTCGTTTCGGACAAGCAGATCTGGGTCGGCTTCAGGAACGCGGTGCTTTACTCGATCATCTTCACCATCATCTCGGTAGCTGTGACGATGCTTGCCGCTTATCCCATGTCACTGCCGGACTTCAAAGGCAAAAAGATCTTCAACACCTTGTTTGTGATCACGATGTTTTTCAGCGGCGGTCTGATCCCCACCTACCTGCTCATCAACAATCTGGGTCTGCTGGATTCCATGTGGGCGGTCATTCTGCCGGGAGCATTCAGCGTGTGGAACATGATCATTGCCCGTACCTATTATCAGGGCATCCCGCGTGAGCTGCGCGAAGCTGCGGATGTGGATGGCGCCAGCGAGATGCTTTACTTCTTCAAGATCCTGCTGCCCGTCTGTATGCCGGTGGTGGCAGTTCTGGCCCTGTGGCAGTTCGTGGCAATGTGGAACAGCTACTTTGACGCCATGATCTACCTGAACAGCGCATCGAAGCAGCCGCTGCAGCTGGTGCTGCGTTCTATCCTGATCCAGAGCCAGCCGGAATCCGGCATGATCGCAGATATCCAGAGCACTGCCGAACGTGCGAAGATGGCAGAGCTGCTCAAATATGCAACCATTATTATTTCCAGTCTGCCGCTGCTGGTGATGTATCCCTTCTTCCAGAAGTATTTTGATGCCGGCATCATGGCTGGTTCCATTAAAGGCTGAGGATATTCCAGAATTTTATGAGCAGGTACGCTCATCTGTTACACGAAAAAAGAAACATGAAAAAGGAGAAAATACCATGAAAAAGCTGATCTCTCGCCGCAACTTCCTCAAGGTCTGCGCTCTGGCGGGCTCTGCCGCTGCTCTGTCTGCCTGTGGCGGCGGCAAATCCACCGGCAGCAGCAATTCTGCTGCCGCAGCTGTGGACACGACCGGTGCCGTTACATTTCCGCTGTCCGAAAAGGTCACCTTTACCGGTATGACCAGCTTCCCTGTGGGCAGCGAACCCGAGCCGAACAACCGCACCATCTTCAAGCGTCTGGAAGAGCAGACCAATGTGCACATCGACTGGACCGCCATCCAGTCCGACCAGTGGAGCGATAAGATCACCCTGAATATGTCCAACCCCAACACCCTGACGGATTTTGTTTTTACTGCTGATTTTACCGACAGCAATCTGCTGCGCTACGCAGATCAGGGTGTCATCCTCAATCTGGAAGACTACATTGACAACAATATGCCTTATCTCCAGAAGGTCTTTGAGCAGTACCCGGAGTACCGCACCATGTGCACCGACAGCGATGGCCACATCTGGGCACTGCCCTGGATCGAGCAGCTCGGCGCAGAAAAGACCGCCATCCAGACCATTGGCAACATGAGCTTCATCAATACCAAGTGGCTGAACTTCCTCGGTCTGTCGATGCCCACCACGGTGGACGAGTTTGAGCAGGTGCTGATGGCATTCCGTGATAACGCCGTTTCTATCAAGGCAGAGTATGGCATTGACGGCGACATCATCCCCATGTCCTGCATCGTCAACAACGGCGATCAGGACCCCAGCATCCTCATCAATGGCTTTGGCGAAGGCTACGGCGATGCAGACAAAGACCGCCATATCGCCGTTACCAACGACCGGAAAGTCATCTGTGCCGCCACCCAGCAGGGCTACCGTGATGGTCTGGACTGGCTGCACAAGCTGTATGCCGAGAAGCTCATTGACCCGGAGTGCTTCACGCAGGAGTGGTCCACCTATGTTTCCAAGGGCAAGGCTGGCCGCTATGGTGTCTGCTTCAGCTGGGATGTTGCCAACATTGACAACCTGACCGACTGGGAGCCGCTGCCTGCCCTGACCGCCGATACCCGCAATATCACTCCGCAGAACGGCTCTTTCACCAGCGGCTTTGCCCGCGGCAGATGCGTTGTCACCGCAAAGGCGACTAATCCTGCACTGGTTTGCGCATGGCTGGATCAGATGTACGCACCCCTCCAGTCTCCGCAGAACAACTGGGGTACTTACGGCGATGCGGAAGGCTTTAACATTTTTGAACTGTCCACCAACGATAAGGGCGAGCCCATGCTGAAGCACGCTCCTCTGGGCGATGCTTCTCCCGTGGAAGTCCGTGAAGCGCAGTGTGTCAGTGGGCCTCTGGCGGTTCTGGATGATTACTATGGTGTATACGTTACCTGCCCGGACGATGCACAGTACCGTCTGGACTGGATCAAGGATATCTACACCCCGGATATGAACAACGATTATGTCTATCCCAATGTCTTTATGAGCAACGAGGACACCGAGCAGGTCTCTAACCTGCAGGCAGATCTGCAGACCTACATGAATACGCAGAAGGCCAACTGGATCATGAACGGCACTACGGATGCAGAGTGGAACGAATATCTGAGCAAGCTGGAAGCCTACGGCCTGTCCGACTATCTGGGCATTATGCAGAAATATCTGGATGCTTACTACGCATAAGAATTCTTTCCTTTGGAGGATTCCATGAACGATTTGACTTTACAAAAAGCCCGTGCCTACGAGGCCGAGCACGGCGCAGCGATCTCCCCGGAAGAACGCCCTGCCTACCACCTGACCCCCTATGTGGGCTGGCTGAACGACCCAAACGGTTTCTCTTATTATAAAGGGAAGTATCACCAGTTCTATCAGTATAATCCCTACGATGTGCGGTGGGCGCCCATGCACTGGGGTCACGCGGTCAGCACCGACCTGCTGCACTGGGAGTATCTGCCCTGTGCGCTTGCCCCGGATTCCCCGGCAGACAACGGCCCCGGCTGCTTCTCCGGTTCTGCCACCGAGATGGATGACGGCAAGCAGCTGCTGATGTACACCAGCGTGATTGCAGAAAAGCAGCCCAATGGGGAGATGCGGGACATCCAGACCCAGAGCATTGCCATCGGTGACGGTCTCGACTACGAAAAGCCTGCCTGCAACCCGGTGCTGACCCAGAAAGACCTGCCGGAAGGCTTCAGCAAGTTTGATTTCCGGGACCCCAAGATCTGGCGTGAGACCGACGGCACCTACTCCGCCGTCACCGTCTGCCTTGCCGAGGATGGCAGCGGCGCAGCGGTACTGTTCCAGAGCAAGGACGGCTTCGACTGGCACTTTGTCACGGTGCTGGAACGCTGCAACAATCAGTACGGCAAAATGTGGGAGTGCCCGGACTTCTTCCCGCTGGATGGCAAGCAGGTCTTGATGCTCGGCCCCATGGAGATGCTGCCCAAGGGCGAGTTCCACAATGGTCACAACGTCATTGCCTTCATCGGCAGCTATGACGAAGCCACCCACACCTTCACCAAGGAAAATGTGCAGCTGATGGATGGCGGCATCGACTTCTACGCCACCCAGACCACCCTTGCCCCGGACGGCCGCCGCATCATGACCGCATGGCTGCAAACATGGTCGGACACCGAGGATAAGCCGCAGGGCTGCAAGTGGTTCGGGCAGACCATCTGCCCCCGCGAGCTGCATATCAAGGACGGACGTATTATTCAGACCCCCGTGCGGGAGCTGGATGCCGTCCACGGCAAGCGCACCTTCCACGAAAATGTGACGGTGCAAAGCGAAACTTCTCTGGAAGGCATCAAGGGCCGTGTGGCGGATCTGACCGTCACGGTGCAGCCCGGCGAATACCGCTCCTTTACCATGAAGCTGGCTGCTGACGCAGACCATCACACCAGCCTGTCTTATGACCCCTACACCTCGCAGCTGACGCTGGACCGCAGCTATGCCGGTTCCCGTGCCGACATCGTGCATACCCGCAGCTGCAAGGTCCGCAGCCAGAACGGTGCGCTCAAGCTCCGCATCCTGCTGGACAAGAACAGTATCGAAGTTTTCGCCAACGATGGCGAGCAGACCATGACCGCATGGATCTACACGCCCCAGTCTGCCGACGGCATCACCTTTGCTGCCGATGGCAAAGCAACTGTTACGGCAGAACAGTTTGAACTGAATCTGTAACCTGATATTCCCTTCATTTCTCCTTCATCAACACAGCCCCGCTCTGGATTCCTTCACCAGAGCGGGGCTGTTGTTGGTTCTATAAATCTGTTCTCTGATGCAGCCCTTCGTAAGCCCACATCCATCTACCATCCCCTCAATTTCTCCACCAAACCGGAACAACACTCTTTTTGCACTGCACAAATCATAGCATCGTTTGGCGTAAAATTGGCGTATGGTGTAAAAATTGCTGGAAATCATTGCAAACAAAAAGCCCGAAACTTCTCGGTTTATCAAGAAGTTTCAGGCTTTGTTTTGCTTAAATTGGAGCTTGTCGGGGCAAGGCCCCTCCATCTTGCTGGCGCAAGACCGCTCGGCCGCTTAAAAGCCCCCCACTGGGGCTTTCATTGCTGCGCAAACGCGGAATTTACTGCTCAATCGGCTTCATCGTGGGGAGTTGGTGCAGGTATTTCTCGCCGTGTATTTGCCAAGCACCAAGTTTCATAAATATGGAATGATCTACCGGACGACGGCAAAAGAAAAAAGCCGTCGTATAGCAGACATATCCGCGCGCCCATTTTGAAGCGGCGGCTTAATTTTCAGAGCCGCCGCTTCTTTGTGTTTACACAAACCAATGATGACTTGCAGGGATAAGTCTCCATCTCCTTTATAAATGATGAAATTGGCAGAATGTTCCACACAATTTTCTATAAAAACGATTTTCATTATGCTGCATTCATTCTGCCGGGCTTATGAAAAGGCAGGCATTTTTCTTGCTTTCATCATCCTGCAAACAGATGGTTAAGCCTACTGGGTATCAATATCAAAAAAGTCTTTATTTGAGTTCAGAATTCATTGAAGATCAAAGGATCATTCGGATTGCAATTACTGTATGAATATGCTATGATTACGTTGAAAACCATTTGTGTTTCAACTGATCAGACAGGGAGCGTGTGAACGGCCATGAAGCGTTTGCAGGATATTGCAGATCAAGTTGGTGTAAGCCGGACAACAGTGTCCAATGTGCTGCACGGCAACACCAAAAAAGTCTCCAAGGAAATGATCCGGAAAATTTCGGAAATTCTGAACCAGGAGGGCTATGTCCCGAATACATCTTCCCGTGAGCTGACCCGCAAAGGGTCCTGCATCATTGGACTGGTGCTGGGCTACAGCTGTATCCACGGCATCCCTTCTCTGCGCGATACCTTTGTGGCAGAATTTCTGTCTGGTGTAGAAGAGACAGCCCATCGAAACGGATATTATGTCATGCTGATCAATGGACAGGACAAAAATACGGACCGGGTGGCAGAGATTGCCTCCCGATGGAATGTGGATGGTCTTGTCGTTCTGGGACTGGACGAAAA
Organism: uncultured Faecalibacterium sp.; assembly: GCA_934503275.1. GTDB lineage: Bacteria > Bacillota > Clostridia > Oscillospirales > Ruminococcaceae > Faecalibacterium. The sequence goes on from CAKSVD010000003.1 coordinate 198,703, forward strand.
GAAATACAAGGAGCTGCGCAGGCAACTCAACAAATATATGGTCCTGATTGACACCTATCCCGAGGCGGAGTACCACTACGTCAACGTGGGGACTGATGATTTCGGCGGCGGCGCCATGATTGCAAAGTATCTGCTGGACAACGGGTACACCCAGGCCATCTTTGCCGCCGAGTGTGATACCGGCGCAGACCATTACCGCTGGAAAGGATTTCAGCATCAGATGCGCTCTGCCGGGATTGACTGCGGAGAAGAGCGCCATATTCTTCTCCCCGAGGATCTTTCTCTGCGCCGTGTCATGTACGGCCACTATTTGGATCGCTTTGTCCAGGCCAGGGCTGTGGCCCTGGCCTCTGACTATGATGCGGCGGAAGTGATGAATTATCTGCAGGACCACGGCATACAGGTGCCGGAGCAGGTCTCCGTCACCGGGTTTGACGACTGCATCTATGCAGAACTCATGCATCCCCCTCTGACGACAGTGCGTCAGAACGTCCCGGCCAAAGCAGAGGCCGCCGTGGAACTGCTGGTGCGTCTGATTCGGCAGGAACCGGTGGAGTGTAAAAATTACGTTCAGCCTGTTGAACTGATCCGCCGCAACTCGGTGTGCGAATCAACCCCCAACGCCGCGCCCTAGTCACAAGATCTGCACAAAACCCACAAATAATTCTTGTGGTATTTATCAGTTTCGTAGGAAACGTTGCGCAAAACCCTTTTCAAATCCTCTTCGGTTTTGTATAATGAGCTCGTCAAAAAGACACGCTGCGCAGCCTGTCAGAACGAGACATATACAAACTGGAAGAGGATTTGTTTTTTGTATCCTGGATGGAGCAGACAAAAAACGAATTCCGGAAAATCTGACTGAACATCGTGGAGGATTTTATTAAGGGCTAATTTATATTCTTTCAGAGCGCTCCGGAGACGGGGCGCTCTGTCTGACAAAACAACCATTCAGTCACTTTTATT
>CAKSVD010000004.1 GCA_934503275.1 uncultured Faecalibacterium sp.
GACGGCTGGCAGCAGGAGCGCGCCGACAACTGGCTGCCCGGCGGTCAGGTGTGGCTGAAGAGCCACCCGGATCAGGCTGTGGAGATCCGCTTTGACGGCGAGATCCACGAGAACTGGGACAACGGCTTCCACTACATCCAGCACACCAACTACAACAGCGTCATGGCCATCCCCTCCGATATGTATGTGCAGGGCTACGATGGAAAGGGCGTTGCAAAGCTGCGTCTGTGGCAGGCAAAGGCTCCGGACTTTGATATGTCCAGCTTCTCTCTGGGCAACTACAACACCGCTATGAGCAAGAATGCCAACGCCGAGCTCATCTCCAAGGTGCTGTACCCCAACGATAACCACGTTGAGGGCAAGATCCTGCGCCTGCGCCAGCAGTACTTCCTGTCCGCTGCTTCTATCGGCGATATCGTGCAGAACCACCTGTCCAGCTACGCTACGCTGGAGAACCTGCCCGACAAGGTCGCTATCCAGCTGAACGACACCCACCCCACGCTGGCCATCCCCGAGATGATGCGCATCCTGCTGGATGAGTGCGGCTTTGACTGGGACAAGGCCTTCAACATCTGCCAGAAGGTGTTCTCCTACACCAACCACACCGTTATGGCCGAGGCTCTGGAGAAGTGGAACGTGGACATCTTCAAGATGACCCTGCCCCGCATCTACCAGATCGTGGTGGAGATGGACCGCCGTGCGCGCGAGGAACTGGCAAAGGCCTTCCCCGGCGATCAGGGCAAAATCGACTACATGGCACTGATCGGCGACAATCAGGTACGCATGGCCAACATCTGCGCCTACACCGCCAACAGCATCAACGGCGTTTCCAAGCTGCACAGCGAGATCATTAAGGAGAGCGTTTTCCACGATTACTACCTGTTCAAGCCCAACGCTTTCAAGAACGTGACTAACGGCATTGCATACCGCCGCTGGCTGCTGGCCTCTAACCCCGGCCTGTGCAAGCTGCTGGACGAGACCATTGGCGACGGCTACAAGCACGATGCTTCCGATCTGACCAAGCTGAACAAGTACGCCGACGACAAGACCGTGCTGAAGAAGCTGAACGAGATCAAGCTGGCCAACAAGAAGGACTTTGCAAGTTATCTGGCAAAGAGCACCGGTCAGGTCATTGATCCCAACTCCATCTTTGACTGCCAGGTCAAGCGTATGCACGAGTACAAGCGCCAGCACCTGAATGCGCTGAACATCGCTGCACAGTACCTGTACCTGAAGGAGAATCCCAACGCCGACTTTATCCCCAAGACCTACATCTTCGGCGCAAAGGCTGCTCCCGGCTACTACATGGCAAAACAGATGATCCGCATGATCTGCAAGCTGGGCGACCTGATCAACAACGACCCCGCCGTGCGCGAGAAGCTGCGCGTGGTGTATCTGGAGGAGTACTGTGTCTCCCTGAGCGAGCACCTGATGCCCGCTGCCGAGGTCTCTGAGCAGATCTCTCTGGCAGGCACCGAGGCTTCCGGTACCGGCAACATGAAGTTCATGCTGAACGGTGCCATCACGCTGGGCACTCTGGACGGTGCAAACGTGGAGATCGCCGATGCTGCCGGTAAGGAGAACGAGTTGATCTTCGGTATGCTGACCCCCGAGGTGAACAACCTGAAGCAGGTGGGCTACCACCCCAACGCCTTTATCATGGGCGATGACGTGGCCAACAGCGCCCTGAACTTCCTGGAGCGCGGCTGGAACGGCGAGAACTTCCACGAGGTCACCGAGAACCTGCGCAGCAGCGACCCGTACATGGTCATGGCCGACTTCAAGGACTACCGCCGTGCACAGGCCGACCTGCAGAAGCTGTATGCTGACCGCGAGACTTGGGCCCGCATGAGCCTGAAGAACATTGCCAACAGCGGCATCTTCAGCGCAGACCGCGCCGTGCTGGACTACGCCCGCGATATCTGGTACGCTTCCCCCGTGCCCATGGGTAAGTAATTTTTCCTTGTAAAACCGCAAAGCCCCGGTGGCATTTCGCCCGCCGGGGCTTTTTTGAGAAAGGACGATCTTTTTTGTCTTGTCTGTTCAACAGCTACGACCCCTACTTTAAGCAGCCCTTTGGTGCCGTGCGCGCCGGGCAGACTGTGCACCTTTCGCTGTGCATCCCTGAGGAACTGGGCTATGTGGACCCGCACCTTGTGCTGCAAAAGGAGGGCAAATATGATGTGCCCGTGCACTACCGCATGAAATTTGACGGCCAGACGCCCCACCAGAACCATTTTTCGGTGGACGTTGTGCTGGGCGACCCGGGCTTATACTTCTATTACTTTGACCTGTATACCGACTTCCGCCGCATCGTGCGCGGGGCCGACAACTGCGGCGTGGTCAGCTGGCAGGAGGGCGAAAGCTGGCAGATCACGGTCTACGAGCCGGATTTCCAGACGCCGGAATGTATCAAGGGCAAGGTGTTCTACCAGATCTTCCCGGACCGGTTCTGTGAGGGCATCGAGAACAAGCCCATGCCCTTCCCGGACCGGCTGTATCAGGCCGATAAGCACGCCGAGCCCTTCTGGCAGCCCAACGAGACCGGCGGCCATCTGAACGAGGACTACTTCGGCGGCGATTTAGAGGGTATCCGCATCAAGCTGCCCTACCTGCGGGAGATGGGCGTGGATTATTTGTACCTGAACCCCATCTTTGAGGCGCACTCCAACCACCGCTACAACACCGCCGACTACCTGAACGTGGACCCGCTGCTGGGCACCAATGAGGAGTTTGAGGTGCTCTGCCGCGAGGCCGCCAAGTACGGCATCGGCATCGTGCTGGACGGCGTGTTCAGCCACACCGGCTCTGACAGCCGGTACTTCAACCGTGAGGGCCGCTACGGCGAGGGCGGCGCTTACCGCGACCCCAACTCTCCCTACCGCAGTTGGTACGACTTTGACCCCAAGTACAAGGGCGGCTACCGCAGCTGGTGGGGCTTTGAGACCCTGCCGGAGGTCAACGAGGAGACCCCCTCCTTTGTGGAGTTCATCACCGGCGAGGGCGGCGTCATCGACACATGGCTGCGCCGGGGTGCTGCCGGCTTCCGGCTGGATGTGGCCGACGAGCTGCCGGATGAGTTCATTGAGAAGATCCGTACCGCCGTTAAGCGGGTAAGCCCTGAGAAGTTCTTGCTGGGCGAGGTGTGGGAGGACGCCACCACCAAGTTCGGCTTTGACCACCGCCGCACTTACCTGCTGGGCAAGGGGCTGGACAGCGTGATGAACTACCCCTTCAAGAACTCTGTGCTGGATTTTGTCAAGGGCAAACCCGCCCAGCAGACCGCCAACGAGATCCTTTCCATCTGCGAGCATTACCCTGCCCCTGCCATCAACACGGCGCTGAACTTTTTGTCCACCCACGACACCGAGCGTGCCCTGACCGTGATCGCGGACGAGCCCGCCAACGGACGCGGCCGGGAGTGGCAGAGTGCCCGCAGCGTGACCGGCGAAGCCTACGAGGAAGGGATGCTGCGCCTGCGCATGGCGTATGCCATCATCTACACCCTGCCCGGCGTGCCCTGCCTTTACTACGGCGATGAGATCGGGATGCAGGGCTACCGCGACCCCTTCAACCGCGCCTTCTTCTGCTGGGACAGCCACGAGGAGCGGCTGCGCCCGGTGCTGGCACAGCTGGCGCAGCTGCGCCACAGCTGCGAGGCTTTCCGCACCGGTGAACTGCGGGTGCTGCGGGCTGAGGACGGCATTCTGCACTATCAGCGCATCGGTAAGACCGAGACTGCGGAGATCATCGTAAACCGCTCCGAGCACATCATCGTGGAGCCGCTGGCCAGTGGCAAGCACACCGAGGTAAACCCCATGGGCTTTACCATCGTGGTGGAGGAAAACGGCCATAACCCCAACCACAGCTACTACGATATCCAGTAAACCACTTTTCCGGGACAGCGAAGCACCGTTTGGGTGTTTTGCTGTCCCATTTTCATCCTTTCTTTTCCATTTTTGTCTACATTTTGTTTTCTGTGCAACGTTCCAGTAAAAAGCCCTTGACCTTCCCCCAAGGGTATGCCGTATAATAGCAGCATAAGGAGGTAACATACCATGCAGATCTCCCCTATTTTCTGGCTGGCTGCAGCCGTGGGCTTTCTGGCACTGGAGGCCAGTACCTTTAATATGACCTCCATCTGGTTTGCCATCGGCTCTGCCGCCGCCTTGCTGTGCTGCGTGTTCACCGGGTCGTTTCGGGTGCAGGCAGTGGTCTTTCTGGTGGTAAGCATCCTGTGTCTTGCAGCCTTCCGCCCGCTGGCTGCAAGGCTGCGGCGAAAGCATACCGCCACCAACGGCGACCGCAATCTGGGACGAGAGGCCACCGTGCTTTCCCCTGTCACCGCCGAAGTCCCCGGCCGGGTACGGCTGGACGGCGTGGACTGGAACGCCCGCTGCGCCACCCCCGGCGATACCCTTGACCCCGGTGCGCTTTGCCGCGTTACCGAGATCCACAGCACCCTGCTCATCGTAGAGCCTGTTCTGACCGAAAGCCGTAACCCCCACACAACCACCTGACAAAGGAGATGTATTATGGTTCTGTTTTTTGTCATCCTTGCGCTTGTTTTTGTTCTGGTGCTGGTCATTGTTACCAACATCGTCATTGTGCCGCAGTCCAAGGTGTATGTCATTGAGCGGCTGGGCAGCTACTCCGATACATGGTCTGCCGGTCTGCACGTCAAGATCCCCTTTATTGAGCGCATTGCCAAAAAGGTAAGCCTGAAGGAGCAGGTTGCAGACTTTCCCCCTCAGCCTGTTATTACCCGCGATAACGTGACCATGCAGATCGACACCGTGGTGTTCTTTCAGGTCATGGACGCAAAGCTGTACACCTACGGTGTCAACCAGCCCATTGCCGCCATCGAGAGCCTTTCTGCCACCACCCTGCGCAACATCATCGGTGAGATGGAACTGGATCACACCCTGACCAGCCGCGATGTCATCAACGGCAAGATCACCGCCATCCTTGACGAAGCCACCGACAAGTGGGGCATCAAGGTGAACCGCGTGGAGGTGAAGAACATCATCCCGCCGCGGGAGATCCAGGAGGCCATGGAGAAGCAGATGAAGGCTGAGCGCGAAAAGCGCGCCGTCATCCTGAAGGCAGACGGTGAAAAGCAGGCCGCCATCACCGCTGCCGAGGGCGAAAAGGAAGCCGCCATCCTGCGCGCCGATGCCGTAAAGCAGCAGCGCATTCTGGAGGCCGAGGGCGAGGCGCAGGCTATTCTGGCTGTGCAGAAGGCCAACGCCGATGCTATTCGTCTGCTGAACGAGGCCATGCCCAGCGACAAGGTGCTGGCCATCCGCAGCCTTGAGGCGCTGGCGAAGGTTGCCAACGGCAAGGCCACCAAGATCATCATCCCCTCCGAACTGCAGAATCTGGGCGGCGTTGTGCCCAGCATCAAGGAACTGATGACCGACCCGAAGGACGCCGAGTAAGCACCCGCTTCTCCACAAGCAGTAAACGAAAACAACTCCCGGTCACGTTGCGGTTGCAGCGTGACCGGGAGTTGTTCTTTTGCTGTCTATGCTTTATCCGGGGGATCACTTCTCCCTTTTTTCCTTATTCTCCTGTGCCTGCTGTTCGCGGCGCAGTTCCTTGATGCGCTTTTTCTCACTCTGGACGTGGGGCCATGGCCAGGAAAAGCCCTCGTTCTGCTTGCACCAGCGGGTAAGGGGGTAGAAGGCAAAGGCCAAGCCAAAAATGTACAGCAGAGCGTACAACAGGGCATCCAGCGTGATCAGGGCATCCAGTGCACCGATCACCGCCACAACGCAGCCTGCCTTTAAAAAGAACTGGCCGTTCTGGCGGCAGTATTCCTCAAAGTTTTCGGCCTTGACCGCCCTGCGCCCCTGATCGCCCCACACGCGGGGATTTTTCATCACCGAAAAACCGTAAAAGGCCATCATCAGGCCAAGGGTAAGCTGAAAGCCAAAAAACATGGGTCACACCTCGTTTTTATTAGGGTGTATCTGAAAACAAAGAAAATGACGAATATTTCGCAAGCACAAGCGGGATTTAAGGCAAACAGCCGCAGGAATCCTTTGTGGATTTCAAGGCTGATTCACGCAAAATCCAGCTGTGCTTGTAGAAATAGACTAAATTTTCGACTTTTCAGATGCACCGTAGGATACAAAGGGCGGATCAGTCCTCAAACAGGGGCTTCATAAAGGGCAGAAAGTCCAGCGTTGCAAAGTAGTCGCGAGGGGTCTGGGCGCGGCGGATCAGCCGGTGAGAGCCGTCCTCGCACAGCAGCACCTCGGCACAGTGCAGCTTGCCGTTGTAGTTGTAACCCATAGCGGAGCCGTGGGCACCGGTATCGTGGATGTAAAGGATATCCCCGATGTCGATCTTAGGCAGCATCCGGTCAATGGCAAACTTGTCGTTGTTCTCGCACAGGCCACCCACCACATCGTACTTGTGGTCGCAGGGCTCGTTCTCCTTGCCCAGCACCGTGATGTGGTGGTAAGCGCCGTACATGGCGGGGCGCATCAGGTTTGCGGCGCAGGCGTCCAGACCGATGTACTCCTTATAGATGTGCTTTTCGTGGATGACGGTGGACACCAGTGCGCCGTAGGGGCCGGTGGTAAAGCGGCCCATCTCGCTGAAGATGGCTACATCGCCCATGCCGGCGGGCACAAGGATCTCCTCAAACTTTTTGCGCACACCCTCGCCGATGGCCATGATGTCATTCTCGGTCTGCTCCGGGCGGTACGGGATGCCCACGCCGCCGGACAGGTTGATGTAGCTGATATGCGCACCGGTAGCCTGCTGCACCCGGACAGCCAGCCGGAACAGGATGGCTGCCAGTTCCGGATAGTAGGCGTCCGAGATGGTGTTGGAGGCAAGGAAGGCATGGATGCCGAACTGCTTTGCGCCCTTCTGCATCAGCTTTTTGTAGCTGTCGATCATCTGCTGCTCGGTCATACCGTACTTGGCATCGCCGGGCTTGTCCATGACCTGAAAGCCCTCTTCGCTCTCGCCCAGCTGGAAGGTCCCGCCGGGGTTATAGCGGCAGAAGATCTCCTGCGGCACACCGGCCACCCGCTCCAGAAACTCCACCATGGTGGCATCGTCCAGATTGATGTAAGCGCCCAGTTCATAGGCCTTCTGCATATCCTCCACAGGGGTCTGGTTGGAGGAGAACATGATATCGTGGCCGGTAAAGCCGCAGGCCTCGCTGAGCATCAGTTCGGTCAGGGAGGAGCAGTCCACGCCGCAGCCCTCCTCCTTGAGGATCTGCAGGATAACGGGGTTCGGCAGTGCCTTGACCGCAAAGTACTCCTTGAAGCCCTTGTTCCAGCTGAAGGCTTTGTTGATGCGGCGGACATTCTCCCGGATGCCCTTTTCATCGTAGATGTGGAACGGCGTGGGCACATCCTCGATGATCTGCTGTGCCATCTCCTCGGTCAGAAACGGTTTCTTTTCCATAATAACATCCCTCTCGTTTTGCGCAGCCCGGCATATTCCGGCCTGCGGTCTATCTCATGCGGCCCAGTGCCGCAGTTCAAGCTGTTACAGTTTCAGGTTCTCCCGGGTGGGGGTAAAGGTGGGGATCATAGCTGCCAGCTGGCGCACCACGCCCTCATCGTTGTGGGCAGCAGCGGCTTCCAGCGCCTGCAGCTGCTCGTAGAACTCGGCCAGATCAATGGTGCGGGGGCTTGCCACAAAGATCTTGTTGTGCTGGGTGCGGCGCATCTTGTCCTGCTCCTCGTCCATCATCAGTTCTTCGTAAAGCTTTTCGCCGGGGCGCAGGCCCACAATCTTGATCTCCATATTCACGCCCGGCTCGTAGCCGTAAAAGCGGATGAGCTGCTTTGCCAGATCCATAATGCGCACCGGCTCGCCCATATCCAGCACATAGATATTGCCGCTTTCTGCCAGCGCACCCGCCTGCAGCACCAGCTGTGCTGCCTCCGGGATGGTCATAAAGTAGCGCACGATGTTGGGGTCGGTCAGGGTGACCGGCCCGCCCTTTTTGATCTGGGCTTCAAACAGCGGGATGACGCTGCCGTGGCTGCCCAGCACGTTGCCGAACCGCACCGCCACACACTTCATGTCCGTGTTGCCCGCAAAGGTCTGGATCAGCATCTCGCAGATACGCTTGGTGCAGCCCATGACGCTGGTGGGGTTCACAGCCTTATCGGTGGAAAGCTGCACAAAGCGCTCCACCCCGTGCTCGCTGGCGCTGACCAGCAGGTTTTTGGTGCCCAGCACGTTGTTTTTTACGGCCTCGGCGGGGCTTACCTCCATCAGCGGAACGTGCTTGTGCGCCGCCGCGTGGAACACCACCGTGGGGTGGTAGGTATCAAATACCTCGTCCAGACGCTTTTTATCCCGGATAGAGCCGATCAGCACCGTGACCGGGATATCGCGGCCATACTTCTGCTGCAGTTCCATCTGCAGTTCGTAAGCGCAGTTTTCGTAGATATCAAAGATGAGTAGCTTGCCGGGCTTGAAGCGCATGACCTGACGGCACAGCTCGCTGCCGATGGAGCCGCCGCCGCCCGTTACCAGCACGGTTTTGCCGGTAAGGTAGCCGGAGATCTTGTCGGTATCCAGCGTGACCTCCTCGCGGGAGAGGAAGTCGGCGGGGTTCAACTCGCGGAACACCTCCTGCTGGGGTGCGCCGCTGCCCACCAGCTGCGGGTCACTGAGCAGCTGCACCGCGCAGTGGGTGCTGACGCACAGGTCGATGACATGGCTCAGCTTGCTGCCCTTTAAGGTTGGGATGGCAATGATGATGCTGTGGATGCCGTAGCGCTTGCACAGTTCCGGGATCTCCTCCAGCGTGCCCTTGACCGGCACGCCGTGGATGGTCTGGTTCAGCTTTGCAGGGTCATCGTCCACCGCCACCACGGCGTGGCCGTATTCCTTGTTGGATTTGCACACGTTGATGGCCCATGCACCGGCTTCGCCTGCGCCCACGATCATCACCGGGCGGTTGGGGTCCTTGGCGGGCACGCGGCGCAGCTGCTCACCCAGCGGGTGGTTCAAAAACAGCCGCCATGCCAAGCGGCTGCCGCCGATGAGCAAAAGGATGAGCACGGCGGCCATGCAGTTGGCGGAATTGAACAGCACACCGTGGATAAAGCAGCGGTTCACCACATACACCACGGCGGTAGGCACAGCGATCATCCCGGCAAGGCGGAGCAGATCCCGCTCGCCGGCGTATTTCCACAGCACCGAGTACAACCCGCCCGCCAGAAAACAGATGATATACACCGCCACGATCCACGGCAGGTTTTCGTACAACAGGGCGCGGTTGTGCGGCCACCACCCGGCCTCTACGGCACCGTCTGCCCGCAGCAGCAGGGCAAAATAAAAGCTGAATGCCACAATGGCTGCATCCAGCAGCACCAGCAGCGCACGGCGCAGCAGCACCTGCGGGGTATTCTTAGTTCTATCTTTCACTTACGATCCTCTTTTTCCCTCTCAGCGCAGGACGTTTTGCTCCCTGCGCTGCTTTTTCGGCAGCGTTCTCCCCGGCAGTGCCGAAGGGATACAACTACACGTTTGTATTATACTCACAATCCCCGCCTGTGTCCAGAAAATTTACGTTTTTATCACTTTCCCCTGTTATTCCCGGTCTTTGCCTGCCGCAGCACCGCCCGCACTTCCTCCCAAAGCCCCAGCGGCAGCGCCGCTAGTAAAAACACGATGGCCGTCACCGTGCCGCCCACCGTCAGCACTGCCAGCTGCCTCCACAGCCCCTGTACCGGAAAACCTGCCAGCGCCCGGCGCAAGCCCCGCCCGGCTGCACCGGCGGCAACAGCAGCCAGCAACGGTGCACCCAGCCACCGCCGAAAGGCGTGTCCTGTTCCGCTGGAAAGCAGCAGCCGCCCGGTGTTGGCCGCGCAGGTGTAAAGGCTGGAAAGCAATATCACCGCCAGAAAGCCCCGCATCCCGTACCGGGGCAGCAGCACCGCCACCCCGCCAATGCGCAGCACGGCGTCCCACACACTGTACCGGAAGGCGGCCTTCTGCTCCCCGATGCCCTTCATGGCGCCGTCCACCATGCTTTCCAGATACATCAGCGGCATGGCCGGGGCAAGGGTCTCCAGATAGAACCCGGCCTCCGGGCTGTGGTAGAGCAGCTGCGCCAGCGGCCTGCCCCACACCCAGAACAGCGTACCCGCCAGCGCGGAGAAATATCCCGTAAGCCGCAGCATCCTGTCCAGCAGGGCGTTCAGCCGGGCGGTCTGTCCCTCGATATGCGCCTGCGTGATCTCCGGCATCAGCAAAACCGCCAGACTGCCCAGCAGCCCGAAGGGGAAATTGAGCAGCGGCAGCGCCATGCCTTTTAAGGTGCCGTACTGCTCCAGCGCGGCGGTGCGCCCGCCGGAGGCCGCCAGATACACCGCAAGGCAGGCGGGCACCAGCATATTCTCGGCGGTGTGCAGCGCGCTGGAAAGCGCCCTGCCGCCCTCCACCGGCCACAGGATGTCCCACAGCCGCCGGGACACCTCCCTTGGCGGGCGCGGCGCTGTGCTGCCGAAGCAGCGTGCCGCCTCCCACCGGTAAAACAGTGCCATCAGGGCGGTAGATACGGCCTCGCTCAGGGCGGTAGCTGCCAGCACCAGTGCACAGCGGCTGCTGTCCGGCCAGCCCTGCGTGCGGGTAAGCGCCCACACCACCGCGGCAATGCGCACCGCCTGCTCTGCCAGCTGGCTGAGCACGTTGGGCTCCACCCGCCGCCGTGCCAGAAAAAATCCGCGCAGCACCGCAGAGATCGCCATCCACGGCAGCCCCAGCGCCGCAGTGCGCAGTGCGGCAGCAGCACGGACATCCCCCAGCCACCATTTTGCCGCAAGGCCTGCAGTTGCAAGCTGGGCAAGCATGGCAAGCCCGCCCAGCGTAAGCCCTGCCAGAACCAGCCGCACCAGCATCCCGCGCGCAGCGGCTTTATCCCGGCTGAGTTCCTCGGTCAGCAGCCGGGTAGCCGCCACCGAGATGCCCGCCGTAGCCAGCGTGACGAACAGTCCGTACACCGCCAGCACCAGCTGATACAGCCCCATGCCCGCCCCGCCCAAGGCGTTTGCCAGCCAGATGCGCAGCCCCATGCCCGCCAGCCGCAGCACCACGTCCGAGCCGGTAAGCAGCGCCGCGTTTTTAAAATAACTCTGCCGCACCCTGCACCTCCCCCTGCCCCGGAACGGGCGTTCACGGTTCAGCCTATGCAGCGGCTTTGCAAAACATGAGCGGCGCTATGGGTTGTTTCTGCGCACTTTTTATGGTATAGTTAACAGTGGTCAGGCAGGGCGAAAGTCCCCGCCTGTATTTTGAGCAAGGAGGAAGCGCACCGCCCGGGTCCTGCCCCTGCCGTGCGCGACAAAGAGAATGAGCGAAGAATGTACCCATGACTGCTCTAATTGCAGTGCAGCCTGTTCTTCCCGCGATGCCGCTCCGCAGCACGATGCCCCCAACCCTCACAGCCGCGTGAAAAAGGTCATCGGCGTTGTTTCCGGCAAGGGCGGCGTGGGCAAGAGCATGACCAGCGCTCTGCTGGCCTGTGCCATGGCCCGCCGCGGCTACCACTGTGGCATTCTGGATGCCGATATCACCGGCCCGTCCATCCCCAAGCTGTTCGGCATCCATGGCCGTGCCATGGCGGACGACAAGGGCTGCTGGCCCATCCAGAGCCGCATGGGCATTGATGTGATGAGCATCAACCTGCTGGTGGAGAACGAGGAGGACCCCGTTGTATGGCGCGGCCCGGTCATTGCCGGTGCTGTCAAGCAGTTCTGGACCGATGTGGTCTGGAAGGATGTGGATTTCCTGTTCGTGGATATGCCCCCGGGCACCGGTGATGTACCTCTGACCGTGTTCCAGAGCCTGCCGGTGGATGGCATCGTTGTGGTGGCAAGTCCGCAGGAACTGGTAAGCATGATCGTGGCAAAGGCCGTGAACATGGCCGAGATGATGAAGGTGCCCATGCTGGGCATTGTGGAGAACATGAGCTACATCGTCTGCCCGGACTGCGGCAAGCACATCAATGTGTTTGGCAACAGCCATGTGGACGAGGTGGCCGCAAAGCACCATCTGCCCGTGCTGGCCAAGTGCCCCATCGACCCCCAGCTGGCCCAGCTTTCCGATGCCGGTATGATCGAGACCTACGGCGGCGAATTTTTGGAAGGCGCAGCAGACGCCTGCGAAAAGCTGCTGAAGAAGTAATGCATTCTGCCCTGTGCCCGTTGTGACACAGGGCTTTTTGCTTAGATAAACCCTCCGCTGTGGAAAAGACATTCTTTTCCGGGTGGCTTTGGGGCGGCAGCGCACTTTAAAAAACAAGGTTCGCGGCGCATTCCGGCTTTTAATTTTCGTTTTGTGAAGCAGCCGTGACTTTTTATCTGTTTTTTTAAACAAATTCTGCTTTTTGCTATTGTAAAACCCACCGCAAAGCTTTATAATAATAAAGTAAGCATTGTCCGCCATTGCGGGCGTGCCGTGCAAGCATGGAGAACCGGAAGCGCCCGGCATCTGCAAGGATCCCCCCCGCTGTGCGGCGGGCAAAGGCATTTCCGCTTTTTCAAATTTATAGAGTAATTGGGAAAAGGAGTATTCTATTATGCTGACGAATGAATACCTGAAGCGCGTTTACGAGGGTCTGGAAAAGCGCAACGCCAACGAGCCCGAGTTCCTGCAGGCTGTGCGCGAGGTGCTGGAGAGCATCCAGCCCGTTGTGGAAAAGCACCCCGAGTACGAGAAGGCTGGTCTGATCGAGCGCCTGGTGGAGCCGGAGCGCATCATCACCTTCCGTGTGCCTTGGGTGGACGATGCCGGTAAGGTGCAGGTGAACCGCGGCTACCGCGTGCAGTTCAACAGCGCCATCGGCCCCTACAAGGGCGGCCTGCGCTTCCATCCCTCTGTCAATCAGGGCATCCTGAAGTTCCTCGGCTTTGAGCAGATCTTCAAGAACAGCCTGACCACCCTGCCCATGGGCGGCGGCAAGGGCGGCTCTGACTTCGACCCCCACGGCAAGAGCGACATGGAAGTGATGCGCTTCTGCCAGAGCTTTATGACCGAGCTGTACCGCCACATCGGCCAGTTCGTGGACTGCCCCGCCGGTGATATCGGTGTCGGCGGCCGCGAGGTCGGCTATATGTTCGGCCAGTACAAGCGCCTGACCAACAGCTTCCAGGGCGGTATGCTCACCGGCAAGGGCCTGACCTTCGGCGGTTCTCTGGCTCGTACCCAGGCTACCGGCTACGGCCTGTGCTACTTCACCGCTGAGGCTCTGAAGTGTATGCGCAACGACAGCTTTGAGGGCAAGACCGTGGTCATCTCCGGCTCCGGCAACGTGGCTATCTACGCCTGCGAGAAGGCTACCCAGCTGGGTGCCAAGGTCGTCACCATGTCCGACTCCAACGGCTACGTCTACGACCCCAACGGCATCGATCTGGCTTACGTCAAGGATCTGAAGGAAGTGCGCCGCGGCCGTATCAAGGAGTACGCCGAGACCCACGAGGGTGTAACCTATGTGGCTGATTGCAGCAAGGTGTGGACTGTCCCCTGCGACATCGCCCTGCCCTGCGCTACCCAGAACGAGATCAACAAGGAGTCTGCCGAGGCTCTGGTAAAGGGCGGCTGCACCGTGGTTTGCGAGGGCGCTAATATGCCCAGCACCCCGGAGGCTATCGAGGTCTACCTGTCCAACGGCATCCTGTACGGACCCGCAAAGGCTTCCAACGCAGGCGGCGTGGCTACCTCCGGTCTGGAGATGAGCCAGAACTCCGAGCGCCTGAGCTGGAGTTTTGAGGAAGTGGATGCCAAGCTGAAGGGCATCATGGAGGGCATCTTCCACGCTTCCTACGATGCTTCTGTGGCTGCCGGCTCCGAGGGCAACCTGATGGTCGGTGCAAACTGCGCCGGCTTCCTGAAGGTCGCTACCGCCATGATGGCACAGGGCATCACCTACTAAGTCATACTGCATCGTCCAAGAGCCGCGCCCGCAGGGGTGCGGCTCTTTTTTGGTATAACCCCGCCCCGCTCTGCCCACACTGGCAGTATCTTATGGCAGAAAGGGAGTTTTGTATGGACGAGCAGATGTTTTGTTTTCAGTGTGAGCAGGCGGCGGGCTGCACCGCCTGCACCGGCGCAGCGGGGGTGTGCGGCAAGTCGGCCGAGACAGCCGCCGCACAGGACCGGCTCACCGGGGCGCTCATCGCGTTTGCCGGGCAGCTCATCGCGGCGGGACGCGGCCCGGCCCCGGAACAGGCTCGGCTGCTGATGCAGGGGCTGTTCACCACCATTACCAACGTGAACTTTGACCCCGCCGCCGTGGACGCGCTGACCCGCCGGGTGCACGACGCCAGCCCCGGCACCGGCCCGGACTACGACATGCAGGCCCTCTGGCGGGAACCGGATGCCGACCGGCGCAGCCTGAAATGCTTTGTGCTGTTCAGCCTGCGGGGCATGGCCGCCTACAACTACCACGCCCGGGTGCTGGGCCGCATCGACCCGGAGCTGGACCGGTTCTTCTGTACCGCCCTGCAGGCCGTGGGCGACCCCGGCCAGACCACCGACGCCCTGTGGCAGCTGGTGCAGACCACAGGAGAAGCCAGCTACCGCTGCATGGAGCTGCTGGACGCGGCCAACACCGGCGCGTTTGGCGATCCGGAACCGGTGCAGGTGCCCCTGACTATTGAAAAGGGGCCGTTCATCGTGATTTCCGGCCACGACCTCTACGACGCACAGCAGCTGCTGGAACAGACTGCAGGCCGGGGCGTCAACGTCTACACCCACTCGGAGATGCTGCCCGCCCACGGCTACCCGGAGCTGAAGCGCCGCTACCCCCACCTCAAGGGCAACTTTGGCACCGCATGGCAGAACCAGCAGCGGGAGTTCGAGGACATCCCCGCGCCCATCCTGTTCACCACCAACTGCATCATGCCCCTGCGCGCCAGCTACGCCGACCGGGTGTTTACCACCTCGGTGGTGGCTTACCCCGGCGTGCCTCACATCGACGAAGGGCGCGACTTTTCCCCGGTGATCGAAAAGGCGCTGGAGCTGGGCGGCTACGCGCAGGACACCCTGCTGCCCGGCCTGAACGGCGGCTCCACGGTGACCACCGGTTTTGCCCGCACTGCCGTGCTGCAGCACGCGGACGAGATCGTGCAGGCGGTGCGGGACGGTAAGCTGCGGCACTTCTTTCTGGTGGGCGGCTGCGACGGCACCCGGCCCAGCCGCCGCTACTACACCGAGTTTGCCCGCCTTACCCCGCCCGACACCATCCTGCTGACCTTGGCCTGCGGCAAGTTCCGCCTGAACGACCTGCCCCTTGGCACCGTGCCGGGCACCGGCCTGCCCCGCATCCTGGACGTGGGCCAGTGCAACGACGCCTACAGCGCCATCCGCATCGCATTGGCTCTGGCCGACGCCTTTGGCTGCGGCGTCAACGACCTGCCCCTCTCGCTGGTGCTGTGCTGGTTTGAGCAGAAGGCCGTGTGCATCCTCATCGCGCTGCTGGCGCTGGGCATCCGGAACATCCGGCTGGGGCCTACCCTGCCCCCGTTCCTCTCGCCGGGGGTGGTGCGCACCCTGCAGGAACGGTACAGCCTCAAGCCCATTGCCACCCCGGAAGCCGACCTGCAGGCCATTCTGGGCGGGTGAGGTTTCGTTTGGTTATTTTGCAACAGACCCGCAAATCAAAGCATTCCTGAGTCCTGAGTGTTCCGCATCACTCAGGGCAAATTCCTCCAAACCGCCGTACCCGCGTGCACAACGCCGGGTGCGGCGGTTTTGTTTGTATGCCGCGCACAGCTGCGGGGGCTCGCGGCATCTCGCACAAGAAGCGGCGCAATGTGTGTAGCAGATTTGGTGCAGCTGTCACTTGAAGATTTTTCAGGAATCTGTATAATATCAGGTATCGGAACAAAGGCGTTCCGCAAGGGTATCCTATACCCTTGCGGGGCGCTTTTTTCTTTTTGCAGGGGGATAAAAAGCTGCGGAGGGTGCCGCAGCCCCCGGTAAACAAGTAAAAAGGATGGGAAAGACTATGGAAAACTTTACAGAGCAGAAAACCACCCTTGGTCTGTACGACCCACAGTTTGAGCACGATGCCTGCGGTATCGGCGCTGTGGTGGACATCAAGGGACGTAAAAGCCACCAGACGGTGGACGATGCGCTGTCCATCGTGGAGCGGCTGGAGCACCGCGCCGGTAAGGACGCCGAGGGCAAGACCGGCGACGGCGTAGGCATCCTGCTGCAGATCAGCCACAAGTTCTTCTCCAAGGTCGCCGAGGAGTTGAACATCCGGCTGGGCAACGAGCGGGAGTACGGCGTGGGTATGTTCTTCTTCCCCCAGAACGAGCACCTGCGGGCACAGGCCATGAAGCTGTTCGAGGTGGTCACCCGCAAGGAGGGGCTGGAATTTCTGGCATGGCGCGAGGTGCCCGTAGACCCCGATGCCGTGGGGCAGAAGGCGCGGGACTGTATGCCCGCCATCTGGCAGTGCTTCATCAAAAAGCCCGCCAAGGTAAGCAAGGGCATCGAGTTTGACCGCCGCCTGTACATCGTGCGCCGCGTGTTCGAGCAGGCCAGCAACGGCACCTATGTGCCCAGCCTGTCCAGCCGCACCATCGTGTACAAGGGTATGTTCCTTGTGCACGACCTGCGCCGCTTCTATGCCGACCTGCAGGACCCGGATTATGAATCTGCCATCGGCATGGTGCACAGCCGTTTTTCTACCAACACCAACCCCAGCTGGATGCGTGCACACCCCAACCGCTTCATCCTGCACAACGGCGAGATCAACACCATCAAGGGTAACACCGACGCCATGCTGGCGCGTGAGGAGAGCATCTCCAGCCCCATTCTGCAGGACGATATGAACAAGATCCTGCCCATCATCAACACCTCCGGCTCGGACTCCGCCATGCTGGATAACGCCCTGGAGTTCATGGTGATGAACGGTATGGATCTTCCGCTGGCCGTGATGATCACCATCCCCGAGCCGTGGGAGAACAACAAGAACATCAGCCAGAAAAAGCGGGATTTCTACCAGTACTACGCCACCATGCTGGAGCCTTGGGACGGCCCCGCCGCTATCCTGTTCTCGGATGGTGACGTGATGGGCGCGGTGCTGGACCGCAACGGTCTGCGCCCCAGCCGCTACTACATCACCAAGGACGGCCGCATGATCCTGTCCTCTGAGGTGGGCGTGCTGGAATGCGACCCGGAGAACATTCTGGTCAAGGAGCGTCTGCGCCCCGGCAAAATGCTGCTGGTGGACACCGTCAAGGGCGAGGTGGTGGATGACGAGAAGCTGAAGGAGCTTTATGCCAGCCGCGAGCCCTACGGCGAGTGGATCGACCGCAATCTGGTGCAGCTGAGCGGACTGAAGATCCCCAACGTGAAGGTGGAAAGCTACACCGGCGAGCAACTGACCCGGCTGCAGAAGGTGTTCGGCTATAAGTATGAGGACGTGAACACCATGATCCTTGCCATGGCGCGGGCGGGCGCAGAGCCCTCCGGTGCCATGGGCACCGACACCCCGCTTGCCGTACTCAGCAGCCAGCGTCCCCCGCTGTTCAACTACTTCAAGCAGCGGTTCGCGCAGGTGACGAACCCGCCCATTGACGCCATCCGGGAAAAGGTGGTCACCTCCACCAGCGTTTACATCGGCGCCCACGGCAACCTGCTGGAGGATAAGCCCGAAAACTGCAAGGTGCTCAAGGTGCATAACCCCATCCTGACCAACACCGACCTGTTGAAGATCAAGTATATGAACGTGCCGGGCTTCAAGGTTGCTACGGTGTCCATCAACTACTACAAGAATACCAGTCTGGAAAAGGCCATTGACCGGGTATTCTTGGAGGTCGACCGCGCCTACAAGGAGGGTGCGAACATCATCATCCTGTCCGACCGTGACGTGGATGAATACCATGTGACCATCCCCAGCCTGCTGGCCGTGTCGGCAGTGTCCCAGTACCTCATCCGCACCAAAAAGAGCACCGCACTGGCACTGATTTTGGAGAGCGCCGAGCCCCGGGAGGTGCACCACTTTGCTACCCTGCTGGGCTACGGTGCCTGCGCCATCAACCCCTATCTGGCACACGAGACCATCGGCCAGCTGATCGACGAAGGTCTGCTGGACAAGGACTACTACGCCGCCGTGCAGGACTATGACAACGCCATCCTCAACGGCATCGTGAAGATCGCCTCCAAGATGGGCATTTCCACCATCCAGAGCTACCAGAGCAGCCAGATCTTTGAGGCTGTGGGCATCTCGAAGGAGGTCATTGATAAATACTTTACCGGCACGGTGAGCCGTGTGGGCGGTGTGAGCATGGCAGACATTCAGGCCGATGTGGAGGCGCTGCACAACGCAGCCTTTGACCCGCTGGGGCTGGATATCAACATGGAACTTGCCGACAGCGGTGCCCACAAGTTCCGCAGCGGCAAGGAAGAGCACCTGTTCAACCCCCAGACCATCCACCTGTTCCAGAAGGCCTGCCGCACCGGCGATTACGATACCTTCAAACAGTTCACCCAAACGGTGGACAACATGGGCGCCGAGGGCGTGCATCTGCGCAGCCTGCTGGATTTCAACTACGCCGCAGACGGCGGCATCCCGCTGGAGGAGGTAGAGCCGGTCTCCAGCATCGTCAAGCGGTTCAAGGGCGCTGCCATGAGCTACGGCGCACTGAGCAGCGAAGCACACGAGACCATTGCCATCGCCCTGAACCGTCTGGGCGGCCGCAGCAACACCGGCGAGGGCGGCGAGCCCGAGGAGCGCTACCACAGCGAGAGCAATTCTAAAATCAAACAGGTGGCCTCTGCCCGCTTTGGCGTGACCAGCAAGTATCTGGTCAGCGCCGAGGAGATCCAGATCAAGCTGGCACAGGGCGCAAAGCCCGGCGAGGGCGGCAACCTGCCCGGTGCCAAGGTGTACCCGTGGATCGCCAAGACCCGCCACAGCACCACCGGCGTGGGCCTGATCTCTCCCCCGCCCCACCACGATATCTACTCCATCGAGGATCTGGCTGAACTGATCTACGATTTAAAAAACGCCAACCGCAACGCCAACATCAACGTCAAGCTGGTCAGCGAGGCCGGTGTTGGCACCATTGCCGCCGGTGTTGCCAAGGGCGGCGCACAGGTCATTCTGGTGTCCGGCTATGACGGCGGCACCGGTGCTGCACCCCGCACCTCCATCAAGCACGCCGGTCTGCCTTGGGAGTTGGGCATCGCCGAGACCCACCAGACCCTGATCATGAACGGTCTGCGCACCCGCGTGCGCATTGAAAGCGACTCCAAGCTGCTGTCCGGCCGGGATGTGGCCATCAGCTGTATGCTGGGCGCAGAGGAGTTTGGCTTCGGCACTACCCTGCTGATGGCAGAGGGCTGCGTGATGATGCGCGTGTGCAATCTGGACACCTGTCCCATGGGCATCTGCACCCAGAACCCCGAACTGCGCAAGAACTTCCACGGCAAGCCGGAGTACATCATCAACTACCTCACCTTTGTGGCCGAGGAACTGCGGGAGTACATGGCAAAGCTGGGCGTGCGTACCGTGGACGAACTGGTAGGCCGCACCGACCTGCTGCGGGTCAAGCCCGCCACTCCGGGCAGCCGCGCAGCGGAGTTGGATCTAGATTGCATCCTGCACAACCCCGCCATTGCAAACAGCAACGTCCACTTTATCAAGGAGGACAGCTACGACTTCCATCTGGAAAACACGCTGGACATGAAGGTGCTGATGAAAAAGTTCAAGCTGGGCAGCAAGGCTCCCCAGAGCGTCAGCCTGAATGTTTCCAACGTAGACCGCGCCTTTGGTGCCATCTTTGGCAGCGAGATCACCCGCAAATACGGCAACGACCTGCCGGATGATGTGTACACCGTGCACTGCACCGGTGCAGGCGGCCAGAGTTTTGGCGCCTTTATCCCGAGCGGCCTAACGCTGGAACTGGTGGGCGACTGCAACGACTACATGGGCAAGGGCCTTTCCGGCGGCAAGATCATCGTGCGCCCGCCGCAGGGCATCGACTTCAAACCCGAGGAGAACATCATCACCGGCAACGTGGCGCTATACGGCGCTACCAGCGGCAAGGCGTTCATCTCCGGTGTGGCCGGCGAGCGCTTCTGCGTGCGCAACAGCGGCGCGACCGCCGTTGTGGAAGGCGTGGGCGACCACGGCTGTGAGTACATGACCGGCGGCATCGTGGTGGTGCTGGGACAGACCGGCAAGAACTTTGCAGCCGGTATGACCGGCGGCATTGCCTATGTGCTGGACGAGAACTGGGATTTCTACCAGCGCGTGAACAAGGAGACCGTCAGCCTTGAGCCGGTGGAGCACAAGTACGATGTTGCCACCCTGAAGGAGCTGATCCGCGCCCATGTGGAGGCCACCGACTCTCCGCGCGGCAAGGAGATTTTGGATAATTTCAGTGCGTTCCTGCCCAAATTCAAAAAGGTGCTGCCTTACGATTACGACCGGATGCTGCGGGTCATCGCCTCGGTAGAGGAGCGTGGTCTGGACGGCGAGCAGGCACAGATCGAAGCATTCTATGCAGTGCAGAAGCATAAGTAAGGAGGGGCAGCAGCATGGGTAAGACAACAGGATTTATGGATTATGCGCGCAAGACCAGCACGGACGTTGCACCGCTGGAGCGCCTTGAAAATTTTAACGAGTTCCACATCTGGCTCTCGCGGGAGCAGCAGCAGACGCAGGCCGCCCGCTGCATGGACTGCGGCGTGCCCTTTTGTCAGGCGGGCATGATGATCGGCGGCATGGCCTCCGGCTGTCCGCTGAACAACCTCATCCCGGAGTGGAACGATCTGGTGTACCACGGCAAGTGGGAACTGGCGCTCCACCGCCTGATGGCCACCAACCGCTTCCCGGAGTTTACCAGCCGGGTGTGCCCCGCCCTGTGTGAGGCCGCCTGCACCTGCGGGGATGTGACCGGCAGCAGTGTCACTGTGCGCGAAAACGAGCACGCCATCATTGAGACAGCCTACGCCAAGAACTGGCTTACCGCTACCCCGCCGCCGACCCGCACCGGCAAGAGCGTTGCCGTGGTGGGCAGTGGCCCTGCGGGGCTTTCGGTGGCCGAGTACCTGAATAAGCGCGGCCACGCCGTTACGGTGTTTGAGCGCGCCGACCGCGTGGGAGGCCTTTTGATGTACGGCATCCCCAACATGAAGCTGGACAAGGCTGTCATCGAGCGCCGGGTCAAGCTGATGCAGGCCGAGGGTGTTGTGTTCCGCACCGGTATGGATGTGGGCGGCGCCGTGCCCGCCGAGCAGCTGCTGGCAGATTTTGATGCCGTGGTGCTGTGCTGCGGCGCAAAAAAGCCCCGCGACCTGAACGTGCCCGGCCGGGACGCCAAGGGCGTGCACTTTGCCGTGGACTACCTGACCAGCGTGACCAAGAGCCTGCTGGACTCCGGTTTTGCAGACGGTAAGGCCATCAACGCAGCCGGCAAAAACGTGCTGGTCATCGGCGGCGGCGACACCGGCAACGACTGTCAGGGCACTGCTCTGCGGCAGGGCTGCACCGACCTGATGGCACTGGAAATGATGCCGCAGCCCCCTGTCGAGCGCACCGCCGCAAACCCGTGGCCGGAGTGGCCCCGGGTGCTGAAGGTGGACTATGGTCAGACCGAGTGCATTGCCAAGTTCGGCAAGGACCCGCGCGTGTACCAGACCACCGTCAAGGAGTTTTTGAAGGACGAGGCCGGTAACCTGACCGGTGCCGTCATCAGCTGCCTGAAGCCGGAGCGCGACCCCGAGACCGGCCGCACCAGCATGGTGCCCACTGGCAAGGAATTTACCTACGACTGCCAGCTGGCGTTTATCGCCGCAGGCTTTACCGGCTGCGAAAACTACACAGCCGATGCCTTTGGGGTGGAGTTGACCGCCCGGGGCAATGTAGCCGACCACAGCTTTAAGGCCAATGTGGACAAGGTATTCGTCTGCGGCGATATGCGCCGCGGCCAGAGCCTTGTGGTGTGGGGTCTGCGCGAGGGCCGCGATTGCGCCGCCGAGGTAGACCGCTGCCTGATGGGCTACTCAAACCTTTAATTTGCCATTCTCTTTCCTATCCTAAACAAGCAGAAGCGGGAGCCTTACAACGGGCTCCCGCTTCTGCTTTTATTGTTTAATCGGTATCGTATTCCGGCTCTGTGCCGCCCTCCGGGGGCGTTTCCGGGGTGGTAGGCTCGGTAGCGGCAGGCTCTTCCGGGGTGGCAGTGATCTGCACACTGGGGTCTGCGGCGATATACACGGTGATCACCGTGCCCACCGTGACCATGGCGCCCTCTTCCTCGCTGGCGGAGACCACGCAGCCCGTGGCGTAGGAGCCATCGTTCACCACCATAAAGCAGCTGGCCACAAGCCCCCGGCTGCTCAGGATCTCAATAGCCTTATCCTGCGATGCACCGACGATCTTGGGCATTTCCACCTTCTCCGGGCCCTGACTGACCACGATCTGGATCACCTCGCCGTTCTCCATCACTTCGCCGGCCTCCGGCTCCTGCCGGATGACCTGCCCGGAGGGCACGGTATCGCTGTACTCCAGCACCGCCCGGAACAGGTACATACTGGTGTACTCGCGGTTATTCTTGATCTGCTCGTAGTCGATGCCCACAAAGTTGGGCACAAGGTTCTGGGGCTTCATTTCCTCGCTGCTGGCCGCCTCCGACTCTGGCACAGAGGTTGCAGGCTGCTCCTCTTTGCTGCTTACGATACCCCACAGGGTGAGCAAAATAAGAATGGAAAGCAGGATCAGAATGCCCGCCAGCAGTCCCTTCAAACTGAGCAGGTGTTCCCTGCCCTGCGGGCTCTGCTCTGCCCGCGCCGGATGCATCGGAGTCTCCGGCTTCATGGTACGGGTCAACTCGGCGGTATATTCCTTGGAGGAAAGCGCCTGATATAGCTGCGGCACGGTCTGGATTCGCTCCATGACCTTGAGCCGCAGCCCCAGTTGCAATACATCGGAGGCGTAGGCCGGTACGGCAGGCTCTACGGTGCGTGCCCGGGGGTTAGAGTCCGACACTACACGCTGGGCAGCGGGCATGGGTGCCTGTCCGCACACCATGCGGTAAAAGACGGCGGCAAGACTGTATTCGTCGGTGTAGCGCCCCTCAAACTCGGCGGTGGTGTACTGCTCCGGTGCGGAATAGCCCTCGTATAGCTGCTCGTGCAGGCCGCTGCCTGCGGTGCGCAGACCCACGGTGGCGTACCCGGCCAGACGGCAGCGGCCATCCGCCATCACCCGGATATTCTCCGGGCAGATACCGCGGTGTACCAGCCCCGCCTTGTGCATGGCTGCCACACCCTCAAACACCGGGCGCAGCATGGCGCAGGCATCCTCTGCCCGCACCGGGGCGGGACGGTTTTCCATCCATTGCTCCAGCGGGGTGCCGCCTAAGTTTTCCAGCACCGCATACACGGTGTTGTTGGCCTCCACCACGTCCAGCACGGCCTCCAGACCGCTGGCGGGGGTAATGCGCTGGATGGCGCGGTACAGGTCTGCAAAGTCCATGCGGGTGGTCTTGAACAGCACTTCGCTGCCCTGCTTGGGGCGCAGGCTGCAGTCCGCTCCACGCTCCGCAGAAAGAGTGACGGGCAGGTACTCTTTGATGGTCACCCGGAAGCCGCCCAGATTCTCCACGCCGCTGTACAGCACACCCTCGCCGTCCAGACTGCGCATCTCGCCCACGGTGTAGCGCCCGGCCAGCACCGTGCCCACCGGTAGGCAGCCCGCCGGGTTGCAGCCCTCTAAGATCTTCCCGCAATGGGGGCAGACGGTCGCCGCAGGCGGCAGTTCCCCAATGCAGAACGGACACAGGCGTTTTTGCTCCATAGTGTTCTCTCCCCTTCCAAGCTTCTATACTTTTTATTGTATCATAGTGTTCCCCGCCGTGCAAGCTGTCCGCATTTTGGTGCACACGCAAAAAGACCGGGGCCCGCAGCCCAAAGGGCTGACAGACTCCGGTCTTATAGATGCAAGGGGTTTCCCCTTATGCTGCGCTTAGTGGATGAACACAGGACCCAGCGGGTTTGCGATGGGGCTTACATAGCCGCCCAGCAGCTTGGGGATAGCAAGGCTGATGTCGGGGACGTAGGTCAGCAGCAGCAGTGCAACGAACATGCACAGGTAGAACGGCAGGGTCGCCTTGACCACCTTCTCCATGGGGCGCTTTGCAACGGCAGAGCCGATGAACAGAACGGAGCCAACGGGAGGAGTGAGCAGACCGATGCCGCAGTTCAGAACCACGATGATACCGAACTGGATGGGATCGATGCCGATGGAGGTGGCGATGGGCAGCAGGATGGGGGTAGCGATCAGGATGATGGGAGCCATATCCATGATCATGCCCAGCACCAGCAGGATCAGGTCGATGAGCAGTGCAATGATGTAGGGATTATCGGTGAGGTCGGTGATGGCGGTTGCTGCCAGATCAGGAACGTGCAGCATGGTCAGGCAGTTGCCGAACACTGCAGAGGTAGCGATCAGGATCAGCACGATGGACAGGGTGTTGACGCATTCGTCCAGAGCGTGCCACACGCCCTTCCAGTCCAGACCCTTATAGACGAACACGGAAACGAGCAGAGAGTAGATAACGGCGATAGCAGCGGACTCGGTAGCGGTGAACACGCCGCCGACAACGCCGAACACCACGATGATGACAGCGGCCAGTGCCCAGATGGAGGTGCCCAGCTGCTTGACAAAAGCCTTGATGCTGAACGGATCGCCCTTGGGGTAGTTGCGCTTGACCGAGATGATGTAGGAGCCGATCATCAGCACGATGGCCAGCAGAGCGCCGGGCAGGTAACCGGCCAGGAACAGGCTGCCCACGGAGATACCACCGGCGGTGGTAGCGTAGATAACCATGTTATGGCTGGGGGGAACCAGCAGACCCTCGCAGGAGGAGGTAATGGTAACAGCGGTGGAGAAGTCTGCGCCGTAGCCCTGATCCACCATCATGGGGATCATGATAGAGCCGATGGAAGCGGTATCGGCGGAAGCAGAACCGGAAATGCCGCCGAAGAAGTAGGAAGCCACGATGTTGACCATGGCCATACCGCCGCGCATCCAGCCAACGCAGGCGTCAGCCAGTGCGATCAGCTTTTCAGAGATGCCGCCGGAGCCCATGAGCACGCCCATGGTGATGAAGAACGGCACAGCCATCAGGCTGAAGGAAGAGATGCCCTTGACCATCAGGCGGCAGACGTCGGTCAGTGCCTGACCCTGCACCAGCATGCACAGCACGCTGGACAGGCCAACGGCGTATGCAATGGGGAAGCGCAGGAAGATCATAACAAAGAAGCTGACAAGAAGGACAATGATCGCCAGTGTCTGAACTGTCATATTACATTTCCTCCTTTACAAAAAGGCTCTTGATATGGTTATACAGAGACTCGATCTCGAAGATGATCATGGCAACACCGGCCAGCGGCACCGGGAAGTACATCCAGAAGCGGCTCAGCCAGGGCATGGAAACATAGAAGCCGCGGCCGCCCAGCGTGGTGGCGTAGTTCCAGCCGACCGCCATCATCACCACACCAAGGACCATCACAGCCACGTCGGACAGGATGTCCAGCGCCTTGACCACATTCTTGGGCAGGTACATATCAAAGGCAGTCATGCGGATGTGTGCGCCGCGGCGGATGGCCAGCGCAGCGCTCAGCACGGCCATGTAGCTCATACAGGTCAGAACGACCTCCTCAGACCAGGAGGGATCCGGGATAAAGGGGACGTAACGGCCAATGACCGACATCGTGGTAATGAGGATATCTGCAATCAGCAGGATCTTGCAGATGAACAGAACCACCTTGTAGGTAAAGTCGTACGCCGGTCTGATCTTATCCAGAGTGGTAAAGATTTTCGGCATAGAAATTCCTCCATATAAAAGCCCGGCGAAGCCTGCGGGCGTATTCCCGTGGGCCTCCGCCGGGCAATGTACTACTTAGATCGGATGGAAAGCCAGCTTATGCCTTCATGTCCAGCAGCTTCTGGTACAACTCAGCCTGATCAGAGGTGTTGTCCTTGATGACCTTAGCGCAAGCTTCCTGCCAGGGAGTCTTGTCGTCCACATCCACAACGTTGCAGCCGGAGGAACGCAGCTCGTCCAGAACCTTGTTCTCAGCGGTCTCGGACAGATCAGCGTTGAACTTCTGGGTATCGGCAGCAGCAGCCATAACGGCGGCCTGCTGGTTAGCGGTCAGCTTGCCCCATGCGTTGTCGGTGATAACAGCCTGCACAGCGCCCAGAGTGTGGCCGTCCAGGATCAGGTTGTTAGCAACCTCGGGGAAGGCGTTGGACTTGTAGTTTGCGATGGGCTGCTCAGCGCCATCCACAACGCCGGTCTGCAGTGCGCTGTACAACTCGCCGAAAGCAACGACGGTGGGGTTAGCGCCCAGACCCTCGACCATGCCGTTCATAACGGGGTCGTTGGACACACG
The DNA here is from genome assembly GCA_934503275.1 of uncultured Faecalibacterium sp. Lineage (GTDB taxonomy): Bacteria > Bacillota > Clostridia > Oscillospirales > Ruminococcaceae > Faecalibacterium. The sequence continues at coordinate 26,416 of CAKSVD010000004.1, forward strand.
CAGCTTCATGCCCTTCAGGTCATCGATGGTTGCAACGGGCTTGACGGTGAAGAAGTGACGGAAGCCCTCCTCGCCGTAGAACAGGCCGCGAACGGGCAGGCCCAGTTCCTGAGGCTCGTTCAGGAACTCAGGAGCCAGATCGCTGTTGGCAAAGTTCCAGAAGTGAGCGCGGTTGTTGAAGGTGAAGGGGATGGACAGCAGCTTGGACTTGTTGCAGCCGTAGCTGGTCAGAGCGAAAGCAGAAATACGGCTGATATCAATGGAGGTAGAGCCGCCCAGAATAGCGTCCAGAACGTCGTTCTCAGAGCCCAGAACACCGGATGCCTGCACGTCAACGACCACAGAACCGCCGCTCAGTTCCTCGACCTTCTCCTTGAAGTGAGAACCGGTCTGACCAACGATGGTATCCAGCGGGTTGACCTCGGCGTAGACCAGAGTCACCTTGGGATCGTTGGCAGCAGCAGCTGCATCACCGGCAGCAGCAGAAGCTGCGGTAGAGGTGGAAGCAGCGGTAGAAGTGGAGCCGCTCTTGGAGCCACCGCAGGCGGTCAGAGCAACAGCAGCGGTAGCTGCACCGGCAACAGCCATAAAGCTGCGACGAGAGATCATTTTCATAGGAATCGTCCTCCTTAAAATAATTGTGAACTTCTCCGGGCGCACAGGTGCCGGAGCATTCGTTCATTGACTGTACACACTTTAGCAAATTTCCCGAAATGAAACAAGGCCTTTCGAAAAATGTCCTGTTTTTCGAAAGAATGTCAAGATTGTTTTTGCCACATTGCACAATCGCTTTCCATTTCGTTTGTGCAACACTGCCGACCAGTTGGATACATTCCTGTATTTATAGTACAAAATAACACCCCGACAAATGTCCATCCGGGCATCCATCGGGGTGTTTTTTCAGCTTTTCTGTATCCGGTCGATCAGTTCCTGCTGGGCAGAAAACTCATCGTACATGGGCTGCACCGCTGCGCGGAAACGGGCCTTCTCGGCCTCGTCCAACTCGGTGACGCAGATGCCCCGCTTGCGCATATTCTGCTCCGCCTCCGCTTCCCGCCGCGCCCAGAGTTCGCGCTCCTTTTGCGCGCTCTCCCGGGCGCAGGCGCGGATCACCTCCGGGAAGCTTTCGTCCAGCGCGGCAAGCTTTTCCATTACCGCCGGACTGGCCAGCTGCACCTCCGGCACCCGGGTGTGCTCGTCCTTCAGGAAAAAGGGCGCTACCTCGTAGTGTCCCATTACCTCGTAGCTGGGCCAGTTGTTCTCCGCGCCGTCGATCTCGGCGTTATGCAGAGCGGCATACACCTTGCTGTACACCACCTGCGCCGGCTTTGCGCCCAGCGCGGTGATCATAGCGCTCATCATGTCCGACTCCTGCACCCGGATGATCAGCCCCTGCAGGTCATCCAGCCCGGTCACCTTTTCCCGGGTGTAGAAGCTGCGCACACCGGCATCGAACCACGAAAGCCCTACCAGGTCCATCCCGTCCAGCATAGCCAGAAACTCATCGCCGATGCTGCCGTCCAGCACCCGCCACATCTGCTTGGCATCGCGGTACAGGTAGGGCAGCTGCAATACGCTGAGCTCCGGCTCGTACTCTGCCAGCTGGCTCAGGGACACGCGGGAAAAATCCACCCCGCCAAACTGCATCTGCTGGATGACGCTCTGCTCTGCACCCAGTTCTGCCCCGCTGTAGACCAGCACCTTCACCCGGCCACCCGTGCGCTGCGCCACAAGCTCGGCAAAGGCTCTTGCCGCCTTGCTGGTGGGGTAGTCCTCCGGCTGGTTTTCCGCATAGCGCAGGATAAGCGGCTTTTCCTGCTCCGAAGAAGCAGACTGCGCCGTGCACCCTGTGACTGCCAGTGCCGGGGCTGCCGTCAGCAGACGCAGCAGTTGACGGCGGGTCACAGCCGCGCCTCCCGGGCTGCCTTTGCCGCTTCCTTCCGGTACTGGGTGGGGGTCATGCCGGTGCGCTTTTTAAAGGCACGGGCAAAATAACTGGCATCCTCGTAACCCACCATGGAGGCCACCTCCGCTGCGGAGCGGAAGGGGTCGGCCAGCAGTTCCTTGGCTGCGTTGATGCGCAGCTCGGTCAGGCAGTCCAGAAAGTTCATCTTCTGGTATTTTTTGAACTGCGCCGAAAGGTACGCCGGGCTGATGTGCAAAATCTCGCTCACGCTGTCCAGCGAAAGGTCGAACATATAGTTATCTTCCATATACTTGCGCACATGATCCATCACCAGTGCGTTGCGGTCGCTCTCCCCTTCTCCGGCGGGCTCGGCCTCCTGCTCCGGGGCAGCTTCCGGCTCCGGGGTTTCCGCAGCCAACTCGGCCAAGCGGCGCCCTGCCTCGATCTGCCGGATGGCGCGGCGGATGGCGGCCTCGGTCTCGTCCGGGTCCACCGGCTTCAGCAGATAGTCGCAGGCGCCCAGATGCACTGCCTCGTGGGCGTACTGGAACAGACTGTACGCCGTGATAAAGATCACCTTGCACTCCGGGCGCTGCTCCAGCACTGCGCGGGCGGCATCCAGGCCGTTCATGCCCGGCATCTCGATGTCCATCAAAATCAGGTCTGCTTCCCAGAGCACAGCGGTATCCGCGGCCTTGCGGCCGTTTTCCGCCATTTCCACCGTCACCTCATGCTCGAACCGGCGCATGACGATATCCGCCAGCGCCTCCCGCTCCATTCTCTCGTCATCCGCAATCAACAGACGAATCATTCCTCAAATTCCTCCTCATTCTCCACCAGCGGCAGATACAGGATCACCGCAGTCCCCCGCCCCGGCCGGGAGCGCACCACTACACGGCAGCGGGCATCCAGCAGATGCAGACGGGCAGCCACATTATAAATACCGATATGCTCCCAGCGGGGTGCGGGCTGCTCCAGTGCCGTGCGCAGCTGCAGCAGCTGCTCCGGCTCAATGCCCATGCCGTTGTCCAGCACCCGGATGCACAGCAGACCTTTTTCCCGCAGGGGGATCATGCGGATGCGCACCACACCACCCTCTTCCTTGGGGCAGATGCCATGCTTGAAGGCGTTTTCCACGATGGGCTGCAGGATAAAGGACGGCACCATGGTCTCGGTCAGATCCAGCGAGTCCGAGAATGCCCACTGCATCTGCACCCTGTCGCCAAAGCGCACATGGTAGATGGAGTAGTACTCGTCCACAACGCGCACCTCCCGGGAGAGGGGCACCTGCTCATCGTTGCTCATCAGACTGTAACGCAGCAGATGGGAAAGTGCCATGATGAGTGCCTGCGTGCGGTAGGCAGACTCTGTGCCCGCCATCTGCTGGATGACGTTCAGGGTGTTGAACAGAAAATGCGGGTCGATCTGGCTGCGCAGCTGCTGTAACCGGCTGCGCTCCATGCGGTTCTGCAGTTCCAGCGCCTCGGTCTTTTGGCGGTGCAGTTCCCGCTCGATCTCGTTTTTCTCCTGCAGGGTGCTCACCTGCTGCGCCATAGAGTGCTTCATGCGGTTGAAGGACTCCGCCAGCTGGCCGATCTCCGGCTGCTTGGGCAGCGGGATGTCCGGGGTGTCGAACTGGCTGCAGCTGATGGCGCGGGAAGCTACGATCATCTGGGAGACCGGGGTCAGCAGCCGCATGACCATCAGACCGGAGGCACAGCCCAGCGCCACGCACAGCGCCACCACCACGATCTGCATCAGGGCGATCCGCTCGCCCAGCTCTGAGATCTCAGTGTAAGTAGTCTGGGCGTCCAGGATCGAGGCCTTCAGCAGCTGCATGGTATACTGGCTCAGATACCCGCCGCAGACCGAAACCTTGTTATAGTACAACTGGGATGCCTTTGCATTCTGTCCGCTGGAAAGATAGCCCTCCAGTTCCTCCAGCAGGGTGTTGTAGCTGCCGTAGGTGGTCTCCACCGCGCCGTACAGTACCCACTGTTCCTCGCTGACGTTCTGCAAGTCATCCATATTGGATCGGATGCGCCACAGCCATGCGTTGCTGGTGGAACAGGCCGCCTGAAGCTTTTCCAGCATTTCCTCGGTCTCGTCGTTCTCCCAGCGGTACGCTTCCAGAATACTGATGGAACTTTCCACACCGCCCTGAAAGCGGCTGATGGCGTTAAAGTTGCTCATCTGGTCGTCCTGCACCTGCTGTACCGCCCGTGCCTGATAGCCGTTGAGGGCAAGCTGCAACGCAAAGGCCGCAAAAAATGCTGCCAGACACAGCACCATGCGCTGCTTGAGCGTAACGCTGCGCTTCCAGTTGCGCTTTTCCATGCAAAGCTTCCCCCTTTTTTCGTAAGGTGTATCTGAAAACAAAGAAAATGACGAATATTTCGCAGGCACAAGCGGGATTTAAGGCAAATAGCCGCAGGAATCCTTTGTGGATTTCAAGGCTGATTCACGCAAAATCCAGCTGTGCTTGTAGAAATAGACTAAATTTTCGACTTTTCAGATACACCCCAGATAGTACCTTATTTTACCACGCCTTGCGGGCGATTTGCAAGCCGGATGCACCGCCGCCGGTGCATCTTTTGCTTGCTTCTTGCCGGTAAATGTGGTACTATGCCCAAAAAGGAGGGTAACTTTATGACCCAGAATGTTTGCGTCTCCGTCCAGATGGACGAAAAGGGCTTTCACGATTTTGCAGCCTTTGACCTGCTGCGCCACAATAAGGGCTGGCAGCGTCCGGCAGTGTTCACCGCCATTCTGCTGGTGTGCGCCGGGATCTGCCTGAGCCAGCTTGGCAAGCGGGAGGGTGCCGGGCTGCTGACCGCCGTGCTTGCCATTGTAGCCCTCGGTCTGCCTGCGGTATACTTCGGCACTTTCTTTTCGAACCTCTCCAAGCAGATCAAAAAGCTGGGTCTGCCCCGTCCCTTCTACCGGCTGGAACTGGACACTGCCGGGCTTTCGGTCTGGATGGCCGGTGAGCAGAACAAGGCCGAGCCCACCAACCGCTACACTTGGAACACCGTGTACTGCGCCTACCGCACCAAAGAGGCAGTGTACATCTACGTCCAGAAGAATCAGGCCTATCTGCTGAACGAGAGCATGGATGCCGCATGGAGCCTGCTGGGCAGTGCGCTGCCCGCCGCCAGCCTGCACGACTGCCGGAAGTAAGGGCACCGTGACGATTTTTCATGCGCTCCGCTTTGCTCTGCGCATGAATAGCGGAACAATTATGTTTTTTTCGAACTCCCGGAGCGTCTGCGGACGCTCCGGGAATTCTATTTTTACATAACAATTTTCACAAAACAAAAACCCACGCTACGGCAAAGCAAAAGCGCAGCGTGGGTACGGAAATAGCGTTATAAAATTTTAGCGGGCGAGGGTGTACTTGTGCAAGGTCTTGCGCACTGCGCCGTTACCGGCGTACAGTTCCTTGACCATGCCTTCGATCTTTTCGCCCAGACCGACGGCGTACAGATCCACGCCGAACACATCGGCACGGCTATACAGAGCCTTCAGGCAGCTGAAGTCCTGCTCGCCTTCCTTGACCTCCAAGGGATTGACGATGGCCTGCAGTTCAGCCAGCAGCGGATCGGAAGAGATCTCGAAGGGCTGACCGTTGTCGTCGATGCCCTTCAGGTAGCGGGCATAGCCTGCCAGCACCAGCGGAATCAGGATCAGGTTGCCCTTGTCCAGACCGCGCTCCTCGTAAGCCTTGATGGTCTCGCCGAAGCGGATGGCCAGCTTCTGGGAGGTATCGGTAGCGATACGCTGCGGAGCATCAGGCATGAAGGGGTTGGGCAGACGGCGGTTGATGACAGCGCCGATGAACTCGTAGGGGTTCAGAACGCCGGGATCAACGACCACAGGCATAGCCTCGATATAGCCGATCTTCTGGATAAAGGAGCGCAGATCCTCGTCTGCCATCTCGGCAGAGATGAGGTTGTAGCCCAGCATGCAGCCATAGATGGACATGGCAGTGTGCAGGGGGTTCAGGCAGGTGCAGACCTTCATCTTCTCGATCTTGTCCACGGTCTCGCGGTCGCAGTACAGCACACCGCCCAGTTCCAGCGGAGGACGGCCATTGGTGTAGTGATCCTCGATGCACAGGTACTGGGTCTCCTCGGCGTTGACGAAGGGAGCGGTGAAGGTGTGCTTCTCGGTCACGATGGTGTAGTTATCCTCAAAGCCGTCCTTTGCCAGCATCTCCTGCACCTTTGCGTCCGGGCGCGGGGTGATCTTATCGATCATGCTCCAGGGGAAGGTAATCTTGGTCTCGTCCTGCACATAGGCCAGGAACTCGGCGGGCACCAGACCCTGCTCCACCCACTTGGAAGCGTAGGCGTGGACAGCGGTCTTGACCTTATCGCCGTTGTGAGAGCAGTTATCCATGCTCTGCACGGTCAGGGGCAGCTTGCCGGCCTTAAAGCGCTCGTACAGCAGAGCGGTGACCTTGCCCATGGCCAGCACGGGGGTCAGGCCGCGCTCCAAGTCAGCGGGAGCAACGCCGTAGCCCTTTTCGGTGATGGTAAAGGAGATCATCTGCAGGCTGGGGTTCTGGAAGATCTCCACCAGACGTGCCCAGTCGGCGCCGAAGGAATAATCAGCCTTCAGGCTCTCGGTGACGGAAGCGATGACCTTCTTCTCGATCTCGCCGGTGGACTTCAGGCAGACCAGCAGGCTCAGGTTATCGTAGGGCTGGTAAGCCTTGTCGATGATCTCGTAGTCGAAGCTTTCAGCCACGATGACGCCGCGGTCGTACTTGCCGCTGTTCAGTGCGTCGTTCAGCACGGCAGCGGGGAAAGCACGGAAGATATTGCCGGCGCCGAAGTGCACCCAAGTGGGTTCGGCGTGGGTCTTGGCCTTAACGGCCTCAATGTCAAATTTGGGCAGTTCGTAGCCCTTTTCTGCCCACTCGGCGGACAGATTGCCGTTTTTGATATCAGACAGCTTCATAATCATCAGCCCTTCTTTTCTTCATCCAGACGGTCCAGCAGATCCCAGATACCCAGCATATACTGGATGCCCAGAGCACGGTCATACTTGCCATAGCCGGGGCGGCAGACGCCGGGGCCTTCCTCCCACAGCTGACGGCCGTGGTCGGGACGGATGTAGCCCTCAAAGCCGCAGTCATGGTAAGCGCGCATCACCTCAATGATGCCGGTCTCGCCGCAGCAGTCGCGGTGAGCAGCCTCAGAGAAATCGCCGTTGGGGAAGTGGTGGATGTTGCGGACGTGGCCGAAGGCAATGCGGTCGCAGTGCTTGCGGATGATCTCAGCACAGTTGTTGTTGGGGTTTGCGTTCAGGCTGCCGGTGCACAGGGTCAGGCAGTTGTACGGATCGTCCACCATCTTCAGGAAGCGGTCGATGCTGGGCTCATCCACCAGCAGGCGGGGCAGGCCGAAGATATCCCAAGGAGGATCGTCCATGTGGATGGCCATCTTGATGTCGCACTCGTGGCAGGTGGGCATCAGAGCCTCCAGGAAGTACTTCAGGTTCTCCCACAGCTTCTCCTTGGTGACAGGGGCGTAGGCCTTGAACAACTCGTCCAGCTTTGCCATGCGCTCCGGCTCCCAGCCGGGGAAGGTCATGTTGTACTTCTCGGTGAAAGACATGATGTACTCAGCCATAGCCTTGTAATCGCCCTTGATCTTGTCCTTCTCGTAGAACAGTGCGGTGGAGCCATCGCCCACCGGATGGAACAGGTCGGTGCGGGTCCAGTCGAAGATGGGCATGAAGTTGTAGCAGATGACCTTGACGCCGAACTTGGACAGGTTGCGGATGCACTGCTTATAGTTTTCGATATACTGGTCGCGGGTGGGCAGACCGATCTTGATATCGTCGTGCACGTTGACGGACTCGACAACATCCATATCAAAACCGTAGGCGTGGATCTGGTCTGCAACCTTCTGGATCTCGTCGATTTCCCAGATCTCACCAGGCATCTTGTTGTGCAGTGCCCAGACGATGCTGGTCACGCCGGGGATCTGCTTGATGTCGCTCAAGGTGACGGGGTCGTTGCCCTCGCCATACCAGCGCCAACCCATTTTCATAGGCATAGAGAAGTTCCTCCTGTCGTTTTTATCATATGACACGCGCAGTACGCCTGCACGTTCTTCTTTGTTATATTCTAATATATCAGTTATAAAATAGCAATACGCACAATGCCATTTTTTTGTGTTTATTCTTGTATACTTTACACAAAAATGGCAAAATGCCAGTTTTTTAACAAGGTTTTTGGGCAGTGTGCTGCTCCCTTTCCAAGCTTTTCCTGTTCTTGCGGTCAGCACATCGCAGCGCTCTGACCCGCCCGGCGCAAAGCGCAGCCGGTTGACAATTCCTGTAAAAACCTTTATATTCAAGACACGCAGCGCTCCGCGAAAATCGCCGGGGCGCACCACCTGGTTTTCTATATAAAGGAGGTCCGCTATGGTTTTACCTGCCAAGTGCATCGCCGGGCGTTCTGTTGCCGATTGGATCGCGGCATACCCCGTGGTCTCTGACCTTTGTGCCCTGAAGGAGACTGCATGGGTAAACCCGGACAGGCTGCCCTTTGCACAGGCTGCGGCTGCCTGCCCGCTGACCCTTGCCGACATTGAGGACGCCGCCGCACGGCTGGAGCGGTTTGCGCCCTACCTTGCCGCCGTCTTTCCCGAGACCGCTGCGGCCGGCGGCATCATCGAGTCCCCTGTTCAGCCCATTCCCCGGATGCAAAAAGTGCTGGAGGAGCGCAGCGGCGCCCGCATCGCCGGGCAGGTATGGGTCAAGCTGGACAGTCACCTGCCTATTTCCGGCTCCATCAAAGCCCGGGGCGGCATTTACGAGGTGCTGAAAACCGCCGAGGACATTGCCCTGCGCAGCGGGATGCTGCACCTCACCGACAACTACGCCGTTCTGGCAGAGGAGCGCTTCCGCAAGCTGTTCTCGCAATATTCCATTGCAGTGGGCTCCACCGGCAATCTGGGGCTTTCTATCGGCATCATGAGCGCGAAGCTGGGCTTTCAGGTCACAGTACATATGTCCGCTGACGCGCGGCAGTGGAAAAAAGATCTGCTCCGCAGCCGGGGCGTCAAGGTGGTGGAGTATGCCTCCGATTACAGCATTGCCGTGACCGAGGGGCGCAAGCTGGCGGCAGGCGACCCCTACTGCCACTTTGTGGATGACGAAAACTCCAAGACCCTCTTTCTGGGCTATGCCGTGGCTGCCCTGCGGTTGAAAAAGCAGCTGGATGCGCAGGGCGTCACCGTGGATGCAGAGCATCCCCTCTTCGCCTACCTGCCCTGCGGCGTGGGCGGCGGCCCCGGCGGCGTGGCCTTTGGCCTGAAGATGCTGTTCGGCGATGCCGCACATTGCTTCTTTGCCGAGCCCACCCACTCCCCCTGCATGATGCTGGGCATGGCCACCGGCGAAAACAGCAGCGTTTGTGTGCAGGACTTTGGCATCGATAACCGCACCGCCGCCGATGGTCTTGCCGTCGGGCGCGCTTCCGGCTTTGTGGGCGGGCTGATGCGTCCCTTTATGAGCGGCTGCTACACCCTGCAGGACGAGCGGATGTACACCCTTCTGGCACAGCTGGCAGACGCCGAAAAGCTTTTCCTTGAGCCAAGTGCACTGGCGGGAATGTACGGCCCGGTGCTCACCCAGCCCGGGCAGCTGCTTGGCGCTTACACCGAAGCCGCTCTGCCCGCCGGTGCGCTGGCAAACGCCACCCATCTGGTCTGGGTCACCGGCGGGAATATGGTCCCCCGGGAAGAAATGCAGCGCTACTACGCAAAAGGTAAGGCGCTGGCACAGCAATAACAAGCAAAAGCCGCCTTTTGTGCCAAACAGCACAAAAAGCGGCTTTTTATCGTCTTATTTCAGGAGCAAAGAGCCTTGCGGAAGCTTATTCCGGCAGATCCTCTTCGTTCTCGAGAGAGTGCCAGACGTTCTGGACGTCATCGTTATCCTCCAGAGAATCCAGCAGCTTGCCCATCAGCTTCAGCTGATCGGGATCGGTCAGGCGGGTGGTGGTCATGGGCACCATGGCCAGATCATCGGACAGGATCTCGTAGCCCTTCTCCTCCAGCGCCTTGACCACAGCGGAGTAGTTCTCGGGGTCGGTGGTGACCTCGGCTGCGTCCTCGCTGGCATCAAAGTCCTCGGCACCGGCATCCAGAGCGTCCATCATGGCCTCATCGGCGTCCTTATCCTCCAGAGAGATGTCGATGACACCCTTCTGGTTGAACAGGAAAGCCACGCAGCCCATAGCGCCCAGATTGCCGCCATTCTTATCGAAGTAGTGGCGCAGGTCGGCAGCGGTACGGTTGCGGTTGTCGGTCAGGGTCTCCACCATGACAGCCACGCCGCCGGGGCCGTAGCCCTCGTAGGTGATAGCCTCGAACTCGGTCTTGTCGCCGCCCTCGGCCTTTTTGATGATACGCTGGATGTTATCGTTGGGCACGCTCATGCGCTTTGCCTTGGCGATCAGGTCTGCCAGCTTGCTGTTGGAAGCCGGGTTGGGGCCACCGTCACGGACGGCAACGCTGATCTCGCGGCCGATCTTGGTAAAGACCTTGGCGCGGGCGCCGTCAGTCTTTTCCTTCTTGCGCTTAATATTGTTCCATTTGCTATGTCCAGACATGGGAAAGAGCCTCCTAAATTTATCGGTATCTCCGCCTGCGGGCAGACGGGCTGTGGTCGCCCGCTTGTGGCAGCACACAAAATCTAACTCTGTTATTTTATCACAATCCACCGGCGCGTTCAAGCCTGAAAAGGCGGATTTTCGCCCGGATGCGTGTAAATCTGCGGTTTACAGCAGCCGCAGTGCCTTGGGGTAGTGGTTTTTCACCCGCCCGCCGGACACCTTGCCGCCGCCCAGCGGCCAGCCGTCCACGGTCACGCAGCACCAGCCGTCCGCTGCGGTGCGGGCTTCCACCTCGCGGCCGGAGAGGTACTCGGTGCAGCGGCAGTCGGCAAGGGTCAGCTGCTCACAGTTCGTGCACAGACTGCCAAAGGCCGTAAACAGATGATGCTCCGGCACAAAGCGTCCCTTCTGCACGCTGCCCACGAATACCCCCGCCCGCAGCACATGAAGTCCCGTCTGCGGGAAGGCCACCGGCAGCAGCACACCGCCGCCGTGCACCACAGCCGGGCGCTGTGCCAGCGCAGGGAAATACTGCCGGGCAAACTCCTGCCATGCGGCAAGGCTCTGCGCCGGGGTAGCCTCCCCCGCCCCGGTGTCCCGGGTGCGGCGGCTCGTGCCCTGCACGGCGTCCCGGCAGGCGCGGCTGTCCGCACGGCGTGCGCTGCGGGCATCTGCGGCCTTGGCGGGCTTTGCCTTACCCTTGCCCTTTTTGCCCGTCTCCGCAGCAGCGGCAAGCCAGAGCTGCTCCTCCGGGGTGTATTCCCCTTCCGGCGGCAGGGTGCGGGGCGTACCGGCCTTGACCAGCCGGGCCATAAAGTGCCCCTCGCCGCCCTGACAGGGCCAGATGCGGCGCACCTTGCTTACATCCAACGGCAGGCCGCCGGTGCGGTTTTCCTCACCTGCGCTGCCAAAGGTGTAGTCCACGTTGCCCAGCACATCGGCCAGCGCAAACTCTGGGTGGCGCTGCAAAAAAGCTGCCACCTGCGCTTCGTCCTCCTCCGGCGCAAAGGTGCAGGTGGAGTACACCAGCTGCCCGCCGGGGGCCAGTGCCGCTGCGGCACAGTCCAGAATCTGCGCGCCCAGTTCTGCGCACTGCTTTACCAGCGCCTCGCAGTGCTGCTGCAGCGCTACCGGCTCCTTGCGGAACATCCCCTCGCCGGAGCAGGGCGCATCCACCAGCACCCGGTCAAAAAACTCCGGCAGCGCCTCGGCAATGCGAGCGGGGGTCTCGTTGAGCACCACGGCGTTGGAAACGCCCATGCGCTCAAGGTTGCTTTTTAAGATTTCGGCGCGCGCGGCCACATACTCGTTACTCACCAGCACACCGCGCCCCTGCAATGCCGCCGCCAGCTGGCTGCTTTTGCCGCCGGGCGCAGCGCACAGGTCCAGCACCCGCATCCCCGGCTGTACTCCCAGCAGCGGCGCTGCCGAGGAAGCCGAGGGCTCCTGCGAGTAGAATACCCCCGCATGGTGGTACGGATGCCGCCCGGGCTTAAAGTCCGGCTGATGCACCACAAAGGCCGCCTTGCAGAAGGGTGAAGGCTCCAGCGGAAAATCCGCCCTCTGTGCAAACTGCTCCGGCGTGGTGCGCAGCGCCGACACGGTAACGCCGCGCTCTGCCGTCTGCTGCGGGGCGGCATACAACTGCTCGTACCGCGGGCCCAGCAGGGCACGTTCCCGCTGCTCAAAATATTCCGTAGGCATATTCTTTTCCTCCCATGGGATGTATAAAGCCGCCGGCTGCGGCCACACTATGGACTGTGAGGGCGGTCCCGCCCCCACAGCAACGACCGAAAGGAGCATTCACACCATGGAAAACCGCAGTGAGAACCGCAGTACCAATTGCAAGAACCAGACCTCTAACCGTACCAGCAACAAGACCACCAACAGCACCACCAACGAGCACAAGCACCCCAACCAGTACACCAAGGGTGCCGATGACGAGAGCGCCAAAAACTCCACTGGCAGCCGTTCCACCAACGCAAAGAACAGCCGCTGATGGCGTAAGCGGCATCTGACGGACCGCAGATGCCAAAAAGCAAAGCCCGCCGCCTTCCACCACTGGTTTCCAGTGCGGAAAGCAGCGGGCTTTCGCATTCTTATTTCTGGTCAGGGTCAAACTGCTGCCACAGTACCTCAAACAGCTGGTGCACACGCTCCAGCTGTCCGTTCAGGTACAACCAGCCCAACAGGCACTCGAAGCCGGTGGAGGCACGGTATTCCTCCGGGGAGGCGTGCTTGGCAACGCTGGCCTTGCTGGCGTTGCGGCCGCGCTTGAACACAGCCAACTCGTCCTCGGTGAACAGTGGCTCCAGCAGCTGCTCTTCCCGGAACTGCGCCTTGGCAGAGACATACTTGACCTTTTCGGCGTTCAGCTTTCCGGCAGAAAGGCGGTGGTGCTCCACCAAACGCTGACGCACCAGCAGTTCCAGCACGCTGTCCCCTACAAAGGCCAGCGCCAGCGGGCTGAGTTCCCGCGGGTCGATCTTTTCTGATTCGTTCATGATGCTTTATCCTTAGAAGATATAGTCGAACTGATACTCGCCGATGAGGATGGTATCGTTCTCTTCCACGCCCTTCTGCACCAGCGCGTCCAGAATGCCGCTCTCGCCCAGCTGGCGCTGGAAGAACTGCAGGCTCTCGTAGTCGTCCACATTGCTGCCGGCCAGAATATACTCCAGCCACGGGGCATCCACGCTCCACACATGGGCCTCCATGCGCTGGATGGTGAAGTCGCGACCGTTCTTCTTGGCCTCCGGCTTTTTGTACTCGGGGGTGAACACCGGCACCTGCGGGATATCCTTGAGGCGGTTGTACACGAGCCCCGGCAGCTGCTTGACGCCCTGCATGGTGGCGGCAGAGATGGGCACAAAGGTCAGACCCTTGCCCTCCACATACTGGCGGAAGGTCTCGATCTGCTCCTCGGTGGCAAGGTCGCACTTGTTGCCCACAACGATCTGCGGGCGCTCGGCCAGCACGGGGCTGAACTTTGCCAGCTCCTCGTTGATCTTCTCAAAGTCCTCGATGGGGTCGCGGCACTCGCTGCCGGAAACATCCACAACGTGCAGCAGCAGGCGGCAGCGCTCCACATGGCGCAGGAAATCATGTCCCAGACCAACGCCCTCGCTGGCACCCTCGATCAGGCCCGGGATGTCGGCGCAGACAAAGCTTGCACCCTCGCCCACCGACACAACGCCCAGCGTGGGCACAAGGGTGGTAAAGTGGTAGTTGGCGATTTTGGGCTTGGCGGCGCTGATAGTGGAGATGAGGGTGGACTTGCCCACGTTGGGGAAGCCGATCAGACCCACGTCCGCGATCAGCTTCAATTCCAGCGTCACCTGCAGATCCTCGCCGGGCATACCGGGCTTTGCAAACTTGGGGATCTGGCGGGTGGGGGTGGCAAAGTGTGCGTTGCCGTAGCCGCCGCGGCCGCCCTTAGCAATGGTGACCGGGGTGTGGTCGGACAGGTCTGCGATGACAAGGCCGCTCTCGGCGTCCTTGATCACAGTGCCCAGCGGCACCTTGATGACCAGATTTTCGGCATTTTTGCCGTGGCACAGGCTTGCGCCGCCCTTGCCGCCCTCCGGAGCCACATACTTGCGCTTATAGCGGAAATCCATCAGGGTGGACAGATGGTCATCCGCCACAAAGATGATGTCGCCGCCCCGGCCGCCGTCGCCGCCGTCCGGGCCGCCTGCGGCCACGAATTTTTCGCGGTGGAAGCTCACCGCACCATCGCCGCCCTTGCCCGCATGGAGCCATATCGTGGCGATGTCGATAAAGTTAGTCTGTGCTGCCATACAGCCCCTCCTTAGCTTTATAGGCCTTTGCGTTTCAGCGCCCTCATCCGGCACTTCGTGCCACCTTCCCCCGACCGGGGGAAGGCTTGCAAACAGTGCTACACGAACGCATAGCCTTATTTCATCAAAAAGAGCCGGGCCACGAGGGTCCGGCTCTACGATTGCAGTTATTCAGAAAGAAGTTACTGCTTAACGCTGCACTTCTTGCCGCTCTTGCCCACGCGCTCGAAACGGACAGTGCCGTCTACCAGAGCAAACAGGGTGTCATCGCTGCCCTTGCCAACGTTCTCACCCGGCATGATGTGGGTGCCACGCTGACGAACCAGGATGTTGCCGGCCAGAACGAACTGACCGTCTGCACGCTTGGTGCCCAGACGCTGTGCTGCGGAATCGCGGCCGTTCTTGGTGCTGCCTACGCCCTTTTTATGTGCCATTGTAATTTTCCTCCTTAGCCGTTGATCGCAGTGATCTCAACCTTGGTGTAGGGCTGACGATGGCCCATGCGGCGAGCACTGTGCTTCTTTGCGCGATAGGTGATGATGTTCAGCTTCTTGCCCTTGCCATTCTTGATGACCTTGGCAGAAACGGTAGCACCCTCAACAACAGGAGCGCCAACCTTCACAGAACCCTCCTCGCCAATAGCGAGAACCTGATCAAACTTCACTTCGGAGTCGGCCTCAACGTCCAGCTTTTCGATGTAGACGATGTCGCCCTGCTCCACGCGGTACTGCTTACCGCCGGTAACAATGATTGCGTACATTTTGTTCATTCCTTTTCGTTGTACTCGCTGGTCGTAAAGGCAGGCCCTTACAGCGGGCCATTTCAGGCGCCCACACCATGCGGCTAGAATATTATAGCAAAAACCAAACCGGATTGCAAGAGGAAATTTCCCCTTTTGCGCAAATTTTTACGTTTTTTTCTGCCCGACCTGTTCTATGGCGGCCTTTACCTGTGCATTATAGGCCTCGGTCTTTTCCAAAAACAGCTTGCGCGGGCTGGAGGCCAGCAGCCGGGCATCCTTACCTGCAAAGGAGATGGGGCCGTCCAGCTTCTTTTGAGCCGCCTTGTTCTCGGCGTTCAGCGCCAGCGGCACAAGCAAAGGCTTGCCCTTGAATTTGCGGGTAAAGTACACCTCTGCCGCAATGCCAACCACCACGGCGATACCTGCCACCAGCTGGGATGCCCGCAGCCCGATGGAGGGCACCAGCATCAGGCTGTCGGTGCGCAGGCCCTCGATCCAGAAACGGCCTGCGCCGTACCAGACCAGATACCGCAGGGTGATATCGCCGTTGAACTTGCGCTTTTTGATGTAACGGAGCAGCAGGAAAAAGCCTACAAAGCACCAGATACTCTCGTACAAAAAGGTGGGATGCACCGGCAGATTGGGGTCGATGACCACACCATTGGGCACCGTGACCGTGCTGCCCATCAGGTAAGCACGGGTGGCCTCGCTATACATACCCCACGGCAGGGTGGTGTTGCAGCCAAAGGCCTCCTGATTGAAAAAGTTGCCCCAGCGGCCGCAGCCCTGCCCGAGGAGAAAGCCCATAGCAGTCAGGTCGAACATGGGCAGCACCGGCACGCCCCGCCATTTACAGGCCAGACCACCGAACAAAAAGCCGCCGATGATGCCGCCGTAGATGGCAAGGCCGCCATCGCGGATGGCGATCATCTCCCAGATACTCTCATATTTAAAAGGTGCCATGGCCACATAGTAGGCGCGGGCGCTGATGATGCCCAGCACCACGCCGATGAGGATGACATCCACCATGCTGTCCGGGTCTACGCCAAATTCCAGACTGTGCCGGAAGGCAAAGACCAGTGCCAAACACAGACCCACCGCGATGCACACGCCGTACCAGTAGATGCTGACCCCGCCGATGGTAAAGGCCACGCGGTTCAGGTGAAAGCTCAGCCCCAGACCCGGGAACTGCACCAGATTTGTCAGATAGTTCATTCTTCTTCCTCCTCGTCCTCTTCCGCGGCCTGTGCCGTGCCGTCCGGCTGGATGTACATGGTGGCCATGCGGTCGGTGCACAGGATGTGCTGCAGGGCAGCGTCCGCATCCTCTGCGGTCAGCCCGGCCAGCATGGAGATCTGCTGCGCCACCGTCTGGCCGCTGAGGGCAAAGTCTGCCATCTGGCTGGCGGAGTCCTCCACGTTTTCCAGATTTTCGATCAGCTGACCGTACTTTTCGTTCTTGCACAGGGTAAACACTTCCCTGTCCACACCGGCGGCGCGTACCCGGGCAATCTCGTCCAGCAGCAGCTGGCGCACGGTGTCCGGTACATCGCTCTCGCCGGTGAACAGGATGCAGCAGCAGCCATCCACCCGCAGCACCTCGCCGCCAAAGCCGGGGTTCACAAGGCCCTCGTCATACAGGCGGCGGTACAGGGGCGACATCCCGCCCACGATGCAGCTGAGCACAAGGTCGTACAGTGCCTCGGTGCGCAGATCATCCGCAGACAGCGGCTCTTCCTTAAAGCCTACGCCGAAGCAGGGCTTGGAGACCGGCATGGTCAGCGTTTTTTCCGTGGCGGCAAGGGTCATGGGCTCGGAGGCCCACAGCCGCTGCACCTTCTGTGCCGGGCGGGGCTCCATCAGGCCGTGCCGCTTACAGGCAGCCAATATCTGCTCCATGGTGGTGTTACCGGCCGCAGCCAGCACCATATTGCCTGGGGCATAAAAGGCCTTGCAGCTGTCGTAAAGCATGGCGGGCGTGATCTCGGCAATGCTTTCCACCGTGCCCGCGATATCGCTGCGGATGGGGTGGCTGTGGTACAGGCACTCGAACAGGCCGGTGATGAGCCGCCAGTCCGGACTGTCATCGTACATTTTGATTTCCTGCCCGATGATGCCCTGCTCCTTGGCGATGGTCTGCTCGGTAAAATAGGGGTGACCTACCATACCCAACAGCACGTCCAGACTTTCGTCCAGCTGCTGGGTGGCGGTGAACAGGTAGCAGGTGCGGTCAAAGCTGGTAAAGGCGTTGGCGTTGGCGCCGGTCTTTGCGTACTTGGCAAAGGCGTCGCCGTCCTCGTCCTCGAACATTTTGTGCTCCAGAAAATGCGCCACACCCGCCGGCAGATGCACCGTTTGCCCGTTCAGGCAGAAATCCCGGTCGATGGAGCCGAACTTGGTGGCATAGATCACATGGGTGCTGGAATAGCCCGGCATGGGGCGCACCAGCACCGTCAGGCCGGAGGGCAGGGTCTGCCACTGGTCGGCCACGGTCTTTTCCAGCAGGGTCTGGTTATTCTGCGGCATGGGCAGCATCCTCCTTTGTAAGCAGATAGCTGACCGAGAGGGTCAGGCGGCGCAGGATATCCCGCACCTCGTCCTTGGTCACGGCGCGCAGGGCATTCCGCGCCTGCTCCGGGCTCTGGATGGGCGCAGCGCTGTTGGCACCGGCGCGCAGCACTTCAATGTAGTACCAGCTTTCGATGCCGCCAAGGCTGTCCTCTACCCCATTCATGCCGCTGAGCAAGCCCCGGCGGCAGTCCTCAAATTCCTCGTCGGTGATAGGCCCGGTGCACAGGTCTGCAAGCTCCTTCAGAATCGCCTGCTCTGCGCGGACGGCATCGGCGTGCTCCACGCCGCTGTTCACCGCCATGCTGCCGGTAAAGCTTTGGAAGGAGGAGGAGCAGTAGTAGCACAGATGGTCCCGCTCCCGCACATTGAGGAACAGGCGGCTGGTCACGCTGCCGCCGTACAGCGCCATGGCAAGGCGCACGGCTGCCAGCTGCTGCGGCTGCATGGGCTGCCCCAGCGTGAACAGCATACACAGCTTTGCCTGCACCATATCGTAGGTTTCGGTCTTATGCACCGGTGCAATGGCGGGCATGGCCATGTTTTCCACCAGCGGCAGCGGGGCGCGGTCGATGCAGGCAAGTTCCGCCAGCAAAGCGTCCCGGATGGCGGCTGTCTGTGCGGCATCGCAGCCCAGCACCAGCAGTTCGATGTTGGCGGTGCGCAGCATCTGCCGGTAGGCGGCGGTCAGCATGGCCGGGGTAAGGCCATCCACCTCTTCCAGATAGCCCTCCTGCCGCACGCCCGCCGGGCTGTCGCCAAAGAACTCCCGGTTGGCCTGATGCAGGCAGTAGATGCGTTTATCATTGATCTCGTCCTCAAGCCCTTTTTTCAGCATCTGCTTTTCAATGCTGACGGCCTGCGGGTCAAAGCAGCCATCCACAAGATAGGGATGAAAGGCCGCACCCAGCGCGATTTTCGTGTACTCGGCGGTCAGCGCCTCGCCTTCCAGCGCAAAGGCATCCTTGATGCCGGTCACGCTGACGCAGAGGTTGTGGTTGCAGCCCATGGGGCGGGCGTCCACTGTCAGGTCTGCACCGTAAAGCTTTGCCAGCTTTTTGGTCAGGCGTGTCATATCCGGGCAGTCCGCATAACCGCGTTCCATCACCAGCGGCAAAAGCGCGTGGGCAGTGGCCGTTTTACGCTGGGCCGGGAAAGCAAAGTGGATGCTGATGCGGCAGCGGTTGAATTTAGAAGCCGGGTCGCAGGAAAGATGCACGCCCGGTGCAATGAGAGTACGTTCCAATGGTAATTCCCTTCTCTCTGCGCCGCAGCACAGAGCATTTGATTCAGTCTGCCCGCTGCAGGGCGATGAACTCTTCTAAGCTCAGGCCGCTGGCGCGGATAGCAAGGGCATTTTCCGCCCCTACATAGCGCCAGTGCCACGGCTCGAACACGATGCCGGTAGCGGCCTGCCGGTCCTGCGGGTAGCGCAGGATAAAGCCGTATTCCGCGGCGTAGGCCGTAAGCCACTCGTAGGCGCGGGTCTCGGCAAAGCTGGTATCCTGCTGCGGGTCATCCGCGCTGAGGATATCTGCCGCGTAGCCGGTGCCGTGCTCGTTGGCGTTGGCGGCCGGCTGGATGGCAGCCGCCAGACGGGCGGCCTCCTCCTCGCTCTTGCGCTTATCGCGGTAGGTCTGCACCCGGGCCTCGTAGGCGGCCTGCCGGGTGTCGGCATCCTGATAACCCGTCACAAGGGTCAGGCTGACCCCATCTGCCTGCGCAGCGGCTGCCATGCTGCGATACTGCATGGCGGCTTCGGCCTCCAGCTGCTGGCCGGTGGCCTCGTCGGCGGTGTCCAGCAGCGGGGCAGGCTCGGCGGTATAGGGCAGGTTGGCATTTACCAGCGCAAGCCGCGCGTCTGCGGCGTTGAACACATAGTCTGTGCCGTCATACACGCTGGCTGCAAATACCTTTGGCCCGGCCAGCAGACCGTGCACCTTGGGCAGCAGCCACAGGATGCCGCCGGTCAGCAGCGCTACCACTGCCGCGCAGCCGGCCAGAAACAGCACCCAGTTGCGTGCCAGCCGCAGCATTTTGCGGCGTTTCCATTGTTGATAGGTCAAGCGCTTATCGGCAGGCGCTCTGGAGGTACGGGCGGGTTCACTCATGCGGCGGGGCTCCTTTTCGGCGTTGTTGCAGCGCCGGTGCGCCGCACAGATTCAAACTATATTATACACCCCTTTGCATTTTGTGTAAACGCCACCGTGTGTAAAAAAATTATGACCCGCCCGCCCCCGGCAGGGAGCAGACAGGCCATAACTGAAAATTTTACGCAGATCAGTCAAACAACATATCGTGGATAGCGCTGACAGCCTTGTCGGCGTCTGCGCGGTCGATGATGCAGGAGATCTTGATCTCGCTGGTGGAGATCATCTTGATGTTGATATTGTTGTTGGACATTGCCTCGAACATCTTGGAGGCAACGCCGCTGTGGCTCTGCATACCGGCACCCACGATGGAAACCTTGGCGCAGGTGGTGTCCACGCTGACATCGCTGAAGTGTGCACTTTCCTTCAGCACACGCATGGCCAACTCGGCTTCGCCTTCGGCACAGGTAAAGCTGATGTCCTTCTTGCCGTCGCGGCCGGTGGACTGCAGAATGATATCCACGTTGATGTTCTTCTGTGCCAGCAGACCGAAGATCCTAAAGCTCATGCCCGGCTCATCGGGAACGTTGAGAATCGTGATAACGGCAACATCGGTGTCCTTGGCGACACCCTTGATCAGCATACCTTCCATGTCCTTTGTAACCTCCTTAACCACCGTACCCGGGATGGGGTTCAGGCTGGAGAGCACCTCCAGCTCCACATTGTACTTTTTAGCCAGTTCCACGCTGCGGTTGTTCAGCACCTGTGCGCCCAGAGATGCCAGTTCCAGCATCTCGTCAAAGGTGATCTCCTCCAGCTTGCGGGTGTTGCTCACCTTGCGCGGGTCGGCGGTATAAACGCCCTCCACATCCGTGTAGATCTGGCAGCGGTCAGCGTGCAGGGCAGCGGCAATCGCCACAGCACTGGTGTCGGAACCGCCGCGTCCCAAGGTAGTGATATCGTCCAGCTTGTTCAGGCCCTGGAAGCCTGCCACCACCACCACACGGTTGCGCTCCAACTCGGAGGAGATCCGCTCGGTCTCCAGCCGGGTGATGCGCGCCTTGGTGTAGGCACGGTCCGTGCGGAAGCCTGCCTGCCAGCCGGTCAGGCTGATGGCATGGCAGCCCAGCTCGTTCAGCGCCATAGCCAGCAGTGCGATGCTGATCTGCTCGCCGGAGGCCAGCAGCATATCCATCTCACGCGCCGAGGGGTTATGGGTGATCTCCCCTGCCTTGGCGATCAGGTCATCGGTGGTGTCGCCCTGTGCGGAGACTACCACCACTACGTCATTGCCCGCGTTGTGGGTGTTGGCCACGATCCGCGCAACGTTGAAGATACGGTCACGGTCCTTTACGGAGGAACCGCCAAATTTCTGTACGATCAACGCCATATCTTGTCACTCTCCTCTTTACGCCCCGCGCTTGCGGGGGCTTGCCGGGCGGAAGCGTTCTTGCACTTCCCTTACCCATTTATCATTCCACAGTCGCGCCGGTGTTATCGGCATCCAGCTGCAACAGTGTAAATGCTTCACATCCGTCCAGACCTTCCAGCAGTTCCAGACCTTTTTCCAGCTTGGAATAAAACTTTTCGGCCTCGGCCTTTTCGGCCACTGCCATGACCGTGCTGCCTGCACCGGACACATACACGGCCTTTGCGCCGCACAGCCGCGCCATATCGAACACCTCGCGGGAGCCGGGCATCAGGGGCATCCGGTACTGCTGGTGCAGCTTATCTTCGGTGGCAATGGCCAGCAGGTCGTGCCGACCCTCGCAGAAGGCTGCGGGCACCAGCGCCGCACGGGACAGGTTATACACCGCGTCCTTATGGGATACTTCCTTAGGCAGGGCAGCGCGGGCCGCCTCAGTCAGCAGCTTGTAGTCCGGCACGATGGCGGCAAAGCAGAGGCTTTCGTCCACATTCCGCTTGACCGAATACACCTTGCCATCCTCGAACACGCTGCTGGTCAGGCCGCCCAGCAGTGCCGGGGCCACGTTATCGGGGTGTCCCTCGATGGCAGTTGCCAGCGTGAGCAGTTCCTGCGTGTTGAGCACATCACCCAGCATCCGGTTTGCGCCCAGCAGACCCGCGATGATGCAGGCCGAAGAAGAGCCCAGACCGCGTGCCATGGGGATGGGGTTCGTCTGGGTGATCTTGAGGGGTGGGATCTGCTTGCCCACCTTTTCGAACAGACCCTTGGCGGAGCGGTACACGAGATTCGACTCGCCCCGGGGGATGCGGGTGCCGTCCGATGCCGAGATCTCCAGCACCTCGCTGTCCTCAAAGGTGACCGTGTTGTACAACGTAACTGCCAGACCCAGCGCATCGAAGCCGGAGCCCACGTTGGCGCTGGTGGCAGGGACCGAAACCTTGATCTTCATTGCCGCAGTTCCTTTCCGTTACACTTCCTCGGGCAGACGCTTGAGCATCAGCTTCACGCTGCCGCCCACGGCCTCCACCTTGCGCGCGGCCTCTGCCAGCGCACGCTCATCGGCGCGCTCCACAAAGTAGGCGCAGCCCTCGTACCGCTCATCCACCACCTTGCCGTAGCCGTAGATGGCCTCCACCACAGCGGGTGCAATGCCTGCCACACGCACATAATATGCAGCGGGAGCCGGGTCGGTGAGCATTCCGTCCACCGGGTCTGCGGGCTGCCAGAACAGGCTGTCGTGCACCTGTGCACCGTTTTTCAGCGCGTCCACCACGTCTGCCACTACAGCGCTGGCGGTAGGCAGCTTGCCTGCGCCCTTGCCGTAGAACACCACATCGCCCAGCATATCACCCTTGACCAGCACCGCGTTGAACACATCGTCCACGCTGGCCAGCTGGTTTGCCTTGGGCACCAGACACGGCTCTACACCGGCGGCCACCCTGCCGTCCTTGCCAAGCTTCATCCACGCGATCAGCTTGATAACGCAACCCAGCTTTTCGGCGCTGGCTACATCGGCGGCGGTAATGGCGCGGATACCCCGGGTGGGGATGTTCTGGGGGTAGATCTGGTGGCCGCACACCATGGAGGACAGGATGGCGATCTTGCGGCAGGCATCGCGGCCGTCCACGTCATCGCTGGGGTCCTTGGTCTCGGCGTAGCCCAGTTCCTGCGCAATTTGCAGCGCATCCTCAAAGCCCAGCCCCTCCCGCACCATCTTGGTGAGCATGAAGTTGGTGGTGCCGTTCACGATGCCCTCCACCTCGGTGATGACGTTAGCCGCCAGGCACTGGTGCATGGGGGTGATGATGGGCGTACCGCCGCCCACAGAGGCCTCGAACAGGAAGGCACAGTCGTGCTCCTTGGCCAGTGCCAGCAGTTCTGCGCCGTAGGTGGCCACCATCTCCTTGTTGGAGGTGCACACGCTGCGGCCGCTCTCCAGACACGCCTTGACGTAGGGGTAAGCAAAGCGGGTACCGCCGATGGTCTCCACCACCACACGGATCTCCGGGTCCTGCAGGATCACGTCGATATTCTTGACCACCAGGGGCTCCACCGGGTTGCCGGTAAAATCCTTCGGGTCCAGAATGTATTTTACCTCCACCGGTTCGCCAGCCCGGCGGGAGACGCTTGCAGCATTGTGGCACAGCACCTCGTATACGCCGCTGCCCACCGTGCCAAAGCCCAGAATTGCAATTTTAGCCATACTTTCTTTCCCTCGTTTCCTGTTTTGTTACAGGTTATACCCACAGCGCACACTCACCACCATGCGCTGGCGCGAAAGCTTTTCGGTCAGTTCCTCCGGGGACATCTGCATGGTATCGGTGCGGATGGTGACTGCCACCAGCGCAGCCCCATTCTCCGGGGTGGACTGGTTGATAGTCACAATGCTGGCGCCTGCGGCGCTGATGCCGGCCAAAAGGCTTTGCAGCGCACCGGTCTCATCCCGCAGGGTAGCCATGACCGTGATGACCTCACGGCCGTTCTCGGAATCAAAGATACAATCCTTATACTTATAAAATGCGCTGCGCGAAAGTTCCACAGCGCGGGTCGCAGCCGAAATGCTGCGCGCCTCACCGCTGGCCAGCAGTTCCTTGGCGCGTACCACCTTGAGAAAGACCTCCGGCAGCACCTGTGCATCCACCAGATAAAAACGGCGTTCCAACTTGTTCACCTCTCAAACACAAGTGTTCTTGCAGAAAATATAATAGCATCCGAACCCCTGCAATGCAAGAGCCCGGATGCTATTTTGTCACTTTGTCCAGTTTTGTCTTGTAAAGCGCGCCCTGTCCTTGCCGGATTTTCAGCAAAGGGACGAAAAAGTACGATTTTTACCCTTACTCCGTATCCAGCGCACTGGTGTCGGTGGGGATGACCGGCTGGGTGGGCGCAGCATCGTCTGTGTTCTCGGCAGGGGCAGCAGCCTGCGGTGCCGCATGGGAATAGGTGCAGGTATCGGGCAGGTCATCGGCACGGTAGTAGCCCACGGCAGTGCTCGGGCAGCCTGCACCGGCCAGAAGGCCGCTCTGGGTGCAGTAGCGGCGCTCCACCACGCCTGCGGAGGCGGGGAATGCCTTATAGGGCAAGTCTGCCTGTGCCTGCTCCATCAGTGCCTTCCACGCGGTCACACAGGTGCGGGTCTTGGCCTGCTGCTTGGACAGAGTCTTGGTCATATCGTAAGGTGCATCGTAGCCCCACCACACAGCGGTGACATAGTAGGGCGTGCCGCCCACGAACCACAGATCCTTTTCGTCGCTGGCAGTACCGGTCTTACCAAAGGCCTCCATGCCGTTGGAGTTGGGGTAGCGGCCGCTGGCAGTACCTACGCTGGAGAACAGAACGTTCTTCAGCAGGCGGTTCATGACATAAGCGGTATCCGGGGTCAGTGCCTGATAGCTGGTGGCGTTGTTTTCCAGATAGATGTTGCCGTCCCGGTCCAGCACACGGGTGTACAGGTGCGGGGTGGTGTACTCGCCATCATAGAAAATCTGGAAGGCTGCGGCCAGCGCCATAGGGGTAACGCCCTTGGTCTGGCTGCCCATGACCATCTGCGCCAGACCCACATCGTTGGTGGGGTCCAGCGTATTCAGTTGTAAAGTGTTGTAGACGAAGTTGAAGATATTGCTTGCGCCCACAAGGTCGCCCACGCGGATCGCGATGGTGTTCAGCGAGCGGGCAAGGCCGTTCCACAGCGGGATATCGCTGCCGTCGCCGTAGTTGCCGCCGTAGTTGCGCGGCCAGCTGCGCCATGCGTTGGGGTAAGCGCGAAGCTGCTTGTCGGAGAGCCCCATCAGGCCGTTCTTGCGGCAGTAGTCCTCGTCCCGGATGATCATATCCTGCTTCTGGTACAGGGGGGAGTTGTTGAGCATGGTGGACCAGTTGACCAGACCGTACTCGATGCCCAGCGCGTAGGCGCCGATGGGCTTGATGGTAGAACCGGTCTGCCGCTCCACGCTGTAGGCGCGGTTCAGGGAAAGGCTCTTGGTCTTTTCGCCCAAGCCGCCCGCAATGGCCAGCACGTTGCCGTCATAATCCAGCGTGACCATGGCAGCCTGCGTGCGCACGTTGCGGTAGTAGTAGACAGTGCCGTCCTCGCCGGTACGGGTCTTGGGGGTGCCGTCCTCGTTGAACACCTGCACATCATCGTCCGAGATGGAGGTGACCTCCTCCTCATGCCAGCCCGCCGGGAAGTAGGCATCGTCGGTGTTCAGCATCAGGTTTTCCATCTGGGACTGCAGCTTGGTGTTGACAGTCGCCTCGATGGTAAAGCCGCCGGTGTAGAGCAGCTTCTGTGCCTCAGACTCGCTGATGCCCTCCTTGGCCATGATGTCCTGCACGACCTCGTTGAACAGGGCATCGGTGAAGTAGGAGGTGACGGTGCTGGGCTTTTTGCCGCTGTCCTCTTCGGCCAGCACAAGGGGTTGTGCAGCGCCGTTGCGGTAGTCCTCCTCGCTGATCACGCCCTGCTGCCACATATTGTACATAATGAAGTTGCGGCGGTTGATCAGGTTTTCGGGGTTTGTATAGGGGTTATAGTTGGTGGGGTTTTTGGTAATGGAGGCAATGGTGGCGCACTCCCACAGGCTCAGCTGGCTGACATCCTTGTTGAAGTACTCGTTGGCCGCCGTCTGCACGCCCTGAATGGTGCCGGTAAAGCTGATGGTGTTCAGGTACGCCTCCAGAATGGTCTCTTTGGAGTAACTGCGGCTCAGGCAGAGGGCGCGGTAGATCTCACGCACCTTGCGCAGTGCACCATCGATGCCGCTGGCGCTGTTGTCATCGGTCAGATTCTTGATGAGCTGCTGCTCCAGCGTGGATGCGCCCTGCTTGGAACTGTAGATGGGCAGCAGATACTCGTTGATCATTGCGCCGATGGTGCGTTTGAAGTTGACGCCGGGTTCTGAGTAGAAGTCCTTATCCTCGGTGCAGATGAAGGCATACTGCAAATTGGAGGGGATCTGCTCAAGGTCTGCCCAAACACGGTGGCTGTTGGAGGAGCGCAGGGTGGCATACTCCACCTGTGCGCCGGTATCCGGGTCGGTGGCCACCACCATACTGGACTGGCTCAGCTGGATGTTGTCCAAGTCCAGCAGGTCGCCGTCGTTGGCAGTAGCCTGCACCACATAGAACACCATGCCCACGGCCACCACGCTGCCCAGCATGATGCCAAGGCAGAGCACCGTAGCGATGGTGCGGCCGATAAACCGCAGAAGGGGGTGCTTGCTCTTTTCCCTCGGCGGCTTGGGGCTTTTGGGTGCTTTGGGTGCGCGGGTACGGTTTTCCGCTGCAGGGCGTGCCTCGCGGCGGCTCTGTGAAACATTGACCTTACGTCCCACCGGGCGGGCAGGCTGCTCCTCGCCGCTCCGATGGATCTTTCTCATCTCATTGTTGGAGATAGGGATCGCCTCCTGACATTTCAAGACTGTTGCCGGGCATTGCTGCACCGGGCTTTATCCACATCGTTTGTGACACGAAATTTCAAACTGCAATACCATATTATAGCACGCGCGCCCCAGCCGGGCAAGAACCAATCTTTGCGCGCTGAGCAGATATAAATAGTATAACACACTCTGTTGTGGAAAGTACAGTGCCCGTGTGTGAAAATTGTCTGCCATCCGCTAAAACGGGGCATACTTACGGGAGAAGGGAGTGTTTTTTATGCGCAAGCTGTCTGTCTGCCTGTTCTACGGGCTTTGCGTATTCACCATTGTATTCAGTCTGTTCTGGATGGCGCTGCCAAAGCTGCCGCTGTCCCAAAGCCCCGCCGGGTCCGAGACTGATCCCGCCTCTCCCCTGAGCCTTGCCGCGCAAGCCGTGCCTCAAACGGATGCTGCCCGCTACTGTCTGCGGGACAGCGGCGGGCGGGTGGCGGTATACACCTGCCGCGCCGACGGCACACCGGGCACCCTGATCCGCGTGACCGGCATCTACACCAATCTTCTGCCGGAAAACGATGCTTTGCGCATCAAGCGCGGGCTCGTGGTCAACAGCCCCCGGGAACTCGACCTGCTGCTGGAGGATCTGGGGGAGTAAATGCCCAGCAGGGCTAACGATTTTCAATGGTCTCCGCTTGCGCTCTGTCCATATTCAGCGGAAAATATATTTTTAATTTCTGGATAGCGGAGCGTCTGCGGACGCTCCGCTATCCCATTTTCACGAGGGGAATTGCAAAGATATACGGCAGCGCCTACTGCATATTCCTGCGTGAAAACGCAAAATAAGCCAGACCCGCAGGCCCGGCTTATTTAAAAACAAAAAATATTTTATGCTTCCATTTCTTCCAGCGGCACAAGGTATTCCTTGCGGCACTGCTCGTATTCCAGCATATAGTCCTTGCTGGGGCTATGGTGCATAATGTTTTTCAGGGTGTGGGAGTCGTAGTCATCGCCGGCCTCCATGCCCACCATGCGCACCGCAATGTTGGAGCAGTGGTCGGAGATACGCTCGGCGTTGTTCAGCACATCCAGGAACACCACGCCGGTGTCGATGGAGCAGATGCCGTCCTTCAGGCGGCGGATGTGCTGGTCGCGCAGGCGCTCCACCATCACATCAATGATCTCCTCCAGCGGCTCCACCTGTGCAGCCTTCTGGGTATCATCGTTTTCAAAGGCCTCGTCCGTCAGCGCCAGAATGCGCTCCAGTGCGTCATCCAGCAGCTGCAACTCCTTTTGGGCGCTCTCGCTGAAGCTGGCTTCCTTGTCGTGCAGTTCCTCGGCCTTTTCCATGATATTCACAGCATAGTCGCCGATGCGCTCGAACTCGGTGACAAAGTTCAGCAGTTCGGTCACCGCATGGCTCTCGTCATCGCCCAGTTCCTGATCGGTCAGCTTGATCAGGTAGTTGCTGATCTCCACCTCCATGCGGTCGATCAGGTTCTCGCGCACCTTGATGGCGCTCACGGTCTCCTCGTCCATTTTCAAAAGCAGCGGCGCGGCCAGACCCACGTTGCGGGCGGCGCGGCGGGACATTTTGATCACTGCATTCTTTGCCTGCTGCAAGGCCACAGCCGGGCTCTTGTACAGACGCTCGTCCAGCACCGGCATACTCAATTCCTGTGCTTCCTCCACGCTGCTGGGCACTGTGAGCATCGCCAAGCGGCTCAGCACTCCGCTGCAAGGCAGGAACAGCAGCATGGCACACACGCTGGACATGGTATGGATGTTTGCAATGGAGCTCTTGTTCATCACATCGCCCCACATGGGAATGCCGATGGTGAACTGCACCGCATAGATCAGCGCCAGCAGGATAACACTGCCGATAACGTTGAAATACAGGTGGATAAGCGCTGCCCGCTTACCATCCTTGGAGGAACCGCCGATGGTGAGCAGCGGGGTGAACGCCGTACCGATATGCGCGCCCAGAATGATGGGGATGGCAGAGCTGAAGGTGACAAGTCCCGTGCTGGACAGTGCCTGCAGAATACCCACCGAGGCGGAGGAGGACTGGATGATCACGGTGACCACCACGCCCACCAGAACACCCAGAATAGGGTTGGTCATGGTGACGAACAGATTCTGAAAGACGGCGCTCTCCCGCAGGGGTGCCACACCGGTATCCATCAGGCTCATGCCGGTAAACAGGATACCGAAGCCCAGCATGATCTGGCCGATATTCTTCTTTTTGGCATTGCGCAGGAACACATAAAAAATGCAGCCAATAAACGCCACCACGGGGGCAAAGGTCTTGGGCTGGATCAGGGTCAGCCACAGGCTGTCGCCTGAGATATCCGCCATGCGGATCAACTGACCTGTTACCGTAGTACCAATATTTGCACCCATGATCACGCCTACCGACTGCGTCAGTGTCATGATACCGGAGTTGACCAGACCGACGCAAATAACCACCGTACCAGCCGACGACTGGATGACGCCGGTGATCAGTGTGCCAAAGATCACGCCTTTAATGGTGGAGGAGGTAAGCTTTTGCAATACGCCCTGCATCTTGCCGCCTGCCAGCTTTTCCAATCCGGCGCCCATGATGGACATGCCGTACAGGAACAGCGCAACGCCGCCCAGCAGAGAGGTAATGTGTGTGATATCCATAACGATACTCCTAATATGAAACTTCCCTTTTAATCCTTTACAGCACACAGCCGCCGGAGCCCTGCACGCGCAACGCCCGCCCTGTTCCGGAAGCCGCTTATTTTTATTATACCATCAAGGGGGGCGTCTCAACAAGGTTTATTTTACAGGAAAGTTACTTTTTTCACACATTCCGCAACATATTTCCGGTCGGCAAACAAAAAGCTTTCCGTTATTTTACATACATTTTACATTCAGTTCTTCCGGATGCGGTATGCCGCCGCTTACCCGGCCAACTCCTCCATGGCCTCCCGCACCGTATCGGCCGAAAACAGGAACACACCACTGCCAGTGTATACCTCCACATGACTGCCCACATAACGCAACTCAAAATCCTTCATGGTGTTTCCCTCCTGTGTATCTGTTTTGTACCCGGAGCTTCTCCGGTGAACACAGTATCGCACATTAAGGATACTATAAAAAGGACTTTTAAATGTTTTTGCAGAATTTTTGCGCAAAAATCGGACGATGCTCCCGTGAAAAAGCGGCTCAGAAACGCCCACAGGCGTTTCTGAGCCACAAATTATAATAGTATTTTCCAAATCGTCCCGCTGCGCAAAGCGTTATTCTGCCGCGTCCGTCACACGGACGGGGTAGCCCGTCCGCACACAGCGCACCGCATAGCGGGCGTTGCCGCTGGAGGTGCAGGTGAACAGGGTCAGATCCCAGCTGTCCGTCTCGGTGGCGGTGGTCATCTCCTCGATCTGGGTGGGGTGCAAAGTCTCCACGCTCTCTACCTCGTAACTCCAGCGCAGACCGTCCGCATCCGTAAAGTAGGCCGGGCTGCCGATCGCCAGCCACTTGATGGGGCTGAAATGCTTTGCGTAGTTGTGGCCGCAGAGCACCAGATCATCGGCATAGGTGGTGCCGCTGTACCGCCCGGGAGCGACTTTTAGCCCGGCGTAACTCCACTGCGCCATCACCGGCAGTTCCAGCCCTGCCGCCGGGATGGAAAGCACCCCGATGTAGTCATGCCCCTCCACCTCTACGGTAGTCATCTCCTGCGCCGGGTCCAGCACCGGCTGCGGGGCTGCGGTCTCGTTTTCCTGCCGGTGCTCCGTAATGGTCTTTTGCATGGTCTGCTCCAACTCGCCCAATACTTCCTGCGAGACCTTTTCTGCCCGGGCGGCATCCCACCGATTGTAGCCAAGCAGCCCGGCAGCGCTTAAGACCAGCACCGCACCCAGCACCATGCACAGCCTGCCGATTTTCCGTTTCATTGCATTCCATCCTTTATATAGAATAGTATCGTTTGCTTCAGTATACCATTCCCCGCTCCGGTTTACAACCGTTCCTTCGGGCGATTTTTATCGGGCAGCAGCGCGCAGACCAGCCGCACCATCTGCCCGGTCAGGGGCAGCCATACCAGCGCACACAGTACGTTGAACAGGGTATGCGCGTTGGCGATCTGTCGGGCGATCACAGCGCATTCCGCCCCCGTGGGCGAGCACAGCCGCACCAGCGCCGCAAACGGCTGCAAGAGTGCGCAGCACACTGCCGCGCCGCTCAGGTTAAAAATGGCGTGGGCTGCCGCCACCCGCTTGGCGTCTCTTCCCTGCCCGATGGCGGCAAGCACCGCCGTGATGGTGGTGCCGATGTTATCCCCCAGCAGAATGGGAATGGCCGCCGCCAACCCCAGCAGGCTGTGTACGCCGTCTGCCCCGGGCTGCGCCGCCATGCTTTGCAGCAGCGCCACCGTGGCAGAACTGCTCTGCACTGTCAGGGTCATGCAGACGCCCGCCAGCAGCCCATGCAGGGGGCTTTGCTGCACCCGGGCAAGTTCCAGCCGGAGCAGCGGGCTTTGCAGCAGCGGCTCCATAGCGCTGCGCATCACGGTAACGCCCTCGAACAGAAGCCCAAAGCCGAACACCGCCTCGCCCACGCAGCGGCCCCGCCAGCCCTTACAGGCCAGACAGAGCAGCACCCCACAAAACAACAGCAGATACCGCCAGCTTTCCACCCGGAACGCCAGCAGCTGCGCCGTGACCGTTGTGCCGATGTTTGCCCCGAACACCACCGGCACCGCCTGCCGCAGCTGCAACAGCCCCGCCGCCAGAAAGGCAATGACCATGACCGTGACCGCCGAGCTGCTTTGCAGCACCGCCGTTACCGCCGCACCTGTCAGCAGCCCTGCCGCCGGGTTTGCGGTGCACCGCGCCAGCAAGCTGCGCAGCCGTCTGCCCGCCCCCTGCTGCACTGCCCGGCACAGGCTGTCCGTCCCGTACAAAAACAGCGCCAAGCCGCCGAATACCTGCAGCAGCACCTGTAATTCCTGCTCCATCCGCACCCTCCGTTTCTGCCTGTCCTTTATTTCTATGCAGCAGGTTCCGGTTTCTGGCTTGACAAAGTCCACAATTTTTTTGTGAATTTTTGTTTAATATTTCCCTATTCCCTTGCAATCCGGCAGCAAAAGGAATATGCTTATCAAGCGTTAATACTTAACAGCTGTTAAGTATTTAAAAATGCAAACGAGGAGGAACTGTTGTGTCCGAGCCAAGCACCCCCAGCTTTCAGGGGATGTGCCACTATATCGGGCAGCTGAGCAAGGCATCCAAGGCCGGGATGCGGGCGGCGCTGGCCGATTGCCCCAAATGCCACTTCAATATGCTGGAAGGCCTGCTGCATTCCATCAACTGCCACGGAAAGGACGGCGCCATTTATGTCTCCGACCTTGCCCGGGAGATCCGTCAGCCGCTGCCGGCGGTCTCGCGCGGGCTGCGGTTGATGGAGCAGGACGGCACCGTGGTGCGGGAGCCAGACCCCGCCGACCGCCGCAAAACGCTGGTGCGCATCACCCCCAAGGGGTATGAACTGTGCCGCCAGTGTGAGCAGGCTCTGCGCAACTACTTTGCCAGCGTGCTGGCACGGCTGGAGCCGGAGCAGGTAGCCCAGATGGACGCGCTGCGCGGCGCGCTGATGGATGCCATTCTTGCGGAAAATGCCGCGCGCAACATTGACCCGAAGGGAGAAACGAACCATGACAAAGATCTTTAAGCAGCTGGCCCGGCACTGGGCGGTCTGCCTTGTGGTGTTCGCGCTGCTGTTCGTGCAGGCGTACTGCGACCTTGCCCTGCCGGACTACACCAGCAAGATCGTGGACACCGGCATCCAGCAGGGCGGCATTGAAAGCCCCCTGCCCCAGACGGTGCGCAAGAGTACGCTGGACGCACTGAGCCTGCTGATGAGCGAGGAGGATGCGCAGAAGCTGCAAAACACCTACCAGTACTATCTGCAGGACGATGACGTATTGCAGCTGCGCTCCGACCTGACCGAGGCCGAGCGCACCGCACTGGAAGATGCCGTGACCACCCCGGACATCGTGTTGTATATGGCTGCTGCACAGGCTGCCAACACCCCCGCCGGGCAGAGCAGCATGGGCATGACCGGCCTTACCGAGATGCCCTCTGACGCTGCGGACACCGACGCCGAGACCGTTGCTCCCACGGCAGCAGATCTGGATACCGTTTGCAGCCAGTTTGCCGCCATGAGCAAGATGCCCGGCTTTGACCGCAGTATGCTGCAAAAGCAGCTGGACGGTGCCATGAGCCAGCTGGACAGCACCCTGCTGGAAAACCTGAAAAGCCAGTCTTTGCTGCTGGTGCAGCTGGAATACGAGGCTCAGGGCGTTGCGCAGGATGTGCAGATGCGTTACCTCTTCCGGGTGGGCGGCCAGATGCTGGCGCTCACCCTGCTGATGGTGGCCGTGGCTGTGGCCGTGGGCTTCCTTGCCTCCCGGGTATCTGCCGCCATCGGCCGTGACCTGCGCCGGGAGACCTTCTCCAGCGTTATCGGCTTTTCCAACGCGGAGATCGAGAACTTCTCCACCGCTTCCCTCATCACCCGCACCACCAACGATATCCAGCAGGTGCAGTTCGTCTGCGTCATCCTGCTGCGCATGGTGGCCTACGCGCCCATTTTGGGCATTGGCGGCGTGCTGCACGTTGTGGGCAGCAGCAGCGGCCTTTCCTGGATCGTGGTGCTGGACGTGGCACTGCTTTTGTTGCTGCTGTTCTTCCTGATGAGCGTTGCCATGCCTAAATTCAAGGTGATGCAGCAGCTGGTGGACCGGCTGAATCTGGTCAGCCGCGAGATCCTGACCGGCATCATGCCGGTGCGCGCCTTCAGCCGCGAAAAGTTTGAGGAACAGCGCTTTGACATGGCCAACCGGGAACTGATGGGCACCCAGCTGTTCACCAACCGCGCCATGGTGGCCATGATGCCCTTTATGACTCTTATCATGAACGGCACCAGCCTGCTCATCGTCTGGTTCGGCGGCAAGGCCATGGACGCCGGTACCATGCAGGTGGGCGAGATGATCGCCTTTATCACCTACACCATGCAGATCGTCATGTCCTTCCTGATGCTGGCCATGGTGGCCGTCATGCTGCCCCGCGCCGGTGTGGCCGCAGATCGTATC
This sequence comes from uncultured Faecalibacterium sp., assembly GCA_934503275.1. GTDB lineage: Bacteria > Bacillota > Clostridia > Oscillospirales > Ruminococcaceae > Faecalibacterium. Next base: position 60,080 of record CAKSVD010000004.1, read on the forward strand.
GACGAGGTCATCCGCACCAAGGCCACTATCCACGACCCGGACGAAACCACCGCAAAGGCTGCACAGGCACACACCGACTGGCAGGGCGTGGTGCAGTTCGAGGACGTGAGCTTCCGTTACCCCGGTGCGGACAGCGACGCGCTGGAGCACATCAGCTTTACCGCAAAGCCCGGCGAGACTACCGCCATCATCGGCTCCACCGGCTGCGGCAAGTCCACCCTGCTCAACCTCATCCCCCGTTTTTACGATGTGACCGGCGGCAAGGTGACCGTGGACGGCATTGACGTGCGCGAGATGCCGCAGGCACAGCTGCACGACCTGCTGGGCTATGTGCCCCAGAAGGGTGTGCTGTTCAGCGGCACCATTGACAGCAACCTGAAATTCGGCGGTGAGGATATCACCGACGCGCAGGTGCACAAGGCTGCCGCCATTGCGCAGGCCACCGATTTTATCGAGGCAAAGCCCGAAGGCTACCAGAGCCCCATTGCACAGGGCGGCTCCAACGTATCCGGCGGCCAGAAGCAGCGGCTTTCCATTGCCCGGGCAATTGCCAAGGACCCCAAGGTCTATCTGTTTGACGACAGCTTCTCGGCACTGGACTACAAGACCGATGTAACGCTGCGCCGCGCCCTGAAGGCACAGACCGACAACGCCACCGTGATCATTGTGGCACAGCGCATCTCCACCGTGCTGCACGCAAACCAGATCCTTGTACTGGACGAGGGCAGGCTGGTGGGCAAGGGCACCCACGCCCAGCTGATGGTCAGCTGCCCGGAATATCAGGAGATCGCCCGCAGCCAGCTGAGCCAGAAGGAACTGGCGCTGGATACCCTGAATACAGAAAAGGAGGGTGAGTGATATGCCCAGACCCGGACGTCCCACCACCGAGCGCGCCAAGGACTTTAAAGGCACGCTGCGGCAACTCATCCGCACCATGAGCCACTACAAGCTGCCCCTTGTGGCAGCCATGCTGTTTGCTGTTCTGTCCACCATCTTCAACATTGCAGGCCCCAAGGTGCTGGCAAAAGCCACCACTGCCCTTGCCAACGGCTGGATTGCCCGGCTGCGCGGCACCGGCAGCATCGATTTTGTGTATATCGGCCGCATCCTGCTGTTTTTGCTGGGGATGTACCTGCTGAGCAGCGCCTTCAGCTTTATTCAGGGCTGGCTGATGACCGGCCTTTCCCAGAAGGTCTGCTACGACTTCCGCCGCCAGATCAGTGAAAAGATCAACCGCCTGCCGCTGGCGTACTTTGAAAAGCGCACCGTGGGCGAGGTGCTCTCCCGCATCACCAACGATGTAGACACGCTGGGTCAGAGCCTGAACCAGAGCATCACCCAGCTGATCACCAGCGTGACCACCATGATCGGTGTGCTGGTGATGATGCTTTCCATCAGCCCCCGCATGACCCTGATTGCTCTACTGATCTTACCGGTATCGCTGGCGCTGGTGCTGGTGGTGGTCAAGTTCAGCCAGAAGTACTTCAAAGCGCAGCAGGCCACGCTGGGCGTGGTCAACGGTCAGGTCGAGGAGATCTACGCCGGTCACAACGTGGTCAAGGCCTTCAACCGGGAGGCCGTGGTGCTGGCAGACTTCAACGCCGCCAACGATAAGCTGTACGAATCCGCATGGAAGAGCCAGTTCCTCTCCGGCCTGATGATGCCCATCATGAACTTTGTGGGCAATCTGGGCTATGTGGCAGTGGCCATCGTGGGCAGCGTTTTTGCCGCAAACGGGGTTATCACGATTGGTGATATTCAGGCCTTTATCCAGTACGTCAAAAACTTTACCCAGCCCATCCAGCAGCTTTCACAGGTATCCAATATGCTGCAAAGCATGGCCGCTGCCGCCGAGCGGGTGTTCGAGTTTTTGAACGAGCCGGAGGAAGAGCAGCTGGCCGACCCTGCCCGCCGTGCCGACCCCGCCGACATTGACGGACAGGTCACCTTTGACCATGTGCGCTTCGGCTACACCCCGGACAAGACTGTTATCCACGACTTCAGCTGCACGGTGCAGCCCGGCCAGAAGGTAGCCATCGTGGGCCCCACCGGCGCGGGCAAGACCACCATGGTCAAGCTGCTGATGCGCTTTTACGATGTGGACGCCGGTTCCATCACCCTGAACGGCCACAATGTGCGGGACTTTGACCGCAGCGCCCTGCGCGAGGGCTTTGGCATGGTGCTACAGGACACATGGCTGTTCAAGGGCACCATCATGGAGAACATCCGCTACGGTCGGCTGGACGCCACCGATGAAGAGGTGATTGCCGCCGCAAAGGCCGCCAACGCCGACCACTTTATCCGCACCCTGCCCGGCGGCTATCAGATGGAACTGAACGAGGACGCCTCCAACGTCAGTCAGGGGCAGAAGCAGCTGCTTACCATCGCCCGCACCATTCTGGCAGATAACCGCATCCTGATCCTTGACGAGGCCACCAGCAGTGTGGATACCCGCACCGAGCAGCGCATCCAGACCGCGATGGACCGCCTGATGGAGGGCCGCACCAGCTTTGTCATCGCCCACCGCCTTTCCACCATCCGGGACGCCGACCTCATCCTTGTCATGCGGGACGGCGACATTGTGGAGCAGGGCACCCACGACCAGCTGATCGAGGCCGGTGGTTTCTACGCCGACCTGTACAACAGCCAGTTCGAGGACGTGGTGGATTAAAGCACCTGTTATCGCAGTATAATCGCAAAAAGAGCACCTGTTTTCCTCCTTTCTGAGGGCAGCAGGTGCTCTTTGTTTTACCCTCTCAGTCATCGCTACGCGATGCCAGCTCCCCCGAGAGGGGGAGCTTTTCTACATCTGTCGGTGCCTGAGAGGGTTTTCGTCTTTTCTTTATGATTCCTCCACCGGGTCCAGCTTCAAGCCGAACAGCTTTTCCGAGAGGGACGGCAGCTGTTGCTGCAACGCGCGGACATAAGCCATTACCACCGGGTCCTCGCGCTTTTGCCCCAGCACGACGCCAAACCGGTGTCCCCTGCCCCAGTCCAGTACCCGCACAAAGCTAAGGTCGGGTCTGCGGTAGTAGAAAGGCGGGACCATCTTGAGCGCCGGGTCGCCGTAGGCTGCACTGCGGATACCGCCCACCGGCGTAAACTCCACCCCTCGGTTCATTCCCTCCTGCAGCAGGCTTGTTTCGTAGACAGTCTGGTACATCTCCTTGATGGGCAGCCAGCGGTATTGCAATGCCTGTTCCAAGGTCAGTCTGCCCACCGGCATATCAGCGGGCGGGTGGATGGGGATGCAAAGTTCCGGCATATAGAACAGCGGCACAAAGGTAAGCCCCTGCGCGTAGAACTCTGCACTTTCCAGCTGGAAGGAAAGATCCATCTCCCCTTTTTTCAGGCTGCGCCAGACCTCGCTGCGGTTGGCACACCACCCCAGAATAGGGGTATACCGCAGGCACAAGTCACTTGTCAGGGAAAACAGATCGTATACGAACATCCGCATTGCCTCATGACATCCTGCGATGATCAGATGTCTTTCCGGCGGTTTTTCCTGCTGCTGCACCGCGCGGGCATGGCACACTGCCTGCTGATACAGGGCTACCAGCTGCTTTGCCTTGGGGTAAAAATCCTGCCCCGCCGGGGTCAACGCCACACGGCGCGGCACATGCTGGAACAACTCAAACTGCAATTGCCCTTCCAGCGTGCGGATCTGCTGCGAAAGTGCCGACTGGGAAAGATACAGTGCCTCTGCCGCCGCAGAAAAGCTGTTCAGTTCCACGATTTTTACAAAGCCTTCCAGTGCGCTCTCGTTCATGCTTTCCTTCCTCCCGCGATACATTAGGTTTTCCTTAATTATAATATTCCAAACTTGAATTGTAAATAGCGTCCTTCCACGCTACAATTGTTAAGGATTCAGCAAAGTGCCTTTTGCTTTGCTGCACGATAAGAAGGAATACAAAGAAGAACAAAAAGAAAGAGAGCGTACCTATGAACAAGATCTCCCGTAAGGGCTTTATTAAGATCGCTGCTGCCGCTGCCATGAGCGGAGTGACCGCCGGTGCTCTGGCTGCCTGCAATGCCGCCTCCGGTTCTGCTTCCACTTCCGGTGCTGCCGGTCAGTACATTCCCGGCACCTACGAGGGCACTGCCGAGGGTATTTCCTCCACCGTCAAGGTCACTATGACCTTCTCCGACAGCGCTGTCACCGACGTGGTGGTGGATACCTCCGGCGAGACTGCTTCCTTCGGCGCAGCCGCTGCCGATGAGCTGCGCGAGCAGCTGCTGGCTGCCGGTTCTGCCGAGATCGATGGCGTTTCCGGCTCTACCATCACCTCCGACGCCGTGATGAAGGCTGCCAAGAGCTGCTACGCACAGGCTAAGGGCGAGGCTGTGGTCTCCAGCGTGCAGCTGCCCACCGGCGACGAGAACGACTGGCTGGGCAAAGAGCCCGACATCGACGAGGCCGCCATCACCGAGACCGTGGACACCGACATCCTGATCGTAGGTGCAGGCAACGGCGGTATGTTCGCTGCCGCCTATGCTGCCAAGAACGGTTTGAACTTCCGTGTCATTGAGCAGAACGCCAACGTGCAGGACACCCGTCACTGGGTCGGCGCTGTGGACGGCTTTGGCGCACAGGAGCAGGGCATCCAGATGGACCGCGCCAAGCTACTGAGCGAGATTTCCCGCTACGCCTCCGGCAAGTGCGACCAGCGCGTTGTCCGCACTTGGATCAACGAGTCTGCCGAGATGATCGGTTTTGTACATGAGATCATGACCGAGAAGTACGGCGTAGACATGATCTACACCTACGGTGACGAGGCTAAGTGGCCCGCAGAGAACGCCGAGCATAACACCGATTTCATGTATCCTGAGATCGAGTACACCTACGACCGTAGCAGCGGTGTTGCCCGCAACGAACTGCTGCTGCAGTACATTCAGGAGTTGGGCTACGGCGTAGACTTCAAGACCAGCCTTGCCAAGCTGGAAAAGAACAGCGAGGGCCGCATTACCGGCATCATCGCCCAGAGCACCGAGGATGACCACTTCATCCGCTACAACGCCAATCAGGGCGTGCTGCTGGCCTGCGGCGGTTTCCCCGGCAACCCCTACATGATGGAGCAGCTGGACCCGCTGGGCACCAGCGTGACCACCGCCTGCTCCTACTCCCCCGCCGATAAGGGCTACGGCATCCGTGCTGCTGTGTGGGCAGGCGCTAATCTGGACAAGGAAGCCGCTCCCATGCTGTTCGACCGCGGCGTTGTTGCCCCCGGCGTAGATGGCGGCTATGTGGACAGCGACAGCGCCTTTGGCGGCAAGGCCTTCCCCGGCAAGATCCGCCAGTACAACCCCGGCACCCAGCCCTTCCTGAAGGTGAACCGCAACGGCGAGCGCTTTGCCAACGAGAGCAGCCCCTACAACGATATCGTCTACGCTGCTGCCCACCAGCCGGGCCGCGTCTACGCACAGATCTGCGATGCTAACATTCTGGAGGATGCAAAGCGTTTCCACACCATCGGCTGCTCTGCCCAGACCCGCAACGGCGGTGAGAAGTACATTCAGGGCAAGATGGACGAGGCTATCGAGGCCGGCGCATTGTTCAAGTGCGATACGCTGGACGAGCTGGCCGACAAGATGGGCTTTACCGGTGCTGCCAAGGACACCTTCCTTGCTACCGTGGAGCGCTACAACGAGCTGTACGACAAGCAGAACGACGAGGACTTCGGCAAGCCCGCTTACCGTCTGAGCGCCATCCGCACCGCGCCCTTCTACGGCTGCTGGCTGGGTGCTTCTCTGCTGACCACTGAGCAGGGCATTGCCATCAACGAAAAGGGTCAGGCTCTGGACACCAACAATCAGCCCATGGAGGGTCTGTACATCACCGGCGATATGTCCGGCAGCTTCTTTGCCAACAACTACCCCTGTTTGATGGCCGGTGTGGCTATGGGCCGCACCCTGACCTTCGCCATGAAGGCTGTCAAGCAGATGGCAGGTCTGGAGAACGCCTGATAAGGCGCAGTTCTCCCTGCATACTCTAAGCGTTTCTTCTTTTCTTCTTTTTCATGTGAAGAGGGGCGGTCCCGGTCGGGGCTGCCCCTCTTTGCTTTTTTACCCCGCACGCCCCCTACACAAATGGCCGCGATTGTGCTATGATAAGCGTGAAACCGGGCAGTTCATTCCCGCCCGGTCAGAGATCGAGGTGTATGTACAAATGTCGGATATTCTGGATACCTTACGGCAGGAAGGGGTGGACCCCGCCCTGCTTACGGCAGTGCAGGAATACCGCGCCGCCCATCCGCTCAGCGAGGCGCTGCGCCCGCGCATTCCCGCCCCTGCCTTTACCTACTACGGCAAAGAGGTGTGGGAGCAGGCGCTGGCGGCCATCCTCTGCGGCGAGAACCTGCTGCTGGCCGGCGGCAAGGCCACCGGTAAAAATGTGCTGGCCGAAAACCTTGCCGCCGCCTTTGGCCGCCCCGCGTGGGACATCTCTTTTCATGTAAACATGGACGCCGCCTCCCTCATCGGCATGGATACCTTTGCGGGCGGGCAGGTGGTGTTCCGTCCCGGGCCGGTGTACCGCTGCGCACAGTGCGGCGGTTTTGGCGTGCTGGACGAGATCAATATGGCCAAAAACGAGGCGCTGGCGGTGCTGCACGCAGTGCTGGACTTCCGCCGCGCCATCGACGTGCCCGGGTACGACCGCATCCCGCTGGCCGAGGAGACCCGCTTTATTGCCACCATGAACTACGGCTACGCTGGCACCCGGGAGTTGAACGAGGCGCTGACCTCCCGCTTTGCGGTGGTGCAGATGCCTACCATCACCCAAGATAATCTGGAAAAGCTGCTGCGGGCACAGTTCCCGGATCTTGCTGCAAAATATGTGCACCAGTTCGCACTGCTGTTTCTGGACCTGCAGAAAAAATGCGACAGTGCCGAGATCTCCACCAAGGCGCTGGATCTGCGCGGAATGCTGGACGCGCTGCGGCTGATCCGCAGGGGCATCCCGGCCGGGGCGGCGCTGGATATTGGCATCACCAACAAGGCCTTTGACTCCTACGAGCAGGGGCTGATCCGGGACGTGATCGCCGCACGCATCCCGGCCAAGCTGGATGCCGGAAAGCTGTTTGCCTGATGGACGCCCAAAGCTACACCGCGCAGGAGCGGCGCGCGGCCAATCAGGTCTGGGCCGCTGCCGGAGCCTACGGCTTTGAGCCGCTGTTTCTGGCCCGCAACACGGACGGCACCATTGATTTTTACATGAACTGCATCGTAGGGCTGGTGCACAAATACTACGGCGATGCACTGATCCGGGACATTTTTTCCGCATGGGAGGGCGATACACGCCAGCCCATGCTGGACGATATGGCGTGGCTGTATCTGGAAAACGCCGCCTACCGGCTGGAGCTGCCCCGCCGCCCGGTGCTGGAGGCGCTGCGCTTTGACCACGCGGACTACTTTTTTGCCATTCAGTACAAGCTTTCGCGGCAGGAATGGATGGCGAAAAACCAGCTGGTGTACACCATGCAGGCCGCGCGCTGGCGCGAGGTGCTGGGACGCACTGCCCCGGTCATGACCCCCTACGAGAGCAGCCTTGCCGCAGCGTTGGAGCCAGAGAACGCACCGGAGCCAGCATCGCTCAAAAAAGACCTGCTGGCGTTGTTTGCAAAGTTCGCCCTGTTTGACGGCAAGGTGCGCCAGAAACCCGCGCTGCATCTTCGGCTGCAGGGCTTTTGGGCAAAGCTGGCCACCAGAACCATGCCCACCCAGATGATCAAGACTGATCGGGTGACGGTGGAGCATTCCGGCGCGGTGGATGCCGCAGGCAGCGGGCTGGCGGTGGACAAGCGCCGGGCAAACATCACCCTGAGGCAGCGCGCCGCGCAGGACCGCGCCTACATTGAAAGCTGCTTCGGGCGCTGCTTCTACCCGCCGGAGCAACTGCGCAAGGCCGAGCAGGAGCTGTGCACCGGAGTGCATCTGGGCTGTCATCTGTGGTTCAGCGCCGGTGTGCCCAGCCCGGCGCAGGCGCCCACCCCGGAGGCGCGGCAGCTGGCGCAGCAGGCCGACTTGCAGGCCGAACGCAACCGCGCCTACTACGCCAAAAATCAGGAACTGCACCGCAGCGTGGTGCTGCGGCTTACCGAGCAGATCCGCAACTGCATTCTGGTACATCAGCAGCCTGACCAGCGGGTGGCGCGCAGCGGTGATCTGTGTGCCGGGCGGGTGTGGCGCGCCCCTTACCTGAACGATAACAGGGTGTTTTTGTGCCCGGAGGAGGAGAACTGCCCTGCCTTTACGGTGGATCTGCTGCTAGATGCCTCTGCCTCCCGCCTGCACTGTCAGGAAGTAATTGCGGCACAGGGTGTCATTCTGGCTGAAAGCTTGGCCAACTGCGGTATTCCGGTGCGGGTGAGCGCCTTTAGCAGCCTGCGGGGCTACACGGTGCTGCGGGTACTGAAAACCTTTGCGGACAAGAACCAGCAGAATATCTTCCGGTACTTCGCCTCGGGCTGGAACCGGGACGGTCTGGCGCTGCGTGCAGCGGGCGATCTGATCCGGTACACCCCCGGCCCTGCCCCGCGCCACCTGATGATCCTGCTGACCGATGCCAGCCCCAACGACAGCCGCCGCATCCCGCCCACAGCGCAGAACCCGCTGGGCTGCGCCTACGAGGACGCCGCCGGTGTGGCCGATACCGCCGCGCAGGTGCGCACCTTGCAGCGGCAGGGCGTGCGGGTGTCTGCCGTTTTTATGGGCGAGGACGGCAGCGCCGGTGCCGCCGCGCAGATCTACGGCAAAAATATGGCGCGCATCCGCGGCATGGATCAGCTTGCCCGCGCAGCCGGACGGCTGATCCAGAACGAGATCCGGGAACTTGGCGATTGAAGAAAACCAAACGACCCCTGTGGGAGCAGTTCCGGCCTTGACCGGCATCTCCCGCAGGGGTCTGTTTTTACAACCTCTTATTATAAAGTACAACCATGCTTTGAACTTTTGTTTGCTGCACGCCATAAAACTTTGCAAAAATTTGTCGTTTTGAAAAACTTACAGTTGTTTTTTCCTCAAAAGTATGCTATACTACGTTCAGAGAAGTTTTATGCAGCCTGTCGGCTCGATCACCCGGCTGGTGCTTTTACAACGTTTCGCTGTTTGCCTATAGGAAGGAGATCAACCATGGACGCTTCCCGTTATTTTGACGCCATGCACAACGCCATGTCCACCCTGCACGCCGGTGCACAGCTGCTGCTTACCGTCCGTTTGCAGGACACCTGCGGTAACGATGCCTATCTTGAAGTAAAACAGCTGCCCGGGGAGCAAAGCGCCCTTGTGTGTTATTCCACCATGGGGCGGCGCTGCCTGAATTTCCAGCTGTTCCGCAAGGGCTGGCAGCTGTGCCACAATGCCGATGGTCAGCTGACCGGGCGTTTTCCCTCCAGTGCCGACAGTCTGCTGAACCAGACCGACTTCCGCGCCTACTGCCGGGAGGATCGGCTGGATGCCGCCCGCACCCAGCGCCTTGTGGAGGAACTGGGACAGCGTGCTGGGACCAACTATGTTGGCACTATCCCGCAGAATGCCCGCACCGGCGCACAGATCACGGTGGAAAGCCACCTTGGCTGCGGCGCACGCTGGAGTTACTGGAATCAGGACGCATCCCCCTGCCTGCCGCTGGCTGCAATTCTGTACTGGCTGGCAGATTTTCTGGCCGGGAACGAGCGCCGCGCGTTGCAATCTGACCCGCAGGCTGCCGCACTGGCTGCGCAGTGGCTGGCAAAGGACACCACTGTGTTCTTTTGCCCTTCCCCTGCCCTGACGGTATCCTCTGCGACCTGCCATACTGCCCCTGCTGCACGGCGCACCCGCCCCGCCCCAGTTCCTGCCGCACGCAGCAAGAGCTGGCAGAGCGTTCTGGCTGCCATGGCTGCGGTGTAAGCTGGCACCTTTTCAATCTGGTTTACATATAAAAGACGAGTGCTCGGTTTTGCCGAGCACTCGTCTTTTTTGCAGGACAACAGCAAAAAAGCACCCCGCCAACCGTTTCCGGTCAGCGGGGTGCTTAGTGCTTATAGTTTACGGTTCAGCTTACGCTGCACAGCACAGGGAGGAAATCACTCCTCGATGTAGCCGTACTGCAGGTACCAGTAGCCGTAGGGGCTGTGCCAGGTGCCCTTCAGAGAGGAGCTCTGCAGCCAGTAGTCGTTGTAGTAAGCGATGGGCAGGCAGCCCACATCCTCCATGAGGATGTCCTCAGCCTTGTGCAGCTGTGCAAAGTGCTCAGCAGAATCAGCAACGCGGGAAGCATCGACCGCAGCATCGAACTCGGGGTTGGAGTACTTGCCATCGTTGTTGCCGTTGCCGGAGCAGAACAGATCCAGCATGTTGGAGGGATCGTTGTAGTCCATGACCCAGCCGTTACGGGCAACATCGTACTCGCCTGCACGGCGAGCAGCGGTGAAGGCAGACCACTCCATCTTGTTGATGGTCAGGGTAATGCCCAGATCGCCCCAAGTCTGCTGCAGGTACTCTGCCAGAGGCACATGGTAGCCAGCGTCGTTGGTGCTGTACTCAATGGTGGGGTAGCCCTCGCCATTGGGGTAGCCAGCCTCTTCCAGCAGCTTCTTAGCCTCGGCCATGTTTGCCTCGTAGTCGGCAGAGATGTAGGGAGCATTGCCGTTGTCGTGGAAGTAACCGTTCTCGTCCACGATGCCAGGGCCAACGATGCTGTCGGCGGTGGAGTAGGTGCCCTGCATGATGGTGTTGGCAACATAGTCACGGTCGATGGCCAGGCTCAGAGCCTTACGGACCTTGGCATCCTTGAAGGCATCACGCTGCAGGTTCAGGCTGACGTAGTAGGTGCCCAGAATGGTGTCAACATAGAAGTCGCCGCCGTCCTCTGCCTTGGTCAGGCTGGGGATCTCATCGGTGGGCACGTCCTTGATCAGCACAGCCTCGCCGCTGTTGTAAGCTGCGAAGGAAGCGGAAGAGTCCTCCAGCAGCAGCAGGGTGATGCTGTCGGAAACGATCTTGGAGCTGTCCCAGCCGCCGACGTAGTTGGGGTTCTTGGTCAGGACGATACGCTCAGAGGGGGTCCACTCAGTGATCATGTAAGGGCCGTTGCACACATAGGTGTCGGGAGAGGTGCACCAGCTGTCGCCGTTGGCCTCAACGGTAGCCTTCTGCACGGGGCTCATAGTAGCAAAGGCAGCCATCTTGTCGAAGTAAGAGCAGGGGTAGGACAGCACGATGGTCAGGGTCTTGCCGTCATCGCTTGCCTTCACGTTCAGAGCATCGAGGTTGGGCTCCACGGTGGGGTTGCCGTCTTTATCGGGGAAGCCGGCAGCTTCTTCGAAGCCGTCGATCATGCCCAGGCAGGTCTCTGCGTAGGGAGCAGCGGTATTGGGGTCAGCCATACGCTTGAAGCTGTACTCGAAGTCCTTAGCGTTCAGCTCGCTGCCGTCGCTCCACTTCAGGCCGTCACGCATGGTGAAGGTCCAGGTCAGGCCGTCCTCGCTGGCTTCCCAGCTCTCAGCCTGGCCGCCGACGACCTCGTTGTTCTCGTTGATCAGCAGCAGGGGCTCAAAGACGGTGATGATGGTGTTTGCGCCATCCACAGCGCTGTTCAGAGCGGGATCCAGAGTCTCGAGGTTAGAACCGTACTGGACGGTGAAGCCAGCGGTGTTGACACTGCCGGTAGAAGAACCAGCAGAAGAAGCATTACCGGAGGTTGCGGTAGAACCGGACTTGCTGCCGCCACAGGCTGCCAGACCCAGAGCAGCGGCACCCACGCCTGCAACCTTGAGGAAATTACGACGAGAAATGCGTTTCATAATAATATCCTTCCCTTATATCAAATTTGAGTGTGCCAGGTTCCCCCAGCCGCCTCTATATTCGATCCGATGCAAATGTACACCGGAGGAACACGAATGATTATAATGCGTTCTCATGCCGGTTACAAGTCCAAAACTTGGACTGTAACCATTTTGTGACAACATTTCAGCGCTAAGTTGAATTGCTTTCATCTTTTACTGGTGTGAAGTGTTCTCACTTCACGCGGTCAAGGTGATGGCAGGCTGCCCAGTGGCCGGTGGAGACCTCCTTGAACTCGGGCACCTCGTTGGCGCACTGCTCGTCTGCATAGGGGCAGCGGGTGCGGAAACGGCAGCCGGACGGCGGGTTCAGGGGGCTGGGCACATCGCCCTGCAGCACGATACGCTTGGACTGGCGGGCCGTAATGGGGTCTGCCACCGGAATTGCGGAGATCAGGCTGCGGGTGTAGGGGTGGATGCTGTGGGTGATCAGCTCGTAGCTGTCGGCCAGCTCCACCATCTTGCCCAGATACATCACGCCGATGCGGTTGGAGATGTGCTTGACAACGCTCAGGTCATGAGCGATGAACAGGTAGGTCAGACCCATCTCCTGCTGCAGATCCTCGAACATATTGACGACCTGTGCCTGAATGGAAACGTCCAGTGCAGAGACAGGCTCGTCACAAACGATGAACTCGGGGTTCACGGCCAGTGCACGGGCAATGCCCACGCGCTGACGCTGACCGCCGGAGAACTCGTGGCAGTAGCGGTTTGCGTGCTCGCTGTTCAGGCCAACGCGCTCCAGCAGAGCGATGATCTTATCGTGGCGGTCCTTTTCGTTCTCAGCCAGATGATGGATATCAATGCCCTCGCCCACGATGTCGCCAATGGTCATGCGGGGATCCAGACTTGCGTAGGGATCCTGAAAAACGATCTGCATCCGGCGGCGGTAGGGCAGCATATCCACTGCGATCTTGTTGTCCTTATCAAACAGCAGGTTGCCGTCGTAGTAGATCTTGCCGCCGGTGGGCTCGTACAGGCGCAGCAGGGTGCGGCCGGTAGTGGTCTTGCCACAGCCGGACTCGCCCACCAGACCAAGGGTCTCACCCTTGCGGATGGCAAAGCTTACGTCATCCACAGCCTGAACATACTTGCGGTTTTTGCCCACACCGCCGGCGGGGAAATACTGCTGCAGGTGCTGGACTTCAACCAGCGTCTTGTGTTCACTCATTCTGCCTTTTCCCCTTTCTCAAATTCAGCCTTCTGCTGCAGCCAGCAGTAGGTATAGTGGGTATCGCTGAGTTCGGTGCGCGGGGGCATCTTGCTCAGACAGATCTTCATGCAGTTCTTGCAGCGGGGCGCAAAGGGGCAGCCGGCCGGCGGATTCAGCAGGTCCACAGGGGTGCCCTCGATGGGCACAAGGCGCTCGTGCTCTGCAGTGTTCAGCTTGGGGATGGAGTTGATCAGGCCCTTGGTGTACTCGTGGCCCGGCTGATAGAAGATCTCGTCGGTAGTGCCGTACTCCACAATGTGGCCGGCGTACATCACGGCGATCTTCTCGCACATGGAAGCCACAACGCCCAGATCGTGGGTGATCATGATGATGCTCATGCCCAACTTCTTGCGCAGATCCTGCATCAGTTCAAGGATCTGTGCCTGAATGGTCACGTCCAGTGCGGTGGTGGGCTCGTCAGCGATCAGCAGCTTGGGCTCACAGGCCAGTGCAATCGCGATCATCACGCGCTGGCGCATACCGCCGGACAACTCGTGGGGGTACTGCTTCAGGCGCTTTTCAGGCTCATTGATACCGACCAGTTCCAGCAGTTCCTTGGCGCGTGCCCATGCATCGGCCTTGTTCTTATCGGTGTGCAGGCGGATGACCTCCACGATCTGGTTGCCGATGGTGTACACCGGGTTCAGGCTGGTCATGGGGTCCTGGAAGATGATGGAGACCTCGTTGCCGCGGATCTTGCGGAAGTCCTTCTCCTTCATGTTCTCAATCTCGTGGCCGTTGAACCACACCTTGCCGCCCACCAGCTTGCCGGGGTAAGCGGTCAGACCCATAACAGAGTAGGCGGTAACCGACTTACCGGAGCCGGACTCACCCACAACGCCCAGAACATCGCCCTGATTCATGGTAAAGGAAACGCCGTTCAGTGCCTTTACTTCGCCCGCAGGGGTGAAGAAAGAAAGGCGTTCATCTTTGATATCAAGAATTTTCTCGCTCATTTCTGTTCACCTCATCAATTCTTCAGCTTCGGGTCAAAGGCATCGCGCAGGCCATCGCCGAACAGGTTGAACACAAGGATCATCACGCTGATCATCAGTGCGGGGGCGATCAGCAGATGGGGGTAGGTGTTCATGCCCTTGACGGCATCGGTAGCCAGAGAACCCAGAGAAGGCAGCGGGGCTGCAACACCCAGACCGATGAAGCTCAGGTAGCTCTCGGTGAAGATGGAGGCCGGGATCTGCAGAGTGGTGGTAACGATCAGGGTACCGATGCAGTTGGTGAGCAGATGCTTTTTGATGATACGGCCGCTGGAAGCGCCCAGTGCGCGGGCAGCGGTAACGTACTCGCTCTCCTTCAGGATCAGGATCTGGCTGCGGACGATACGCGCCATGCCGACCCAGTACAGCAGAGCAAAGATGATGAAGATGGAGATCATGTTGGGGCCAAGGGTCTGCATCCACTTGAAGCCGGGCTTGGAAGCCAGTGCATCCAGCGGGTCCTTCAGGGCCATGCCCAGCAGGATGATCAGCAGAATATCCGGGATGGTGTACAAAATATCCGTGATACGCATCATGATATTGTCCACCCAGCCGCCGGCAAAGGCGGAAACAGCGCCGTAAGTGGCGCCGATGATCAGCACCAGCACAGAAGCGATCAGACCGACGGACAGGCTGACGCGGGTGCCCATCATGATACGCACCGCAAAGTCACGACCCATACGGTCGGTACCCAGAATGTGCGGGAACACCTTTTCGCCGGCATCGATGCGGGCCTGCTCAGAGGCAGAGTACTCGAACGGTGCCAGATTGTTGCTGCCCTTCACCTGCTCCGAGTAGCTGTAGGGCCACACGGCGGGCAGCAGGTAGGCAAAGATGGCAATGGCAATGATGAACACAAAGCTGACCATGGCGATCTTGTTCTTCTTCAGGCGGCGGATACCGTCCTTCCAGAAGTTGACGCTTTCGCGCATGACCACCAGACTCTGCTTTTCCTCATTGCTGGCGGGCAGAAAATCCTCCGCGTTGAGCTGCAGGCTGAGCGGATTCTTTTTAATGTTTTCCATGAAAATCGCTCCTTTCTCTTACTGCAGCTTGATGCGCGGGTCAATGATCTTATAAAGGATATCCACGACCACGTTTGCAATGATGACCATGCTGGACAGCAGGATGGTGGTGCCCATGATCATGGTGTAGTCACGGTTGGTGATGGCAGACACGAAGTCGCGGCCCAGACCGGGCACGGAGAAGATCTTTTCCACCACAAAAGAACCGGTCATCAGGCTGGCCAGCATGGGGCCGACGTAGGTGATGACAGGCAGAATGGCGTTGCGCAGTGCGTGCTTGAACAGGATCATGAACTGAGACACGCCCTTTGCGCGGGCAGTGCGCATATAGTCCTGACCCATGACGTCCAGCAGGCTGGAGCGCATCAGACGGGTGATATAAGCCGAGGGATAGATGGCCAGTGCGGTAACCGGCATGATATAGGCGGCTGCGCTGTTCAGACCAACGGTGGGCAGCACCTTCATGTTCATACCAAACTGGTACAAAAGCAGCACGCTGGAAATAAAGCTGGGGATCGCGATGCCACAGGTAGCAAACACGATAATAATGTTATCCAGCCACTTGCCGCGGTTGTAAGCGGAAATGCAGCCCAGCGGGATGCCCACGCACAGAGCCACAACCACTGCAATGCCTGCCAGACGGCAGGACACCGGCAGCTTGCTGGCGATGATCTGGTTCACGGTACGGCCGCGCTGACGCAGGCTCAGACCCAGATCGCCGTGCACAAGGCTCTTCATGTAGTTGACGTACTGCACACCCAGCGGCTTATCCAGGCCATACTTTTCGGCCAGAGCCTGCTGAGCAGCGGCGCTGATGGACTTTTCTGCCACGAACGGGCCACCGGGGACCAGGTTCATGACAAAAAAGGTAACCGTAGCCACAATGAAGATACTGAAAATACCCATTGCGACACGCTTGATGATGTACTTTGCCATCGTTTGATGCCACTCCAATCCTATCAATGAATTACTGTTTTTTGCTCTCAGGCCGAGCCATACTTTCCCGCAGTCCGCCAGCCTCACACATAGCGGATGTCTGTCCTTGGCACGCGGACAGAAAAGCGAATAATAAAACGATGGCATCTTGCGGTTGCACAAACACCATCGTCCATACCCGAGAAACACTCTGTTTATTATAAAGATAACCACGATTTTTGTCAATTTACATGAAAAAGATTCACTTTATTATAGCAAAGCATGAGTGAAATCTTATACTTTATACAAATTTTCTGTATATTTGTAGGTAAAAGTGCTGCTTTTCCGGCCTTTTGGAGGATTGTTCCGTTGGCGCGTACAATCTACCCTCCCCTGTCGGCGTAAAAGGCAGCGTCTCCACCGCAGAGCCATCCCTCCATGTTATTGACATTTTTCTCCATATTGCAGCAAAACCGGCAAAATAAAGCCACCCGCAGGCCTTTTCCGGCACGGTCAGTGCCCGGAGAAGAGACTGCGGGTGGTCAGTGGTCGTTTTGCGGATCAGGAGTATAGCTTTGAAGTCAGCTGGGAGTACATGGCGCTCTTTTGTGCCTTATAGGAGGCCATTGCCTGATCAGCCAGTGCAGTGCTCTGGCCGTTGGCGGTCAGCACGGCACGCATCTGGCTGACGATGCTCTCCACTTCCCTATCATAGGAGGCCTGCATCGCATACAGTCTGCCGCTTCTGGCCAATACAATGGAGACCTTGCGGGCCTGTGTCCGCTGAGACTCCGGCAGCGCATAGAATTCTGCCTTTGCTCCGGCAATGCAGCTGTTCAACTCTGCCTCGGCGCGTGCCTTGACACTGTATAGCTGCTTCAGCAGCGCCTTGACCTCTTTTTCATAGGAAGCTTCCTGTTTGTCGGACGAGGACGCCGGTTTTTCGGAGGCAGATGCCGTACCAGAACTGGATGTCCCGGCCGCAGTCTCCTGCTTGCCGGAGGGCGCTATACCGCTGCTCTCCATCCGGGAGGCAGAGTTAGCAGCAGATGCTGCCGGAGCGGATACCGAATCCGCTCCCTCCTGCGGGGCACCGGCAGATGCCTCCTGTTCCCCGCTGCTGGACGCGGTCGCTTCGTCAGTCAGTTCCTCCAACGTGATCTCGCCGCTGAACAGCTTATCCAACTCGTCATCCGTCAGGGTGACCTGTGTGCTGTCCGCCGAGCCATCCGGCAGAGTCTCCGGCAGACCAGATACCATACTGCGGACATATAGCACCACACAAAGGGCAGCCATTGCCAGCAAGACCAGCAGCACCCACAGCACGGTTCCTATGATTTTTAGGACCTTATTTCTCTTCATACTAAAATCCGCTGCCCGGGCAGAGTGCTCCTCCGCCCGGGCAGTTTTCTCCTTACAATTGGATCAGACCCACATTCCCAAAAGTTTTTTGGGCTGATGCAGGGTCGCAGCGTCCAGTTCCTGATCGTGGAACAGTTCATCGCCGTTGCGCACGATACGTTCAGCAGCTTCCCTGCCCAGATGCTTTTCCAGCTGCTGCACACCCTGCGCCATGCGGGGCGGGCGCTTGTCTGGGGAATGGGTATCGGTGGAGATGACATGGACCAATCCCCACTGGATGAACTTACACAGCTTTTTGCAGAGTTTGGGCTCCAGCAATGCCCCGGCATTGATCTGTGCATAGGCACCGGCGGCTACCCAGTCGTACAACAGGGTAGGATCCTCCAGCACATAGGGGTAGCGCTCAATATGCGCGATCAGCGGCACGATGCCCTGCTGCTGCAGATTGTACAGGGTCTGCCGGATAAAGTGCGGCTTGTGGGTGGTGGGGAATTCCAGCAGCAGATAAGCAGTGTTCCCCATGCACAGCGCCCGGGTGTCCAACTCGCACAGGCCGGGAGAGAAGAATACCTCTGCCCCCAGCTTGAAATCAAACTGCATGGGCTGTCCCTCCAGCGCGGCGGTCAGCTGTTCAAAGGCAGCCTGCCGCTTTGCCGTAAAGGCTTCCACCGTGGTGCGCTCGCTGTTGAAGTGGCTGGTGAAGGTGATATTCCGCACACCGTCCTCGTATTCCCTGCGCAGCAGCTCCAGCGAGACCGTTGTATCCTTTGCGCCGTCATCGATGCCGGGCAGAATGTGACAATGCAGATCCGTCATAGCAATGCTTCCTTATTCAGCGGCGTTAGCCTTCTGGTTTTCGTAGGCAGAGTTGTAATTATAGGCATAGCTATATGCGTAGCTGGAGCCCTTGAGTGCCTTCTTCATATCGTAGCGGGTCAGCACGCTGCCCAGCACACGAACACCGGCATCCTGCAGCTTTTTCACTGCGCCGCGCACTGCATCGGCGGGGGCAAAGTCAGAGCGCACCACAAAGACCGCACCATCCACATAACGGCCAATGACGGCTGCATCGGTGACCACCGACACCGGGGGCGCATCAAAGATGACAAAGTCGAACTTTTCCCGCAGGGCATCCACCATGGCCTGCATCTGCGGCTGGCTCAGCATCTCGGAGGGGTTCGGCGGCGGAGTACCGGCGGGCAGGAAGGTCAGGTTCATTTCCTTCAACTCGTGCAGTGCCTCGTCCAGCGTGCACTGGTTGGACAGCACGTTGGAAACGCCCTTTACGTTGTGGCCTGCCTTCAGGTAGCGGTGCAGCACCGGCTTGCGCAGGTCGCAGTCGATCAGAGCCACCTTTTTGCCGCTTTCGGCCATCGTCATCGTCAGATTGACCGCCACATTGCTCTTGGATTCCTCCGGCACGGTACTGGTGATGACCAGCGTGTGCACGTCCATGGAACCTGCCATAAAGTCCAGATTGGTGCGCAGAGACTTGTAGGCCTCCACATAGCCAAAAGGCATCTTTTTATCGGTGATCAGCTGCAGGGTGCGGTGCTCGTCGTCAGTTTTGTTCTTTTTGTTAAACAGCTTCCACATCGTCTTACACCTCCGGGATCAGGCCCAGCACGGGCAGGCCGAGCTTCTTCTGAACATCTTCGTCATCCACAACGGTATCGTGCAGCAGATGTACCAGCACCAGCACGCCGCAAACCACCACAGCGCCCAGCAGACCTGCCAGCGCGACGTACTTCTTGGTCTGGGGGAACACCTTGTCGGGATCGATGATCACATCGCTCACCGCCTTGCAGGAACCGGCTTCCACCTTTTCCACCAGCACATCGGGCACGATGTCGGCAACGGTCTGTGCAATCTCGCCTGCACGCTCTGCATCGGTATCGGTAACCGTGATCTTCATGATCTGGGTAGAGTCCACATCGGCAACTTCCACCATCTTATACAACTCGGTGTAGGTCATATCCAGATCCAGTTTGTCGATCACCTCGTTCAGCACGGTGTTGCCCTTGATGATGACCGCATAGGTGCTGATCAGGTTCTTGGCCGAGTTGAAGTTATCACTGGTAAAGGTGGAGGAGTTATCCTGCCGGGTATTCACGATCATATTGATAGAAGCCTGATACTTGGGTGTAAGTGCAAACACGCACACCAGCAGGCAGATCAGCGCTGCCGCAACAGCTGCTGCCACGATCTGCGCAGCATGAGCCCACAGCAGACGGGCCAGTTCCATCAGATCAATGGTCTCCTCGTCCTCCATGCTCCGGAGCGACTGTCCCATAGTTGCTTTTTCGTCCATAATAGCGAAACTCACCTTTCTTGTTTTCCGCAGTGCAAGAAATGTACACCGGGTCCCTACAGATACACATTTGTCTTATAATGATAGCACATCTCGTTGTATTTTACAAGCAGGAAATGCCATTTTCTGCCGGTAAACAGATGGATAAAATGTGCCATCTCCCGTACAAAAAAGGCATCCGCAGCACCTTGTTGGCTGCGAATGCCTTTGTTTTACGGAATTTTAGCCAAAACGCTTAACGGGAGCCCTTATCGTAGGGGATGCCCTCGGCCTTGGGTGCCATGCTGTTCTTGGAGGTAAAGGCCAGAATGACCATAGAGGCCACAAAGGGCATCATATTATAGATGTTGCTGGACCAGTGCAGCTGTGCAAGGAAGGTGGAGTCTGCAATGTTGGCAAGGCTCTTGAACACGGCAAAGAACATGGCCGCGCCAAAGATGTGGAAAGGCTTCCACTGGCCAAAGATCATAACTGCCAGTGCCAGAAAGCCTGCACCGGCCACGCCGACTTCAAAGTTCCATGTCTGCACCGGGGGCACGATATAGGCCAGACCGCCGATGGCGCCCAGCGCACCGGAAAGGATAACACCGGCGTAACGCATCTTGTAGACGTTGATGCCCACCGAGTCCGCAGCCTGCGGGTGCTCGCCGCAGGCACGCAGACGCAGGCCGAAGCGGGTCTTGTACAGCACGATGTAGCTGACCACCAGCAAAATCAGCCCCAGCGGCACGAACACGCTGAGTTCCAGCCCGCCGATGCTGAACAGGAAGGGCTTGTTGGAGTAGTTCAGCTTGGCGCTGCCGCTCTCGCTGAAGTACTTGGAGATGACCACGGCAATGGCGGTAGCCAGCAGGTTCAATGCCGTGCCGCCGATGGTCTGGTCTGCCTTCAGGTTGATGGAGGCAAAGGCCAGCAGCAGGCTATACACCACGCCCGCCAGCGCCGCCACCAGAATGGAGATGAGCACCACAAGGAAGGGCGACAGACTTGCAGGCAGCATGGTCAGGGTAAGCACACCGGCCACACCGCCGATGACCATGATGCCCTCCAGCGCAATGTTGATGATGCCGGAGTGTTCGCTGAACATACCGCCCAGTGCCACCAGCATCAGCACGATGCCGTACAGCAGGGTATATTTGATCAGAAGCAGCATATTACTTGCCCTCCTTTTTGGTCTTTTCTGCGGCAGACGCAGGCTCTGCATTCACGTTGGTCTTTTCGGCATTCCGGAACAGCAGGCTCTGGATCTTGCCGCGGAACAGCATGGAGAATGCGCACAGGTAGATGATGATGCCGCTGATCAGATCCGAGATCTCAGTGGGGTAAAATTTGGTGGACAGGAAGGAGCCGCCGACCGAGATGTGGGAGATGAACAGCGCAGAGAACACGGTGCCAATGGGGTTGGAGCTTGCCAGCAGTGCCACCGAGATACCGTTGAAGCCCATGCCCGGCAGGCTGGTGGAGTTCAGCGGGTTCCACTGGGACACGTTGGACAGATAGAACAGACCTGCGCCGAAGCCTGCCAGCGCACCGGCAATGGCCATGGAGAGGATGATGTTCTTCTTCTCGTTGATACCGGCATAGCGGGCGGCATTTTTGTTCAGGCCAACGGCCTTGAGTTCGTAGCCGAAGGTGGTCTTGTTCAGCACCACCCAGATCAGCACGGCCACCGCTGCCGCTAAGAAGATGGCAATGGTGGTGCTGTTGGTCTGGAACAGCTTGTTCAGGCCAAAGTCCGGGATCAGGGACTGGGCAAAATCGGCGTTCTTGCTCAGGTTCAAAGTACGGGTGTTGCGCACGTCGTACATGGGGCCGGTGCCGTTCTGGTAGATGAGTTCATTTACCAGATACAGGCCGATCCAGTTGAACATGATGGAGGTAATGACCTCGTTGATGTTGAAGTATGCCTTGAAGAAGCCGGGGATCGCGCCCCACAGGCCGCCCAGCACTGCTGCAGCCAGCAGGCAGACGAACCAGGGCAGCTTGAGCATGATGGCGCAGTACAACGCGCCGTAAGCGCCCAGCGTGTACTGACCGGCTGCACCAATGTTGAACAGGCCGGTCTTGAAGGCAAAGGCAACGGACAGACCGGTCATGATCAGGGGTGCGGCATTGGCCAGTTCCTTGCCCACGCCGTAGGGGGCATCGTGGAAGCCGCCCTTGATGATGCGCACAAAACCATCGCCCCATGCGTGTGCGGGGTTGATGGCCACCAGCACCAGAAAGCCCACCAGCAAACCGATCAGGATGCACAGCAGTGCAGCCAGCACGCTGGTAACAGAACTTTGCAGACTGCCGCTGCGGGAAAGTTTTTTCTTATTCATGTGTTACTGCTCCTCCTTTCCCTGCTTGCGGGCACCTGCCATATACAGACCCAACTCCTGCACGGTGGTGGTCTTGGGGTCAAACTCGCCCACGATCTCGCCTTCGTACATTACAAGGATGCGGTCAGAAAGGTTCATCACCTCGTCCAGTTCAAGGCTGACCAGCAGCACGGCCTTGCCCTTATCGCGCTCGGCCACGATCTGGCGGTGGATGTACTCAATGGCACCCACGTCCAGACCACGGGTGGGCTGCACTGCCACCAGCAGCTTGGGGTCGCGGTCGATCTCGCGGGCAATGATGGCCTTCTGCTGGTTGCCGCCGGACATACTGCGCACGGTGGTCAAACTGCCCTGACCGCTGCGCACATCGTACTGCTTGATCAGCCGGTCGGAGTACTCGCGCACCTTATCGGCACGGATAAAGCCGCCCTTCTGGAACTCCGGCTGCCAGTAGCGCTGCAGCACGATGTTGTTTTCCAAACTGAAATCCAGCACCAGACCGTGCTTGTGGCGGTCCTCCGGGATGTGACCCATGCCGTCCTTGGAGCGCTGGCGGATGCTCTCGTGGGTGATATCCTTGCCGTCCAGCGTAAGCTTGCCGCTAGACACCTTGCTCAGGCCGGTCAGGCCGTAGATAAACTCGGTCTGGCCGTTGCCCTCGATGCCCGCCAGACAGACGATCTCGCCTGCGTGCACCTTGAAGGACACATTCTTTACCACGTCCTTCTTGCGCTGGTCGTTATGGATGGTAACGTTTTCCACGTCCAGCACGGTCTCGCCGGGGTGTGCAGGCTGTTTTTCCACCTGCAGCTGCACATCACGGCCCACCATGCGGCGGGAAAGTTCTTCCTTGGTGGTGCCCTTGATATCCACCGTGCCCATATACTTGCCCTTGCGCAGCACGGTGCAGCGGTCGGCCACAGCCATGATCTCGTTCAGCTTATGGGTGATGAACAGGATGGACTTGCCCTCCTTTTTGAACCCGCGCATGATCTCCATCAACTCGTCGATCTCCTGCGGGGTCAGCACAGCGGTGGGCTCGTCAAAGATCAGGATCTCGTTGTCACGGTACAGCATCTTCAGGATCTCCACGCGCTGCTGCATACCGACTGAGATATCGCTGATCAGTGCATCCGGGTCCACCCGCAGGCCGTACTTTTCACTCAGCGCCACCACCTTTTTGCGTGCCTCGGCCTTCTGCAAAAAGCCCATCTTGTTGGGCTCCACGCCCAGAATGATGTTGTCCAACACGCTGAAGCATTCCACCAGCTTGAAGTGCTGGTGCACCATGCCGATGCCCAGTGCGTTGGCATCGTTGGGGTTGCGGATGGCAACCTCCTTGCCGTTTTTCAGGATCTTGCCCTGTTCCGGCTGATACAGGCCGAACAGCACGCTCATCAGCGTACTTTTGCCCGCACCGTTCTCGCCCAAAAGGGCGTGTACCTCGCCCTTGCGCAGCTGCAGGGTGATATCATCGTTTGCCTTGATACCGGGGAATTCCTTGGTAATGTGGAGCATCTCGATCACATAATCCTCTGCCAATCTGCTCACTCTCCTTTCGTGCCGTAACGACACCTTTTCTATACTACAAACCATTATACCTGATTTTTCGCGGTTTGCACACGGCTTTTTGATTTTTTGTCAAAAAGCACAAGTAAAAGTATTACTTTTGTATGGTCTGCACGATTTCCTACCCGTTTCTCTTACACAGGCATACAAAAAGGGCGGGGTGCCCCTGCATGAGCACCCCGCCCCTATTCACGGGAGTAATTCCGGGATAGCGATTACTGGATGTAGTTGACCTTGGTAAACTCGCTGACGGTGGGCTTGGTAGCGTCGTCGGAGCTGTTGTCCACAACGATCTCGCCGGAAGCGATCTTGGTCTTCAGGGTCTCGTACTCGTCCTTGGTGAAGGTCTTGAAGTTCCAGCTGCCGTCAGCAGTGGGCAGGCCGATGTATTCGCCCTCCTCCAGGCCAAAGTTGCCGTTGGTGGCAGCAATGTTGCTCCACTCGCCGGCCTCGATGTCGCCCAGAGCGGTGCTGACAGACTCAGACAGGCCCTTCATAGCGGAGGTGACGAAGGGGTTGTAAGCGTAGCCGTCCTTCTCAACGCCGTTGACACCGATGTAGTTCTGGTCAACGTCAACGCCAACAACGTAGCCGTTGTTCTTCAGAGCAGCCTCGACAGCGGAGGTGTAGATGCCGCCGCCGCAGGCAAAGACGATCTGGGTGCCGTTGGCATACCAGCCCTCCATACGGGAGGTGATGTTGGCATCGCCGTAGAACTGGCCGCCGTAGAAGTAGTTGATATCAATGTTGGTGCCCAGCTCCTTTGCAGCAGCGTCAGCGCCCTGCACATAGCCGTAGCCGTAACGGATAACGGCGGGCACAGCCATGCCGCCCAGGAAGCCCAGCTTGGTGTAGCCGTCCTTAACAACGGCGTAGCCTGCCAGATAGCCTGCCTGCTCCTCCTTGAAGGTGATGCAGTAGCAGTTTGCGGGGATGCTGTCGGTGCCGATATCGCCCTGGGTCACATCGATAGCGATGAACTTGATGTCGGGGTACTGCTCAGCAGCCCATGCCAGAGATGCACCGTACAGGTAGCCAACGCAGACGATAACGTCAGCGCCATCGTTGACAGCCTGACGGATCATGGTCTCACGGTCCTCATCGGAAGCATCGGAATCGGGGATGTAGTACTGGCAATTGTCGCCCATGTAGCCGGAAACAGCAGTCCAGCAAGCCTGGTTGAAGCTCTCATCATCGATCGTGCCGGTATCGCAGGTCAGAGCGACCTTGGCGATCTTCTCAGCGCCGTCTGCTGCGCCGGAAGCGGCGGAAGAACTGGCAGCTGCGGAGGAAGCAGTGCTGGTGGAGGAAGCGGAGGAACCGCCGCAGGCGGTCAGAGCAGCGGCAGCGGCAGCAGCACCGGCCACAGCCAGAAAGTTACGACGAGAAATCTTCATAAGAAACTCTCCTTTTATTTTAAAAAATTGCGTCAAATGAATGAAATGTGCATTCTGGCACATTTACTGGCTCAAGTATAGCGGGTGAAGGTGACAGATGCAAGCAATTTCCGATTACAAATTCTTTACAAATCCCTTGTATAATTTATAAAAAAGTAATGCTTATTCACCAATTTTCCCCTGCTTGCGCTGTTTTTCACAGAAAGACAGTTACTTCTCTTCCACAGCGCTGTTGCCCGCCACGTTGGAGGGGCCAAAGCCGAAGGGCAGCAACTCGTCCATGCTGCGTTCGATGAAATCCTCCGGGGTCTTTGCCATAATAACGTTCAGTTCCGGCCCGCCGAACTCAAACAGTGCCTGACGGCACACCCCGCAGGGCGAGGTGATCTGCCGGTTCACTTCGCCCCGGCGGCTGCCCACCACAGCGATATCCGTAAACGCAGTCACGCCCTCGGCCACCGCCTTGAACAGGGCGGTGCGCTCGGCGCAGCTGGTGGGGGTAAAGGCGGCGTTCTCCACGTTGCAGCCGGTAAAAATGCGGCCGTCTGCAGCGCGCAGCGCAGCGCCTACCATAAAATCACTGTAAGGCGCATAGGCCTTTTCCCGCGCGGCCAGTGCCATGCGGATCAGCTGCTGCTTTTCTTCCATGGTCAGTTTTGTCATACTGTTCCCTCCTTTTACGGGCAAAAACAGCGCGGCTGTGCCTTGGGGCGGCAGCCGCGCTGGAAAATTTATGCGATCAGTACTCTGCGCCCAGAGCAACCTTCATCATGTCGGTAAAACTCTTCTGGCGCTCCTCGGCGGTGGTGATGCCGGGGGCCACAAAGCTGTCCGAGATGGTCAGCAGGCAGGCGGCGTTCTTGCCCAGCACCTGCGCGTTGGCAAACAGAGCAAAGCTTTCCATCTCCACGCACAGGCAGCCGTCCTCGTCCCGCAGCTTTTCCCAGTAGGTGGGCTTTGCGTCCGAGGGCTGGCGGTAGAACACATCCGAGGAGTGGATGTTGCCCTCGATCAGGGGGATGCCCTGCTTTGCAGCGGAGGCACGCAGCTTTTCATTCAAAGCCGCGCTGGGCAGTGTGATGTTGCCGGTAAAGCCGCTCTGCACCCGGGCATAGTTGCTCTCGCTCACAGCGCCGGTAGCCAGCACGGTGTCGAACAGCTTGGCCTTCTCGGTATAGCTGCCGGCAGAACCGATGCGGATGATGTTCTCCACGCCGTAAAAGCTGAACAGCTCGTAGGAGTAGATGCCGATGGAGGGCATTCCCATACCGCTGCCCATCACGCTGATGGGGCGGCCTTCGTAGGTGCCGGTAAAGCCCAGCATCCCGCGCACGCCGGTCACCTGCCGGACATCCTGCAAAAAGGTATCGGCAATAAATTTGGCACGCAGGGGGTCACCCGGCATAAGGACTGTCTTGGCGAAATCGCCCATTTCTGCGTTGATGTGAGGGGTAGACATAGATGATCTCTCCTTTTTATTCATGATACAGCAGAGGGGCTTTCCCCTGTGGAAAAGCCCTCGCTGCTTTTTACCGATATTTATTGCGGTTGAACACGGTCTGCGGCGAGATGTAGGAGCCATTGCGCCGGATCTCGAAGTGGCAGTGGTTGCCGCTGGAGCGTCCGGTGCTGCCCACATAGCCGATGAGCTGACCCTGCTTGACCGACTGACCGGCGTGCACCACCAGCGACAGGCAGTGGGCGTACACGGTGGTGTAGCCGTTGCCGTGGTTGATGATGATGGAGTTGCCGTAGCCGTTGCCCGCACCGGCGCGGTTGTAGCCGGCCTTGGTCACCGTACCGCCTGCCGAAGCATAGATAGGCGTACCGGCGGCGGCGCAGATATCCACGCCCTTGTGGCTGCCGCCGTACCAGCGGGAGCAGTTCCGGTAGCCGGGCACCGGCCAGATGAACTGTCCGCTGCCGGTGATATAGGATGCACCGGAGGACACCTTTTTGGTGCCCACCGTAACTTTTTCGGTCACAGGCTCCTTGGTCACCACAGTGCTCAGGATCTGCTGAGAAAGCTGGTTGCCGTTCGTATCGTACACCCGCTGCGCCGTCACGGTGCGGATGCCTTTCTCACCCTTCTGGGTAACGCGCTTCGTACCGGAGTTCAACTCGTTGGATTTGGTGGTCTCGGTGGTGTAGGCGATCTCTTCCTCCCAGCTTTCCACCTTGGTGATGCGCACCTCCAGTGTCTCCTCCTCCCGCACCACGGTCAGTGCATCGCCGGGCAGGATCTTGGAGTTCTGGGTCAGGCCGTTTTCCCCGTTGGCGGTAAAGCCGGTGTTCATTTCACACAGTTCCTTCACGGTCAGGCCGTTTTTCTGGGCGATGGACCAGATGGTATCGCCGTTCTGCACCGTATAGGATTTTTCTGCCTGCTGCACGCCGGAGAGCAGCTGCTCCACCTCGGCTTCCTCCTGGAAGCTCTCGTTGAAGTAGATGCCGTTTTCCAGCGTGACATCCTTGTTGAAGCCTACGGTGGTGTTGGGGTCATCAGGGTTCTCGTAGGGCTCCAGCAGGCTGCTGATGTATCGTTGCAGGCTGTTGCCGTCCGCGCACACGGCGGTCAGCTCACCGTCCAGATACAGGGCAGTGCCCTCGCTGATCTGGTCGCTGGAATTCTTGAGGATGGCGTCAGCCACGTCATTTTCGTCCATCACATCGTGGGCGACAGTTACGGAATAAGTAGGCTTCACGGTAAAGCGTGCCTGCTCTGTGCCGGAATAATTGATACGCTGCTGCACAGCCTCCAGCGCAGAGTTGAACACCTCTTCGTTGGCCACATAGCCCACGGTCTTGTCATCCACCTGCACCTGCAAGGCGTAGGGCTGGCGGATAGTGGTCTGGAACACGGTCACCATAACAGCCAGCGCTGCCACCGGCAGCACATACATAGCCATGCGGGGCACAAGACGGATGTTATCGGCGATGCCATTGGCAAGGAAGTGTCCGCTTGCGCGCAGCGCAGCGCCAAAGCCTTTCTCCTTGCGCACCCGGTGCGCGTGGCGCAGCAGCGCCACAGTGCCCCGCAGGACAAGCACCACCGGACCAAATAGATCCCGCAGCAGCTGCGCCACCCCGGGAAAGGCCATAGATGTGATATTTTTCAGCAGATCTCTGCCCGTTTTCAGCAGACGCTGCAAGCCGTGCTGAAAACGGCGTCCTGTGCGGACGACCGCATACTCGGCGGAAAAGCCTACGGCGTACAACGTCTCGCCCACTATGGGCGCCACGGGGTTATGCAGCAGCTTGCGCCCCAGCTTTTCCCAGCGGTGCTGACGCTTGCGGCGCATCCTGTGCCGCCGCAGCACACCCCGGCACTGGAGCTGCGCCCACAGCGAACGCAGCTTCTGACGGCGGGGCTGCCGTACCGGCTGCGCAGCGGGCTGCTGCTCCTTTGTTTTATCTTCAGTCAACGGGATTTTCTCCTTCCTGCGCCGCTGCAGGGCATTTTTTCGGCCCGGAACACAGCAGCTAGTTGGTGTACGTTCCCCTGTTCAAAAGGCCAACAGGGCCTGTACACAATACGCTCTCTTTTTATTATACACTTTGCATGGTTTGAAACAAGCGCTTACATAAAATTTGGCTACTTTTTCACGCAGTTTTCACGAAAAAAAGTGCTTCCATATCCGGCGGCAGCGGGCTTTCCACCGTGACGGTGCGCAGCTGCAAGGGCATTTCCACCCGGATGCCGTCCGGCAGCGGGGTGTATACAGGCACCGCAAAGCTTTGCTTAGCGCAGTGCAGCGCCTGCCGGGCAATGCGCTCCCGGCTGCCGCCGTAAAGGTCATCCCCGGCAAGCGGATGGCCGATGGACGCAAAGTGCACCCGGATCTGGTGGGTGCGGCCGGTCACCGGCACGCAGGCCGCAAGGCTGAGGCCGTTTTCTTCCTTTATAATAGTATACTCGGTGCGGCTGGGCTTGCCCTCGGGGGTAACGCAGCGCCCGATGATACTGTCGCCCCGGCGTCCGATGGGCGCATCGATAGCTCCCTCTCCCAGCGGCAGCGCACCCTGCGCAATGGCATAGTACAGCTTTTCCACCCCGTCTGCCAATAGCGGCGCGGCGTAGGCGTTTTTTGCCGCCAGCACAAGGCCGCTGGTGTCCTTATCGATGCGGTTCACCGGGCGGAACACCGGGCTGTGGCCGTGTTCCGCCGCCCATGCCGCGTAGCCATTGGCCAGCGTGCCACCGGGGTAGTTCAGGGTGGGGTGCACCGCCAGCTGCGGCGGCTTTTCCAGCACTACGGCAAAAGCGTCCTCGTAGACCACGTTGACCGGGATCTCCGGCTGCGGGGTCACGCCGTCCCCCTCCGGCGGCAGGGCAAAGGAAAGCACCTGCCCGGGGAAGATGCGCCGGTTTGCCAGAATGGGCGCACCGTCCGCAAAAAAGCCGCCGCCCCGGAACTTGACCGCCCGGGCAAGGTCGGTGGAAACGGCACACTGGCGCAGAAAGCTGCGCACCAGCACCCCATCGTGGGTGGTGGCGGTATCCGGCACGGCAAAATATAGCTGCATGGCCTGCCCTCCCCTGCAAAAATCACGAAAACATAAATATTATTATAACAAAAATCCGTTCCACTTGCAAATCTTACTTTTTTATGGTATCATGAAGGACGGAAAACGAGTGGAACATACGGCGGCGGGGCGGCTTTGACCGCTCTGAGGAAAGTCCGGGCCTCACAGAGCACGGTAACTGCTAACGGCAGCCGAGGGTGACCTCAGGGAAAGTGCAACAGAAAGGAAACCGCCGCAGCAATGCGGTAAGGATGAAAGGGCGAGGTAAGAGCTCACCAGCGCATGGGTGACTATGCGGCTTTGTAAACCCTACCGGAAGCAACGCCTATATGGGACGTACAGCGCTGCTCGCGTGTCCCGAAGGCGGCACGAGCCTGTCAGCAATGGCAGGCCTAGACAGATCGTCGTTTAATACAGAACCCGGCTTACGGTCTATCTCGTTTTCCTCTTTTTGCTTTTGCGCTGTCTGCTGCTGCAGGCAGCTTTTTTTGTTGTGGCAACGTAAAAAAGAGGTCACCGCACAGGATTTGTGCAGTGACCTTTTTGTTGCTTGCAAGACCATTGAAAATGCCCGCCGCGTGCGCTTTGGGCATATTTAGCGGAATAATTATTTTAAATTGCAACCCGGGAAAATCTGCAGATTTTCCCGGGTTGCCTTTTCACGCAAAAGGGACTGCTCAGTTCTCGCCTGCGCCTAAGATGGCGTCCAGCACGGTGGAGGCGGCGCTATACAACGAGCCTGCGGCCTGCTCTACCTGCTCCTGCGTGGGCAGGCTGACGGCGGGTGTCTCGGTGCTTCCGCCCTCGGCGGGGGTGGTTTCCGGCTGGGGCGTCTCGGTGGCAGCGGGCTGCTCGGCGGGCGTCTCTGCGGGCTGCTCGGCAGGCTGTTCTGTCGGCTGCTCTGTCGGCTGCTCAGGCACGCTTTCTGCCGGCACCTCCACGATCACGCTGTCGGCGGGCGTCTCAGGCACAGAGACAGCGGCATCGGGGTCGGTGGTGGGGGTGTACACGTCCGTCTTTTCCGGGGTCTGGGTGGTGGAGCTTACCGTGCCCTCGCCGCCCAGCACCGCCGCGATCATCTCCTTGGCTTTTGCCACAGAGGCTTCGTCCGGCTTCATGACATAAAGCTTCTGCCCCTTGGCAGAGTAGCACTTGGTGCTGCTGCCGGAGGTGCCGGTAACGGTGTAGCGTTCAATATTCCACTCTGCAAAGTCGCTCAGTTGCATCCGCACCAGCGCGCTGATCTGGTTCTGGAAAAGGCTGGTGACGAAGCAATCGGCAGCAGAATCCATGATCTTGGAAAATCCCATCAGCAGCGCCGGGGACTTGATCTTGTTCAGCATGGCGTCGATCACCTTCATCTGGTTGATGCCGCGCTGCACATCGCCGGTCTTAAAGGCATGGCGCTCGCGGGCAAAAGCCAGCGCAGCCTTGCCGTCCAGATGGTTCCAGCCCTCTACAAAGGTGGTGGGGTCGTAGTAGCCGGGGCTGCCCACCGAGGTGAACGCCTGATCGGAGTACACATCCACGCCGCCCAGCGCATCAACGATGTTGATAAACCCTGCAAAATTGATGCGGATGTAGTGCTGCACATCCACCCCGTACAGGTTGCCAAGGGTGTCCATGCTGGTCTGCACGCCGTAAAGCCCGGCGTGGGTCAGCTTATCCTTGCTGTTCGTTCCGGCAAGGTCCACATAGTAATCGCGCGGGGTGTTGATCAGCACCACCTGCTTGGTAACGGGGTTCACCGCGGCAAGAATATTCACATCACTGCGCGCTTTCTCGGTCAGATCGCCGCGGGTATCCACGCCGCTCAGGTACACCACAAAAGGCTCTTTGGTGATCTTATTGGCCTCGGCGTTGCTCAAAAAACCGGTGGTCATATCGCCCAGCGCAGCAAGGCCTTGCTGCGCCCACACGCAGCCCAGCGCCATGGCGGCGCACAGCACCACCGAGAACACCCGGGACACCGTACCTGCAGTTTTGTACTCCTGACAGCGCTTGACCAGCAGCCACAGCAGCGCCAGCAGCGCCGCCAGCACCACCAGATACAACACCGGCAGCATCTGGGTGCGCCAGAGCTGCACCAGCGACAGAACGCTTAAAATTGCCTGTATGACCAGCAAGATCTTCCCTCGTTTCGGGGGCAGATACGCCCCATTTTTCCCGCCAGCAGTGCTGCGGGGGATGTTTTGCTGCGGGCGGCGGGGCGGCGCGGATTGCTCCGGCGGCAGCTCCGAGAAAAATGCGGCGCTGTCCACCACCACGGTATTGTCCTGCTGCCCGGTCTTGTGCAAAAGACGGTGCAGGGAACGGCCGTCGTCCCTGCGGGAATGCTCGTTTTCGTCCAACATGAGAATACTCCTTTTTTCAGCCCACCGGAACGATGGTCAGCACGGCGCGGGCAGGCAGACAGGTGGCGGTTTGATCTTCCGCCGACAGCCAGCCAAAGCCTTCGCAGATGTGATCCGGGCAGGGCGATTCAATAAACCGCGCTCTGCCGTCCTTTACCTCTATATGCACCGTATAATAGCCGGTGTCCACACTGTAGGTTTCATCCTTTTCCAGCGGAATGTCCAGCACGGCATTGTTATCGCCGTAGATCAGCTGGGCAGTCAGCCTGCCGCCGGTGGCGTTGTGGCTGCGCACCGCCAGCAGCACCGCTGCAATGGCCAGCACCACCGCTGCAAACAGGATATTGGTGAAAAGCTTTTTGTTCTTCATGGCTTACTGCTCCCCGGGCTTCAGCTGCTCCAGTTCTGCCAGCCAGAGGGTGGCGCAGGCATCGCTGGGCATCCGCCAGTCCCCCCGGGGCGAAAGGGTCACGCTGCCCACCTTGGGGCCGTCCGGCAGGCAGCTGCGCTTGAACTGCTGGGCAAAAAAGCGCCAGTAGAAGTTGCGCAGCCACTTGTACAGCACAGCGTCTGTATACTCTGCCCTGCCCGCAAAGGCAGCCTTTGCCAGCCGGTAAATTTTAGCCGGGCCAAAGCCGCAGCGCAGCACATAATACAGGTAAAAATCGTGCAGCTCGTAGGGGCCTACTAAATCCTCGGTGATCTGTGCAATTTCGCCATCCTTAGCGGGCAGCAGCTCCGGCGAGACCGGGGTAGCCAGAATATCCAGCAGCACATCGTGCAAAGCGGGGGTGGCGGCGGTCTCGGCCTCGTACTGCACCAGATAGCGCACCAGCGTTTTGGGCACACCGGCGTTTACACCGTACATACTCATGTGGTCGCCGTTGTAGGTAGCCCAGCCCAGCGCCAACTCCGAAAGATCGCCCGTGCCCACCACAAAGCCGCCGGTGCGGTTGGCAAGGTCCATCAGTTCCAGCGTGCGCACACGCGCCTGTCCGTTTTCAAAGGTGACGTCCAGCACGTTTTCGTCCTGTCCGATATCCGCAAAGTGGCTGCGCACGGTGTTGGCAATGCGGATCTCCTGAAAGCTTACGCCCAACTCCGCGCACAAAATTTCAGCATTGCTGCGGGTGCGCTTGGTGGTGCCAAAGCAGGGCATGGTAACTGCCAGCACATCGGCGGCGGGGCGGTGCAGCTGCTTCATGGCGCGCACTGCCACCAGCAGGGCAAGGCAGCTGTCCAGCCCGCCGGAAATACCAAGCACCGCCTTTTTGGCGTGGGCGTGCTCCAGCCGCTTGGCAAGGCCATCGGCCTGCATTTTCAAGATCAACTCACACCGGGCGGCGCGGCGCTGCGGGTCGCTGGGTACAAAGGGTGCGGGGTCAATGCGGCGGGTGAGCACCGTTTCCACCGGTGTAAGGTCAAATTCTACGGTGACGTAGCCCCCGGCGGCGTGCTCAAAGCTGGTGTTGCGGGCGCGCTCGGCCTCCATGCGCTGGCAGTCCAGCTCGGTCTCGGCGTAGTCGCCCGCAAAGGGCGCGGTCTCCGCCAAAAGGCTGCCGTCCTCGGCAATGAGGTCGTGCCCGGCAAACACCATGTCGGTGGTGCTTTCGCCGTGCCCTGCCGAGGCGTACAGGTAGCCGCACAGCAGCCGGGCAGACTGGTTTGCCACCAGTGCGCGGCGGTACTCCGCCTTGCCCACGGTCTCATCGCTGGCAGAAAGGTTTGCAATGACGGTAGCGCCCGCCAGCGCGTGGAAGGTGGAGGGCGGCAGGGCGCTCCACAAGTCCTCGCACAGCTCTACGCCCAGCACAAAGCTGGGCATCTGGCGGCAGCGGAACAAAAGTGAGGTGCCAAAGGGCACCTGCTGCCCGCACACCGTCACCGTTTGCACCTCGGTGCTGCCGGGGGTGAACTGCCGTTTCTCGTAAAACTCGCCGTAGTTGGGCAGGTAGGTCTTGGGCACAATGCCCAGCAGCTGCCCATGGCACAGCACGGCGGCGCAGTTGTACAGCTTGCCATGCACCAAAAGCGGCAAGCCTACCAGCGCCACGGTATCCAGCGTGCGGGTCTGCGCAAGCAGCCACTGCAGCGCGTCCAGTGCGCCCTGCTGCAGGGTGCGCTGCAAAAACAAATCGCCGCAGGTGTAGCCGGTAAGGCAAAACTCCGGAAATACCGCCAGCTTTACCCCCCGCTGCGCACCAGCCTGCAGCTGCGCCAGCACCTGCTGCGCGTTATAGGTGCAGTCTGCCACCCGCAAAGCGGGCGAAAAAGCAGCTGCCTTTAAAAAACCATCTTTCATAAGAGGATTTCACATCCTGTCTGTTTCAATGTAGCCATGGTGACCCATGTTGACCATAGTATACCACAAACCGCATAAAACGAAAAGTAACAGACTGGTAAAAGAAGTGTGAACGGAGGCTAAACTCCCCCAGTCGCCTACGGCGACAGACTCCCCTTTTTGTCGCTGCGCGACATCTTCCCCCGGTCGGGGGAAGTCGTCCTCGGAGATGGGGCCTTTGGCATGGCGGCAAGGTTTCCGGCAGCGCCAGAGGCTCCCTCCCCGAGGGAACTGGCAAAGCCGCAGGCTTTGGCTGAGGGAGTTACGCAAAAAACACCCCCGCAGGCTTACGCCCACGGGGGTGTTATTATGCTAGTATGTTCCCTGCACCCCTAAGGGTACAGTCACTCAAGCATGGCCTAGTCAGTCAAGACTGATTAGAAAGCCTTGATGCCAATGCCCTCAGCGCCGTTCTTCACCTTGCCGAAGCCCAGGTTGTAGATAGCAGCCAGGTTGCCAACAATGTTCAGGCCGATGTTCAGAGCACCCAGAGCGCCGTAGCCAACGTTCTTCAGAGTGTCATCGCTCTTGTGAGCGGTGTAGTTGTCATTCCAGATGCTGGTGAACTTGGTGCCGAAAGCGCCAAAAACATCACCGGGGGTGTAGGTGCCGTCGAACACCTTGCCCAGAGTGTTGTCAACGTAGCCCTGCAGGAACTTGTTGCCAACGATGGTGGTCAGGTTGGTGCTGAACTGCTTCCACTCAGCCTTGCCCATGGGGGCCATCAGGTACTCGCCGATAGCACCGCCCATGACATAGGTCATCTCGTTCTCAGACACAGCAGAGAAATTTGCAGGCATCATCATAATGAATTACTCCCTTCAAAAATAGAAAAAATATTTTCGAACCGGTGTTTCCGGCTCAATCCTTATTAGGATGGCAATAATATACCACACTTTCCAGAAATGTTCAAGTACTTTTTTGAAAAAAGTGTAAAAACTGTGAAACCAAGTCCACGCTTTTGTAGCAAAACTGCACTGTTCATGCGGTTTTTTCTGGTGTGACAAGTTTTTTCGCGATTTTGTGAAAAATAGACTACCAGAACCATAAGGCGGGTGCTTTGCAATGAAAACAGTTGTTTTTGTGGACGAATTGCTGCTTGTAAACTTTGCCGCAGCCGCCGCGCTGCTGCTGGGCGCAGGGCTTTTGTGCGGGCGCAGCTGCACCGGGCTGCGGCTGTGCGCGGGCAGCGCAGCGGCTGCGGCAAGCACCCTTGCCCTGCTGGCTCCGCCGTGGTGCGCCTCGCTGGCGATACTATATAAGATAGCCACCTGCTGCGGTGTGGTGGCGGTGTGCTACGGCGTGCCCGGGGCGCGCAGCTTTGCCCGGCTGTGCGGGTGGTATGCGGCGCTGAACGGCCTGCTGTGCGGCGCGGTGGTGCTGCCCGGGGTACAGGCCAACAACCTTTGCGTGCTGCTGCCGGTGCGCCCGGGGCGGCTTTTGCTGTGCTGCGCCGGGGTATACGGGCTGCTGCGCGGGCTGCTGGCGGTGTTTGGCCGCCCGCAGCGGGGCTGCTTTGCCGCCGTGCTGCAAATTGCGGGGGCGGCAGTGCCGGTACAGGCCTACCACGACACCGGCTTTACCCTGCAGGACCCCCTTGCCGGGCGGCGGGTGGTGCTGGTGCAGTACCCACCGCTGCGCAGCCGGCTGCCCGCGCCGCTGCGGGAAACTTTAGACGGCTGGTTTGCCGTCGGTGCCGCCCCGCCCCCGGAGCTTTTAGTGCAGTTTGTGCCCTGCGCCGCCGTTACCGGCCGCTGCCTGCTGCCCGCCGTGCCCGCTGCGCTGTGCTGCGGGCAGCGCCGCGTGCCCGGCCTGCTGGCGGCCTTTTGCGCCCCAAGCACCCCCACCGGTGCATGGACGCTGCTGCTGGGGGACGATGTGGCGGAGGAGGTGGGGATGTGATCCCCTATAATACATATAATAAAAGTGCACAGGAGGGATATCCATGTTGCAGTTTTTCCGCAAGGTATGGCAGCTGCTATGGGAGCGCTTGCGCTACTGCGGCGCGGTGCATTATCTGGCGGGCGGGCCCAGCCTGCCCCCGCCCCTGACCCCCGAGCAGGAAAAAGCCCTGCTTGACCGCATGGCCGCCGGGGACGCCGCCGCCCGCGAGGAGTTGATCACCCACAACCTGCGGCTGGTGGTGTATCTGGCAAAAAAGTACGAGAACAGCGGTGTGCCCGCCGAGGACTTGGTAAGCATTGGCACCATCGGGCTGATCAAGGCGGTAAACACCTTTACCCCCGCCCGCAGCATCAAGCTTGCCACCTACGCCAGCCGCTGCATCGGCAACGAAATATTGATGTACCTGCGCAAAAGTTCCAACCGCCGGCAGGAGGCCAGCATCGACGAGCCTTTGAACGTGGACGGCGATGGCAACGAGCTGCTGCTCTCGGACATTCTGGGCAGCGATGCCAACGCGGTAAGCCAGCAGCTGGAGCAGGACGCCGAGCGCGCGGTGCTGCGCCGCGCCGTGGCGGCGCTTTCGGCGCGGGAGCGGCAGATCATGGAGTTGCGCTTTGGCCTTACCGACGGCGTGGAGCGCACCCAAAAGGAAGCCGCCGACGCCCTTGGCATCAGCCAGAGTTATATCTCCCGGCTGGAAAAGCGCATCATCCACACCCTGAAAGCCCGCCTTGAAAGCGAGTAGCCGCGCTTGACATCCCGCGTGGGAACGTGTATCAGGTTTGTCTATCATGCGCCCCTCTTTTGCGGAGGGGCGCTCAATTTTTTCCACGCATAGCGCCCGGCGCACAGAGCCATACTTCCGGTAAAGCTAAAAGACCGGGGGCGTTTGGATGTACAACAAGGTAGAGCTATGCGGTGTAAACACAGGGCAGCTGCCTGTGTTGACCGAGGCGGAAAAGCGGCAGCTGCTCACCCTTGCCCACGCCGGGGACAAAGCTGCCCGGGCGCGGATGGTGGAGGGCAATTTGCGGCTGGTGCTCAGTGTGGTGCAGCGGTTTGCCCAGCGGGGCGAGAATCTGGACGATCTGTTTCAGGTGGGGTGCATCGGACTGATCAAAGCCATCGACAACTTTGACCCCGCGCAGCCGGTGCGGTTTTCCACCTACGGCGTGCCCATGATCATTGGGGAGATCCGGCGGTTTCTGCGGGACAACAACGCCCTGCGGGTAAGCCGCACCCTGCGGGACACCGCCTACCGTGCCATGCAGGCGCGGGAAGCGCTGGAAAAGCAGTTGGGGCGGGAGCCCACCATGGACGAGATCGCCGCTGCAGCCGGGCTTGCCCGACGCGAGGTGACCGCCGCGCTGGAATCGGTGGTAGAGCCGCTCAGCCTTGACGAGCCGGTGTACACCGACGGCGGCGATGCGATGTACGTCATCGACCAGGTGCGCGACCCGGACAGCGAGGAAAGCTGGATCAGCGGGTTGCAGTTCCGCGATACGGTAGCCACCCTTACGCCCCGGGAAAAGCGCATTATGGAACTGCGGTATCTGCGCGGCAAGACCCAGATGGAGGTTGCG
The DNA here is from genome assembly GCA_934503275.1 of uncultured Faecalibacterium sp. Lineage (GTDB taxonomy): Bacteria > Bacillota > Clostridia > Oscillospirales > Ruminococcaceae > Faecalibacterium. The sequence goes on from CAKSVD010000004.1 coordinate 97,723, forward strand.
CAGGAGATCGGCATCAGTCAGGCGCAGGTAAGCCGGCTGGAAAAAGGCGCCTTGCAGCAGTTCCACACCGGGGGATAAAAGCAACCGCTTGAAAACCCTCTCAGTCAAAGCCTTACGGCTTTGCCAGCTCCCCCGAAGGGGGAGCTTCATCAACGCAAACCGGAAGATGCAAAAAGCTCCCCCTTCAGGGGAGCTGGCGCGCAAGCGCCTGAGAGGGTTCCGTCCCAGCAAAAAAGACCGCTGCGCAGTGCAGCGGTCTTTTTGGGCTTTAGCGGCGGCTATATCTGCGCCGGGTGGCAGCCCCGCCCCGCAGATGACGCTCGGCCTTGTTGCGCGCCAGCACGGCACGCACCCGCCCGTACAGTGCAGGGCTGATGCTGCGCAGCCGCACGGCAACGTCCTTGTGCACGGTGGACTTGCTGCACCCGAACGCAGCCGCCGCTGCCCGCACCGTGGCGTTGTGGGCAGCAATGTACTCGCCCAGCTGCACGGCACGCTGTTCCGGATCGGCTTTCATATCCCGCCTCCCTGCGTTCCAGCTTTGCAATGGTATAACATACGCGCTGCCGGGGCGGATTATGTCTGCGGGCTTGACTTTTTGTCCCACGGCGCGTATACTGTGGGCGGACATAAAAACAGGGGCGCCATAAGGCTGAGATCCGCATAGCGCGGAGTACCCTTTACCTGATCCGGGCAATGCCGGCGTAGGGAGTTTGCGGAACTGTCCGGTACGTTCAACAAACCTTCATGCGTCTGCTGCCAGCAGGCGCATTTTGTTTTTGTGTACTACTATGAGAGAGGAATTTTTCCATCATGTCTAAAACCTATTCCAAGACCCGCATTCTGGTGGAATGCGCCCTGATGATCGCTATTGGCACGGTGCTTTCCAACATCAAGTTCTTCACCATGCCCAACGGCGGCAGCATTACCCTGCTGAGTATGCTGCCCTTTGTGCTGGTGTCCTTCCGCCACGGCGCAAAGTGGGGGCTGTTCACCGGCTTTGTAAACTCCTGCCTGCAAATGATCATGGGCTTCTACCCGCCTCCCGCTTCCACCTTCCTCTACTTCCTCGGTGAGGTGCTGCTGGACTATGTGCTGGCCTTTATGGCACTGGGTCTGGCCGAGTTGTTCGCCCGCCCCTTCAAGAACCGCACCGTGGGTGTGGCCGTAGGCACCTTTGCCGCCGGTTTCCTGCGCTTTATGTGCAGCTTTTTGTCCGGTGTGCTGGTGTGGGGCAACCTGAACGATGGTCTGGCCGCATGGACTTACAGCTTGACCTACAACGGTAGCTATATGCTGCCCGAGACCCTGCTCACCATGGTGGCCGCTGTGCTGCTGTGCCGCATGGCTCCGCAGATCTTTGACCGTCAGGCACGCTAAGGCGTAGTTTTTCCCAAAAGAGCATTCCCCCGCTTTTTCGATCCCCGCCGGGCACACGCCCTGCGGGGATCTTTGCTGCAAAAAATTTGCAAAAACTGTTGACAAGTGCTTCTGTGGCTGGTATAATTACACACGTCGTCAGGCACAAAGCAAGACATCTGGGGGTTTAGCTCAGCTGGGAGAGCGCTTGCATGGCATGCAAGAGGTCACCGGTTCGATCCCGGTAATCTCCACCAGAAACGAAAAGCACTACACAGAAATGTGTGGTGCTTTTTTGTTGGTGCCAAACGAGTGAGGGTTTAGCTCAGCCGGGAGAGCGCCGTGCATGGACTGCAAGAGGGTCACCGTGATTTGAATCGGCCCGGTAATCTCCACCAGAAACGAAAAGCACTACACAGAAATGTGTGGTGCTTTTTTGTTGACGCCAAACGAGTGAGGGTTTAGCTCAGCTGGGAAAGCGCCGTACATGGACTGCAAGAGGGTCACCGTGATTTGAATCGGCCCGGTAATCTCCACCAGAACAAAAGCACTACACGGAAACGTGTAGTGCTTTTTTCGTTAAGGCCAAACGAGTGAGGGCTTCGTTCACCCGGGAGAGCGCCGTACATGGACTGCAAGAGGGTCATCGACTGTGCCGATGACCCTCTTGGCTTCTTTTTATATTGCGCCCAGACGCATTTTAAAATCCTGATAACCGAAGTGCACCAGTTCCCGGCAGCTGCCGTCTGCGCCCAGCAGCCAGATGGGCGGCAGGGGCATCCCGTTGAAGGTGTTGTTCTTGCAGGTGGTGTAGATGGCCATATCGCCGAAGATGAGTTTATCGCCCTCGGCAAGGGGGGCGTCAAAGCTGTAATCCCCGATGATGTCCCCCGCAAGGCAGGTAGGGCCGCCCAAGCGGACGGTGTGCGCCTTCTCCCCTGCCTCACCGGCGTCCAGCAGCGGCGGGCGGTAGGGCATCTCAATGACATCCGGGGTGTGGCAGGCTGCGGACATATCCAGAATGGCAAGGCTGATATCCCCGTTGCACAGGGCATCCAGCACAGTACTGACCAGATAGCCCGCATTCAGCGCCCAAGCCTCGCCGGGCTCCAGATACACCTGTACGCCGTACTTCTGCCGCACCGAAAGGATGCAGCGTTCCAGCGTATCAAGGGCATAGCCCGGTCGGGTGATGTGGTGCCCCCCGCCGAAATTGAGCCACTGCATCCTAGGCAGCAGGTCTGCAAACTTTTCCTCCACCGCTGCCAGCGTCACCGCCAGCGCGTCCGCATCCTGCTCACACAGGGTGTGGAAGTGCAGACCGTCCAGCAGAGCGGGCAGTTCCGGGTGCTCTGCCACGGCGGCATCCCACTGGGCGCGGGTAGTGCCCAGACGGCTGCCGGGGGCGCAGGGGTCATAAATTTCATGACCCTCCTGCGTGGAGCACTCCGGGTTGATGCGCAGACCGATGCTTTTGCCCGCCGCCTTTGCCGCCGGGCCGAACTTTGCCAGCTGACTGGGCGAGTTGAACACGATGTGGTCAGCGTACTGCAGCAGCTGAGCAAACTCGTCTGCCCGGTAGGCGGCGCAGAACACATGGTTCTCCTTCTCCGGCAGTTCTTCCCTGCCCAAACGGCTCTCGTACAGGCCGCTGGCCTCGGTACCGGCCAGATAGGGTGCCAGCACCGGGTAGACGTTGAAGTTAGAAAAAGCCTTCTGCGCCAGCAGAATGCGGCAGCCGGTGCGCTGCTGCACGCCAAGCAGGATCTCGCCGTTGCGGCGCAGCTGGGCTTCGTCCAGCAGATAGCAGGGGGTGGGCAGGCGGTGCAGCTGCTCCTCGGACAGGTTTGCCAGCCCCGCAAAGGGCGGGCGGCTGTCGCGCACCCGCATCAGTCCACCAGAGCCGGGTCGTGGCTCTCGGAACGGGGCAGGCCGTACTTGTCCAGTGCATCCAGATACGGATCGGGATCAAACTCCTCTACGGTGTGCACGCCCTTGGTGGTCCACTTACCGGTGAGCAGCATCAAAGCGCCGCACATGGCGGGTACGCCAGTGGTGTAGCTGATGGCCTGAGAGCCCACTTCCTTGTAGCACTCCTGATGGTCGCAGACGTTGTAGATATAGTAGGTCTTATCCTTGCCGTCCTTTTTGCCGGTAAAGATGCAGCCGATGTTGGTCTTGCCCTTGGTACGGGGGCCAAGGCTGGCGGGGTCCGGCAGCAGTGCCTTGAGGAACTGGATGGGCACGATCTCCTGTCCGTTGAAGTTGACAGGGGTAGTGGACAGCATCCCCACGTCCTCTAGACAGCGCATATGATCCAGATAACTCTGGCCAAAGGTCATGAAGAAGCGGATGCGCTTTGCCTCCGGGATGTTCTTTGCCAGAGACTCGATCTCCTCGTGGTGCAGCAGGTACATATCCTTGTTGCCCACCTGATCGAAGTTGTACTCCCGCTTGATGCTCATAGCCGGGATCTCCACCCAGTGGCCATTCTCCCAGTAGCTGCCGGGGGCGGACACTTCGCGCAGATTGATCTCGGGGTTAAAGTTGGTGGCAAAGGCGTAGCCGTGATCGCCGCCGTTGCAGTCCAGAATGTCGATGGTGTCAATGGTATCAAACTCGTGCTTTTTTGCGTAGGCACAGTATGCCTGCGTCACACCCGGGTCAAAGCCGCTGCCCAGCAGGGCGGTCAGACCGGCTTCCTCAAACTTTTTGGCGTAGGCCCACTGCCAGCTGTAATCAAAGTAGGCAGAGAAGCCGGCCTCCTTGCAGCGCTTCTCGTAGATGGCGCGCCACTCCGGGTCGTCGGTATTCTCGGGCTCGTAGTTGGCGGTGTCCATGTAGTTGACGCCGCAGGCAAGGCAGGCGTCCATGATGGTCAGATCCTGATAAGGCAGGGCGATGTTCATCACGAGGTCGGGCTGGTAGGCCTTGATGAGGGCGATGACCTCCTCCACCTTGTCTGCGTCCACCTGTGCGGTGGTGATCTTGGTGGCGGTGGTGGGAGCCAGTTCGGCCGCCAGCTTATCGCACTTTGCCTTGGTACGGCTGGCGATGCAGATCTCGGTGAACACCTCGGGCACTTGGCAGCACTTATGGATGGCAACGGAGGCCACGCCGCCGCAGCCGATGATCAGAACTTTGCTCATATCGGTTACTCCTTTATCTGTAAAATGGTAGGTTCGTATTTATACCTGAAAGCCCGGCCAGCCCTTGTCCAGCGCGATCAGGGTCTCGCGCAGCACCTTGCAGGCAGTGGCGGTGGAAACGCCGGTGGTGTCCAGTGTGGGAGCCAGCTCGTTCAGGTCTGCGCCGATGATATTGGCCTTGGTCACGGTGCGGATAGCCTCCAGCAGCTGCAAAAAGCTTACGCCGCCGGCCTCCGGGGTACCGGTGCCCGGGAAGCAGGAAGGGTCAAGGCAGTCCAGATCGATGGTCAGGTACACCGGCACCTTGCTCTCGCACAGCTGTGCGGTCAACTCTGCAAGGCCAGTAAAATCAAATTTGTGCATCTCGGTGTGCTGGGCAGCAAACTCAAACTCTGCCCGGTCTCCGCTGCGGATGCAGAACTGATGGATGCGGCCGTCCCCTACCAGTTCGTGGCAGCGGCGCAGCACGCAGGCGTGGCTTAGCTTTGCGCCCAGATAGTCGTCCCGCAGGTCAGCGTGGGCATCGAAGTGGACGATGTGCAGGTCGGGGTATTTCTTCACCGCAGCCCGCACCGCGCCCAGCGTGACCAGATGCTCGCCGCCCAGCAGCAGCGGGAACTTGCCGTCCTTCAAGATCTCCTCTGCCCGGGCCTCGATATCGGCCAGTGCCAGCTCGCTGGAGCCGAAGCAGAGTTCCAGATCGCCGCTGTCGAACACATCAAAATCGGTCAGGTCGGCATTTTGGTAGGGGCTATAGGTCTCCAGACCATAACTCTCGTGCCGGATGGCCGCCGGGCCGAACCGTGCGCCGGGGCGGTAGCTGGTGGTGGAATCATAAGGCGCACCGTACAGCACGATGCTGGCGGCGCGGTAGCTGCTGTCGCAGCCGATAAAGGTCTCAACGTTGGGGTGCATCAGTGTTCCTCCACTTCCCGCAGCATCTCCTCCAGAAAAGCCGGCAGGTAGAATGCTCCGATATGCAGTTTGGTGGTGTAGTAGCGGGTGCGCATATTCAGCGCCTTCCACGCCTCTGCGTCCAGATCATCGATGGGATGGTATTTTTTGCTTGCGAAGCCGAACAGCCAGTAGCCCGCCGCAAAGGTGGGGATATGTGCCTGATACACCCGGCTGATGGGGAAGGTGGATGCAATGCGCTTGTGGCTGCGCTGCATGGCGCTGGCGTCCTCGGCGTAGAAGGGGCTGCCCTGCTGGTTGACCATGATGCCGTCCTCTTTCAGGGCGTTGAAGCAGCTGCCGTAGAACTCGCGGGTGAACAGACCCTCGGAGGGGCCGAAGGGGTCGGAGGAGTCCACGATGATCAGGTCGTATTCTTCCTCGCAGCGGCGGATATACTTCAGGGCGTTTTCAAAGTAGATATGCACCCGGCGGTCATCCATACGGCAGGCATTGCCGGGCAGATAGGCGCGGCAGGCCTCCACCACCTGCGGGTCCATCTCCACAAGGTCGATGCGCTCCACGCGGTCGTAGCGGGTCAGTTCCCGCACTACGCCGCCGTCACCGGCACCAATGACCAGAATATCCTTGGCCTCCTTGTGCACCGCCATGGGCACATGGACGATCATTTCATCGTAGATGAACTCGTCGCGCTCGGTCAGCATCACATTGCCGTCCAGCGTGAGCACCCGACCGAACTCCGGGGTCTCAAAGATATCGATGCGCTGGTAATCGCTCTGCTTGGAGTAGAGCTGCTTGTTCACCCGGATGCTGTGCTTCACATCCGGGGTGTGAAACTCTGAAAACCAAAATTCCATCTTTTTCCCTCCTTATGCCAGAACATTCAGGTGCAAGATCTCGGGGTCCTCCGGGCCGGTCATACTGCAGCCCTTGGCCTTGGCGTACTCGATATAGTTCAGGATCTCCTTGGTAATGCGCTCGCCGGGTGCAAGGATGGGGATGCCCGGGGGATAGCACATCACGAACTCGCTGCACACCATGCCCTCGGTCTCCCGCAGGGGCAGGCTCTTTTTGGGGGCGTAGAAGGCCTCCTGCGGGCTGGCAGCCACCACGGGGTCGATGTATTCCTGACTCAGCAGACCCGAGCCGTCGGTGCGGTAGCGGCGCTTGATCTCGGCCAGCGCACTGACCAGACGCTCCACCTCCTGCGGGCGGTCACCGATGGACAGGTAGGCAAGGATGTTGCCGATATCGCCGAACTCGATCTGAATATCGTACTCGTCGCGCAGGATGTCGTAGACCTCGATGCCTGCAAGACCAATATCCAGCGTATGGACGCTGAGTTTGGTGGTGTCAAAGTCAAAGACGGAATCGCCGTTGCACAGTTCCTTGCCAAAGGCGTAGTAGCCGCCTACGGCGTTGATCTCCTCGCGGGCATACTCGGCAATATCCGCCACCTGATGGAACACCTGCCGTCCACGCAGCGCCAGATTGCGGCGGGAGATGTCCAGACTGGACATCAGCAGATAGCTGCCGGAGGTAGTCTGGGTCAGGTTGATGATCTGGCGCACATAGCCCGGATGCACGTTGGGGCCAATGAGCAGCAGGCTGGACTGGGTCAGGCTGCCGCCGCTCTTGTGCATAGACACCGAGGCCATATCTGCGCCCGCCGCCATGGCAGAAACCGGCAGGCCGCCGCCAAAGTAGAAGTGGGTGCCGTGGGCTTCATCCGCAAGGCAGAGCATCCCGGCATCATGCGCCATTTTTACGATGGCACGCAGGTCGGAACAGATGCCGTAGTAGGTGGGGTTATTCACCAGCACGGCCACAGCGTTGGGGTGCTCCTTGATGGCCTTTGCCACCTGCTCCCGCTTCATGCCCAGCGAGATGCCCAGACGCTTATCCACCTCCGGGTTCACATACACCGGCACAGCGCCGCACAGCACCAGCGCGTTCAGCACGCTGCGGTGCACATTGCGGGGCAGAATGATCTCATCGCCCCGCTTGCAGACGGTAAGCACCATGCTCTGCACGCTGCTGGTGGTGCCGCCCACCATTAAAAAGGCGTGTGCCGCGCCAAAGGCATCGGCGGCAAGCTCCTCGGCTTCCCGGATGACCGACACCGGGTGGCAAAGGTTATCCAGCGGCTTCATGCTGTTCACGTCCACGCCCACGCACTGCTGACCCAGAAAAGCGGTCAGCTCCGGGTTGCCGCGGCCCCGCTTGTGGCCGGGCACATCAAAGGGCACCACCCGCATCTGCCGGAACCGCTCCAGCGCCTCGTAAATGGGCGCACGGCGCTGGTCCAGCCGGGAACGCGCTTTGTTCTCGTTCATCTTTTCCTCCGTCCCTGTTCTCTTTTTGCACAACAAAAAAGCGCAGACACTGCACAAATGTGCAGACCTGCGCTTGGAAAAGCTTTTTCCGCGCTGATAAAGCACCCAGCCGAAAGTGCCGGTGCTGCGCGTTATTCGCGATTCAAAAAGACGGGGTGATGAGAGTCTATATAGCAACTACACTTTTACTACTCTTATTGACCGTTTCACAAGTCTGCGCATAGGCTGCGCAATTTCATGGTTGTAAAGGAACCAACTTATAAAATTTGAGTTTCGAACTCAATCAATAATGGCAGCTTGCGCCGCCGGTCGGCAGTGGACCCGGCTGTCCGTATGGCCTTAGCCCCGATGGGCGGTCCCTAGTAAATTGCTTTGAAAAGACTCTGCAAGGCGGTGTCTCTCAAAATCAACAAAAGAATAACATGATTCGCCCCGTCTGTCAACTAAAACTTTTGGGCAGACAGCCTTTCCCATGTAGAAAAGACCTTTTTGTGCAAAAATGCTCTGCCGGACCCGTAAAAAGGACAGACGCATCGTTTGGTGCGGCTGTCCTTCGCTCTGATTATTCTGCGCTATACGCGCTGCCCATGATCCACGGGTTATTTGCGGAATATTTTGCGTGGTTGCGCAGGTAGGTCACCCATGCGCCGTAGCCGTTGCCAGCCGAAAGGTGCACGCCGTCCGGTGCGGCGATCATTTCCTTCAGATTGCCCTCGCCGTCAGCCAGTGCCTCCCACAGATCCAGATAAACGCAGCCCTTGCTGACAGCCAGCTGCGCCAGCTGCTCGTTGACGCCGCGCAGCACATCTGAGGCAAGACCCGGCTTCTTTTCCGCTGCCGCAGGCCGTACCGGCGGGATAGACTGTACATAAATAATGCAGTCCTCCCCCAGCGCCTGGCGCAACTCGTCCAGCATCTGGCCATAGTAGGCCAGAAAACGGTCAGCGGCGCCCAAGGTGGTCAGGGTGTTGGTGCCCAGCAGGATATACAGCTTTTTGGGCTGCGCCGCTGCCAGCACATCCAGTGCCACCTCCTGCCCACGGGTGGGGCTCTTGACGGCGGCGCGGTTGACGATGGCGTCCGGCCCTACACCTACATAGCCGCAGATGAGTGCGCCGCTCAGATTGATCTGATAATCCGAGAAGCCCACCGTCAGGCTGTCGCCCAGAAAGGCAGCGTCCGAAAAATAGCTCAGGTCTACCTGACCGCAGGCCGGCTGCCGGATGACGCTGGCATCGTAAGCCTTAACGGTATAGGCGCCATCGGTCTGCCGGGCAGGGCCAAAGCTTTCCAGCTGCACCGCCTGTGCCGTGCCACTATCCCCTGCCGTGCTCTCACTGCCGGAGTCCACCTCGCCCTGCATGGGCAGCGGTGCCAGAATGTTCTGTGCAATGCCGCCTGCACCGGTCTGGGAGGTGCTTTCTTCCTCTGCCGTTCCCTTTTCCAAAATGGCGGTCACCGCATAGGCGACCAGCAGGATGGCCACAATGACCCCTGCCAGCCGCAGCTTGCCGCTGATGCCCCTGCCCGTGCGTCGCCGGGGTGTCGAATGATATTCGTGTGAAATGCCCATAATCTCTGTCCAGCTTTCTGCATTTATCCCAACAGGCAGGTACTTCTGCCCGGTAATTTTGGAGTGCGCACCCATTTTATCATATTTTTTTTGCCTGTGCAACCAATTAGGTCTTGCATACAACAGGCAAAACGGGTACAATAGGATTGCAGCTTATTTTGCACATTTTACAAAAAGCAAATACACAAGCTGCAAATATTTTTGTGTCAGTTGCGGCAGGCGGCTGTTTTGCCGTCCCGGTCTGTTGGCAGTGCAGGGCCGACAGACCACTTTACCGGACGGTGCGGAAAGCCGTTTGCCCGGCAGCGATACATTTTAAATGATCTGAAGGAGGTTTCCATGGCCAAGAATATCATCATTGGTCAGAGCGGCGGCCCTACCGCCGTGATCAACTCCAGCCTTGCGGGCGTATACAAAGCCGCCCGCAGTCTGGGTGCAGACAAGGTGTACGGCATGAAGTACGGCATCGAGGGTCTGCTCAAGGAAGAGTTGCTGGAGCTCAACGTCCTGCTGGACGACCGCATGAGCATCGAACTGCTCAAGCGCACCCCGTCCAGCTATCTGGGCAGCTGCCGCTTCAAGCTGCCCGACCCGGACACCGATGCCACCCCGTTCGTCAAGCTGTTCACCCTGTTTGACAAGTACGACATCTGCGCGGTGTTCTACATCGGCGGCAACGACTCGATGGATACCATCGCAAAGCTGTCCCGCTATGGGCAGCAGGTGGGCAGCAACGTGCGGTTTATCGGTGTGCCCAAGACCATCGACAACGACCTGTGCCTCACCGACCACACCCCCGGCTACGGCTCTGCGGCCAAGTACATTGCTACCATCTTAAAGGAGGTCATCCGCGACTCCTCGGTGTACAACATCCGCAGCGTGACGGTGGCTGAGATCATGGGCCGCCACGCAGGCTGGCTGGCCGGTGCAGCCTGTCTGGCCGGCGGCGAGGACTGCGAAGGCCCCGACCTGATCCTGCTGCCGGAGGTCCCCTTTGATCAGGACAAGTTCCTTGCCCGGGTGGACGAGCTGCAGCGGGTAAAGTCCAACGTTATCATCGCCGCCAGCGAGGGCGTAAAGACCGCAGATGGCACTTACCTGTGCGATCTGGTGTCTACCGCCGGGCAGCTGGATGCCTTTGGCCACAAGGCCATCCTCAGCGGCACCAGCCGTTACCTTTCCGAACTCATCCACGACAAGCTGCAGTGCAAGAGCCGCGCCATCGAGTTCTCCACCCTGCAGCGCTGCGCCAGCCATCTGGCCAGCCGCACGGATGTGAACGAGGCCTACGCCGTCGGCGGTGCCGCTGCTGCTGCCGCCTTTGCCGGCGAGAGCGGCCGCATGATCGCCCTCAAGCGGGTCTCCAACTACCCGTACCAGTGCATCACCGAGTCTGTGGATGTGCAGCAGGTGGCAAATCTGGAAAAGAAGGTCCCGCTGGAATGGATCACTCCGGACGGGATGCAGGTGACCGAAGCCTTTGAGGAGTACGCCCGTCCGCTGATCCTGGACGAGGTTACCCCCGTGTATGTGAACGGTACCCCCCGCCACATCCGTCTGTGATTCCCCTTTCCCTTCCGCGTCTGTTTTCGTGCGACTGCACGTTTTTATAGCCGAAGCAGAAAAAACAAAAAAGGAGAAATCATCATGGGAAAAAACGCAATTGTCGGTCAGTCCGGCGGCCCCACCTCTGTCATCAATGCCAGTCTGGCGGGTGTCTTTGAAAGCTGCAAGAACCGCGGCGCAGACATCGTGTATGGTATGTGCAACGGTGTTGCCGGTCTGCTGGAGGAGCGGGTGGTGGATCTTTCCACACTGCTGACCGATGACTTGGACATCGAGTTGCTCAAGCGCACCCCGTCCAGCTTTCTGGGCAGCTGCCGCTACAAGCTGCCCGACTGGCGGGATGACGAGGCGGTGTACAAAAAGCTGTTCGCCATTCTGGAAAAGCTGAACATCGGCTACTTCTTCTACATCGGCGGCAACGACTCCATGGACACCATCGGCAAGCTGGCCGAGTACGGCGAGCGCATCCACAGCGACATCCGCTTTATGGGCGTGCCCAAGACCATCGACAACGACCTGATGGTCACCGACCACACCCCCGGCTACGGCTCTGCGGCCAAGTACATCGGCGTTGTGATGAAGGAGATCATCCGCGACGCCACCGTGTACGGCACCAAGTACGTTACCGTGGTGGAGATCATGGGCCGCAACGCCGGCTGGCTGACCGCCGCCGCACTGGCCAAGAGCGACGATTGCGAGGGCGTGGACATGATCTGCCTGCCCGAGGTTCCCTTCAACGTGGAGCACTTTGTGGAAAAGGTGCGTGTGATGCAGGAAAAGAAGCCCAGCATTGTCATTGCCGTGTCCGAGGGCGTTAAGCTGGAGGATGGCCGCTATGTCTGCGAGCTGGCTGATGACGTGCACGCAGTGGACGCTTTCGGCCACAAGGCACTGACCGGTACTGCCCGGTATCTGGCTAACGTGGTGGCTCGCAATCTGGACACCAAGACCCGCTGCATCGAGCTTTCCACCCTGCAGCGCTGTGCCGGTCACCTGACCAGCCGCACCGACATCACCGAGGCCTATCAGGTGGGCGGCGCCGCCGCCAAGGCAGCCTTTGAGGGCGTTACCGGCCAGATGGTGGCACTGAAGCGTATCTCCAACAATCCCTACCAGTGCACCACCGAACTGCACCCCATCAGCGAGGTCGCCAACTTGGAAAAGAAGGTTCCCCTGAGTTGGATGAACAACAACCACACCCAGATGACCGAAGACTTCCTGGACTACGCCCGTCCGCTGATCCAGGCCGAGTTGACCCCGTTGTACATTGCAGGTCTGCCGCACCATATCTACATGAAGAACCAGAAGTGATCTTCTCCTGACCTGTTTTTGTCAGGCTGAAAAGCCCTCCCGTCCGGACGTTGTAAAGCGTATCCGAACGGGAGGGCTTTTGTGTTTGCTGCATTTTTCTCTTATTTTTTTACGCCGGCCCAAATTATGGGTTGACAAACCGCGCTTTCAGTGGTAACATATACAGGCAGTCCACGCAACTGCAAAAAAGAATATGGGCGTGTTCCCGAGTGGCCAATGGGGACAGACTGTAAATCTGCTGCTTTCAGCTTCGGTGGTTCGAATCCACCCGCGCCCACCAAACAAGGAAAATCCGAACCTATTTCCGATTGGAGAAGGGTTCGGATTTTTTGTTTTCTTCGGATCAGAGAATGAAGGCTCCCGTGAAGGAAACAAGGGAAAGTAGTTGAAATTCGATGTAGGATATGATTATATATATATATGAAGGGATGTGTTAAAATGGAAAATTTGGTAACCTCTGCTTCGTCAGACAAAACATTGACTACCGAATATCTTCGAAACGCCAATGCGTTACTTGCGCTCCTGCATGGAAAGAGCGATAGTGTGTGTCGATTTTTTGATAAAGAAATCATTGTCGATATCAACCAACTAGATAGTTTGAATTCGCTGATTTTAGAAAAGCTGTCGTTACATAATGTATCTACAATAACAACAAGTATCGACGTTTCGCTCATCGACAAGAGAATATTGTCATATAAAGCTTGGGAGGATTTTAAAAAAGAAAATTTTAACGCAATAAATTCGGCAACAAAATCAATATTTATTCAGTGGGATTTTTTTGCGGAATTTAAGAATTACAAAGTTCCACAACGACATACTCTGAATGTGAGGATAACATCAGGACTTCAACCAAGCGATATGTTCAAGGTGTTGCTAAATGGCGCGCTTGATGAGAGAGACGACTTTGATTTGCAATGCTGTACAACTGTATGCAAGGTTGATTTTATTAATAATGCACTCGCAGAAGAACTGTTAAATGTTGTTCAGCGGTGGACGGAACTTTGTGAGTCGGCCTGTAGCGAAAAGGGACATATTAGACCTTTCTTGTTCAAATATCGAAGTGGGTTGGCTAATTTTGTAGAAGTGTGTGCAATATTTTCTTTCTGTACAGTTATCGCGATTATAGTGAAATTATTGATATATTATCATTTGATCGATTTTCAAGTGGAAAATACAGCATGTCTACTGATTTTTTTAATTCCATTAGCAACAATTTCCGAAAAAGTCGGGAGATTTTTTGGGAAAATCATTTATAGCGAATTGTCAGATTTGATGGATACGCATATCTTTAGGATTTCTCTTGGCGACTCGAAACAGACTCAAAAAATCACCGAGAAGAGTCACTACAGAAAGAGTGCAGGAGTGTTCGCTTTTAACATTGCAACATCAATTATTTTGCCGTTTGTTTTCTTTTTACTTGGCCGATGATCATAATATGTAACAGGGCGTTCCCTTCTCCGGGAACGTCCTGCTGTTTTTATGCTGCAACAGGCAAGGCTTGTAGAGTTTCCTGCTCTTTCAGCCACTTCTCATATTCACGCTGGCCTTCCTCGCTGTTGAAAAAATCAACCATGGAGGGATAGAAACAACGCGCCAACGCCTTGATTGCTTCATCCGGGTAGCCGGATTTGTTTGACTTCTTCTTTTTGTTCAAATAGTATCCTCCGAAACTCAAAGTTCCATATCCTGCCCACGCTTGCGGTTTCGCTGCGGCACATTCATGGTGCGCTCCTGCTTGGGGGCAAGAATCTTTTCCAGAAAGCCGCGCACCAGTTCGGGCGCACGGTGGAGAGCATCCAGATAG
>CAKSVD010000005.1 GCA_934503275.1 uncultured Faecalibacterium sp.
TGCGAAAGACCAAGGTGGCTTAAAAGGAAACGCTACTGAAAAAAGTTCATCGGATGCATAGAAAACTGCATCGGATGAACTTTTGTGTCCTAAGCTCCCTGCCATGAATCATGGTTGTTGATGTACATTTGATGCTTGACCTGAATAGGCAAAATCGTAGCTGCCGTTTTGGGCTCGAACCCGGCCGGTTTCCCGGCTTTGCATAAAAACTCGATGCCTGTTTTAAGGGGCTGATTTTGGCTCTGCACATTTTTGCACACTATCTACAATGACCCGCTTGGCTATGCCGATTTGATTTTGAATGGTGACCCGGAGAAATACTTGAAAACCGTGACCGAGAGCCATGGGTTGGAGGATTAAAGGGAACGCCGTTCCAAAAGCAACTGGAACGGCATTTCTTATCTTTCGATATTCGGCATCTTCTGTCCACGCAGCTCCTGTCGGGTGGCACGGAACTGCTCCGGCACGTCCGCATCGGTCATCGCACCGGGGACATCCACCGTCCCAGCGGCTTTGGCGGCTTCACAGAACCAGCATTTATACTCCACGGTCTCCAGCGTGTGCTGTAACTGCTGAATCTGCTGGGTGAGCACCTCGCGCTGATGCCGGAACATTTCCAGCCGGGTGTCAATGGTGTCACCGTTTGATCCGAACAAAGTTCCTACCCCTGTTTATGCAGCGGTGTTGACGAAAAGTCGGTATCGCGTCCGGTCGGCTCATGAAATTTTCAAGGTGAGTTCCAACATAAAGAGAAAACCGCCCACGCAGCGCAGCGATGGATTTTGTCGGGTGAAGTAAGCGGCAAAATGAATCGGGTGTGTTGCGGGGCGGTAAATTCTTTTGCGGACTTTCCCTCACTGAAGTGGTGGGTCTCACGGTGATAACCAACCACTTTCTGTGGCTGTGTTCAAAATGAACACGACCACATCTTGTGGATGGCTTGTAACCAATCCACAAAATCAGTGGGACTTTCGGAAATAATGGCATGTTCTCTGCAAGGTGTCAACACTTTAGGAGAATGAATACATGAAATAGGCAAAACATACACAGTACAAGTGGAAAGCAACACTGTGTTTTAGAAAAACTCTTAATTCTCGCAGTTCAATCGAACTTTCACGGTAAACGTTCCATTCTTCTTTTCGGCATAAAAATCGCCATCGCTTTCCTTCACCACACGTTGTACATTTTTCAGCCCATATCCATGATGGCTGCCAACCCGAAGGCTGCGCGAGATATCACTGTATGGATTGTCAAGGCGGTAGAAAAGGCTTCGATACTGTTTGCGCAGCTGCAAATGGATTTTTCGTTGTTCTGGCGGCAAGCCACAACAAGCTTCAATTGCATTGTCGAATGTGTTTCCAATCAGGATGCTTAAAGATAACGGAGATATAGATAGAACTTCTGGAATCGTTACGTCCAGAGTGACTTTGATGCCGTTTTCTTCTGCTGTATGTAAATACTGATTCAACAGTGCGTCCACAACTGGATTTCCAATCGTAGAAATATTTTTGGAACGTTCAAAGGCATCCGTTGCATCTCGTACAATTTTGTGAAGTTCTTCGGAATTCCCACGCCCCGCCACCGCCTGCATTGCCAGAATATATTTTTTGATGTCGTGCCAAAGGGCTCTTGTTTCTTCTTGCCGTTCCTTTAGCTGCTGGTAATACTCCATCTGCAAGCGATATTGCTGCTCGTTAAATTCCGCTCTGAATTTTTCCTGCTCATTTTTTCGGAGGGCTTCCACATAGAAAACGATTAGGATATTCATTAAGAGGAGTACCACCATCAAGCCAATCAGATAGTCTGGAAAATTTTCATCCGCCGCATGGTACTGTACCACATAACAAACTGCGATACTGGCAATTTGGATAGCGATGATCGGCAGCAGCCAAAGAATACGAAGAACATTTTCTTTTCGACTGAAAAAATGCGAGATTAAAACAACCAATGGAATCTGTATCAGATTTGAGAACACCACATAAATCAGTCTGGCTGATCCTGCTCGCATTAGGATATCTGTGTCCGGGATGCGCAGTCCGATAAGAAGCATTGCAAGAACTTCAACCACTGCAATCAACGTAAAAAACGCAGCACTTGCAAAGATAGCTTGCCATATTTGTACTTCATAAAACAGAATTGCCAGAAGAAAACCTCCCAGCAGAAGGTAAATCGTTCGTGGCATCACCCAAGTGGGAAATAGGCTCAATATACATTGCCCAGCCATTAGAAGCACAATATAAAGATAAAACCATCGTGAAGATATTTCTTTTTTCTGGAATAAACGGTCAACAAAAAGTACGAGCAGCGCAATGTTGGCAAAACTCCCGGCAAATTCAACAAAATAATATATCATCTTCCCAAATAAGCGTTAAAGTTCTGATTAAACTCCTGACGCTTCCTCCGACTGATCGGCAATTGATTTCCACTGGACAGAACAACTGTCGTTCCAGTGGCATAGACAATATGCTCCATGTTGACAAGATAGCTTTTATGCGGTGAAGCAAAGCACCTTTTCGGCAACTGTTCTAAGGCTTCTGGAATCGTCATTCGCAGAGTGAGGTCTTGCCCTTTACAATGGATCAAAACTTTATGCCCATGGCTTTCCAGATAATAAATTTCCGCTGTCTCCAATGAGAGCGTAGCTCCTTCATATTCAACGGTAAAGTGTTTGGAATGCAATTCTTGGACAACTGCATCCATTGCAGCAGTAAAAAGCGATTCATCAAGTGGTTTCACCAGATAACGGAATGCAATGCCATACCCCTGCACAGCGTATTCATGCCGCTTTGTAACAAAGATCACCAACGGATGTTTTTCCATCTGTGTTAAGGTTTGTGCCATCTGAAATCCGTTTGAAGGCATTTCGATGTCGAGCAGCAGAAGATCGAAGAACTTCTTTTTTAGCTGCAAATCACTTAAAAGCATTGCACCGTCTGTGTAATTCTCAATGTCAAAGTTGCCATGGACATCATATCGCTTGACGCTTTGAACAATATCTTCAAGCTCTGACGGTTCATCATCGCAGACTGCAATTCGATACCTCGTCATTTTGTCGTCCTCCACAAAGTAATGTTGCTGACACTATTATAAACGGTACATTTGCGCCTGACAAGTGGTTTGACATACCACTTTTGCCGCCAAAACGACCAGTTTTGCCAAAGGTCTTGATTTCAAAAAATTCTATGGTACATTGAAATTGAAGATTGACAGGCTGGGAGCAACATTACAATGTGGGAACGTACATTTTCTCAAAAAATTGTAGATAAGCTATGCGAGCAAGATGTAATTGTTTCCTCCGATGCAGCTGCATATGTTTACGGATATGAGCTGCTCATCTTAGCTATTATAAGCATCCTAATTGTTGAAAAGGGCATGATTCATATTGTTATGTTGATTGCTCTTGATTATACAGATTAAAAACAGGGAGGCGAAAATCATGAAGAAAAGTTTAACCTTCTCCTTTGCTATGTTACTGGGGGTAGTAGTTCTTCTAAGTCCGGTCTCAAATGCACTTGAAGCAGATATGAGCAGTTCAATTACGTATAGGCCGGAGGATACACAGATTTGCTATGTCTCTGAAATAGATGAGGTTATAAGCAATACGGAAATTGACAAATCGGTTCGACAAACCGTGAAGGAACGAGCCCGCACCGGAGCAACTTTCTACTCTATAACACCAGAATCGCAGGAGCAGATCGAGCAGCTGTTCGGCGTTCATTTTGTGGAAAACGCTTTGCTGGATACCATGGAGCATAGCATTGCCCAAAAAGATCAAATAAATGTCTTTTTCAATTCCTCCACCAAAGTCACGGAGACGGAATATACAAGATACTGGCTGGACGGAAATGTAAGTATTTCACTTTGCGCCAACACATTTTATGATGTGGATGGAATGTGCGGTTCTCAGAAAACGTATACGAAAACATTCCCTAAACAGAATTACAGCATTTCCAAAAAGCTTTACACATCGAAGTCAGGAAAGTGCTTTGAAATCTACACAGTACAGGATCGTGCTGGCTGTACAACTGCACAGTATACCATGTTCCAACACCATGCAACAGACTATGCCCTTTATGTCCGCAATGAAAATGCTCAAAAAAGTGAGACGGCTGGTATTCCAAACGATTATCTGCTGACCTTACTGGATAGTTTCTCCTTTGAAAACTGATCGTTTTAAGAAGCTTGGTTGCACGCTTTATAGAGTTGCAGAAGATGACGAACTCGGATTGGAAGGCAAGATGCCAACTGTCGAAATAGTATCGAAGTAAGCAGCCAAGCTGTTTTATAATGAAACGCAAAGATGGCGGTACACATTGGAATAGGATTCAAAAGCCGTATGAAGAACACAGCATCAAAAAAGAAAACTTGTCTCGGATTTTTGCTGATCGTATTTTTAGCATATGTGGTGTGCTATCTTCTTTCTCAAACAGTGTTTCATGAAGTCTACTTGTTTGAATGGACAGCAGCCCATTATTATTTGTGTTTATGGGTTGCATCTGTTACTTTCTGTTTTCTGGAAATGTATAGAGCAGCTCTTATCACAACAGCTGGAAACTGGACAGGAATTTTGATCGGACAAGTGTTGGGCGATTTTATTATCAAAATAAACGCCACAAAAATCACGCCGGATATGTATATAGGAAAAGTATGGCAGCTCAAGGCACACTACGGAGTTTTGATTTGGCTACTCGTTTTCCTACTTTCGTTTATTATCGGAATGCTTGTTGAAAAGAAAAATCATTGTTAAAATGCGTAGTTAATAATAGACAGCCACCTATTTGCAAGTCGCAAGTAGATGGCTGTCAGTTTTATCTGTATATTCTAATTGAAGGTCAATCCTCTAAATCTGCTATGGTCACAGCTGAGTGAGAGATAATGCTCAATCTCACCACCCAGCACAAGCTGAGCATACCCCAAGGGCTTGCTGTAGAGCAGCCAGTCAAACTCCGCCTGCTGTGCCGGAGTGTTGCCGTATTCGTCCTCAATAGCGATGCAGATAAACAAAACTGTGATTATGCAACAAATTTTCTATGAATTTATGTGCAGTCATACGATGTTTTAAAACAAGTGTAACAAACTTCCTCGAAAAGCGTTATTATAATAGAAAAATTCCTTTTCTAGGTGTGTGTAAGACATAGGGGAGGACAGCTTATGAAAATCAAAGAAAGTCCATCTATCATTCTGGCGTTTCATGGGATGCTTGGCCGCAAGAAGCAGACCAGCCTATTGCTGCTTTTGCTGACACTGGTTTTCTCGTTCCTGACGGCGGCGGTGATCTACTCCGTCAGTTCTGCACAGGTATTGCAGGACACCCGCTGTGAACTATATGGCGAATGGCAGTACCTGCGTTTGTCGGATACAGCTGCGGATGCCGCACAGGCGCAAAATGCCTTGCCCGCATCCGCACAGGTCAGCACAGTGATCCAAAACGGAATCGTTCTCGGCGCAGACGATGGCGTGGCGGGCGGGATCGGAACGGTAGACGATACCTTTGCACAGCTGGGGCGTATCGTGCCGATCAGCGGTGATTTCCCCACCCAGCCCGATGAGATTGCCATGACGACGACGCTGCTGGATGCGCTGGGCTGCTCCTATGACGTAGGGCAGACGGTCACGCTGAAGGTGGCTGCCAATGATTACGACCCGCTGGCAGGCTCCGGCGCAGTGATGGAAAAAGCCTATACCCTGTGCGGTGTTCTTCCTGCCTATGATGTTTATTGGAATCTGAACGGCAATCTCACCGTCAGCGGCATTGTAGCAGAGCCGCTTGCCTTGGACGGGCAAAAGTTCCAGACATTTTATTACCTGAATGCAGCCGCACCCGTGACCGCTTCGACCGACCCTGCTTTAGTGGCAAACGAGTATGCCTACCCGCAGGAGGATACCGTTTCGTTCTCCCTGCGCTTTTTACTGGTCGCAGCGATCCTAGTCAGCTTTTTTGCAGTGGCGCAGTATTTCCTGATCGTTCTGCACAAGCGTGTACATACCATCAATACCTTCCTGACGCTGGGGGCTAAAAACCGGGATCTCCGGCTCATGTGCCTGTGGGAGGCGCTTTTTGCCGGGCTTGCAGCAGTTGCCGCAGGGTTTGCACTGGGCTGTGGCGCCGCGGCAGTCGGTCTGGGGCTGCAGAAGCACCTTTCGTTCTTAGTGGTCCCCGCTGCATCTCTTGTGCCGTTGGCGGTGTTGTTTCTGCTCTCCGTACTGCTGGGCGCACTTTTGCCTGCGGTGCTGGTTCGCCCGCAGACCGCAAGACCCAAAGAGAAGCCTGCAAAAAAATTCCGCTTGGCACAGCTGCCGCTTGCACCGCAGATCGGTGTCGGCTGCGCGGTATTGCTGATCGCCGTCAGTTGTTTGTATGTCGGCTGGCGTGTCATGCTGCCATATGATCTGGATGCACCGTATGCCTGTCTGTCCATCAAGATGAACGGAACCTCCGGGATGCCGTTTTCTCTGAAAGAGGATCTCGCTGCATTGCCCGGTGTGGAAGAGGTCTCCGCTGCAATTGATCTGACCGATATCTATACCGTGACATCAGACAAGATCCAGTCCAGCCAGATGCTTGCCGATATCTGGGTCAAGGGCAACGGTTTCTATACGGACATTTCGAACTTGATGCAAAATGCAAAAAAAGGAACGCTGAATACGATCGTCTGCGCCTTGCCGGAGGACGAACTGCGCCGCATTGCCGCAGATGCCGGCGTTTCGGACGAGGAAACAGAGACGCTGCTGGCAGGGGATTCTGTTTTGACCCTGTGGGGAGATTACTATTATGACCCCGCTGCGGATGAATATTATCAGGGCTTCCAAACGGATGGCAAAACGTTGGTTGAACCGGTTTTCGCAGCCGGAGACAAGTTGAGTATCCAATACCGGCGTTATACCGGGCAGGATGAAGCCGGGAATGAGGTCTACCGGACGTACACCGCCCAGCTGCCCATTGCCGGTGTCGTAAAGTCTGCAAGCAATTACACACTGCTGACAACAGACCGGCTCCTTTTCAGCGGCACAATTTTTGTCAGTACGGCTCTTTACCATAAAATGTTTGAGAGCGCAGGAAGTTTCTTTATGGAAAAGGAAGGATACAGCAGCCTGAACGTGAAACTGTCCGCTGGCAGCAATTTCTCTTTGCGGCGGTCTATTTCCTCCATTGCGACGCGCAGGAATGGTATCCTGAGTGCAGATAACTACGACCTGATCAGCCAGAGCTACACCGAGGGCACACAGAGCGCTTTCCTTGTCGGCATCCTTGCGGTATTCGGGGTCCTTCTGGGGTGTGCGCTGCTGGTGGTTTTGAATCTTTCAGCTTATGAAGTCCAGCAGCAGCGTCTGTCGCTTCTCCTGACGCTGGGCGTTTCCCCGAAAAAACTGGTGCTGTCCTATGCAAAGCTGCTGCTCCCGGTCATCGTTGGGACAACGCTGCTTGTGAACATCGTTGTCTATGCGGTAGTTTCGCGTATCGTTCCGATCCAGAGCATTCTCGACCTGATCCGTATTCATACAAGCGGACGGGTATATGCGTTCCATAAACCCGTGGGAAGTCAGATCATGGTCAGCGTTCTGCTGATGGTGTTCTGGCTGTCCGCAGCGTTGCTGCCGATCTTCTCTTTTATTCGTAAAAAAGCATCCAAGGGGGACATCTTATGAAGGATAAAATTCTGGAAGCTGTACAGATCTCCAAAACCTACGGGGAAGGGGAAAGTGCGGTTCACGCCCTCAAAAATAGCGACCTGACCCTTGAAAACGGTACATTTGCGTCCATCATCGGTTCCAGCGGCAGCGGAAAATCTACGCTCCTGAAAATTCTGGGAGGACTTTTGCCGCCCACCACCGGTAAGGTGCTGCTGGACGGTCAGGACATTTATGCAATGAATGCGGAGCAGCTGGCACAGGTGCGGCGGCAAAAGATCGGCTTTATTTTTCAGGATTTCCGCCTGTTCCCGGAGTACACGGTGCAGGATAATATTCTGACCCCGTTTTATCTGGACCATAGAGCACCGGATGAACAGATGCTCCATAAGCTGACCGGAATCTTGGGCATTGCGGGCAAGCTACATTCCCGCCCCGCACAGCTTTCCGGCGGACAGCAGCAGCGTGTGGCAATCGCCCGTGCGCTGATTGCAAAGCCCCACATCGTTTTTGCAGACGAGCCTACCGGAAATCTGGATACGCGGACGGGTGAGGATACGATGCGGCTGCTGATGGAATGTGCTGCGGAGTTCGGGCAAACGCTTATCGTTGTCACGCATAACCCGGAAATTGCGCAGAAGGCGCAGCAGGTCATTCGGATCGAGGATGGGTGGATTACAGGAGATGTATAAGTTGGACACGGGAGGCGTTTGTACAGCGTACCAGCCGGATGCCCTAGAATTACTCGATTGCGACTACTAATGAAAAAGACATCTCTGCAAGATAATTCTAAAAAGTCTTGATTTTTCTACAGCGGATGCTGAGTAATCGCCGGTACATCGACGAATTGCGTTTGCGGGATGTGGTACAGCCCAATGCGATCCCGGCACTCGTATCAGGTGAACTTGTCGGGGCAAGGCCCCTCCATCTTGCTGGCGCAAGACCGTTCGGTCACTCAAAAGCCCCACTGGGGCTTTTGTTGCTTCGCAAACGTGAATCTTTTATGCAAACAGAACTCTCGTCAATTCCCTTCGTTCTTCTGCGTCCATCAGCCGGATGGCTTCAAGGATCTCCTTACCAGAGATTTTTGTTGCCGCCGGCTTTTCATTTTGCCGGGGCTGAGGTGCTGTCGGGGTCAGGTTTTGGGAGTAGAAGTTTGTTTCGATCTTCTCGGTCAGTTCCAACCGTGTCTTGTCGAAGCTCTGCTTGTTCACCCGGATGTTGGTGTCGATGCGCAATACCCGGGAATCCTTCGTGTTGTTGCACAGACGGAAACTTTAGCAAAAAGAGAGAGGGCTGGACGGTGCCAGCCCTCTTGACAGAACCTAATATCAAGGGTTCAGAGATATTTTCAAAAAAATTGAAATTCCGAATCGTTTTTACGGTTCAATGACATTGAAGGTTTTTTCAAACTTGGACGCATACGCCAGCAGGCGTTTCAGGACAGTGGGATCTCCGCTGATCTGTACCTGCCCGGCCTGCTGACCTGTCATCAATGCAAAGAGCTGCAGACGCTTGCAGGTGACAGAAGCCTGCGCATCCGGGCGATTCTCGCCAGGATAGGTCAGCAGCACGCCGTTCTTGCGGGTGACATAGAACTGCTCATTCTCATCCGTTACGGTCAGATTCAAGGTCAGGTCATCATTCTGTGCAGCGTTGGCATCCGTCAGGATGGCGATATAATCCAACAGCATGGAAACCGTCATTGCTCGCATACTGTTGGTGAGACCATTCGCCGTGCGGGCCCGCCCAGACAGATTGCCGTTCCGCAGTTCCGCCGCACCCATCAGGTAGGCGTTGCGCCATGCACCGGATTCCGCCTGATAACCCAGCTGTTCCAGCGCATCGGCGCACAGGTTGCGCGCCTTCTGGTTCGCGGGGTCGGCAAACACCAGTTCTTTCGTGATCTGCGCCACCCACTGATATTCGCCCTTGGCATAGTCCTTTTTCGCCTTGCAGAGCACCAGTTCCGTGCTGCCCAGATATTCTACCAGCTTCTTTGCGGCATCGCTGGGCGGGAGCGGGTCCAGGTTGACCGGGTTCGCATCGTACCAGCCCAGATACTTCTGGTAGATGGCTTTGGCGTTATGCGGCAGCGTGCCGTAATACTGGCGGGTATACCAGACTTTTTCGAGGGCATCCGGCAGCGAAATCATGGCGGCGATCTCGTTGGAGGCATAGCCCTGGTTCATGTAATGCAGGGTCTGATCGTGGATAAACTTATAGATGGCTGCCGTATTCAGCAGATATTCATGGATCTCCTCGCCCCAGTGCGGCCAGTTGTGGCTCTGGAACACTACGTCGGTCTTGTCACAGAAGCGTTGGTCTGCCTCAATGATGTACTTTGCCCAATCGTTGGCATCCCGCACCTGTGCGCCACGCAGGGTGTAGAGGTTGTGCAGGGTGCCGGTGCAGTTTTCGGCCATCCAGAGGGCACGGTACTTCGGGAAATAGGCGTTCATTTCGGCAGGGGCTTCGGTGCCGGGGGTCAGCTGGAATTCGATCTCCAGCCCGTCGATGGTCAGCTTTGGAACATCTTCCCCGATCTCGTAGGTAGGAGCGATGAGGGCCACCGTACCGGTAGACTGTCCCATGCCGATGCCGATGGAGAGTGCTCCTTTCTCTCCTTTTTCCAGCACAGTGCCATACTGGTACTGTGCGCGGCGCGCCATTGCAATGCCGGCATAAACATTCTCGCTGATGGCGTGCTTCAGAAAACCCTCCGGCGCAAGCACAAGGGTCTTGCCGGAAGCCAGTTGCTTTTTAAGCGAAAGCGTTGCATCCGCTACCTGCTCCCGGGTGATAATGCCCTCCACGCCGCCAAAGTGGTCCACATGGGAGTGGCTGTACAGCACCGCCTTGATGTCCAGCGGACCGAAGCGTGCCTCCATCAGCTCCTTGGCAGCCTTCATGTTCTCTTTGCACATCAGCACGTCGAAAACGATCCAGCCGTGGTTGGTGCGGATGAAGGTCGCATTGGCCATATCAAAGCCGCGCACCTGATAGATGCCGTCACATACTTCAAACAGACCGGCTTTGGCGTTGAGTTGGGTATTCCGCCACAGGCTGGGGTTTACAGTGTCCGGAGCATCCCGGTTCAGATCGCCGTAGCTCTGCAGATCCCACGCAGTTGTTCCGTCATCGTTGTAAATGACCTTGCCTTCCGCATGATCCAGCCAGCCGCGTTCTGCGTTGGCAAACTCCCGCCGGTCGGAAAAATCCAGCTTTTCATACCATTCGGCGTTTTTTTCTGCCGTGATGGCCGTTGCACCTTCGGTCTCGCCCAGCTGGGTGGGGTCCTTGAAAATGTCTGTGATAAAGTTCAGACTGTTTTCATCGGTACTGCCTGCTGCGTGCGCGGTCAGGGATGCGCCGCACGCCAGCATTGCGGCAGCCGAAGCGGAAATAAAATTTCGACGGGTCATTTTCATGGTAGATCCCTCCTTATGCAAGATCAGTTTGCGCGGACGACCGGCGGCTGCCAGTCTTCCAGTGCGGCAGCATCCGGTTTATAGATACGAAGGAAGAGGTGGAAATCTCCCTCTCCTACCGGCAGCCAGTTGGTCGTGTCCGCCGGTGCCTCTTTGGAAAGGATGATATCGATCGATCCGTCCGGATTGCGGTGCAGCCCGGAGCGGTCGTTGACGCAGTAGCGGCCGATGGGGTTATCGATAAGGAAATCGTTCTCCCCGTAGGCGGTCACCGACCAGAAGCCTTTTTCCTGCGTGGGAGGATCTGTCTCAATGTGCAGCGTATAGGTCTTTTTGCCGGTCAGGACTGCGCCGGTGCTGTCCACATCTGTTTTGGGGTAGATGGCAATATCGGTGGTGTTGGCACCCAGACCCCGCAGCGCCACCATGGCACGGTAGGTATATGCTGTGCCAAAGTTGCCGATGGGGTCGCCGAAATAGGTCCACTGACCCATCTGGCGCGTATAGCCCTTCGATTCGCTCAGCAGCTTTTTCTTCAGCTGGAGCAGCATCAGCTTCCAGCGCAGCCCGCTGAACAGACCCAGCGCCTTGTCATCGAACTTCTCGCCGGGGCCGATATGCAGTGCTGCAAGCTCCCGGAGTACCGGCGCATCTGCCGCAGCGGGCGGGTTGGTTTCCATCAGCTGATTGGCGGTATCAAAAAATTTCTTTGTGTCCATGGCAAGAACGTGCTTTACCGGCACAAAGTCGTTGGCAGGGTCGTAGCTGCCTGCGGGGGCGGTCCACCCGCCCGCCTGATAGGCGGAAAGCGGCATCAGCTGCATCTTATCCTGAATAGCCCGGACGTTGGGCAGATCCTCCTGTCCGGAAAGCACGATGCGGGCAATGGTCCAGACCATCGTGGTAGGCACATCAATGCGCTGCACCCCTTCCGGCAGTTCGCCCTGCCAGTCTGCACGGGTAATGGCATAAAGCCCCGGTGCTTCCAGCACAGCGGCGGTGTTTGTCCATGCATCCAGCACCTGTACATTAAAAAAGCGGTCGGTCTGCGGCACGCCGTAGATCATTGGTTCTGCGCCGACATCCAGAAACGCCTGCGTATAGATGGTATCCACATTCGGCGTAACCACCACACGGGTCGTTGCATCTGCCAGCTTTTCCGCATGGATGAACTGGTTGATGGGGGCCTTGTTCCTTGTAGCTGTGCGGGTGTTTGTGGAAGCCGTCCGGGTAGCGTCCATGATCACCAGCGGAAGGGCGTACAGATACGCCTGCTCCAGAAGGCTCTGTGCAGCCAGCGTCTGCTGTGCTGCTGCGGCTTTCTCTACGGGCAAAAGTGTAGCTGCGCAAACCACCGCAGCCGCAGTGGAAACGTTCAAAAAATCACGGCGGGTCATTTTCATAACATAAAACCTCCTGTTAGGCCTTTTGCTTTATGCGTTTCATACGCCTTATGGGAAAAACCATTTAGCTTTCTGTGTTCAGAATACACGGAACTTGCTTGAAAGTCAACGGATTTTGCACTTTCGGCATTAAAAACGTGAATACTGACAAAAACGCTCGATATAAATTGGCAAAAACTCCATTAAAAAGAACTTTGATCAAACTATTCTTGTGCTCTGCACGGAGGTGTGCTATACTAAACATATCCAACTGACAAAGGAGTATGGCTATGAATGATCTGCATGAGTGGTTTCAGAAAAATGACCTTTGCCCAGAAAACATCTTGTATCTTTACCGTAACGACCGCAAAACGGTCGTTCACCGCATGGATGGGGAAGAAGTTGCGTTGTATGCTCCGTTGCACAGCGTTTTGTCTGCTTTGCCGGAAGATATGTTTCTGAACATCAGTAAGGGAATTGTAGTGTGCCGCAGCCAGATCGTAGATATCAGTAATGACGGCGTTTATACAATGTCAGATGGCCGCAGTTTTCAGGGACGTAGACGTGGTCTGAGCGACCATCGCCGCTTGCGTGCAGAAATCAGGCGGGTGGACGCACAGCCACGCCCAATGAATATGAGCCTGCTGGAAAAATGCAGTCTGCTGGACGATATGCCGCTGGCTTTCTGCATTATTGAGCTGGTGTTCAATGAGGACGGACACGGGGTGGATTTTATTTTCCGCTACTGCAATGCCGAAATGGCAACGATCGAAGGCGTGCCGGTGGAAGAAATGCTTGGCCGTTCGTTTTACGAAGTGTTCCCCAATGGTGATAAGAAGTGGCTTGTATCGTATGCGGATGTGGCGTTGAACGGAACAAAGCACATCCTTCACGATTACAGCGCGGAGGTGGACAAATACCTTACGATCCATTGCTACCAGCCGGAACCGGGGTATTGTGCCTGCGTATTGCAGGCAACAGAGCCGTGACTGTGACACATTAAAAAGAACCACAAAAAACACATCAGGGAGCAGAGCATAGGTCGCAGTTGCTCCCTGATGTGTTTTGAAATGTCCAAATCCCTGCCATGAATCATAGTTGTTGATGAGACGGGAAAATACAAAAACACCTTGACAGCGGTAGCTGCAGGGCGTATTATCTTGGCAGAAGAGCCGCTGAAGGGCGGCTTTTCATAGGGATAAAAGTTAGCATATGCTAACTACTTTTGATATACGATCTTGAAAGAGGGTACAAAAATGTTCCAGACAACTGTAGAAGTAGGCGGTATGGCCTGTTCCATGTGCGAGGCGCACATCAACGATACGATCCGCAGTACGTTCCCGGTGGAAAAGGTCTCGTCCTCCCATGCCAAGGGCAAAACGGTGATCCTTTCCAAGGAGCCGCTGGACGAAAATGCGCTCCGTGATGCCATTAAGGCGACAGGCTACCATGTGGGAGAGATCCACAGTGAGCAGTATGAAAAGAAAGGGCTGTTCTCGTTTTTGAAAAAGTGAACCGTCTCCCAAAAGCAGATAGACGCAAAAAAGTCTGAACCACAGCGAAAAATGGCGGGCTGGCAGCTGCATGGCGCAGAGGGAGAATTGTTTTGTGAAATGCCGGGATGAATATGCCGGCTTACCGGGCGTTTTTCGCGCGCTGCGCACCGGACGAAAAAGAAATATCTTTTCACATTTGCGCAGTGGGTAGGACGAAACTTTGTCAAATGCGTGGAATATTGCAGAAAAATTTGTGAAAAGCAACCAACGGATATCCCCTAAACGTGTTGATATTGAGAAAATGGACGGAAGATTGTTTACAAAAGAATGACAGGCTGGTATACTTTGTGGTGGTAGATCCCTATGAGATCCGCAAAGAAACAAGAAAGGAAATACCGAACCGTGAATACCACCGCACCGCACGCCCTGAAAAAACGTTTGCTGACTCTGGCACTAAGCCTTGCTTTCCTGCTTACCTGTCTGCCTGCTGCACTGGCAGTGGACTTGAACGTGGATGCAGGCTTCTACTTCAAGCAGAGCCGGGGCGGCACCTGTACGCTGGCCTCCGCAGCCATGATGCTGCGCCGCCGCGCCTACTTTGACGGGCTGACCGACTGGACGGACGTGACCGAGAACAGTGTGCGCTCCACAGCGTGGGCCAACGGCCTTGCGCACAGCTTTACATATAAGGAGATGCAGGTGGGCTACGCAACCCTGCCCTCTGCCCTGCAAAGCAAAACGGCGGTGTTGATCTCCCTGTTGGAGCAGCACCCGGAGGGCATCGTCCTTTACGACCGTACCCAGCCCCATGCGGTGCTGCTGACCGACTACACCAACGGTATCTTCTATTGCTCCGACCCGGCGGGGAACATCGGCTACGGCCGTATCCCCATTACCAGCTCCAGCGTGTCCATTGCAAGATCCTCCTGCTACTGGTACGTCACCACGGATCACAACAGCGTGGCGGCACAGGCCGATGGTCTGCGGCTGGAGGGTGTGCACTACCCGGTGAACATCCGCACCGGCAGCGGCATGGCACTGACCGGTACGGCCAACAGCGCTACCGGCACCACCCTGACCAGCGTGCAGGTGGCCATTCTGGATGCGGCCGACCAGACCGTGCAGAGCGCTGAGGCGCCGGCGAACGCCGCCGCCTTCTCTTTGAACACGCTGGACAGCCAGATCCGCTTTGGCGAACTGCCGGAGGGCAGCTACACCTATATGGTGCTGGTGACCGACTCTACGGGCGAGAGCCTGTGCTTTGCCTCGGACTTCACGGTGTCCGGCAATGCAAGCAGCACCCAGACCTACTGGTCGGTCAAGGATGCCGAGGGCTCCAAGCTGCAGCAGACGGTCCAGCAGATGGAGACCACGGTAGAGGCCGCAGCCGAGACCACCGTAAGCTGGTTTGCACAGCTGTTCGGCTGATAAAAAAGAAATAATTCAGGGCTGCTGCACATTGCTTTGTGCAGCAGCCCTGTTTGTATCACAATAACAGCCGCTTTTCGTTACGACCCCTTTCCGTGAAAAAAGTGGTTCAGAACCGCCCGCAGGCGGTTCTGAACCACAAAATTTAAAATAATTTTTCCGCTGAATATGGCCAGAGCAGCGCGGAGGCCATTCAAAATCGTCTTTGTTCTGCGGCTATTATCCCCGCAGTTCTGTGCCGGGGTAGTAGTGCGCCAGAATGGCGCGGTAGTCTGCGCCCTGCTCTGCCAGTGCCTTTGCGCCCCACTGGCTCATGCCTACGCCGTGGCCGTAGCCCCTTGTGGTAAAGGAGAAGGTGCCGCTCTGGCAGACCACTGTAAAGCAGGTGCTGCGCAGCCCCAGCGCCTTGCGCAGGGCGGTGCCCTGCACCGTCTGCCCGCATACCGGCAGGCTGTCCACATAGCCGGAGGGGGTGAGCACCGGCGTGCCGAACCACTGCGCCTGCTGAGAGAGGTCGGCGGCGATGCCCAGCCGCTCGGACAGCAGCTGTTGTAATTGGGCGGCGGAAAGGTTCAGGGTGTATTCGTAGTTGTCGGCGGCGGTGTCGGCACTGCTGTCCACCGGTACAAGATAGGGCAGGGCAGTGCCCCACACCCTTTCGCTGGCCTCGGTGCGGCCATTGGACATGGCAAAGTAGCTTGTCCCGGCGGGGGCATCCCCGTAATACAGCACCTGCGTCTGTACCGCATCTACCAGCGCGGAAAGCCGGGCGTAGTTGGCCGCGTATGCGGTGCCCCAGTAGCTGTGCAGCACTGCGTCGGTCAGACAGCCCTGCCGCCGGGCGGGGTCTGCGGTGAACCATGCACCGTTTTCCCCGGTGCTGTTGTCCCGGCGGTAGAGGGCATAGCTGTGCGCCGCCACCGCCTGCGCCTTCAGTGCTTCGTCCGGCCAGCTGACCGGCATCTCGGCGGCAACTGCCCCGATGAGGTATTCCCGCAGCGGCAGTTCCAATGTCTGCCCGCTGCTCTGATCCGTAAAGCAGACGGTAGCGGTCGTGTCAGCAGGGGAGGGGGCTTCCTGTTCGCTGCTTTCTTCCGAGGCGGCAGAGGCTGCTTCTGCTGCGGACGGAGCAGCACCCTGCGCAAGGGTCATGCAGGCAAGACGGTAGGCGGCGCACGGCAGGGCACAGCCCAGCACCAGCAGAACGGCGCACAGCAGCAAAAAGGAACGTTTCATGAAAGACCTCCTCCCGGAACACAGGCTTTGAGCACATCATACGCCCAGCAGCGTGCAAACCGGCGGGAAATGCGCAGGGAAGCCCCGGTATTTTTGCGCTTTGCGGTGAGAAGTGCACACTTAGCGCTTGAATTTACTTCACAAAAGCGATATTATAAAAGTATGTCCATCAGAGAGTAGGATGGACGGGATCGGAAAGTATAAGAAGTAAGAGACGGAAAGGAGCACTCCTATGAACTTTGCACACGCAGAAGTGGCAACGCTGGACCCGACGACCATGCGTACCCTGTGCGAGGAGTACATCGCAAACAACTACATCGACCCGGAGACCAGCGAACGGCTGGGGGTCAAGCGCGGCCTGCGCAACCCGGATGGCACCGGTGTGCTGGCCGGCCTGACCAACGTCTGTGACGTTGTGGGCTACAAAAAGGATCAGGAGGGTCATGTGATCCCCACCCCCGGCAAGCTGATCTACCGGGGTGTCAACATCAACGAGATCGTGGACGAGGCTTACCGCAACGACCGCTTCGTGTTTGAGGAAGTGATCTGGCTGCTTTTGTTCGGCAGTCTGCCCACCCGGGAGCAGCTGGACGATTTCTGCGAGATCCTGGCAGAGTCCCGCGCCCTGCCGGACGGCTTTATGGACACCATGAACGCACCCTCGCCCAATATCATGAATAAGTTACAGCGCTGTGTGCTGGGTCTGTACTCCTACGACGACCGCGCCGAGGATCTGAGCCTTGAGAATATCCTGAACCAGAGCATCAACCTGATCGCCAGTATGCCCACCATGATGGTGAACGCTTACCAGATGAAGCGCCGCTACTACGATAAACAGAGTATGTTCTTCCATCTGCCCAAGCCCGGCCAGAGCACGGCAGAGCACATCCTCAGCACCTACCGTCCGGATCAGAAGTTCACACACGAGGAGGCAAAGCTGCTGGATATGTGCCTGCTGGTGCACGCAGACCACGGCGGCGGCAACTGCTCCACCTTTACCACCCGCGTGCTGTCCTCCTCCGGTACGGACACCTACTCGGCCATCTCTGCGGCCATCGGTGCCCTGAAGGGTCCCAAGCACGGCGGCGCGAACCTGATGGTCAACCGCCAGCTGCAGGATATCCTCAAGCACGTCGAGAACCCGGAGGATGACGATGAGGTGCGCGAGTATCTGCGCCGCATCCTGCGCAAGCAGGTGGGCGACGGCTCCGGCTTGATCTACGGCATGGGTCATGCGGTGTATACCATCAGCGACCCCCGTGAGGTCATCCTGAAGCAGCGTGCAAAGCATCTGGCCTACGAAAAGGGCTTTGAGGAAGAGTACAATATGCTGTGCAGTATCGAGCGGCTGGCGCCCGGCATCTTTGCCGAGGAAAAGGGTAGTTCCAAGCCGGTGTGCGCCAACGTGGACCTGTTCAGCGGCCTGATCTACAATATGCTGGGCATCTCGGAGGATCTGTACACCCCGCTGTTCGCTATCGCCCGTGTGCCGGGCTGGTGCGCACACCGGGTAGAAGAGGTGATCTTTGCCAACCGTATCATCCGCCCGGCCTACAAGTATCTGGGTGTGCGCCAGAAATATAAGCCCATCGAGGAACGTTAATGGAATCGTTAGAGTTAGTTATTGTCCTGCTCTGCGTGTTGCTTGGCCTTGGCCGAGGCGCAGACCTTGTCTTTGCTACGGACGCCGCCACCGGTCTGTGCACTGCAGGCGCGGTGTGGTGGCGGTATCTCGCCATGGGCGCTGTGGTGCTGGCCGCAGTGCTGGCCGGACGCAGCCGTCCGCTGCCCCCGGAGCCGCTGCGCAGCCGCCGCCCGGCGGCTGGCGTGCTGGCCTTTGCTGGGGCAGTGTGTATGCTGGCTGCCGGTGCAGCACAGTTTGTGCTCGCCGCCGGTACGGTAAGCACCCTTGTGCGCATCCTGCTGGAGGTAGCCTGTGCTGTGTGGCTGAGCAACCTCGGACGCAGCTGGCTGCGCGGAGACGGCTGGAAAACGCCCGCCGGCGGTCTGCCGGTGGCCATAGCGGGCAGTGCACTGTTTTATTGGAACGTGCTGATGCGCTTTATGGAGAACAGTTCCAGCTGGCACAGGGTACAGCCCACGGCAGCGGTCTGGCAGGAACTGGCGGCGCTGGTGCTTCTGGCGGCGCTGGCGCGTACGCTGTATCTGCCCCAGCCGGAAAACGGCCGTACCCTGCACGCAGCGGCGCTTGCAGCTTTCTGCCTGTGCCTGTGCTGGGAACTGCCCCGGGTGCTTCTGCTGTTGGCAGCAGGTCTTGACGGCGGTATGGCGGCAGTGCTGCCGGAGGTGCTTTCCGGTCTTGCGCTGTGTTGCATCGGTGGCATGGGACTTGCCTGTACCGGAAAGGAAAAAGCTGGAAACAACTGACAAGAACGGCTTGATATCCTTGGTATAATTGAACAAAAGCTTTGTGGCAGGGTGCATAAAATCATACAAAAGCCAAAAAAGATGAAATTGTGTTGTTAATTTTTTAGCAGACACTTGAAAGTTTGCCGGTTTTGGTCTACAATAAAGATACCGTGATTTATCCGATTATGGGTAAAATAATTAGGAGGTACTATTACAATGGCTGTTAGAGTTGCTATCAATGGTTTCGGTCGTATTGGCCGTCTGGCTTTCCGTCAGATGTTTGATGCTGAGGGTTACGAGGTTGTTGCAATCAACGACCTGACCAGCCCCAAGATGCTGGCTCACCTGCTGAAGTACGATACTGCTCAGGGCTCTTTCTGCGGCAAGATCGGCGAGGGCAAGCACACTGTCGAGTCCACCGAGGATTCCATCATCGTCGACGGCAAGGAGATCAAGATCTACGCTGTTAAGGACGCAAAGGATGCTCCTTGGGGCGAGCTGAACGTTGACGTCGTTCTGGAGTGCACCGGCTTCTACACCAGCAAGGAGAAGAGCATGGCTCACATCCAGGCTGGCGCAAAGAAGGTCGTTATCTCTGCTCCCGCAGGCAACGATCTGAAGACCATCGTCTACTCCGTCAACGAGAAGACCCTGACCGCTGAGGATCAGGTCATCTCCGCTGCTTCCTGCACCACCAACTGCCTGGCTCCCATGGCTAACACCCTGAACAAGACCTACCCCATCGTTTCCGGCATCATGACCACTGTTCATGCTTACACCGGCGACCAGATGATCCTGGATGGTCCTCAGCGCAAGGGCGATCTGCGCCGTGCTCGTGCTGGCGCACAGAACATCGTTCCCAACACCACCGGTGCTGCTAAGGCTATCGGCCTGGTCATCCCCGAGCTGAACGGCAAGCTGATCGGTTCTGCTCAGCGTGTGCCCGTTCCCACCGGTTCTACCACCCTGCTGGTTGCCGTTGTCAAGGGCAAGGATGTCACCAAGGAAGCTATCAACGCTGCCATGAAGGCTGCTGCTTCTGAGTCCTTCGGCTACAACGAGGATCAGATCGTTTCCTCCGATGTCATCGGTATGCGTTACGGCTCTCTGTTCGACGCTACCCAGACCATGGTCGCTAAGATCGACGACGACACCTATCAGGTTCAGGTCGTGTCTTGGTACGACAACGAGAACTCCTACACCTCTCAGATGGTCCGTACCATTAAGTACTTCGCTGAGAACTGCTAATCGCTTTCTTGTGATCAAAAGTGCTTGAGGTGCTGTGCCGAATAACGGCTGATACCGGCTTTGCTGGTACGAATATGCTGTGATTGGCATAACAACAGGATAATGCGTTCAACACCCTTCCTTTTGCGGGTCTCCGTGAGAGGAAGGGTGTTTTTTTCTGCTTGCAGGGAGAAAATTCAAAGAAAGGGTGATTTGCTCCAAGAATTGTGCTATACTGTGAGCATGGCGCCCGGAGCCGATATACCTTGCAAAGGAAAAAGGCAATGGGTGAAAGCATATATTACATATATTAGAAGAAGCTCGCTTTTGGGAATGAGGTAATCAAGAATGGGAAAGTATTTTGGAACCGATGGCTTCCGTGGTGAAGCTGGTATTGATCTGACTGCCGACCATGCTTATAAGGTAGGTCGTTTCTTGGGCTGGTATTATAACGCTCTGCGGGAGCGCAACGGCAACAACGAGCCTGCCCGTATCGTCATTGGCAAGGACACCCGTCGCAGCTCTTATATGTTTGAGTACAGTCTGGTGGCTGGTCTGACTGCTTCTGGCGCAGACGCCTACCTGCTCCATGTTACCACCACTCCTTCTGTGGCTTACATCGCTCGTGTGGATGACTTTGATTGCGGTATCATGATCTCTGCCAGCCATAATCCCTACTACGACAACGGCATCAAGCTGATCGATTGCTACGGTGAGAAGATGCCGGAGGAGACTCTGCTGCTGGTAGAGGACTATATCGATGGCAAGCTCCATATCTTTGATAAGGACTGGCCGGAACTGCCCTTCGCACACCGTGAGCACATCGGCTGCACGGTGGACTATGTGGCAGGCCGTAACCGTTATATGGGCTACCTGATCTCTCTGGGCATCTATTCCTTCAAGGGCGTGAAGGTCGGCCTGGACTGTGCCAACGGTGCAAGCTGGAATATCGCTAAGTCTGTTTTTGACGCTCTGGGCGCAGATACCTATGTCATCAACAACAAGCCCAACGGTCTGAACATCAACAACAACGCTGGCTCTACTCATATCGAGGGCCTGCAGAAGTTTGTGGTGGAGAACGGTCTGGATGTCGGTTTTGCTTTTGATGGTGATGCCGACCGCTGCCTGTGCGTGGACGAGAAGGGCAATGTCGTCACCGGTGACCACATTTTGTACATCTACGGCTGCTACATGAAGGAGCACGGCGAACTGATGAACAACACCGTGGTCACCACGGTCATGTCCAACTTTGGCCTGTACAAGGCCTTTGACGAGCAGGGCATTGGTTACGCTAAGACCGCAGTGGGCGACAAGTATGTCTATGAGTACATGGCTAAGAACGGCTGCCGTATTGGTGGTGAACAGAGCGGCCATATCATCTTCTCCAAGTACGCCAGCACCGGTGATGGTATCCTGACCAGTCTCAAGATGATGGAAGTTATGCTGGCAAAGAAGATGCCTATGAGTAAGCTGGCTGAGCCGCTGAAGATCTACCCGCAGGTTCTGGAGAACGTTCGTGTCACTGATAAGAAAGCTGCACAGAACGACCCGGCGGTGCAGGATGCAGTCAAGGCTGTAGCTGAGGCGCTGGGCGATACCGGTCGTATTCTGGTGCGTGAGTCTGGTACGGAGCCTCTGGTGCGCGTAATGGTGGAAGCTCCTGACCATGATACCTGTCAGAAGTACGTCTCTCAGGTCGTGGAAGTCATCAAGAACAAGGGCTACGCCGTTTGAGGTTGAGCGCTGCGGCAGATGTTGCCCGCGCACCAAAATGCGGGCGGAAAATACGCTAGGCGGCACGATCCTACATCTTTTAGTTGACAAACCCGCATTTTTTGCGTATGATAGAAGCAACACTGAAAATTGTGCCAAATTGGCTGTGAAGAGAAGAGTACGCACCGTCTGCGCCTGACAGAAAGCCCGAAGGATGGAACCGGGCAGGCCGCGCGGCGCCGAAGATGGTCTTGGAGCCGCGCAGGTGAATAATGAGCCTGCGACGGGGTGCGCCCGTTACCGCGCAAAGGCCGGTTTTTGCCGGCTAAAGGCTGCGTCCGCAAGGGCGCGGCGAAGCAAGGTGGTACCACGAAGGTTCAGCGCTCTCGTCCTTGTCCGGTTATACCCGGCAGGGCGGGAGCGTTTTTTTCTTGCAGAACCAAAAGAAAGGAAGATAGACCCCCATGAGCGAACACAAGACATTTTATATCACCACCCCCATCTATTATCCCAGCGATAAGCTGCACATCGGCCACAGCTACACCACCGTGGCCTGCGATGCGCTGGCTCGCTTCAAGCGGATGCAGGGCTACGACGTTATGTTCCTGACCGGCACCGATGAGCACGGCCAGAAGATCCAGGATAAGGCCGCCGATGCCGGCGTCACCCCCAAGGAGTATGTGGACAAGATCGTGGCTACCGTCAAGGATCTGTGGAAGCTGCTGGATGTCAGCTACGACCGCTTTATCCGCACCACCGATGATTACCACATGGAAAGCTGCCAGAAGATCTTCACCAAGCTGTACGAGCAGGGCGATATCTACAAGGGCGAGTACATCGGCCACTACTGCAAGCCCTGCGAGAGCTTCTGGACCGACAGCCAGCTGGTGGACGGCAAGTGCCCGGACTGCGGCCGCGAGGTCTACGATGCCCACGAGGAGGCCTACTTCTTCAAGACCAGCAAGTACGCTGACCGCCTGCTGAAACTCTATGAGGAGAACCCCCAGTTCATCCAGCCCGAGAGCCGCAAGAACGAGATGATCGCCTTCATCAAGCAGGGTCTGCAGGATACCTGCGTGTCCCGTACCTCGGTCAAGTGGGGCATTCCTGTGCCCTTTGACCCCAAGCACACCATGTATGTGTGGGTGGACGCCCTGAGCAACTATATCTCTGCACTGGGCTACGGCAACGACACCTACCACGACTACGATAAGTTCTGGCCGGCCGATCTGCACATGGTGGGCAAGGAGATCCTGCGCTTCCACACCATCCTGTGGCCTGCCATGCTGATGGCACTGGATCTGCCGCTGCCTAAGCGGGTGTTCGGCCACGGCTGGCTGCTGATGAACGGCGGCAAGATGTCCAAGTCTGTGGGCAACGTGGTTGACCCCGTCATCCTGTGCGATCGCTACGGCGTGGACGCCATCCGCTACTTCCTGCTGCGCGAGATCCCCTTCGGCAACGACGGTATGTTCACCAACGAGGCACTGATCAACCGCATCAACAGCGATCTGGCCAACGACCTGGGCAACCTGCTCAGCCGCACCGTGGCCATGTGCGAAAAGTACTTCGGCGGCACCGTGCATAACGTGGCCGGTACCGAGGCCATCGACACCGAACTGGAGACCATGGTCAGCGAACTGACCGCTAAGGTCACCGCCGACATGGATGACCTGACCATCCCGCAGGCACTGATGGAGATCTTTGCGGTGATCCAGCGCGCCAACAAGTATATCGACGAGACCGCACCTTGGGCACTGGCCAAGGACGAGGCCAACAAGCAGCGTCTGGAAAGCGTGTTGTACCACCTGTGCGAGGCACTGCGCGTGTGCGGCATCCTGCTGAACGCCTATCTGCCCACCACCGCCCCCAAGATGATGGAGCAGCTGGGTCTGGACGCTTCCGCACTGGATCTGAGCAAGGCCACCTACGGCGCACAGCAGACCTATACCGTGCACAAAGGCGAGGCACTGTTCCCCCGCATTGACGTGGCCAAGGAGATCGCCCACCTGAAGGAAGAGGACGAGAAACGCAAGGCCGCTGCCGCTGCTGCCAACAAGGCTAAGGAGGAAGCCGAGAAGAAGGCTGCCGCCCCCGCTGAGGAGAGCACTGTGGACTTTACCCACGAGGAAGAAATCGACTTTGACACCTTCTGCAAGGTGGAACTGCGCGTGGCCGAGGTACGCGCCTGTGAGAACCTGAAGGAGAGCAAGAAGCTGCTGCACCTCACCGTTTTTGACGGCGAGCGGGAGCGCTGCATCCTGTCCGGCATTGCCAAGTGGTTTAAGCCCGAGGACCTCATCGGCAAAAAGCTGGGCATCGTGTGCAATCTGGCACCCCGTCCCATGCTCAAGGGCAAGTACGTCAGCGAGGGCATGATCTTTGCTGCCGACACCGCCGACGGCGGCTGCTCCATTGCTTTCTACGGCGACGATACCCCCGTGGGCAGCCGTATCCACTAAGTGAGGAGCATCATGTCTGATAATACAACCGTCCGTGCAGCAAAGCTGGATAAGATCTTCGGCACGCCGGTGTGCGCCGTGTTGCTGGCGATCTTCTGCAATGTACTGTGGGGCTCGGCTTTTCCGTTCATCAAGTTGGGCTACCGTCTGTTCTCCATCGACTCCGGCAACACGGCCTCCATCTTCTGTTTTGCAGGGGTGCGGTTCATGCTGGGCAGCGTGCTGGTGCTGCTGGGCAGCATTCTGCTGCAGGGAAAGGCACCCCGCCTGCCCCGGGGCAGGGTGGCAGCCGAGTGCTGCGCGCTGGGTCTGTGGCAGACCACAGCACAGTATGCGTTCTACTACATCGCTGTGGCTATGCTCACCGGCGCATTTGGCGGCATCCTGAACAGCACCCAGAGTTTTCTGGGTGTCATCTTTGCACACTTTATCTACGGCAATGCAGACCGCATGACCCCGGCAAAAACGCTGGGCTGTGCGGTGGGTTTTGCGGGCGTACTCATCGGTACCCTTGGCAACCACGGCGGCGGCAGCGGCTGGGGCGTGTTCTGCATGATGGCAGCGACCGTCATCTTCACCCTGTCCGGCCCGTGGAACAAGTCGGTCACCAAAAAAGCTGACAGCTTTGCCGTCTGCTTTCTGAACCTGTTTGTGGGCGGGCTGGCGCTGTTTGTGCTGGGCACCGTTATGGGCGGCCGTCTCCATGTGCAAAGTGCGCTGGCAGCGGTGGTCATGCTGTATCTGGCCTTCATCTGCGGCGCAGGCTATATCCTGTGGGCACTGCTGATGAAAAACAACCCGGTCAGCCGCATCGCCATCTTTGGCTTTGTCAACCCGGTGGTCAACGTGCTGCTGAGCGCTATGCTCAACGGCGAGCCGCTGTTCCGCTGGCAGTATCTGGCGGCGCTGGTGTTCGTATGCGTGGGCATCTGGCTGGTGAATAAAGCCCCTGCCCAAAAGGAGAAGGTATGACCGGACCTATTTTTGACACCCACGCCCATTACAGTGCCCGCGCCTTTGACGCCGACCGCTTTGCACTGCTGGACAGCCTGCCCGGCAAGGGCGTGGTAGGCGTGTGCGAACAGGCCACCCACTCCGGGGATGCGCCCCGGGTGCTGGAACTGGCGCATCGTTACCCGTGGGTAGTGGCAGCCGTTGGCATCCACCCGGAAAGCCTGTTGCCCGCCGCCGACTGCGGCGAGGACGGCCCTGCGCCCACGGTGTCGGTATACGGCGGCGACTGGGCCGCTGAGATGCAGGCACTGATGCCCTACTACGATGACCCCAAGGTGGTGGCGGTAGGGGAGTGCGGGCTGGACTACCACTGGCCTGTGCCCAAGGACGCCCAGCTGGCACTGTTTGAAGCCGAGATCCGGCTGGCGCTGGAGTTGGACAAGCCTATCATCGTGCACGACCGGCAGGCGCACGCAGACGTCTACGCGCTGCTCAAAAAGTATCGCCCCAAGGGCATCGTGCACTGCTATTCCGGCAGCGCCGAGGATGCCGTGCAGCTGGCGGCGCAGGGGCTGTATATCGGCTTTGGCGGTGCCTGCACCTTTAACGGTGCCAAGCGCGCAGCCAAGGCCATCGAAGCCTTGCCGCTGGACGCTATCGTGCTGGAGACCGACTGCCCCTACATGGCACCGGAGCCGGTGCGCGGCACCCGCTGCGACAGCTCCCTCATCCACTATGTGGGCGCATACATCGCCCAGCGCAAGGCACTGGAGCCGGAAGAGGTGTTCCGCACCACCGCCGCAAACGCCCGCCGGGTGTTCGGGCTTTAACCGTTTTTCCGCAGGTCGCGGGGCAAAGCGCTCCGCTTCTGAATAAAAAGCTGATTTATTGAAAACGATAAGAATAAGGAGATCACTATTATGAAGGCACGTATTCCCAAACACCGCGAGTTCATCATCAACTTCCCCGACAGCATCGACCAGAACAAGGCCAACGAGGGCTGGGCAAAGCTGCAGCAGATCGTGGAGGACTACAAGAAGGCACACAACGGCGCTTCTGTTTACGCTCCCACCTTCATCGAGGACTGCGAGCCCGAGGTCAAGAAGCTGCAGGAAGAGTACGGCTTTGAGTACACTGTGGAGTTCGTTCAGTAAGTTCAGCATCGCCTGATAGAAAAAGGGTCATTGCACAAACTGTGCAATGACCCTTTTTGCGTAAGTTCATTCCATAAAATGGCATCCCGGAGCGTCCGCAGATGTGCCGTATTACACCTCGTAGTCCAGACAGACGCGGTTTTTGTAGTAGGGGCGCACCTTGCTGTTTGCCACTGCCACATGCGCCGGGTGGGTGGAGTAGCCCTTGAGCGCCTCGGCGCTCTCAAAGGTGGTATCCAGCATCAGGTCGGCGTTGGAGGAGGGGAGAGCATCAATATTGACGTGGATGTCCACAAGCCCCGGAATCTTGCCGGAAAGGCTTTCCAACCCCTCTTTGATGCCAGCCTTGACGGCGGCCTTTTCCTCGGCGGACAGCTCGTCCTTCAGCTGCCAGAGAATAACGTGCTTGACCATAACAAAAAACCTCCTGCGTTTTTTCTCATTGTAACAGGGCGAGAAAGAATCCGCAAGAGGGAAGCTGCAAAGTCTTATTTGGGTGCGAACAGCAGCACCACCAAAAGCACAGCACAGAGCACCGAAACTACGATACCCTCCAACCGGGTCAGCCGGATGTACTCCTCCG
Organism: uncultured Faecalibacterium sp.; assembly: GCA_934503275.1. Lineage (GTDB taxonomy): Bacteria > Bacillota > Clostridia > Oscillospirales > Ruminococcaceae > Faecalibacterium. The sequence goes on from CAKSVD010000005.1 coordinate 27,066, forward strand.
TAGGCTCGGGCACCTGCGTATACCGCCCACGGGAACGCAAGGCGATGGCATCCTCCGGCTGCAGCGCCATAAAAATACCGAACCCGATGCCGAAAAGCGCGACCAAGATCGATAAGATGACTTCCATAGAAACCCCTCACTTTTTGTTTTTGTCGTCCCTGCTCAGGGTATAGCACAGATGTGAGATCAGCAACGCAACGCAGAACACGAGCGTCACGACCATCAAAATGGAGTGCAGCGGCTCTACCTTGGGAAGAAAAATATTGACTAACAGGAACGCGCCGCCGATGGTCGATGCTATGCCGAATAATTTGCGAAAGTGCTTCTTTTCGTCCTCACTGCTCCAGCCGGTGCCGGTGCCATTGTACAAGTCCCGAATGCCGCGATATAAAAACAATACGCCCAGTGCTGCGTTCAGCCAGTCTGAAGTGGAAAGGTTCAGGTTCATATAGTTGTACTTGCCTCCCGGCGGCTCAATCCGCGCTGTGCTCCCAGATTTCATACAGGATCAGATAGATCACATCAACGATGACTGTAATGGTGCGTACCCCGTTGCTCAGGGTAGGGAAGCCGCCCAGAAACTGCGAAGAAGCAAGAACCATTGCGTTGAAGATCTCCCACACGCCGTTTTTCTTCTGCCACATGGCGCGGTATTCCGGGTCGCGGTCGTATTGGTTGAAAAAGGTATAGATCAGCGGGTCTTTGCCTTGCAGGTCGCGGATGCCCATCCATAGTGCTACAAGGCAGAACAAAAACTCGATAATGTTGTACCAGCCAAACGCCAGCTGCATAAAATGCACCTCCCATCTTTTACCATATTATAACATGGAGGGGTGGAAATACAAGGACGGCATTCAACCTTCCTGCGTAAATTTTGCACAAATCGAGGGTGAGTTGATAGGGAAAACAGTACAAAAGAAAACCAGCCGGACGAGGCGGTTGCAAGCCCTCATCCGGCTGGATACTTACTTCTTCGGAGTCATAAGCCTCTTCTCCTTGGTGACCTCATTTTCGGAATACGGGTTTCATAGGGTGACTCTCCTTAGAAACGTTTCTTCAGAATTTCAGGTGCTTTGCAAGGGGATGAAAATCAACTGTACATTGGACTGACCCTTTTCTCAACTGTTGGACTGCGGCAAACGGTTCATGAGGATGAATTTCATATTACCACATTCTTTCGAGTTAGATTTGCAAGGGAAACGTCTTACTTAGTACATTGGTAGAACTCCTTTTCAGCTATTCAAATAAGGTTCTCCGGATCATTGATACTTTCATAAGAATCATCTCCAGCGGATCTATCTGAACGCTCTGGGGAAGAATTGAATCGACAGGTTGTCGTGTTATCGCATTTTTGATGCTCAAGACCGGCTCTGTTTTTGTGTTTTTATACGGGGGAAACATCCCGTTTGTGGTGAGCCTCTGTTTTGCTTCTCAGCGAACCCCGACAGCCTGTCCCTGCTGTGCGGGTTCCATATCAACCATCGGTCTTCGCTCCTTTCTTCTTAAAGTCAGCGGGATTAGTTCGCTTTTGAACTTCTGCTGTACTTCTCTGGTTTCTGGCTTAATTATACAGGAAGATGCGCGTTTTGTCTATTGGCATACCACACAAAGAATGGATTTTGTTTTTGTGCAATGTTAAAACCCGCGGCGGTGCAGAAAAATTGCCCAGAAGTTCCGGGTCGTTCGTGAAGGATTTTCCACAAAAGGGGAGAAAGTGCCCACAGGGTATTATGCGCCGGCTTTATTTGTGCTAAAATAGCGCCAATGAATGGTAGTCGCCGCCGCCCCGCGAGATGAAAGTTTCGCGGGGCGGCTTTTTTTTGCGGCGAAAATTTGCATAAAAAGAAACGGAGAATCAATCAAAATGCCTAAAACTTTACCGGAACGCATCTTCTTTACCATCGTCATGGCCGCTATCATGGTCTATGGCATGATCGTTTACAATGTGGCGCTGAACACAAACGGCGTGACCAACGCCACCTTTATTATGGCCCTGCACGAAATGCCGATCATGGTGCCGGTGGCCTTTGTGCTGGAATTTTTTGTGGTGGAAAAGCTGGCCACGAAGCTGGCATTCCTGTTTATGCGCCCCACAGACCGCCCGCAGTTCATCACCTACGCCATCTCGCTGATGATCGTGTGCATCATGTGCCCGGTGATGAGTCTGGTTGCAACGCTGCTGTTCAAAGAGCCGAGCTTTGGGATGTGGGTACATACTTGGGGCTGCAATATGCCCATGACGCTGTGCTGGCAGATGTTGTACTGCGGCCCGCTTGCCCGTGCCATCTTCCGGCTGGTGTTCCGCCGCGGGGAAAAGCAGGCCATGTAAGGCGGTTTAGCTGCGATTCTATAATAAATATGTATAAGAAATATACATAAGATGCTGCCGGAACATACCGGGAAGGATACCTATACGTTTTTTATATACCTGATATATAAAAGCTATACGGTACGGCTATTTTTACGGAAATATTTTCCAAAACCGGCAGAATACGCCTGCAAAGCACTGGATAAACCCAAGAAAATTGTACAGATTATATGCTTTTTTAACTTGCAATTGTGCACTCTGTACAACAGTTTTGTTTTGCTGGTGCAATGCTACCGGATAAAATGTAGAATGTGCACAAATACCCTTGCCAATTTTGTGCAATCGTACTATTATACACAACGAAAAAAGACGAAACCGACAAAGAAAGGGGAGGGCGCAGGTAGCATTCAGGCAGCGCCTTCCTTGCTTTTTTCACGGTGCACAGTCTTTTCTTCGCGCGATAAGAAGGTGTGAAGGGGCGCGGAGCAAGGGCGTGCGGCAGATCCTCGGCCGGGGATGCGCCGCACATCCGGCTCCCGCCCGCAGACCCCTATCCCTGCAGGAAGGAGGAAAAGCAAATGAACAAATTGACGCAGGCTCTGATGGAAGAGCTTACCGTGGAGTATGTCAAGGTCGGCTCGCTGCAGATCCCGGAATCGGTGGTCATCAGCTGGGTGATCATGCTGCTGCTGGTGGTGGGCTCCATCCTGCTCACCCGCAACCTGAAGGTGGATCACATCAGCAAGCGTCAGGCAGCACTGGAAGCGTTGTACTCCCTTGGCAAAAACTTCTTTGAAGGGTTGCTGGGCAAGGAGGGCAGCCGCTATGTGCCCTACCTGATGACCGTGGCGCTGTACATTGCCTGCTCCAACGTGATCGGTGTGTTCGGCGTAAAGCCCCCCACAAAGGATCTGGATGTGACCGCTGCGCTGGCACTGATGAGCATCGTGCTTATCGAGTATGCAGGCGTTCGCGCCCGGGGCGGCGCGGGCTTTCTTAAGAGCCTTGCAGCCCCTACCCCCATCATGACCCCTATGAACATCCTCGAAATCGCTATTCGCCCCACCAGTCTGTGTATGCGACTGTTCGGCAACGTGCTGGGCGCGTTCGTTATCATGGAACTGCTCAAGCTGGTGGTCCCGGTGTTCGTTCCGGCGGTGTTCAGCCTGTATTTTGACCTGTTCGATGGTCTGATCCAGACCTATGTTTTCGTGTTCCTGACCGCACTGTTCATGAAAGAGAGCATCGGCGGCGAGGAATAAACAACACATTTAAAAATGTTATTACAAAGGAGATAGAACTATGAGTGGTTTGGTAGCTCTGGGCGCTGGCATTGCAGCGCTGACCGGTATTGGCGGCGGTATTGGCATTGGTATTGCAACGGGTAAGGCAACGGAGGCCATCTCCCGCCAGCCGGAGGCTTCCGGTAAGATCCAGACGAACCTGCTGCTGGGCGCTGCTCTGGCAGAAGGTACCGCAATTTTCGGCTTCGTCGTTGCACTGCTGATCATCCTGTTCCTGGGCCAGTAACGGAGGCGTGGACGAATGCTGAAGTTGGATTTGAACCTGCTGTGGACCGTGGTGGATGTCCTGATCCTGTATGTGCTGCTGCGCAAGTTTTTGTTCAAGCCCATCCAGAACGTGCTGGATCAGCGCCAGAAGATGATCGAGGCAGACATTGCAGCGGCACAGACCTCCAAGACCGAGGCCGCCGCAGCACTTACGACCGCGCAGGACAAGCTGCGTAATGTGGACAACGAAGCCGCAGCCCGCCGCGAAGCCTACGAGAAGCAGGCCGAGGTGGAAAAGCAGCAGCTGCTGGCCGATGCGCAGAAGCAGGCCGACGAGATCGTGGCTGCCGGTAAGGCCGCTGTGGAGATCGAGCGCCAGAACAAGCTGCGGGAAGCAGATGCACAGGCTACGGCACTGGCACGCTCCATGTGCGAAAAGCTTTTGAAACATAATTTGACCGCCCAGGATGATGATCAGCTGCTGGACGATCTGCTGCAGAAAGCAGGTGCAGGCAATGGCAACTGAATTCAGTCGTGAATTTTTTGCGGATAACCGCATCGTCAAGGCCAGCCTGCGCTGCGCCCATAAACTCCGCGAAAAAGATCTGGACCGCATCAAATCGGAAATCAAAAAGCTGTATGACGCAACGGAAGTCATCCTGAACATCACCGTGGACGAGAGCCTGCTTTCCGGCTATGTCCTGCAGGTGGGCGACCGCGTGTTCGACAATTCCGGCCGTCATCAGCTGGATAAAATGATGGAGGGCAAGCCTTCGCTGGCTACCCTCAAGACCCGCATCGAGGACTACAAGCCCGCCGAGACCTCCGCAGAGGGCGGCGTGGTCATCTCCTCCGCCGATGGCATCGTGCACATTGACGGCATGAATCGCGCCGTGTACGGCGAGATCGTCACCTTTGAAAACGGTGCCAAGGGTATGGTGGAAAGCGTAGAGCCTGAACAGCTGGGCGTTATGCTGTTCGATGGTGCCGAGACCGTTGGTGTGGGCACCATGGTCACCCGCAGCGGCAAGCGCGCCGGTATCCCGGTGGGCGATGCTTTTCTGGGCCGTGTCATCAGCCCGCTGGGCGAGCCCATCGACGGCAAAGGCCCCATCGAGGCCGAGGGCTACAACCCCATTGAGAAGCAGGCACCCAGTATTCTGGAGCGCCAGAGCGTGGACACCCCGCTGCACACCGGTATTCTGGCCATTGACTCCATGTTCCCCATCGGCCGCGGTCAGCGTGAGCTGATCATCGGCGACCGCCAGACCGGTAAGACTTCTATTGCCACTGATGCTATCCTGAACCAGAAGGACAAGGATGTGCTTTGCATCTATGTTGCCATCGGGCAGAAGGCTTCCTCCGTCGCCCGCGTGGCCGAGGATCTGAAAAAGCACGGCGCTATGAGCTATACCACCATCGTGGCAGCTACCGCGTCGGATTCTGCCCCGCTGCAGTACATTGCCCCCTATGCGGGCACTGCACTGGCCGAGTACTTCATGGCCAAGGGCAAGAGCGTGCTCATCGTTTACGATGACCTGTCCAAGCACGCGGTGGCCTACCGTGCCATCTCGCTGCTGCTGCGCCGCTCCCCGGGTCGTGAGGCTTACCCCGGCGATGTGTTCTACCTGCACTCCCGTCTGCTGGAGCGCTCCTGCCGTATGCGGGATGATCTGGGCGGCGGCTCTATCACCGCACTGCCCATCGTAGAGACGCAGGCCGGCGATGTTTCGGCCTATATCCCCACCAACGTCATCTCCATCACCGATGGTCAGATCTTCCTGGAGAGCGCCCTGTTCAACGCCGGCAACCGCCCGGCTGTCAACGTGGGTCTGTCGGTGTCCCGTGTGGGCGGCGCTGCCCAGACCAAGGCCATGAAAAAGGCCAACGCAAACCTGCGTATCGAACTGGCACAGTATAAGGAGATGGAATCCTTTGCACAGTTCAGTTCCGATCTGGACGCCGAGACCCGCCGCCAGCTGGAGCACGGCAAGGCACTGATGGAAATGCTCAAGCAGCCGCTGTGCCAGCCTAAATCCGATGCCGAGCAGGTGGTCATTCTGGTGCTGGCCTCCCACGGCCTGCTGGACACCCTGCCCACCGCAGAGCAGCGGGAAAAGACCGCTGCCTTTGTGCGGCAGTTCCGTGCAGACGTCTCCGGTACCATGCAGAAGATCGATGCTGACGGCAAGCTGGAGCCCGACCGGGTGGATGCCATCCTGAACGCTTGGAAAGCTTATGCGGGAGGCAATGACCATGTCGTCCAGTAAGCTGCTGAAGGAGCGCATCGAGAGCATTCAGGATACCATGAAGATCACCAATGCCATGTACCTGATCTCTTCGTCCAAGCTGCGCAAGGCACGGCAGAACTACCAGAATGTGTCCCCCTACTTCAACCGTATGCGGGACACCATCTCCCGTGTTGTGCCGCATCTGCCGGAGGAGCCGGAGCACCCCTTCTTCCACGAGCGGAATCTGGAAAACCCCCGGCGGGCGTATCTGGTGCTTACTGCCGATAAAGGCATGGCAGGTGCTTATAACCAGAACCTGCTCAAGTTTTTGCGGGAGCACGCAGACCCCAACGACCGCTTTTATGTCATCGGTCAGGTGGGCTACCGCGCCCTGCGCCACCGGGACCCCCGCCTTGTGGAGGAGTTCCGTTATAGCGCAACCGCACCCACGTTGCAGCGTGCCCGCGACATCACGGTGGACGCTATTGATGATTTCAAGTCCGGCAAGCTGGACGAGATCTACATCGTCTACACCAAGATCCAGAACGCCCTTACCAGCGAGCCTGTCATGGAGCGTCTGCTGCCGCTGGACCGGCGGTTTTTGCAGCCTGCTCCCAAGGGTCTGGGCGACCCCAGGGGCGAGGTGGAACTGGTGCCGGACGCATGGACGGTGTTCGAGCAGATCGCACCCATCTATATGCACGGCATGATCTTTGGCGCCATGACCGAGAGCTTCTGCGCCGAGCAGAGTGCCCGCATGACCGCCATGGATTCCGCCACCAAGAGCGCCAATGATATGATCCGGGACCTGCAGCTGGAATACAACCGCACCCGTCAGGGCTCCATTACACAGGAGATCACCGAGATCATCGGCGGCGCGGCTGCCGTGCAGGACCGGACATAATAAAGGAAAACCCTCTCAGTCATCGCGCAGCGATGCCTGAGAGGGTCAGTTGGACAAACAAGATTTGACAAGAGGCAATCCAAATGATACAGGGAACTATTATTCGCGTAGCAGGCCCCGTGGTGGATGTGCAGTTCACCGCCGGCAGGCTGCCTGCCCTGCAGGAGGCGCTTACCGTGACCGCAGAGGGCACCGAGCGCACCATGGAGGTGACGCAGCACGTCAACGAGACCACGGTGCGCTGCATCATGCTTTCTGCCAGCGAGGGTCTGGGCAAGGGGATGCCGGTGGAAGCTACCGGCCACGGCCTGACCGCCCCTGTGGGCGAGGGCACACTGGGCCGTATGTTCGACCCGCTGGGCCGCCCCATTGACGGCAAGGGTGCTGTGGACGAACTGCCGCACTGGCCCATCCACCGCAAGGCACCCGGCTTTGCAGAGCAGAAGCCTGCGACTGAAATTCTGGAGACTGGCATCAAGGTCATCGACCTGCTGGCTCCTTACGCCAAGGGCGGCAAGATCGGCCTGTTCGGCGGCGCCGGTGTCGGCAAGACCGTGCTGATCCAGGAACTGATCCATAACGTGGCCACCGAGCACGGCGGCTACTCCATCTTTACCGGCGTGGGCGAGCGCTCCCGCGAGGGCTGCGACCTGTGGGGCGAGATGAACGCCTCCGGCGTGCTGGACAAGACCGCACTGGTCTTTGGCCAGATGAACGAGCCCCCGGGAGCCCGTATGCGCGTGGCCGAGACCGGCCTGACCATGGCAGAGTACTTCCGTGAGGAGACCCACAAGGACGTGCTGCTGTTCATTGATAACATCTTCCGTTTCGTGCAGGCCGGCAGCGAGGTCTCTGCCCTGATGGGCCGTATGCCCTCTGCCGTGGGCTACCAGCCCACGCTGGCCAACGAGCTGGGCGCTCTGCAGGAGCGCATCACCTCCACCAAGGACGGCTCCATCACCTCGGTGCAGGCCGTCTATGTGCCTGCCGACGACCTGACCGACCCCGCCCCCGCCACCACCTTTGCCCATCTGGACGCCACCACTGTGCTGTCCCGTAAGATCGTGGAGCAGGGCATCTACCCGGCTGTGGACCCGCTGGCTTCCACCTCCCGCATTCTGGAGGCGGACATCGTGGGCGAGGAGCACTACCGCGTAGCCCGCAAGGTGCAGTCCATTCTGCAGCGCTATCAGGAACTGCAGGACATCATTGCCATTCTGGGCATGGACGAACTGGACGAGAACGACAAGCTGACCGTCATGCGTGCCCGCAAGCTGCAGAAATTCCTGTCCCAGCCCTTTGCCGTGGCCGAGAACTTTACCGGTCTCAAGGGCAAGTATGTGCCCCTGAAGGACACCGTGCGCAGCTTTGCCGCCATCGTGGACGGCAAGGCCGATGACCTGCCGGAGTGGGCATTCTTCAACGTAGGTACGCTGGAGGAAGCGCGCGAAAAGGCAGAAAAGAAGCTGGCTGAGGAAAAGGGCGGTGCCGTCTGATGAACAAGTTCATGCTGAGCATCACAGCATCCAGCGGCGAGTTCTATCAGGGCGACTGCGAGGATCTCACCCTGCCCATCAGCGACGGCATCTACGGCGTACAGGCCGGGCATAACCCGGTGCTGGTGGCGCTGCATATGGGCATCCTCCACTTTATGGTGGACGGCAAGGCCCGGGATGTGCTGGTGGGCGACGGCATTGCCGAGGTGACCCCCGCCTATGTAATGGTGCTGGTGGACAGCGCCGAGAACCCGGAGGACATCGACAAAAACCGTGCCGAGGCTGCCCGCATCCGCGCCGAGGAACGCTTGCAGCATAAGCAGAGTATGCATGAGTATTACCAGAGCAAGATTGCGCTGGACCGTGCCATGCAGCGTTTGCAGACCGCCGCAAAGTATAAGCGCTAAGACAGCAGTCCTTTTCCCTTATAGGATAGGAAAAAAATTCCCCGTTTGCCCGTGGCAGCAGTGCCCGGACAGGCGGGGATTTTTTGTTGGAACTACTTGACAGGTCTTTTATAAAGTGATATGATTTTGATATCAGAAAGAAATGCTTCCGACCCTGATAAGGAGGGACCTGTTATGGAAGAGAAAATTTTGAATACCCGCAAAAACGGTATGGCTATGTTGCTGCTCACCCTGCTGGGCTATGTGGTGGCCGTTGCCCTGTTTATCTACAGCATCACCCTGCTGAATGCAGACCGGATGCTTCTGGGCGTGCCGCTGCTGATCTTGTCCATTGCCTATTGGATCGCAGGCATTTTCCTGTTCTGCGGCCTCAAGGTGTTAAAGCCGCAGGAGGCGCTGGTGCTCACCCTGTTTGGTGATTACATCGGCACCCTGAAGGGACAGGGCTTTTACTGGGTAAACCCCTTCTGTACCGCCGTCAACCCCGCCGCCGGCACCCGCCTGAGCCAGAGCGGAGACGTGAACAGCAAGGAAACCAACGTGGCTGCGCTGTTTGGCGGTAACGGTCAGAATGCTCAGATGAGCGTCGAGTCCATGAGCAAAAAGATCTCGCTCAAGATGATGACCCTGAACAACTCCCGCCAGAAGATCAACGATTGTCTGGGCAACCCGGTGGAGATCGGTATTGCAGTCATCTGGCGCGTGACCGATACCGCCAAGGCAGTGTTCAATGTGGATAACTACAAGGAATATCTCTCCCTGCAGTGCGACAGCGCCCTGCGCAACGTGGTGCGGGTGTACCCCTATGATGTTTCTCCCAACGTGGATACCACTGGCGACGGCGTAGCCGACGAGGGCAGCCTGCGCGGCTCCTCCGAGGTAGTGGCTGCCCGCATCCGGGACGAGATCCAGAAGAACGTGGCCGAAGCCGGTATCGAGGTGGTGGAGGCCCGCATCACTTATCTGGCTTATGCGCCGGAGATCGCGGCGGTCATGCTGCAGCGCCAGCAGGCCAGTGCCATCATTGACGCCCGCAAGATGATCGTGGACGGCGCTGTGGGCATGGTGGAAATGGCGCTGGATCGTCTGAGCGAGAACAAGGTAGTAGAACTGGACGATGAGCGCAAGGCGGCAATGGTCTCCAATCTGCTGGTGGTGCTGTGCGGCAACCGGGATGCCCAGCCCATCGTGAACAGCGGCAGCCTGTACTGATGGCCGAGCCGAAAAAACAGGTGCCCCTGCGCCTGAACGCCAAACTCTACGATGCCCTTGCCGCTTGGGCAGAGGATGACTTCCGCTCGGTGAACGGGCAGATCGAATATCTGCTTACCGAGTGCGTGCGTCAGCGCAAAAAGAACGGGAAATATGTCTCCGACCAGCTGGACGTCCCGCCGGAACTGGATCTCCATTGAAGTACCCGTGAAAAAGTGATTGGAGCGCTCCGCAGAGCGCGACAAACGCAAATATTCATATGGCTGCTGCACAAGACCGGTGCAGCGGCCTTTTGTTTGTTATGAGAAAGCTGCGCTTTCCAAGGAGCAGAGAGGACAAATGAAGAACAAATTGATATATCGATTTGTTGCGTAATGCTCCGACATTTCGTCGAAAAAGCAATTGATGAACTGGAATTTTGGCGAAAATGTTTCTTTTTGGATTTTTCCGGAAAACAACTTGCCTAAAAGTTTGCGGCGTGCTAAACTAACAGCGGGGAATTGCTTTATGTAAGCAGACGGGGGTGAAGCTATGAAAATATTGGTCGTGGATGACGGTCAGCTTGCGATCAATTCTCTGATCCGTATCCTGTGCCGGGTGGCACCGGACTGTGATTATATCAGTGCCATGACGACTGACGATGCTCTGACGTGGATGCGGCAGGGGCCGATGGATGCTGCCTTTCTGAACTTGGAAATGCCGGGCATGAACGGCCTTGCCCTTGCCCGTATGATCCAGAAGCTGCAGCCCCGCTGCAATATCATCGTGGTCACCGAGCACCCGGAGTATGCGCTGGAGGCGCTGCAGATCTTCGTCAGCGGTTTTCTGCTCAAGCCCGCTAACGAATCTGATGTGCGCAATGTGCTGGAAAATCTGCGCTACCCGCCGGAAACGGCGCCTGTGGGCATCAAGATCCAGTGCTTCGGCAACTTCGAGATCTTTGTGGGCGGACGTCCGCTCTCCTTCAAGCGCAGCAAGAGCAAGGAACTGCTGGCTTACCTTGTGGACCGCAACGGTGCCACCTGCACCAACGGCGAGATGCTGGCTGTCCTGTGGGAGGATAAGCCCGACACCGCCTCGCTGCACAGCCACCTGCGCAACCTGATCTTTGACCTCAGCCACACGCTGGAGGATGCAGGGGTCAACGGGCTGCTGGTACGCGGCCGCAGCACCTTGGCGCTGGATACCAGCAAGGTGGACTGCGATTATTATAACTTCCTGCGGGGAGACCGCTCGGCCTTCAACTCCTACCGGGGCGAGTATATGACCCAGTATTCCTGGGCAGAGGTCACACGTTCGGCGCTGCGCCAGCAGGCCGCAGCTACGCCTAAAAGCGGGTCTATCCCAAGCTATTACGTCCCGCCCATGGGCTTTTAAAACTGCAAAAAACACCAAAGGCTGCTGCGCAAAACAATGCGCAGCAGCCTTTATCATTCTCTCAAAACCGCTCCAGCTCCAGCAGATATTCCTTGATATCCAGCCCCTCGGCGTAGCCGGTCAGACTGCCGTCTGCGCCAATGACCCGGTGACAGGGCACCACGATGCACAGCGGGTTGCAGTGACAGGCGCTGCCCACGGCGCGGCTTGCCTTGGGCTTGCCCAGCGCCGCCGCCAGTTGACCGTAGGTGCGCACCTCCCCGTAGGGGATCTTGCGCAGCTGCGCCCATACCGCCTGCTGAAAGGCCGTGCCTTTTGCCGCCAGCGGCAGGTCGAACTCCCGGCGCACCCCGGCAAAATATTCGTTCAGCTGCTCCTCGGCCTCCTGCAGCAGGGGCGTTTCCACCACCCTGCGGGGCAGCGGTTCCAGTTCCGGCGCGCCGTCCGGGCAAAAATGTACCCCGCACAGCGCGTCGTTTTCCTCCTCCAGACAGATGGCACCAAGGATGCTGTTGATGTACCAGACGTTCAAAACCGGCCTCTTCCTTTCCTGCAAGAATGTGCTATACTGGTACTATCTTAACACAAAAGCTTCCGTGAGGAAAGGGGCGTTTCAACTATGGTCAAGGCACTGGAAGACATTATTGCAAAAAGCAGCAGCATCGTCTTTTTCGGCGGCGCAGGCGTTTCTACGGAAAGCGGCATCCCGGATTTCCGCAGCGTGGACGGGCTGTACCACCAGAAATACGACTACCCGCCCGAAACCATCCTCAGCCATACCTTCTGGGAGGAAAACCCGGAGGAGTTTTACCGTTTTTACCGCGATAAGATGATCGTAAAGGGCGCAAAGCCTAATGCCGCTCATCTGCGACTGGCAAAGCTGGAACAGCAGGGCAAGCTGCGTGCGGTGGTCACCCAGAACATCGACGGCCTGCATCAGGCGGCGGGCAGCAAAACCGTGTACGAACTGCACGGCAGCACCCTGCGCAACTACTGCACCCGCTGCGGCAGGTTCTACGATGTGGATTTTGTCGCAAACAGCACCGGCGTGCCCCGCTGCACCGAGTGCGGCGGCATCGTAAAGCCGGACGTGGTGCTATACGAGGAGGGCTTGGACGAGGAGGTGCTGTCCGGTGCAGTGGATGCCATCCGCCATGCCGATACCCTTATCATCGGCGGTACCAGTCTGGTGGTGTATCCTGCCGCCGGGCTCATCCGATACTTCCGGGGTGACAACTTGGTGGTCATCAATATGCAGCCCACCGGGGCTGATGCCTCTGCCGACCTGTGCATTGCAAAGCCCATCGGGCAGGTGCTGAGCGAGGACATCTCGCTGGACTGATTTTTACACTGTAAGGCGCGCTGTTTCGCGCCGGTTCGCACGCAGTTTTCCGTATGCTGATGGAAAGAACATCAGAACGGAGGAACTGCAAATGATCCAGGTATGCGACCCGCCGCGTCGGCGGCAGGTACGGCGTCTTTCCGCCGAGGAATTTTTTACATTGGTGCGCTGCGGCGGGGCGGGGTTTTACCGCCCCTGCTCCGAGGTGCTGCGGATGCTGACCGTAGGCGAGGCGTGGGGCACATCCGGGGCGGCGCTGCTGGTGCTGCCCCTCACCGCCGATACCGCTGCCGCAGCGGCACTGCGCAGCTGGCTGGGGCGTCGGCAGCTGGAGGACGGCTGTCTGCTTACCCCGCTGGTGAATACCGGCGAAGAACTGCCCGCCCGGCTGGTGGAAGTTGCCGCAGCCCGGGCAGACCGGCTGCGCCGCAAGGGCACGGCATGGGCGGTAGTGGAGTGCACCGAAACCGCGGCGGCACTGTTGCCGTTGTATTTTCGGCAGGGCTTTGGGCTGCGGGCGCTGCGCCCGCTGGAAAGCCTTGCGCCCTGCTTTTTGCTGCGCACCGGCTGTGTGCCCGCCCGCACCGCGCCGGTGTGGGTGCCGCTGGAAGATAGGGTGCAGTTGGCGCTGCTGCTGGCAAAGGGCTATGCCGCGCTGGACAGCCGCCCCTACGGCGGCAGCCTTGCGCTGGCACTTTATCCGCTGAAAGAAACGGAATAACGTAAAGCAGAGAGGGAATGGAAAATTATGAAGGCAGTGATTCTGGAAAGCTATGTGATGGAAGAAGGGGATTTGGACTGGTCCGGGGTAAAGGCACTGGTGCCGGACACCACCAGCTATGTGCGCACCGACTACGCCGATATTGCACTCCGCATCGGGGATGCAGAACTGGTGCTCATCAACAAGTGCCGCATTGACGAAGCAGTGCTGGCGCAGTGTCCGAGCCTTAAATGGGTGGGCATCATCGCCACCGGCACGGATAATATCGACCTTGATGCCTGCCGCCGCCATGGGGTGGCAGTGGCCAACGTGCCGGGGTACTCTACTTATAGTGTGGCGCAGATGACCTTCAGCCTGCTGCTGGCCATCTGCCAGTGTGCCCAGCGGTACGACCGGGCAGTAAAGGCCGGGTACTGGCAGCTGGGCATCCCGGCAGAGTACGGTCTGCTGCCGCAGGTGGAGCTGCTGGGCAAGAACTTTGGTATCTACGGCTACGGCAGCATCGGCCGCCAGACCGCCCGCATTGCAAAAGCCTTTGGCATGGAGGTGCTGGTGTGCACCCGCACGGTGCGCCCGGAGTACGCCGCCGATGGGGTGGAGTTCGTGGATTTTGACACCCTGCTTGCCCGCAGCGATGTGCTCAGCCTGCATTGCCCGGCCACCCCGGAAACCCGCGGGCTGATGAGCCGGGATGCCCTTGCAAAAATGAAGCCCGGTGCTATTCTGCTGAACACCGCCCGGGGTGCACTGGTGGACGAGGAAGCCGTAGCCGATGCGCTGGAAAGCGGCAAGCTTGCCTTTTACGGCGCCGATGCCTTTGCCACCGAGCCGCTGCCGCCCCAAAGCCGTTTGCGCGGTCTGCCGGGCGCGGTGCTCACCCCGCACATTGCATGGACTACCAAGGAAGCGCTGCAGCGGCTGATGGATATCACCACCGGCAACCTGCGCAGCTTTCTGGCCGGGAAAGGCGAGAATATCGTTGACCCTTGATTTTGGCAGGGCGTTGTACTATACTGTTCCATGATCTCAGGCTTTCCCGGCAAAAGAACTGCCGTAAAAATAACATATGCACAAGAGTATCCGGCAGCCTTGCCGCTGCTCTGAGGGAGGTAAAAGTAATGAGTTACGCCATCGTATTCAGCAGCAAAACCGGCAACACCGCACTGCTGGCACAGACCCTGCAGGAGCAGCTGCCGCAGACAGACTGCTGCTATTTCGGCGCACCGAACGCTGCCGCATTGGCAGCAGATACCCTGTATGTGGGTTTCTGGACGGACAAGGGCAAGGCCGATGCTGACACACTGGAGTTTTTGAAGCAGTTCCACGGCAAGCGGGTATTCCTGTTCGGCACTGCAGGCTTTGGCGGCAGTGCGCCCTACTTTGAAAAGATCCTTGCCGCCACCCGGGAGGCGCTGGACGGCAGCAACACCGTCATTGGCAGCTTTATGTGCCAGGGCAAAATGCCGGTGTCCGTCCGGCAGCGGTACGAGGCTATGAAGGCAAAGCCTTTACATATCCCCAATCTGGACGCCCTGATCGAAAACTTCGATAAGGCGCTCTCCCACCCGGATGCCGCAGATCTGGAACAGCTGAAGCAGGCTATAAAGTGAGCAAAAAGGAGCGGCCGCACATGGTTTTGTGCGGCCGTTTTTTCTGTATGGGACAAATGCTAGTCAATGGTGGTTTTGGTGCGTCCGATGCCAATGACGGCGGTGGAGATCTTTTTCCAGCTGTCGCAGCCGCACACGCCGTCCACCCGCAGGCTGGTACGCTTCTGGTAGCCGCGCAGCGCCTGCTCGGTGCGGGCACCAAAGATGCCGTCGATGCGGCTGCCGGTCTGGTAGCCAAGGGTGGAAAGTGCATCCTGCAAAACCATGACATAGCAGCCCCGGCTGCCCCGGCGCAGGGTGGGGTAGCCTGCGGTGGTGCCGCTGCAGGCCGGGGTGCCGTAGCGGCGGTCAAAGTGCACCCATGTGGGGGTCTGGCTCAGCGGCTCCACATAGCCCCATGCGCCGCTAGCGCGGGCGGCGTTGTAAATAGCGGTGCGCTGGCGCTGGTCAAGGCTTTGCCCTACGTCAAACGCTACCCCTGCGTAGTGCTGGCTGCGGGTGCCATGGCCGCCCTCCCAGATACGGCGGAAGGCGTACCCCACCGGGATGCCCCTGCCGTATTTGCGGCGGGTCAGGTTCCACGCCTCCATGGCGGCAATGGTGGTCCACAGGGTAGGGCTGGCCGATTTGCCCCGGAACTCCCGCAGCCGCAGGGTGGTCAGGGTACTGTAAGGCATGGGGTCGTTCTCGTTCAGGTTTGCGTAGGTGTACACCTTGTTTTCGTAGGCGTCATAGATCAAAAGGCGTGCCATCCCTCATTCCTCCTTCTCGCTGCCGCAGGGGTCGGTGCACTGGGCTTGCAAAGCTTGCCATGTTTCGCGGTACACGATGCCGTTTACCAGCTGCAGCCCCGCCTGCTGCTGGACAGCCCGCACGGCGGCAGCGTCTGCCGCGCCAAAGCGGTTGTTATCGGCCACATAGTCCTCGCCGCAGGAAAGCTGTGCCCGGCGGTTGAGCCAGCGCTCCACCTGTCCCACCTCCTGCCCGGCGCTGCCCTCGGCGATGGCGCGCCCCGGGTAGGCAGTGCCGGGTGGCGTGTCTCTATCGGGGTTCGGGGCATGAGCGGCCAACTGCAAGCTCAGCGCTTCCACCGCCGTCCATGTGTCGGCATCTGCAATGCCGGTCTGCTCCAGTCCAAGCAGCTGCTGGGCGCTGCGGGTAGCGGTGGCAGTTTCCTCGGTATAACGGTCGGCAAGGGGCGGGGCCTCTACGCTGGAAAAATAATAGGCGATGCGCCGCAAAAGCAGATTGTAGTACAGTACGGTTTCGCCGCTGCTGCCCACCGTCAGCGGGGTGCCGGGGTAGGGCAGACGTTTTAAGGTGACCACCGGGCCGGAAGAACGCAGCTGGCTGGCGCGGCCATAGAGGGAGTTCCATGTGGTGCGCCCCACCACGCCGTCCACGGTAAGCCCCGCAAACCGCTGGTACGCCCGCACCGCCCGCTCGGTGTCCGCGCCAAACTTTCCGTCAATGCTTACCGGCGGGATGCTGCTCTCGTAGGCGCTCATGAGGTAGAGGTAAAATTGCAGTTCCCGCACCGCTGTGCCGGCAGAGCCGGTGCGCAGCACGCCCGGGTACTCGCCGGGGCGCAGGGAAGAGGAGAGCAGCCGGTTGGCGATATCGTTGTACACCTCGTACAGCTTTTGCCATGTGGTGCGCCCCACCACTCCGTCTGCTGTCAGCCCGAAATAGCGCTGGAACCGCCGCACAGCCGCTGCCGTGCCCGCGCCGAATTTTCCGTCCACGGTCACATTTTCAAGGCTTGTGTACACGGTGCGGGCGATCTTCAGCCAGAACTGCACCAGCCGCACATTCTGCCCGGAGGCACCCTCCCGCAGCGGCGTGCCGGGGTAGGCGTTGGGGGTGCCGTTGTCGGACTGGATGCTCAAAAATTCGTCGTACAACTCCTTCCAGGTAGTCTGCCCCACTATGCCGTCTACGGTAAGGCCGTATTTGCGCTGGAAGGCGCGCACCGCATTGGCGGTGGCAGTGCCGTATACGCCGTCCACCGTTACGGAGGGGATGGCGCTGTCGTACTGCGCCAGCGTGTTCAGCCAGAACTGTACCTGCTCCACTGCGCTGCCGGAAGCGCCGGTGCTCAGCACCGTGCCGTTCCATGTGCCGCTGGACAGGGTGCCGGTGGCGGTCTCGCCCTCGCTGGTCAACTCGGCGAGGTCCTTTACCGATACATAGATGTAGCTGATCTTGTACCATGTCTGCCGCCCCACCACGCCGTCGGCGGTCAGGTTGAACTGTTTCTGGAACGCCCGCACCGTGGCGGCCATCCGGCTGCCGAATACGCCGTCTACCGTCAATTTTCCAAGGAAGGGGTAGTCCTTGGCAATGCGGTTCAGCTGCCTTTGCAGGGTGAATACCGCCGTGCCGCGGCTGCCCTGCCGCAGCGGGGTGCCGGGGTAGCTTTGCGGGATGGAGCGGATATTTTTGGTGCGCACGATCTCGATGCTGCTGCCGTAGTAGTAGCGCAGGATCTGTAAAGCGCTGCGCCCGTTGTTGGCCAGCGTCACCGTGCCCCATTGCTTGAGCCCCGGGCAGGTGACCGATTTGCCGTCGCAGTACTCGGAATAATAGGGGTTCACTGTGCCGCGCTTGCGCAGATAGGTGTTGAAGATATCGTCCGTGATGCGCACCATCACTTCAAATACCGTGCGCCCGTGGACGTAGTACTGGTCGTAGCTGGTGGAGTTGGTGATGTTGAAGGTGTAGCCCTTGCTGGGGTACCACTCGGTATAGATGCGGTTCAGCGCCAGCGAGATCTGGCAGTGGATGTTGGCCCGCAGTGCCTGCTCCGGCCATGTGGGGTACACCTCACTGGAGGCAACGTTGGCAATATAATCCCGGAAGGATACCGTCACATTGCGGGCAGAAGCTGCCGGTTTGCCCAGATGCACCGTGATATTTTTGGGGATGACGACCTGATCCAGCACCCGGGGCGTGCAGTGCTGCACCGGCTGCGGGCCGCTGCCGCCGCTGCCCGCAAACAAAGCGTGAGGCGGGATGACGATGGGCGAGTCCGGGATGTCCTTGCCTTCCTCCGTGTCGGGCAGCATCTGGGGCTGTGCAAGCGTTACCTGTCCGGCGAAGATCTGGATGCCCTCAATGCGCACGGTGCGGTAGCCGGGCTTTGCGGCGGTCAGGCTGACAATGGCGTAGGGGCGGGTGGTGTTGTCCTCGTCCAGCGAGAGGGCGCAGGCGGGGGCTTCAACGGGGATATCGGCGGCGCTGCCGGTCGCATCGGTGATGCAGTGCAGGGTAAAGCCGTCCCCCTGCACCACAACGGTCACCCCCTCCATGGGGGCAGACTGGCGTGCCGCAAAGGTCTGGATGCGGAGAGTTCCGGTGTTTTTCATGGAGATACGCTCCTTTGCTGGTAAAAGTATGCTTCTGCCCCAGCGTATTCCGTCCGGCGCCCGGGCGTGCATGGCAATGCCCACAGCAAACAAAAAAGCCGCCCGAAGGCGGCAGGGGAGAATCGCTTATTTGGCGCTGTCTTTGGCAAGGGCGGCGTCAATATTTTTTTGCAGGGCGGCAAGGTTTTCTTCCTTGTCGATGCCGCCCAGCAGGGGCTGGCCCACAACATTGCCGTCCCGGTCAAAAACGTAGGTGGTGGGGAAGGCCATGATGTTCAGTGCAAACTTGCCGGCCTCGCTGCCGGAGGCAAAGTAGATGTTGCGGTAGCTTGCGCCCTTTGTAGCCAGCAGCTTTTTGGCGGCATCAATGCCCTGCTGGTTGCCGTCCAGCGTCTCGGTGTTGATGCCGACTACCTCGCCGCCCTGTGCCTTGACCTTCTCGTTCAGGGCGTTCAGATCGTCCAGTTCCTCCACGCAGGGCTTGCAGCCGTTGAACCAGAAGTTCACCACCGTAAAGGCGTTGCCCGCAAACAGGCTGTTGTCCACCGGGTTGCCCTCTAAATCGCTGCCCTCAAACTGAGGGAAGGCGGTGCCCTGTGCGGCAGCACCGGAAGCGGCCGCGTCCGCGGGGGCAAGGGCAGCGATCTGATTTTCGATATCCCGAATCTTTTCTGCATCTGCGGTCAGGGTCTTGTACTCCTCATCCGAGAACTGGTCCTTTGCCTTTTCCACGGCGCTGAGCAGAAAATCGCCGTAGTTCGTGCTGAGGGTGGTCTCGGTCACGTTCTTGTCCATGGAAGTGAACACCTTTTCCCACAGGGCATCGTTTGCGGAAAGGATCTCGTTTTCCTCGGCCAGCAGCTGCTCCTCGGTCTTGCTTTCCGCTGCCGCAGAGGAAGCGGAAGAAGAGG
Organism: uncultured Faecalibacterium sp.; assembly: GCA_934503275.1. Classification (GTDB taxonomy): domain Bacteria; phylum Bacillota; class Clostridia; order Oscillospirales; family Ruminococcaceae; genus Faecalibacterium. The sequence continues at coordinate 46,464 of CAKSVD010000005.1, forward strand.
AAGAAGAGGATGCAGAGGATGCGCCCTGCCCGCAGGCGGCAAGGCTGAAAGCCAGCGTAAGGCTGAGCATGAGTGCGGTTACACGGTTAAGCTTCATGGTTTTACTCCTTTGTTGTTTCAGTGTTTGATTGGTCTCCCAGCCCGAATTTATACTGGATGGCGTCCGTGGGACAGGCTTTCATGCACATCCCGCAGCGGATACATTCGGTGTGGTTGGGGGTCTTGGTAATGTCTACGTCCATCTTGCAGGCCCTTGCACAGGCGCCGCAGGAAACGCACTTGTGGGTGTCTACGCGCATCTGGAACAGCGAGACCTTGTTCAGCAGCGCATAGAACGCGCCCAGCGGGCACAGCCACTTGCAGAAGGGGCGGTAGAACACCACGCTGCCTACGATGACCGCCAGCAGGATGCAGGCCTTCCATGTGAACAGCTTGCCCAGCGCAGCGCGGATGCCCGCATTGGTCAGGGAGAGGGGAATGGCGCCCTCCAGCACGCCCTGCGGGCAGAGATACTTGCAGAAGAAGGGGTCGCCCATGCCCAGCTCATTGACCGCCAGCAAAGGCAGCAGCACCACCATGACCAGCAGCACCGCATACTTTAAATAGCGCAGCGGCTTTAACTTTTTGGTGGAAAGCTTGGGGGAGGGAATCTTGTGCAAAAGTTCCTGAAACCACCCGAACGGGCAGAGAAAGCCGCAGATGAACCGCCCCAGCAGCACCCCGAAGAGGATGAGGATGCCGGTGATGTAGTAGGAAAAGCGGAATTTGGAGGAGCCTACCACCGCTTGGAACGCTCCCACCGGGCAGGCACCGGCAGCGCCCGGGCAGGAATAGCAGTTCAGCCCCGGTACGCAGACGTATTTTCCGCTGCCCTGATACAGCGTCCCTTTGGCAAAGTTGGGCAGGTGGATGTTGGTCAAAAGGGTCGCCCCGGCCTGTATAAAGCCCCGGAACCGGGCGAGGGGCGTTAGTTTTTTCTTATCCAATGCCCACACACTCCATACACAGCCGGATGGCCTTTGAAAATACGGTGTCTGCCTCGCCCCGCCACACGCCGAACAGCAGCATCAGCGCCCCGGCGGCAAGCAAAAGCAGCTGCGCCTGTTTTTTTGTCATGAACATCATAGCCTCCTGTTGTTTGATGGCACCAGTATACACCATGTGGGATAAAATTTCTGCTAAGAAAATCTTAACACGAATCTTAACATCGCCTGCTATAATCTGTTATAATGAAGAAAAACGCAAGAAACGGATTTTTTATGGGAAAGGTGGAAAATAAAATGCGCCTTTTGGTGGTAGAGGACGAGCACTCCCTGCGGGAGGACATTGCCCGAAAGCTGCGGCTGTCCGGATACGAGGTGGATGCCTGTGCAGACGGCGAAGCCGCGCTGGAAGCACTGGCGGCAGAGCGGTACGACCTTGTGCTGCTGGACCTCAACCTGCCCAAGGTGGACGGGATGCAGGTGCTGCGCAGCTTACGGCAGCACGACCTTGAGACCTGTGTGCTGATCTTATCGGCGCGCAGTGAGATCGCAGATAAGGTGGAAGGGCTGGATGCCGGGGCAAACGATTATCTTTCCAAGCCCTTCCATCTTGCAGAACTGGAGGCCCGGGTGCGCAGCCTGACCCGGCGCAAGTTCATCCAGCAGGATGTCTGCCTGTGCTGCGGGCGGCTCAGCTTCAACACCCGCAGCCGGGTTGCCACGGTGGACGGCCAGACCCTTGCCCTGACGCGGAAGGAGAGCGGCGTACTGGAATATCTGCTGCTGCATCAGGGACGCCCGGTCAGTCAGGAGGAGCTCATCGAGCACGTCTGGGACGGCAGTGTGGATAGCTTCAGCAACTCTATCCGGGTGCATATCTCTGCCCTGCGCAAAAAGCTGCGGGCGGCATTGGGGTACGACCCCATCCGCAACCGCATCGGGGAAGGCTACGAGATCGGAGGAGAGGTACAATGAAGCGTTTGTCCCTGCAATGGCGCATCACCCTGCTGACGGCGCTGCTCATCGCCTGCGCCTGCGTGTGCATGAACCTGCTTTTATACCGCACTGGCGTTACCGGCATGGACGCCCTTAACGGCTTTATGATGCAGTATCAGCCCGGCAGCACGGATCCCTTGACTATTGAGATCCCGCAGGAGGAAATGTCCAGCCTATTGGCGCATTTTTCGCAGGAAGTCTACGATGCAAAGGTGGTTTTTGGCCGCAAGGGCTGGTGCATCACTGCTGTGGTCACCATCGTCAGCGCAGCTATCGCTTATTTTGTCAGCGGCAGAGCGTTGAAACCTTTGCAGCAGCTTGCGCAGCAGGCGCAGCGGGTCGATCAGGACAGCATTGCCACCGTCCGTCTGGACGAAAACACCGTGCAGGAATTCGGGCAGCTGAGCCGGTCGGTGAACCGGATGCTGGATGGTCTGGCGCAGTCCTTTGAACTGCAGCGGCAGTTTGCGGGCAACGCCGCCCACGAGCTGCGCACCCCGCTGGCTATTTTGCAGACAAAGCTGGAGCTGTTTACAGAGGAGCACCCGGCCATGGATGCTGAGACCGCCGGGCTGGTCAGTTCTCTGCGGGAGCAGCTGGACCGCCTGACCGCCCTTGTGCGCACTTTATTAGAGATGAGCAATCTGCAATCGGTCTCCCGCACCGACCACATTGCCCTTGCGCCGCTGGTGGAGGAGATATTGACGGACCTGACCCCCCTTGCTCAGAAAAACAACATCTCCCTGCAGCAGGACTGCGAGGAGATTGGCATGGTGGGCAGCGATGCGCTGATCTACCGGCTGGTGTTCAATTTGGTGGAAAACGGCATCAAGTATAACCGCCCTGGCGGCGCGGTGTGCGTCAGCCTGCGGCAGGAAAAACAGACTGCTGTGCTGCGCATTGCGGATACCGGCTCGGGCATCCCCGCAGACTGCCGGGAGAGCATCTTCCAGCCCTTTTTCCGGGTGGATAAGTCCCGTAGCCGGGAGATGGGCGGCGTTGGGCTGGGCCTTGCCCTTGTGCGGGAGATCGCCGTGCTGCACGGCGGCAGTGTGACCGTGGAACGCAGCAGCGAAAACGGCACCACCTTTGCCGTCACCCTGCCGCTGGCACAGCCCTGCTGAAATCGGGCGGGACTGGGGCTTTATTTTTGGCGCACGGGGGAGTATACTGGAAGCAGAAGACCCCGGAAAATAAGAAGGACAAAGGAGATACTGAAAATGCAGGCAACCATTCACAACGAATTTCTGACCCTGACTGTGGACACCCACGGTGCAGAGGCCGTCAGCCTGAAGAACGCCGCAGGCGAAGAACTGCTCTGGCAGGCCGACCCCGCCATCTGGAAGCGCCACGCGCCCATTCTGTTCCCGTGGACAGGCAAGCTGGTTGGCGGCACCTTTGCAGCCAAGGGAAAAACCTGGAAGGGCGGCCAGCACGGCTTTGCCCGGGATCTGGAGCACACCCTGCTGCGGGCAGAAGGGGATACCATCCAGCTGGAGTTGCGCGCAGACGATGCCATCAAGGCAGAGCGCTTCCCTTATGACTTTGTGCTTACCAGCACCTTCCGTCTGGAGGGCAAGACCGTACATCATACCCTGCAGGTGACGAACCCCGGCACGGAGCAGCTGCGCTTTGGCATCGGCTTCCACCCGGCGTTCAATGTGCCGTTCGATGCCAAGCACACCACCACCGACTACGAGTTCCGCTTTGACCAGCCGGAAAGCCCGGTCATCCTCGATGCCCGCCCTAACGGCCTGCTGAGCGGCAAGAGTTATTACCAGTGGAAGAACCAGCAGGCCATCCCGCTGACCGATGACCTGTTTGCCAACGACAGCTTCTGCATGGCAGGCCTGCGCACAGGTACCATCGGCATCTGCGAGAAGGACACCGGCCGCAATATCACCTGCAAGGTGGAGGGCTACCCCTATTCGCTCATCTGGTCGGCTCCCGCAAAGCCGGTGCGCTTTGTGTGCATTGAGCCGTGGCACAGCCTGCCCGCCGCTGAGACCGACCCGCAGGACTGGGAGCAGCGCGCCGCAGCCGCCTGCCTTGCCCCCGGCGAAAGCTGGCAGACCACCCTTAGCACCACCTTTGACCGGTAAGAAAAAAGCACGCAGAAACGAAACGGCGTGCTCTTGACAGAAACCTCAAAAGTGGGTATACTGTAAATAGAAAAGGCACTGCGACAAGCGGTCAGCCCTTTTGATGTAAGTTCTTAAAGACTAAGAACCGTCACCGGCCAGGGTGGCGGTTCTCGCTTTTTACCTTGATGGTAAATACCAATCCGAAGATATGGAACGTCAAAGTAATTGGCATAAGCTTCACCTCCTTTCGGAAGTGGGGCCGAACCGCCTGCCGTTATGTGCAGTGCCTTGCTGCCGAAGCAGCAATTCTATAATAGCATATAATTCGACAAATGACAAGTAAAACCCCCGGAGCGTTTTTTGCTCCGGGGGTTTTGTATCGGGTTAGAAAGGCAAATGCTTAGTAAGCAACGCCCCAGTAGACCATGGCCTTGGCGGGCTTACCGCAGCAGGGGCACACATCGCTCAGCTGCTCCTGCTCAAAGGGCATACAACGGCTGGAAAGTCCGGCCTCTTCCTTCATCTTCATCTCGCAGGCCAGATCGCCGCACCACATGGTCTTGATGTAGCCGGTGTTGGCTTTTGCCAGCTCCTTCACCTCGTCCATGGTGGTAGCAGCCCAGGTGCGCTTTTCGCGGTTTTCCAGCGCACGCTGGTACAGATCCTTGCGCAGAGCCTCCAGCTGGGCGGGAATGGCAGTTTCCAACTCGTCCAAGCCTACAAAGACCTTCTCGCGGGTGTCGCGGCGCACCAGAACGCACTGGTTCTTTTCCAGATCCTTGGGGCCAATCTCAAGGCGCAGGGGCACGCCCTTCATCTCCCACTGGGCAAACTTCCAGCCGGGGGCGTTGTCGCTGTCGTCCAGCTTCACGCGGGCGTATTTGCTGATCTTTTCGGCCAGCTCGGCAGCCTTCTCAGAGACGCCGGGCTTGTGGGCGGCAATGGGCACCACCACCACCTGAATGGGCGCAATGGCCGGGGGCAGGATCAGGCCGTCGTCATCGCCGTGGGTCATGATGATGGCACCCACCAGACGGGTAGAAACACCCCAGCTGGTCTGGAACGGATGATGCAGCTGGTTGTCGCGGCCGGTAAAGGTGACATCGTAAGCCTTGCTGAACTTGTCGCCAAAGTAGTGGCTGGTGCCGCTCTGCAAAGCCTTGCCGTCCTTCATCATGGCCTCGATGGTGTAGGTGGCCTCAGCACCGGCAAACTTTTCCTTGTCGGTCTTGCGGCCCTTCACCACGGGGATCGCCAGATCCTGCTCGCAGGTGTCTGCGTAGCAGTTCAGCTGCTGCTGGGTCTCTGCCTCGGCCTCGGCAGCGGTCTCGTGGATGGTGTGACCCTCCTGCCACCAGAACTCGCGGCTGCGCAGGAAGGGACGGGTGGTCTTTTCCCAGCGCACCACGCTGCACCACTGGTTGTACTTCATGGGAAGCTCGCGGTAGCTGTGCAGCACGCGGGACCAGTGGTCGCAGAACATGGTCTCGCTGGTGGGACGCACCGCCAGACGCTCCTCCAGCTTGTCGGAGCCGCCCATCGTGACCCACGCCACCTCCGGCGCGAAGCCATTGACGAGTTCGCCTTCCTTCTGCAGCAGGCTCTCCGGGATCAGCACCGGCATAGCCACATTCTCATGGCCGGTAGCCTTGAACCGGGTATCCAGATCCTTCTGGATCAGTTCCCAGATGGCCTGACCATAGGGGCGCAGGATGATAAAGCCCTTCACACTGGAATACTCCACCAGTTCTGCTTTCACGCAGATGTCGGTGTACCACTGTGCAAAGTTTTCTTCCTGACTGGTGATCGCCTGCACGAGCTTCTTGTTGTCTTTTGCCATTTTGTTATATCCTCCCAAGGCCGTGCGCCAAACGCGGCGCGTTCCGCACGAACCATAATAAAGCCCCGCCTGCCTGCACGGCCGTGTGCCGCACTGCAAAGGCGGGGCTTCTGCCTAAAAAAATCAGTTCTGCGCGTGGCTGTCCACAAAGTTTACCACATCGCCTACGGTGCGCAGGGACTCGATGGCGTCGTCCGGCACCTCGATGCCAAACTCGTCCTCCAGCGTCATCACCATATCCACGATATCCAGACTGTCGGCCTCAAAATCGCTCATGATATCGCTTTCCAGCGTGATCTTTGCCGGGTCAACGTCCAGCTGCTCAGCCAGCAATGCACGGATTTTTTCAAAAGTATCCATTCCTGTGGTCTCCTTTTTGCAGTTGTATTGCATACGCGTACAGTCCGCCGTGCCCCGGAAAAGCCTCCGGTCTCCGGCACAGCCTTGCCTACTGTACAAAGCGCTCTCTTTTTTTATATCCCATGCAGTGCGTATTGTCAAGCCCTGTTTTGCAGCAACTGAAGAAAATTGTCTGAAAGCTGCTTTTTCCCTTGACATCTCGTGCCGGTTTTTTTACTATTATATAGTAATGAGTTTACAGGGACTGACCGGTCCCTTTTATAAGGAGCGATAAGCATGAAGCTTTCATTCACCAAAATGCAGGGCTGCGCCAACGATTATATCTATCTGGATTGCCGCACTTCCGGCGTGCCGGAGGATATCGCAGCGCTTTCACAGCGGCTGTCCCGGCGGCACTTTTCCATCGGCGCGGACGGCATCATCTGCATCTGCGCACCGGTCACAGCCGGGGCAGACGCCATGATGCGCATCTTTAATGCGGACGGCAGCGAGGGCAAGATGTGCGGCAACGGCATCCGCTGCGTGGCCGAGTGGTTGTATACCCACGGCACGGCAAAGCCGAAGCTTGCCATCGACACCCTCAGCGGCTTAAAGACCGTTGCCCGCATGGGCGAGGGGCTGTGGCAGGTGGAGATGGGCGCCTACACCGCAATGGCGGCGGCGCTGCCCGCCGTGAACATGGGCGAAGGACCGCTGGTGGACCTGCCCCTGGAGGTGGAAGAGAACCTGTGGCGGGTGACCTGCATCAGTGTGGGCAACCCCCACTGCGTGACCATTGTGCCGGATGTGGACAGTCTGAAGCTGGAGCAGATCGGCCCGGGCTTTGAGCACCACGAAAACTTCCCGGAGCGCATCAACACCGAGTTTGTGCAGGTGGTGGACGCCACCCACCTGAAGATGCGTGTGTGGGAGCGTGGCAGCGGCGAGACATGGGCCTGCGGCACCGGCACCTGCGCCACCGTGGCAGCCCTGACCGAGTTGGGCGTCTGCCCCGCCGGAGAGGACGTCCATGTACAGCTGCGCGGCGGCGAACTGACCATCCGGGTACTGCCCGGCAAGCAGCTGCTGATGACCGGCGCTGCCGAGACCGTGTGCGAGGGCACGACCGAAGTTTAAATAAGAACCCTCTCAGTCGCCTGACGGCGACAGCTCTCCCGAAGGGCAAGCTTTTCTGCATCAAAAGAAAAAGTTTCCCTTCAAAGCGAAAAAGCTCCCCCTCTCGGGGGAGCTGGCATCGAGCGAATGCGAGATGACTGAGAGGGTTCCACAATATAGAAGCGAGGGAAAGTATCATGAAGATGAACAAGCATTACAACGAACTGAAGGCCAGCTACCTGTTCGTGGACATTGCTCACAAGGTGGCTGCGTATCAGGAAGCACACCCGGAAAAGGAGATCATCCGTCTGGGCATCGGCGATGTGACCCAGCCGCTGGCAAAGTGCGTGGTGCAGGCCATGCGCGATGCCGCTGAGGAGATGGGCACTAAGGAGGGCTTCCACGGCTACGGCCCGGAGCAGGGCTACCCCTTCCTCAAGCAGGCCATTCAGGGCTACTACGCCGGCCGCGGCACCCAGCTTGCCGAGGACGAGATCTTTATCTCGGACGGCGCCAAGAGCGACCTTGCAAACCTGCTGGGTCTGTTCGATGTGGACAACACCGTGCTGGTACCGGACCCCGTGTACCCCACCTATGTGGATGATAACGTCACCGATGGCCGCAAGATCATCTATAGCCGCACCGGGCAGGAGAATGGCTTCCTCGGGATGCCGGACGAGAGCGTAAAGGCAGATATCATCTATATCTGCAGCCCCAACAACCCCACCGGCGCTGCCTACACCCGCGCACAGCTGAAGGCATGGGTGGATTACGCCCGCAAGAACGATGCCATCATCCTGTACGATGCCGCCTACGAGTGCTTTATCTCGGAGGGCGAGCTGGCCCGCAGCATCTTCGAGATCGAGGGTGCACGCCAGTGCGCTGTGGAGATCTGCTCCTTCTCCAAGATCGCAGGCTTTACCGGCACCCGCTGCGGCTACACCGTAGTGCCCAAGGAGTTGGAGCGCGAGGGCATGAGCCTGAATAAGCTGTGGCTGCGCCGCCAGACTACCAAGTTCAACGGTGTGCCCTATGTGGTGCAGCGCGCCGCTGCCGCCGTGTTCACTGAGAGCGGCATGGCCGAGATCCAGTCCAATCTGGATTACTACCGCCGCAATGCAAAGGTGATCGCCGATGCACTGGACGAGTGCGGCGTGTGGTACTGCGGCGGCAAGAACAGCCCCTACATCTGGCTGCGCTGCCCCGGCAACATGAAGAGCTGGCAGTTCTTTGACTGGCTGCTGGAAAACTGCGGCGTTGTGGGCACCCCCGGCGTGGGCTTCGGCGAGTGCGGCGAGGGCTACTTCCGCCTGACCGCCTTCGGCGATGCGGAAAAGACCAAGCTTGCCGCCGAGCGCATCAAGACCGCTATCAAGGCGCTGTAAAACCTATAAAAATAGCACCCGCTGTCCATTTTGGATGGCGGGTGTATTTTTTTGTGCACCCTCTTGACAAGTCTGTATCTACTGTATATACTGTACATATACGGACGAAACACAAGCGTCAAAGGAGCAGCCGATGGAACTGTTTATCAACAACAAAAGCGGCGCGCCCATCTATGACCAGATCTACAACCAGATCAAGCAGCAGATCATCAGCGGGGCTTTGCAGCCGGACGAGGCCATGCCCTCCATCCGGGGGCTGGCACGGGATCTGCGCATCAGCGTCATTACCACCAAGCGCGCCTACGATGAACTGGAAAAAGAGGGCTTTCTTTATGCAGTACCGGCAAAGGGCTTTTTTGTAGCCCCTAAAAATACCGAGTTACTGCGGGAAGAAAACCTGAAAAAGATTGAAGAGCACCTTACCGAGGCCGTCCGCCTGTCCGCGTCCTGCGGGCTGAGCAGGGAAGAACTGCGGGAGATGCTGGAACTACTGTGGGAGGGCTGAATATGAACGCACTGGAACTGCAGGGGCTTACAAAGCACTATAAGGACTTTACCCTTGGACCGCTGGATCTGACCCTGCCCGGCGGCACCATCTGCGGCCTGATCGGTGAAAATGGCGCGGGCAAAAGCACCACCATCCGGCTGATCTTAGACATGGTGCAGCGGGACGGCGGCACCGTGACCATTCTTGGCAGGGACAGCCGCACCGCTTCTGTCCGCACCAAGGAGGAGATCGGCGTGGTGCTGGGCAGCGATGGCATCCCCCTGTGCCTGAACGCTGTGGAGGTGGGCAAGGTGATGGCAGGCATCTACCACAACTGGGACGCTGGTGACTACACGGCGTTTTGCCGGAAATTTGACCTGCCGCCGGACAAAAAGTATAAGGATTACTCCGCTGGAATGCAGAGGAAGCTGTGCATTGCGGTGGCGCTTTCCCACCACGCAAAGCTGCTGCTGCTGGATGAAGCCACCAATGGGCTGGACCCGGTGGTGCGGGATGAAGTGGTGGATATCCTGCTGGATTTTGCCCGGGACGAAGAACGCTCCATCCTCATTTCCTCCCACATTGTCAGCGACCTGGAAAAGCTGTGCGATACCATTGCATTCCTGCACAAGGGCAGGCTGCTGCTGTGCGAAGAAAAAGATGCTTTGCGGGAAGAATATGCCTTGTGGCACGGCACGGCGGCGCAGCTGGCGGCACTGGATGTACGGGTGTACGGCAAGCGGGTAACGCCCTACGGGGTCGAGGCGCTGGTGCGCCGGGACGCAATGCCTGCCGGGGCCAATCTTTCCCCGGCGAGCATCGAAGAATTGTTTGTGCTGATGGTGAAAGAGGAGTGTGCAGAATGAAAGGCTTGTTGCTAAAGGACGCTTATCAGATATGGCACTATGCCAAAGGTGTCATTGTGGCCGCCGTGGTCATGATGGGCGCAGGCGTGGTTACCATCATGAATGGGGCCAATTTCTTTATTGTATATGCGGGCTTTCTGATGGGCATGATGCCCATGACCCTGCTGGCCTATGATCAGGCCAGCAAATTCAGCGAGTACAGCGGCGTGCTTCCGGTGACAAAAGAACAGCTGGTGGGCAGCAAATACATCATTGGCCTGTGCGGGCTGGTGCTGGCGGAACTCTTCGCCGCCGCAGCCCTTGGCGTGGCAAGCCTGCACTGGACAGCTGTGGACCATGCGCTTGTGGTTTCCACGCTGGTGCAGGTAGGCATGACCACCCTGCTCGGCAGTACCATCCTGCTGCCGTTGAGCTACCGCTTCGGCTACGAAAAGGCAAAATATGCGTTTTATCTTATGGTCGGCCTGGTTGCGGCTCTGATGGGGTTTGGCGTGTCCGCCAATGAGGACGGCCTGGCCCGGAACCTTCTGCCGCAGGGCGTTCCGCCACTGGCTCTGCTGGGCATTGTACTGATCGTTCTGGGGCTGTACTCCCTCTCTTGGCGGCTGTCGGTGGCCTGGTACGGAAAGGCAGAGCAGTAAGATGAAGAAAAGTCAAATTGCGGGCATCCTGTTCGGTGTTGCTATGGGCGCTTTGTTCAGCGTGTCACTGGGAACAGTCGGTTTTGTGCTGGGTGCCAACTTTGCAAGTCTGGGCATGGTGATGTTCAAAGGATTGGATGACCCACAGGATAAAAAGTAAGATGTAAAAAAGTGCGCCGCCCCTGCCGGAAAAGCTTCTCCGGTAAGGGCGGCGCTGTATTTATTTCTCGGGCTTTTCGGCGGTTTTCTGCGCGGCTTCCAGTTCATCCACCCGCTTTTGCAGGGCGGTGATCTTGTCGTCCATTTTCAGGAACGTCCAGACCAGAACAGCCAGCACTAACGCAGGAGGAACGACCATCCACAGGGACTGCCGACACCAGAGCAGCAGCGAATAGCCGCCGAATACGGTAAAGAGAAACACCGCAAACAGGCTTGCAGCCAGCACAGCAAAAAATCCCATGCAGAAAATCTCCTTTCGGTTATTCTTCCGTTTCTTCCTCGTCCGGATCCAGCTCAATGCTGAACACGGCTTTTTTCAGCTTGCCGCAGCCCTGCGCCTTCAGGCCGGATTTATACGGCTCCCCGGCCAGATACAGGGCAAAACGTCCCTCGCACAGCATTCCGGCAATGCTGGTGCCGGCAGTGCCTACGGTGGTGTCGGCGGCTTCATCGGCGGGCTTGGTGGGAGTCAACTCCGCGAGGCTCACCTCAAACAACTCGCTGCCGTCTAAGTCGGTCTCCAGCGTGATGTGGTTGTCATGCCGCTGGAACAGTGCCTTGTCGGAGGTCTGGGGCGTGACGGTGCTCACGGTGACCACGGCCTTTTCGCCGTCGATGCGGGTGCGCCCGGCGGGCAGGGTGGTGATATCCCGCGCCATGATGTACTCGATGACAGTGTCCAGATTGTCGCTTACGCCCAGATAGTTGGGCAGGTTGTTCAGGGTATCGTAGATCATGGGAAAAGTCCTCCATCTGTATCGTTTTGGTTACCAGTATGGTATCACAGGTTTGGAGCAGATGCAACATCTACGGTGTTTTGCCCGCTGCGGGTCATCTTTTTATGCCTGCAAGCACGCCAGCCGGAGCGTTTTGCTTTGTTATGCTTCTTTATTTTTATCCAGCGCATCAAATTGCTGCAGGATCTGGGGGTCTTTCAGCTTGATGACCTTGCCGGAGAGGTAGTGCAGGGTGTTTTCCTCCGGCACATCCAGAAAACTGATGCGCACGGCGCACAGCGCCTGCGTCTTGGTGCCGGTGCGCTCGTTCATCTTGCGGTTGCCGTATTTGATATCGCCCAGCACCGGCTTGCCCAGATAGGCCAGATGGGCGCGGATCTGGTGGGTACGCCCGGTGACAAGGCCGATCTTGCACAGGGCAAAGGGGCCTGCGGTGCGCAGCACATCCACATCCGTGATGATCTGCTTGCGGCGCTCGTCCTGCGATTGATGGGCGTGGATGCTGACCTTGTTGTTCTTCTCGTCGTGTTCCCACCATGCGGTGAACCGCCCGGACTGCGGGATGCCCACCGTGATGGTGTAGTACTCCTTTTTCAGCAGGTCGGTGCGGATGATCTCGTTCATGTCCCGCAGGGCGGCGTAGTTCTTAGCAGCGATCACCAGCCCCTCGGTGCCGCGGTCCAGCCGGTTGCAGATGCCGGGCTTGAAGCGGTTCTCGCCGTGGGGGTCGTATTCGCCCTTCTGGGTCAGGTACTGGGTAAAGGCGTCTACCAGATTGGCGTCGCCGGTGCGGTCGCTGTGGCACAGCAGATGGGTGGGCTTGTACAGCACTGCAAGGTTCTCGTCCTCGTAGATGACGGTCACCTTGGGCTGATTGGGCTGCTTTTTGGGGGCGGCCTTCTGCACCGGCTTTGCGCCCTCGGGCGGGAAGAACTCGTCGTTGATGTACAACTCGATCAGATCCCCCGCCTGCAAACGGTACTCCGGCGCGGCCTTTTTGCCGTTCACCTTCACCCGCTTGTTGCGGAAACTCTTGTATAGCAGGCTGGTGGGAAAATCGCGGGTCATGCTCTGCACAAAGCGCGAAAGACGCACGCCGTCATCGTTGGCGGTGGCAGTAAATTGTTTCATAAAGCTATCCTCATCGTTTTTGTCAGAATCATGCTTTTATAGTAATACAGGCGGGGCGGGAAGTCAACGCACATTCCGGCGCAAAATCCGGGTTATTTTTGCAGAACGCTTGTGTTTGCGTCGCAAAATGGGTACTATAAGAGGAGAACATACAAAAAGGAGTACCGCTATGGCAGAGAATAAACGGCACAAGGGACATCGCCAGCGGATGCGGGAGCGGGTGCAAAGCTACGGGCTGGACAGTCTGGCCGAGCACGAGGCGCTGGAATATGTGCTTTACCTGACCAACGCCCAAAAGGATACCAACGGTATCGCCCACGACCTGATCGACCGGTTCGGAGATTTTGCGGCGGTGCTGGAGGCCAGCGAGGAGGAACTGTGCACCGTGGAGGGCGTAGGCCCCGCTACCGCCCGGATGCTGCATCTGCTGCCCCAGATCAGCCGGTACTATGGCCGCAGCCGCACCAGCACCACCCGCTGCATCAAGACCACCGAGCAGATGGGCAGCTACCTGATGGCAAAGTTTGCGTGGTCGGACTACGAGCGTGCTATGCTGGTCAGTCTGGACAGACGCAAACGGGTGCGCGCCGCCGTCTGGCTGCGGAAGGGCAGTTCCGACCGGGTCGATCTGGATATCAAGAGTGTGGTAGAAGCCGCCATCAAGGGCGGTACGGACGCCGTGGTGCTTTGCCACAACCACCCCAACGGGATGGCGCTGCCCTCGCTGGAGGACATGGAAGCTACCGGCAGCATTGCCCGGGCGCTGGGGCTGGTGAATGTGCACCTGCTGGATCACTTTATCCTGACCGACACCGAGTGTTTTTCCATGCGGGACGCCAACCGCCTGCCTATCTACGATTTCAAGACCGGTACGCTGTTCTGGCCTTAAAACAAAAAACTGTTTACATTATAAAATATGCGTGCTATAATACAACTTGAAATAACAACTGATTGTGGTTATGCGCACGGAAGGGAGAGAAACGATGGCAGAGGAAAAATTTGAACTGGTGTCGAACTATGCCCCCACCGGCGACCAGCCTCAGGCAATCGCGCAGCTGGTGGAGGGGGTGCAGCGGGGCGACCGCTGCCAGACCCTGCTGGGCGTGACCGGCAGCGGCAAGACCTTTACCATGGCCAATGTCATTGCCCAGTGCAACCGTCCCACGCTGGTGCTGGCGCACAACAAAACGCTGGCGGCGCAGCTGTGTACCGAGTTCCGCTCGTTTTTCCCCAACAATGCGGTGGAGTACTTCGTCAGCTACTACGACTACTACCAGCCGGAGGCCTACATCCCCAGCACCGATACCTATATTGAAAAGGACAGCGCCATCAACGACGAGATCGACCGCCTGCGCCACTCGGCTACGGCGGCGCTTTCCGAGCGGCGGGACGTCATTATTGTGGCATCGGTGTCCTGCATCTACTCGCTGGGCGACCCCATCGACTACCGCAGCATGGTCATCAGTCTGCGCCCCGGGATGCAGATGGAGCGGGACGAACTGTGCAAAAAACTGGTCACCCTGCAATACGAGCGCAACGACGTGAATTTTGTGCGCAATAAGTTCCGGGTGCACGGCGATACGGTGGATATCTATCTGGCCTATATGAGCGAACTGGCCATCCGGGTGGAGTTTTTCGGGGACGAGATCGACCGCATTACCGAGTTCAACCCCCTGACCGGCTCCAAGCAGAACGTGGTCAAGCACGTTGCCATCTTCCCGGCCAGCCACTATATCGTCAGCGCCGAAAAAAAGGCCGCTGCGCTGGAAAAGATCCGCGCCGAGTGCGACGCACAGGTCAAGCAGTTCACTGCCGAGGGCAAGCTGATCGAGGCGCAGCGCATTGCCCAGCGCACCAACTATGACATCGAGATGCTGAACGAGGTGGGCATCTGCAAGGGCATCGAAAACTACTCGGCGGTGCTGTCCGGCCGTGCGCCGGGCAGTATGCCCACCACGCTGCTGGATTATTTCCCGGAGGATTTTCTGCTCTTCGTGGACGAGAGCCACGTCACCCTGCCGCAGGTGCGCGCCATGTACGGCGGCGACTACGCCCGCAAAAAAACGCTGGTGGAGTATGGCTTCCGTCTGCCGTCTGCTTTTGATAACCGCCCCCTGAAATTTGAGGAGGTGGAGTCCAAACTCAACCAGATGATCTTTGTCTCCGCCACCCCCGGCGAGTACGAGCGCCGGAACAGTTCGCAGGTGGCGCAGCAGGTCATCCGTCCCACGGGTCTTTTGGACCCGGTCATCTCGGTGCGCCCGGTGGAAGGGCAGGTGGTGGATTTGCTGGGCGAGATCAACGCCCGCATCCAGCGGCAGGAGCGGGTACTGGTGACTACCCTGACCAAAAAGATGGCCGAGGACCTCACCGATTACCTTACCGAGCAGGGGATCAAGGTCAAGTATATGCACCACGAGGTGGATACCTTTGAGCGGATGGAGATCATCAAGGATCTGCGCTTGGGCAGCATCGACGTAGTGGTGGGTATCAACCTGCTGCGCGAAGGTCTGGACCTGCCGGAGGTGAGCCTTGTGGCCATTCTGGATGCCGACAAGGAGGGCTTTCTGCGCAGCGAGACCAGCCTGATCCAGACCATCGGCCGCGCCGCCCGCAACGCGGAGGGCATGGTTATCATGTACGCCGATGTGGTGACCGATAGCATGGAGCGTGCCATCACTGAGACCGAGCGCCGCCGCGCCATCCAGATGGCCTATAATGAGGAACACGGCATCGTGCCCAAGACCATCGTCAAGGCCATTGCGGACAGCATCGAGATCAGCGATAAGGCCGAAAACGCCAAGCGCAATACCCGCCGCATGGGCAAGATGGAGCGGGAGGCTGCCATCGAGCGCCTGACCCGCGAGATGAAGGAAGCCGCAAAGCTGCTGGAATTTGAGCACGCAGCCTTCCTGCGCGACCAGATCGACCGCCTGCGCCGGGGCGAGAACCCCACCGTGGACTCCGCCGCCGAGACCGAGCGCAAGCAGAACCGTGCACAGACACAACGAAAAGGGAGAAAATACCTTGGCAAACGATAAGATCATCATCAAGGGTGCCCGCGAGCACAATCTGAAAAATATCAACCTGACCCTCCCGCGGGAAAAGCTGATCGTCATGACCGGTCTTTCCGGTTCGGGCAAGTCCAGTCTGGCCTTCGACACCATTTACGCCGACGGCCAGCGCCGCTATGTGGAAAGCCTTTCCAGCTACGCCCGGATGTTTCTGGGCCGGATGGATAAGCCGGACGTGGACGAGATCACCGGCCTTTCGCCGGCCATCTCCATCGACCAAAAGACCACCAGCCATAATCCCCGCTCCACCGTGGGCACCGTGACCGAGATCTACGATTATCTGCGCCTGCTGTACGCCCGCATCGGCGTGCCGCACTGCCCGGTGTGTGGGCGGGTCATCAGCCAGCAGACCGTGGATGAGATGGTGGATGCCGTCCTCAAACTGGAGGAGGGCACAAAGTTCCAGATCTTAGCCCCGGTGGTGCGTCAGCGCAAGGGCACCCAGCAGAAGGAACTGGACGCCGCCCGCCGCGCAGGCTATGCCCGTGTGAAAATCGACGGCAATCTGTATGATCTGGACGAGGAGATCAGTCTGGAAAAGAACATCAAGCATACAGTGGAGATCGTGGTGGACCGCCTTGCCCTGCGCAAGGGCATCCGCAGCCGTCTGGCCGATTCGCTGGAGACCGCGCTGGCGCTCACCGGCGGCGTGGCCGAGGTGGACGTTATCGGCGGCGAGTGCATGACCTTTAGCCAGAACTTTGCCTGCCCGGAGCACGGCATTTCCATCAGCGACCTGTCGCCCCGGCTGTTCTCCTTCAATAACCCGCTGGGCGCCTGCGAAAAATGCACCGGCCTTGGCACCTTTATGCGGGTGGACGAGGACCGTATTCTGCCCAACCGCAGCCTTTCCATCCGGGAAGGTGCTATCAAGGCCAGCGGCTGGTACTACGCCGAGGGCTCGGTGAGCGAGATGTACTACCTTGGTCTCGGTAAAAAATACGGCTTTACGCTGGATACGCCCATCAAGGAGATGAGCACCGAGGCGGTAAACGCCCTGCTCTACGGCACCAACGGCGAAAAGATCGAGATGCACCGCACCAACGAGTTCGGCAGCGGGGTGTACTACAACACCTTTGAGGGCATCGTGGAAAATCTGGAGCGCCGCTTCCGCGAGACCAACAGTGAGTGGATGAAGGAAGAGATCGGCAGCTTTATGTCCGGTGTGGAGTGTCCGGACTGCCACGGTCAGCGCCTGAAGCCGGTGGTGCTTGCCGTGACCATCGGGGACAAGAACATCAGCCAGTTCTGTGAGATGTCTATCCGGGATGAACTGGAGTTTATCAGGCAAAACGAGCCGAACCTCACCGAAAAGCAGCAGCAGATCGGTGGCCAGATCATGAAGGAGATCAAGAACCGCCTGCAATTTTTGCAGAGCGTGGGTCTGGATTACCTCACGCTGGCCCGGGCGGCGGGCACGCTTTCCGGCGGCGAGAGCCAGCGCATCCGCCTGACCACCCAGATCGGCAGCGCCCTGTCCGGCGTGCTCTATGTGCTGGACGAGCCATCCATCGGCCTGCATCAGCGGGACAACGATAAGCTTATCGCCACCCTGAAAAACCTGCGGGATCTGGGCAATACGGTCATCGTGGTCGAGCATGACGAGGACACCATGCGCAACGCGGATTATATCGTGGACGTAGGCCCCGGTGCCGGTGTGCACGGCGGCGAGATCGTAGCCGCAGGCAGCGTAAAGGATATCTGCAAGGCCAAGCGCAGCATTACCGGCGACTATCTCTCCGGCCGCAAGCGCATTGCAGTGCCCCAGACCCGCCGCACCGGCAACGGCCACTGCCTGACCGTAAAGGGCGCGCGGGAAAATAACCTGCGCAACATCGACGTCAGCTTCCCGCTGGGGGAGTTCATCTGTGTCACCGGCATTTCCGGCTCGGGCAAGTCCAGCCTTATCAACGAGATCCTGTACAAAACGCTGGCCAGCGAACTGAACGGTGCCCGCTCCCGCGCCGGCAAGTGCGATGGGGTAGAGGGGCTGGAGTTCGTGGATAAGGTCATCGGCATCGACCAGCAGCCCATCGGCCGCACCCCGCGCTCCAACCCCGCCACCTACACCGGTGTGTTCAACGATATCCGCACCGTGTTCTCCCAGACGCAGGACGCCAAAATGCGGGGTTACGGCCCGGGACGGTTCAGCTTCAACGTCAAGGGCGGCCGCTGTGAAGCCTGCGAGGGCAACGGCATTCTGCAGATCGAGATGCACTTTTTGCCGGACGTCTATGTGCCCTGCGAGGTGTGCAAGGGCGCACGCTACAACCGCGAAACGCTGGAAGTAAAGTATAAGGAAAAGACCATTGCGGATGTGCTGAACATGACCGTGGAGGAAGCGGTGGTGTTCTTTGCCAACCAGCCCAAGATCGCCCGCAAGCTGCAAACGCTGCTGGACGTGGGTCTTGGCTATGTCACCTTGGGGCAGAGCGCCACCACCCTGTCCGGCGGCGAGGCGCAGCGTGTGAAGCTGGCCAACGAACTTGCCCGCCGCGGCACTGGCAAAACGGTGTATATTCTGGACGAGCCCACCACCGGCCTGCACATTGCAGACGTGCACCGCCTGATCGAGGTGCTGCAAAAGCTGGTGGACGTGGGCAATACGGTCATCGTCATCGAGCATAATCTTGATCTCATCAAGTGCGCCGACCATATCATCGACCTTGGCCCCGAGGGCGGCAGCGCCGGCGGCGAGATCGTGGCCGAGGGCACCCCGGAGCAGGTGGCCGCTGTGCCCGGCAGCTTTACCGGCCAGTACCTGCGCCCGCTGCTGGAACGCGACCGCGCGCAGCGCGCCGCAGAAGCGGAAAAGCACTGACAAAAACAGCAAAAAACGAAAAAGCGCGTATCCGTGTAAAAATCAGACTTTTCTCAGAAAAAACCAAAAATAATCAAAAAATCTGTTGACAAAACGGCCTTGCCTGAGTATAATATTTCTTGTCGCCACGCTTCGGTAGGGAAGCGGCGGTCGATATCCGGGTGTAGCGCAGTTTTGGTAGCGCGCTTGAATGGGGTTCAAGAGGCCGTGAGTTCGATTCTCGCCACTCGGACCAAATAACAATAATCCGAACTTGTTTCCGATAGGAGATGGGTTCGGATTATTTATTTTCTGCGAGTCTTTTATACTTTATTTCCATATATGTTCCGGCCTCCGTAAATTGCGTGTTATCAATGTAAAGGCGCGGCGTTTTCGCCCGAGTTACAGAATATACTCCATCTGCCGCTCCTTGGTTTTCATGCCCATTTTTTCATAAAAGCGTTCTGCCGATGTGTTCCCCGCCCAGACGTTCAGGGTTACCTCGTAGCAGCCCAGCGCTTTTGCCTGCTGCTTTACATATTCGAACAGGCTTTCCCCGATGTGCTGCCCGCGAGCCTGCCTGTCAACGCAGAGGTCATCAATGAACAGCGACTTGAAGGGCACCATGTTGGTGGAAAAAGGCTGCTCCTTCAGCTGACAGAAGGCATAGCCCATGCACATATCATCCTCGTTCACGGCAACGTAGATGGGCTTATCCTCCTGCTTCAAAAGTTCTGCTAACTCACAGACGGTGTATTTTGTGGTGCCGGGAATAAAAATATCCGGGCGTATCTCTGCGTGGATCTGCAGCACCTGCCCCAGCAGTGCAAGCAGTCTGGGAATGTCTTTTTCCTCGGCCTTACGAATCTTCATTGCTCTATGCTCCTTCCATTTTCTGGTTTTTGCATTTCCAGTATACCACACCGGGCGGCAGCGGAAAAGAGAAAATGCAACCCCCCGATAGCAAAAAAACGCGAGCGACCGCTTTGGCCACTCGCGTTTTTATATGTTGGGCAGATCGCTTAAACCAGATACGGATCCAGCAGGGCGTCTACCTCTTTTTTGCGTTTAGGGGAGGGCTTTTTCACGGCACGGCCGCGGCAGACCACCAGTTCCAGATGCTGCAAGGCACGCAGATCCTCCAACGGGTTTTCGCGGGTCACGATAAAATCTGCGCTTTTGCCGGGCACGATAGAGCCGGTCACGTCGCCGATGCCCGCCAGCTGCGCGTTGCGCAGGGTGGCCGTGTAGAGGGCGAAACGGTCTGCACCCGCATCTGCGATGGCGGTGATCTTATCGTTCTCGGTCAGCAGCACCTTGCCCCGTACCGGCTCCATCTGCTCGGTGCCGTCCAGAAGGATGCCGTTTGTGTATGCGCGCTTCATGTGTTTCGTCCTCTTTCCGTTTTATTTTACGGTGCAGGTTGCATTACCCGTCCAATTTCTCCTGCGCCCGGTATTGCAGCGCTTCCAGCAGAGAGTCCTCGTCCAGCAGGGTCTTACCGGCAAGGTCAGCCACAGTGCGGGCAACCCGCAAAATGCGGTCGTGCGCCCGGGCGGAAAGCCCCAGTGCATCGTAGGAACTGCGCAGCAGCTGCTCGGCGCCGGGGGTCATGCGGCAGATGCGCCGCACCTGCCCGGCGTTCAGCTGGGCGTTGCAGTGCACTCCCTTAAAGCCCGGGGCAGCGTAGCGCTTGGCCTGAATGGCGCGGGCGGCCAGCACCTGCTTGCGCAATTCGGCGCTGCTCACGGAGGGTGCAGCGGTGTGCAGTTCGTCAAAGGCGATGGGGTCCATCTCCACGCACAGGTCGATGCGGTCCAAAAGCGGGCCGGACACCCGGCTGCGGTACTGCCGTACCGCACTGGGCGAGCAGGTGCAGGCGCGGGTGGGGTGGCCGTAGTAGCCGCATTTGCAGGGGTTCATAGCGGCTACCAGCTGGAAGTGGCTGGGGTAGGTTGCGCTTCCGGCGGCGCGGCTCACGGTGATCTGGCCGTCCTCCAGCGGCTGGCGCAGTACCTCCAGACTCTCGCGGGAAAACTCTGGCAGTTCGTCCAAAAACAACACGCCGCAGTTGGCAAGACTGCACTCGCCCGGGCGGAACTGTGCCCCGCCGCCGGCAAGGGCGGCAGCGCTGGCCGAGTGGTGCGGGCTGCGGAAGGGACGGGCAGAGATCAGCCCGCGCCCCTGCGGCAGCTGTCCGGCAATGGAGTAGATTTTAGTTGTCTCCACCGCTTCTTCCCGGGTCAGGGGCGGCAGAATGCCCGGCAGGCGCTTTGCCAGCATGGATTTGCCGGTGCCGGGTGCGCCCGTTAAAAGCACGTTGTGCCCGCCTGCGGCCGCAATGACCATAGCACGCTGCGCCAGCGATTGCCCCATCACGTCCGCAAAATCCGGCACCTGCTGCCATGCGTCCTCCGGGTCAAAGGGGATGGCGGCGGCAGGGGAGAGGGTACGGATGCCCTTCAGCGCCTCCACCACCTCCCGGGCGGTATGGGCGGGGTAGACGGTCATGGTGTCGGCACAGGCCTCGGCTGCCTCGGCGGCGTTCTCTGCCGGAACGTACAGCGCCCGGATGCCGTGCTCGGCAGCGGCAAGCGCCATGGGCAGTACGCCGGATACCGGGCGCAGACTGCCGTCCAGTGCAAGCTCGCCCAGAAAGGCGGCGTCGGCGGGAATCTCCTCCAGCTGGCCGCTGGCGGTCAGCAGCGCCAAAAGCAGCGGCAGATCGTACACCGGGCCGGTCTTGCGCACATCGGCAGGGGCGAGGTTGATAGTGATGCGCCGGTCCGGGAAACGGAAGCCAAGGTTTTTGATGGCGGCGCGCACCCGGTCGGCGCTTTCCCGCACGGCAGAGTCCGGCAGGCCGACGATGGAAAACGCGGGCAGCCCGCCGGAAACATCGGCCTCCACCGCTACGGCAAAGCCGCGCAGTCCGTTCAGGCCAAAGCTGTTGGTCACAGAATACATGATGTCCCTCCCTGCATGACGCATGGTTTGTCAAAAATGCCAAAAGTGGAAAATAATGGATATATTTGCCATGCTTCGACAGTTTTTTCTGTTTAAAATCATTATAGTAAAGCACAGGAAAGTTGTCAATGCAGCAGAAAGGAGAACGAGGGATCATGACAAATGGGGAATGCTGCCGTTATATCCGTACTTATTCAGAACTGGAGGGCCTGCAGCACGCCTGTACGCTGGTGTACTGCGCCGCTTCCACCCCGCAGGGGGTGCTGGTACAGCTGCGTCGGGAGCAGGGCGGCAAGGTGCGCACCAGCGCAGTGCTTGCCCCGGCCGGCAGCTTTGGTCGGGTGATGCGGCTGCTGCGCTACCTGTGCGAAAACGGCGTGGGACCGGAGCAGTGGCTGGAGGTGCTGGAGGATGTACACCAGCCTTACCAGCTGCTGGATACATCGAAAAACGCAATGAACATAGCAGAAGAACCGGTTTTTTGTGGCATTTGCCGGTTTTAAGGGCATAAACTTCGGCCATATTACGCAATTGACATAAGCGGAGCAAGAGTTTATAGTATAAGTAGGTTTACACAAACCGTTTCACTTAGGGGAAAAAGATTTTAAACAAAGGTAAGGTGTACAAGATGTATCTGGATGAATATAAGCGCTGGCTGGCAGCGGATCTGGAGGATGCAGACCTGAAGCCGGAACTGGCAAAGGTCGAAGGCAATGACGATGAGATCAAGGATCGCTTTGCTGTGGCGCTGAAGTTTGGCACCGCAGGTCTGCGCGGCGTGCTGGGTGCCGGTACCAACCGCATGAACATCTATGTTGTCCGTCAGGCAACGCAGGGTCTGGCAAACTGGGTACTGACCCAGGGCGGTACCCAGACCGTGGCCATCAGCTACGACAGCCGCCTGAAGAGCGACGTCTTTGCCAAGACCGCCGCAGGCGTTCTGGCAGCCAACGGCATCAAGGTGCGCATCTATGATGCCCTGATGCCTGTGCCCGCCCTGAGTTTTGCTACCCGTTACTACAACTGCAACGCAGGTATCATGGTCACCGCCTCCCACAACCCGGCCAAGTACAACGGCTACAAGGCCTATGGCCCGGACGGCTGCCAGATGACCGATGACGCCGCCGCCATCGTCTACGACGAGATCCAGAAGACCGATGTGCTCACCGGTGCAAAGTACATCTCCTTTGCCGAGGGCGTGGAGAACGGCATGATCCGCTTTGTGGGCGATGACTGCAAAAAGGCACTGTACGATGCCATCGAAGCACGTCAGGTGCGCCCGGGCCTGTGCAAGACTGCCGGTCTGAAGCTGGTGTACAGCCCGTTGAACGGCTCCGGCCTTGTGCCCGTGACCCATGTGCTCAATGATATGGGCATCACCGATATCACCATCGTGCCCGAGCAGGAGTACCCCAACGGCTACTTCACCACCTGCTCCTACCCCAACCCCGAGATCTTCGAGGCACTGAAGCTGGGTCTGGAGTTGGCCACCAAGACCGGTGCAGACCTGATGCTGGCTACCGACCCCGACGCTGACCGCGTGGGTATTGCCATGAAGTGCCCGGACGGCAGCTATGAACTGGTGTCCGGCAACGAGATGGGCGTTCTGTTGCTGGACTACATCTGCGCAGGCCGCATCGAGAAGGGCACCATGCCCAAGAACCCTGTGGCGGTCAAGTCCATCGTGTCCACCCCGCTGGCAGACGCTGTGGCAAAGCACTACGGTGTGGAGATGCGCAATGTGCTGACTGGCTTCAAGTGGATCGGCGACCAGATCGCCAACCTCGAGGCTGCCGGTGAGGTTGACCGCTTCATCTTCGGCTTTGAGGAGAGTTACGGCTATCTGGCTGGCCCCTACGTCCGCGATAAGGACGCCGTCATCGGCTCCATGCTCATCTGCGAGATGGCCGCTTACTACCGCAGCATTGGTTCCTCCATCAAGCAGCGTCTGGAAGAGATCTACGCCCAGTACGGCCGCTACCTGAACAAGGTGGACAGCTTTGAGTTCCCCGGCCTGACCGGCATGGAAAAGATGGCTTCCATCATGCAGAAGCTGCGTGACCAGCCCCCTGTGGAGCTGGCCGGCCATAAGGTGGTCAAGGTGACCGACTACAAGAAGCCGGAGGAGACCGGCCTGCCCGCTGCCAACGTGCTGATCTACACGCTGGAAAACGGCGCTACCGTGGTGGTGCGTCCCTCCGGCACCGAGCCGAAGATCAAGACCTATTTCACCACGCTGGGCAAGGATCTGGCCGAGGCACAGGCACAGAAGGACGCTCTGGCTGCTGCCATCGAGCCTATCCTGAAGTAAAACGATCCCAAAGCATTTGCGGGGCTGCTGCACGTTTTTGTGCAGCAGCCCTTTTTTGCGTTTATCGGAGCGTTGCAGTGGTAAAAGCCTTCCCCCAGTCGGGGGAAGGTGGATGCGAACGCAGTGAGCAGACGGATGAGGGTGCGGGCAAACAGGCAGTTTGTGGGAAATGACCCCTCATCTGGCGCTGCGCACCACCTTCCCCACAAGGGGGGAAGGCTTAAGAGGAAATATGCAGCACAGATGCACTTTTGCTGTATAAAATCGGTTGAAGTTTGCGCTGTGATACGCTATAATAAAATATGGTTTATTATAAGCAGCTGTGGGCGTGCAGCGCGGCACAGCGGCAGGGTAGGTGGAAGAGATGGAAAAAACTGTATCGGCGATATTGGTGGCAGCGGGCTCCTCGACTCGCATGGGTTTTGATAAGCTCAGCTTTGATCTGGGGGGCGAAACGGTGCTGCACCGCAGCATCCGCGCCTTTGCCCAGTGTCCGCAGGTTACCGAACTTGTGCTGGTGGCGGGCAAAAACCGTGATTTTGTGGTGCAGCAGGCGGCGGATTGCCCAAAGCCTGTGCAGATCGTGGCGGGCGGGGCTACCCGTGCCGAGAGCGCAAAAAACGGTGTGCTGGCGGCGCACGGAGAACTGGTGGCGGTGCACGATGCCGCCCGCCCCTTTGTGAGCGCAGCGGTCATTACGGCGGCGCTGGAGGCCGCTGCCCGGTGCGGCGCGGCTGCCCCGGCAGTTCCGGTGAAGGATACCATCAAGGCCGCTGTCCGGGGCGATGGCAAAGCAGTGCCTCCGGACTGCGTGGTGCAGATGACCCCGGACCGCAGCACCCTGTATGCGGTGCAGACTCCCCAGTGCTTTGACCGTGCAGCGTATCTTGCGGCGCTGGCAGAACTGGACGAGACCCGCGCCCGCCTTGTTACCGATGATTGCAGCCTGTTTGAACTGACCGGACGCCCGGTGCAGCTGACGCAGGGCGACTATGCAAACCTGAAGATCACCACCCGGGAGGATCTGCCCCGCCCGGCACAGAGGAAGGAAACGGAAATGCGTATTGGACACGGCTATGATGTACATCGTTTGGTAGAGCAGCGCAAGCTGATCCTTGGCGGGGTGGAGATCCCCTTTGAAAAAGGCCTGCTGGGGCATTCGGATGCAGACGTGCTGACCCATGCGGTGATGGATGCCGTGCTGGGCGCAGCGGCGCTGGGGGATATCGGTCAGCATTTCCCGGACAATGATCCGGAGTATGCCGGTGCTGACAGCCTGAAGCTGGCCTGCCGCGTGGCGCAGATCCTCAAGGAGCACGGCTGGCGCATTGAGAACATCGACGCCACCCTGCTGTGCCAGCGTCCCAAGCTTGCACCCCATATCCCGGCCATGCGTGCCAATCTGGCGGCGGCCTTCGGCCTGCCGGTGGAGGCGGTAAGTGTAAAAGCTACTACGGAGGAGCATCTGGGCTTTACCGGCGAGGGGCTGGGCATTGCTGCCCACGCAGTCGCCCTGATCGAAGCGGTGTAAGGGGGGGCACACACGCATGACACTGAATGCGATCATCGCAAATTTTCAGACCTTTAAAATTGTCGATCTGCTGGATATCATCATCATCGCGTTCCTGATCTACCAGCTGCTTGGCATCATCAACCGCACCCGCGCCGGGCAGCTTGCCAAGGGCGCACTGCTGGTCATGGTCGTGTATCTGGTGGCCAACACCCTGAATATGCGCACCGTTACATGGCTGCTCAATTCGCTGCTGCAGGTCGGTCTGCTCACCCTTGTGGTGCTGTTCCAGCCCGAGATCCGCCGCGCGCTGGAGCGCATGGGCCAGACCGACCAGTGGGCCTCCAAGCTGTTCAACGTAAAGGGACGCTACAACGACCCCAGCCTTAAGGGCGCATGGCGCAGCGCCATCATTGCCATCTGTGATGCCGCCGAGCGCTTTTCTGAGACCAAGACCGGCGCCCTCATCGTGCTGGAGCGCCACACCAACCTTTCCGAGATCGTGCGCACCGGCACCCCGGTGAACAGCGCGGTCAATCTGGAGGTGCTGGGCACCATCTTCTACGAGGGCACGCCCCTGCATGATGGCGCTGCCATCATCGAAAACGGCCGCATCAAGGCGGCGGGCTGCGTGCTGCCCCTTTCCAACAATCTGGATCTGGGCAAGGATATGGGCACCCGCCACCGCGCCTGTCTTGGCATTGCGGAAAACTCCGACGCTATTGCTATCGTGGTCAGCGAGGAGACCGGCATCATCTCCATGGCCAAAAATGGTGTGCTGATCCGTCATTTTGACCGCCAGAGCCTGTATACCCGCCTCATCGACGAGATGATCCCCAAGGAGTCTACGGTGGAAAAGAACACCGCCGACAGCTGGGTGGAGCAGGCGAAAAAGCTGTGGAACTGGATCAGCCAGAAGGGGGAGGACGAGCAGCAATGAGCAACCAGCCGAACAAGACGAACGGCGCAAAGCCTGCCGTCCGCAAAAAAAAGAATCTTCTGGATGACCGCCGCATCCGGCTGGCACTGTCCGTGCTGGGCGCCATCGTTGCATGGATGGTGGTCACCATCATCGTTCAGCCCGGCACCACCAACACCATCTATAATGTGCCGGTGGATTATACCTACGACTCCGCCGCCTATACCTCCCGGGGCCTGAGCATCGTCAGTGCCGAGGACAAGACCGTGAACCTGAAGCTTTCCGGCGATGGCTACACCATCGGCGGGCTCAGCGCCTCGGATTTTGTGGTCTACCCGGACTGGTCCAGCGTGCGCGACAGCGGCGAAAAGACCCTGCGGCTGCTGGTGCGCGGCGCAAACGGCCTGCTCAACGGCGTGACCGTGACCATGGAGGGCAGCGACAACACGGTGGACGTTGTATTTGACGTGGTGGAGGAAAAGACTCTGCCCGTTACCGTTACCACCAACTATCTGCGCGTTGCGGAGGGCTATATCCTTTATAGCACCGAGGTCTCCAAGGATACTGTTACCCTGTCCGGCCCCAGCAGCGAACTGAGCAAGGTGGCCACCTGCACCGCCGAGGCGTCTTACAGTAGTGAACTGACCGAGTCGGTCACGCTGAACACCCCTCTGCGCTTCTATAGCAGCGGCGGCAAGGAGATCAAGTTCCAGTACACCACGCTGGAGGAGAGCAATGTGGACGTGACGCTGCAGGTGTACAAGATGGCGACCCTGCCGGTGAAGGTGAACTTTATCAATGCGCCGCGCGGGTTCGATAATTCGGTGCTGAGTTATGCCCTCAGCTGCAAGCAACTCAAGGTGGCAGGCCCGGCAGAAAAGATCGATGCACTGTCCACCTTGTCCATCGGCACCATCGACCTTTCTACCTTCAGCCTGAACAAGGTGTACGAGATGCCCATTGAGTTGCCGACAGATATCTATCTGCTGGATAATATCTCCACCATCACGGTCAGCTTTGACTGCTCCGGGCTGGAGACCAAGACCATGAACCTGCCCGCCAGCTGCGTGCAGGTGGTCAACCTGCCCTCCACCTATCAGCTGACGGTGGAGACCGAGCGGCTGATGAACGTGACCCTCTGCGGCCCCAAGGGCGCTATGGAGACCCTGACCCCCGAGCAGGTGGTCATTGAGATCGATGCCGAGGACTTTGCCGTGGCTACCGGCCAGCAGAACATTGCCTGCCGGCTGTATGTGCCCTCCAACGGCAAGATCTTTGCACTGGGCAGCTATGTGCTGCAGTGCCGCATTGAAAGCAACTAAAGTAAAAGGATAACACAACAAATGATTCTGGTTCGCAACATCCGTCTGCCCCTCTCCGCAGGGGAGCCGCAGGCATTTGAAAAGGCGCTGCACACCCTGCGGGTGCCCCGCAGCAGGGTAGAGCACACCGGCGTGGCAAAGCTTTCGGTGGACGCCCGCCACGGCCAGCCCAAGCTGGTGTATACCGTGGCGGTCACCCTCAAGCAGCCCGGGGAGGAGGCCGCCCTTGCGGCGCGCTGCCCGGACGCCGCTCTGCACCGCCGGGCAGACTTTACCCTGCAACCCGGCACCCAGCCGCTTGCGCACCGCCCTGTGGTGTGCGGACTGGGCCCGGCGGGTCTGTTTGCGGCCCTGCTGCTGGCCCGGCAGGGGTACCGCCCCATTGTGCTGGAGCGCGGCCCTGCGCTGGATGCCCGTGTGCAGGCAGTGGAGCACTTTTCTGCCACCGGTCAGCTGGACCCCAACGCCAACATCCAGTTCGGCGAGGGCGGCGCGGGCACTTTCTCGGATGGCAAACTGACCACCCGCATCGGGGATGAACTGTGCGATTTTGTCACCGAGGTGTTTTTGCAGCACGGTGCCCCGGCAGAGATCGCGTGGAAGCAAAAGCCCCATGTGGGCACCGACCTGCTGCGCGGCGTCATCACCTCCATCCGCAAGGAAATCGAGTCTCTGGGCGGCGAGGTGCACTTCAACACCGCCCTTACCGGGCTGGAACGCAAAAACGGTCAGCTTGTGGGCATCACTACTACAAATGGAAGCTTTGCCTGCGAGACACTGGTATTTGCAGTGGGACACTCAGCACGGGATACCTTCGGGATGCTGATGGACAGCGGCCTTGTGCTGGAGTGCAAGCCCTTCAGTGTGGGCTTCCGCGCCGAGCACCTGCAAAGCGAGATCGAAAAAAGCCTGTACCACGAAGCCGCCGGGCATCCGGCGCTGCCCCGGGGCGAATACCAGCTTTCTCAGCACGTCGGCGACCGGTGCGTGTACACCTTCTGTATGTGCCCCGGCGGTCAGGTGGTGGCTTCGGCCAGTGAGGAAGAGCGTGTTGTGACCAACGGCATGAGTTACCACGCTCGCAGCGGCAAAAACGCCAACGCGGCGGTGGTGGTCAGCGTGGGTGGGGCAGACTTTGCCAACGATCCCCGCCGCGCCATCGCCTTCCAGCGGGAACTGGAGGCAAAGGCCTACACAGCAGGCCGTGCAGCCGGAGCCTACGCCGCCCCGGCAGAGAATGTGCAAAGCTTTCTGGAAGGGCGTGGGCAGCTGTGCATCGGCAGTGTGCAGCCCACCTACGACCGTGGCGTGACCGCCGCAGATCTGGGCGCACTGCTGCCCTGGGAGCTGGCGGATACCCTGCGGGCGGGTCTGCGCGCCTACGAGCGCAAAATCGCGGGCTACACTGCGCCGGACGCCATCCTGACCGGCCTTGAGACCCGCACCAGCAGCCCGGTACGGCTCAAACGGGAAGAGGACTTTGTGTGCACCCAGCTGGCAGGGCTTTACCCCTGCGGCGAAGGTGCGGGATATGCGGGCGGCATTGTGAGCGCCGCCGTGGATGGCCTGCGGGTGGCCCGCGCCATCATCAGCCGGTATGCACCGGCAGAAGGGTGAGAAAATTTTGATGTACGATCGTGAAAACGATAACCGAAATAGCGAAGGCCGGCAGGTACAGCAGGAGCTGGAGGACCAGCTGCGTGCCTTTGGCGACACCATGACTGATGCCTTTGCCCACGGCTTTGAGGGCAGGGGCATGGATATCGGTGACCGGGCGTGGGATGTGGGCAAAGCCGCCGTCCATGCCGCCAACTATGGCATCGGGGAGGCGGCAAAGGCCTTCCGGCAGAGGCGCAGAGGTTCCCCCTACGGGGATGCAAAGCAGCCTTTCCGCGAAGGTGCTGCGGATGCCGACCCCGCCGGGATGCCCGGCTGGTTCCAGCAGATCTTTGCAAAACCGGAGCCTACCCCGGTGGAAAATATCCGTATCAGCGCAAAAAAACGATATAGCGCAGGCTGCACCCTGCTGGCTGTGGGCATCACCTTTGCGGTGATCTTCGGTCTGGGCGGCATTGGCTGCATCGTGGCGGCGGAGGCCGTTCTGCCCGGCCTTATTACGGAGACCGTGATCGGTGACACGGTGGCCACGGCCGCGGAGGGCATGACCTATACCTTTACCACCGGCGCTTCCATGGCCACGACGGTGCTGGAGATCACAGGCAATGTGTTGACCCTTGTCGCCTGTGGCTTTGGTGCCATGATCGCCGCCGGTGCAAGCCGCTTTTCCGCTTCCAAAAAGCTGGGGGCGTTGGCAGATGCAGCCGAAAAGCTGAACGCGCAGAAGGGGCTTTCGGTGGAAATGCTGGCAGACCTGACCCACCAGACCAAGAAAAAAGCGCTGAAAAAGCTGCGCAGCTACATCCATAAGGGCTGGCTGAACGCGTGGCTGGACGATGAGACCGAAACGCTCTACCTGACGGCAGAGGACTACCGCGCCGCCAAGGAGAAAGCCGCCGCAGCCGCCGCGCAGCCGCAGCCGGAAAAGGCGGAAACTGGCGATACTCCGCTCAATCTCGATACTGCCCGCCGCTTTGCTGCCGTGCTGGAAAAAGAGCAGCAGCTTATGCAGGACGCGCAGGCGCGGGAAGAACTGGCGGCGATGTATAAGACCACTACCGCCATCTGCGACTGGCTGGAGGCACATCCGGAAAGCCAGCCCAAGACTCGCCGCTTTGCGGAATATTATATCCCCACCACCCTCAAGCTGCTGCACACCTACAACGACGTGCAGGGGCAGCAGGGCGAAAACGCCGAGACCATCCGCCGGGATATCGCGGGTATCCTGCACACCTTGAATCAGGCGTATGAGAACCTGTACAACAATCTGCTTTCGGACGTAGCCATGGACATTTCTTCCGAGATCGCCGCTTTGCAGGGAATGCTGGCCAACGATGGCCTGACCGGGAGGGAATTTGAATGACCTACCGTGCTTGGGAACAAAAACCGCTGGACCGCACCGCTGTGCGGGAACTGACCGCCGCCATTGCCGAACAGGCAGCGGCGCAGCTGGAAGAGCAGGCCATGGACGAAGCGCCGTGGTCAGACGAAAAATATAAGGCCGTGCTGGCTGCGCAGCAAAAGGAAAACGCCCTGCTGGCAGGCATCCTTGCTGCCCGGGGCGTCACCGACCCCGCCGAAGCGCTGACCTTGCTGGCAGGGGAGGAGGAACTTTCCGACCCTACGCTGCTCACGGATATGGATGCCGCCTGTCAGCGCATCTGGCAGGCCATCGACAACGGCGAGACCATCGCCGTGTTCGGCGATTACGATGTGGACGGCGTGACCGCCACCGCCCTGCTGTATCAGCACCTCAAGGGCATGGGTGCGACTGTAAAGTGTATGCTGCCCAGCCGCGAGGGGGACGGCTACGGCCTGTCCAAAAACGCCATCCAGTCCATGCACAACAAGGGTTGCACCCTCATCGTGACCGTAGATAACGGCATCTCTGCTGTGGAGGAAGCCGACTTTGCGGCTTCACTGGGCATGGACCTGATCATTACCGACCACCATCTGCCGCCGGAGACTTTGCCCAAGGCTGTGGCCGTGGTGGACCCCCGCCGGAAGGATGACCACAGCCCCTTCAAGGGTCTGTGCGGCGCGGGCGTGGCCTTCAAGCTTTGCGCCGCGCTGGACGGCTGTCCGCCAGAGGAAATGCTGGATTACTGCGGCGACCTTGCCGCCGTAGGCACCGTGGCGGACGTGATGCCGCTGGTGGGGGAGAACCGCACCCTTGTCAAGGCCGGGCTGCGGCAGCTGCAACAGACCGACCGCCCCGGCTTTGGGGCGCTTTTAGAGGAAGTTGGCCTTGCGGGCAAGCCTATCACCGCCGAGAATATCAGCTACGCCATCGCGCCCCGCATCAACGCGGCAGGCCGCATGGATAACGCCGTTACCGCCCTGCAGCTGGTGCTCTGTGAGGACCCGGACAGAGCTGAGGAACTGGCGCACAAGCTGAACGAGATCAACGCCCACCGGCAGGAGACCGAGCAGCAGATCTTCAAAGCCGCCGAAGAGTTGCTGGAGCAGCAGCCCGAGCGCTTGGATGACCGCATTATGCTGCTGTGGGGACGGGACTGGCACCCCGGCGTCATCGGCATCGTGGCGTCCCGGCTGGTGGAGCGCACCGGACGCCCGGTCATCGTGGTCACCATTGATGAGCACGGCGAGGGCAAGGGCAGCGGGCGCAGCGTGCAGGGCTTTAACCTGCACACCTGCATCGGCTCCTGTGCCGACCTTCTGGTGCGCTACGGCGGCCACGCCATGGCGGCGGGACTTTCCGTTCGCGAGGAAAACCTGCCCGAACTGCGCCGCCGCCTGAACGAGTGGGCTGCCCGGGAGTGCCCTGTGCTGCACACCCCGCCCCTTACCTGTGACGTGACCATCCATCTGGATCGCATCACCGTAGAAAGCGTGCGGCATCTGGAGCAGCTGGCACCCTACGGAGCCGAGAACCCCACCCCGGTGTTCCTGCTGCAAAGCGCCGTGGTGGACGGCGTATACCCGGTATCGGAAGGGCGGCACAGCCGCCTGCGGCTGCGGCAGGGCAATAGCTGCCTGTACGCCGTCTGGTTCGGGATGCCCGCCGAGCAGCTGCCCTACGCATTGGGCGATGTGGTGGACGCGGCGCTGAACCTTTCGGTCTACGAGTCCGCCCGGGGCGCGCAGCTTTCCGGCCGCATCCTCGACCTGCACCCGGCGGGGCTGGGCGCAGAACTGGCACGGCAGGCTGCACTGGTGCAGGCGCTGCGCCGGGGTACCCCCCTGACTGAAGAACAAAAGAAACAGATCGCCCCCGCCCGCACGGATATCATTGCCGTGTACCGGGAACTGCAGTCCCGCCGCTGGCACGCCGAGGACCTGCAGCCCCTGTGCGCAAAGCTGGGCGAGGAGCAGACCGGCAAAACGCTGGTGGCGGTTGCCGCCTTAGAGCAGGTGGGGCTGATCACCGCAGCGGAAAAAGGCGGGGCAAAGTTCTGGGAACTGGTGCCGACAGCAGGCAAAAAGAACCTTGCCGATGCCCCCATCCTGAAATGTCTGGAGGAACTATAAATGCCTGAGGGAAAGAAAAATACTGCACCGGTCCCGGCTCCGGTACGGGACGAGGACGGTTACTCTGCCAAGACCCATCTGCACCAGCCGGTGCAGGAGACCGCCACCGTAGCTGCTACGGCGCTGCTGGCAGACGCACCGGAGGGGGCGTTGCCCTCTGAGGTGCGCCCGGAGATCGTAACGTGGGAAAAGCTGTGCGAGGCCATTCAGGCCAGCGGCAAGGCCTACAATATGGAGATGATCCAAAAAGCCTACGAGCTGGCCAATAACGCCCACAACGGCGTGTGCCGCCGCAGCGGCGAGCCCTATATCTGCCACCCGCTGGCAGTCGCCCGGCTGGTGCTGGATCTGGGCATGGACTCCGAGAGCATCGCCGCCGCTTTGCTGCATGACGTAGTGGAGGATACCCCCACCACGCTGGACGACCTGAAAGCCTCCTTTGGCGAGGAAGTGGCACTGCTGGTGGACGGCGTGACCAAGCTGACCAAGATCCAGTTCTCCAATATTGAGGAATTGCAGGCCGAAAACCTGCGCAAGATGCTGCTGGCTATGAGCCGGGACGTGCGTGTGATGATCATCAAGCTGTGCGACCGGCTGCACAATATGCGCACCGGTGACGCTTGGCCGGAGCAGAAGCGCCGCGATAAGGCCCGCGAGACTATGGAGGTGTACGCCCCTATCGCCAACCGCCTTGGCATTTTGAACGTCAAGGAGGAACTGGAGGATCGCAGCCTGCATTATCTGGACCCCGTGGGCTATGCCGAGATCAGCCGGATGCTCAGCGAGCGCGCCGGCGAGGAGTTTTTGATCAAGGTTTCCGGCGTTATCGAGCGCCGTCTGGTGGAAAGCGGCATCGAGGGTGCCACCATCAAGCGCCGGGTCAAGAGCATCTACGGCATCTACCGCAAGACCATCATGCAGAACAAGTCCTTTGATGAGATCTACGATATTTACGCCGTTCGGGTCATTCTGGACACTCTGGCCGAGTGCTACAGCACCCTGGGCCTCATCCACGATATGTACCACCCGCTGCCCAACCGCTTCAAGGACTATATCTCCACCCCCAAGCCCAACGGCTACCAGAGCCTGCACACCACCGTCATCGGGCACGAGGGCATCCCCTTTGAGGTGCAGATCCGCACCCGCAAAATGGACGAGCAGGCCGAGTACGGCGTTGCCGCCCACTGGAAGTACAAGGAAGGCCGCGAAGGCCACGATAAGCTGGATGACCGTCTGGCGTGGGTCAGCCAGCTGCTGGAAAACCAGCGCCTGAGCGAGGATTCCGGCAACCTGCTCCACGATTTGAAGAGCGACCTGCTGCCGGAGGAGGTGTTCGCCTTTACCCCCAAGGGCGATGTCATCAACCTGCCCACCGGCGCCACCTGCATCGACTTTGCCTACGCCATCCATTCGGCGGTGGGCAACCGCATGGTGGGCTGCAAAGTGAACAACCGTATGGTGCCCATCGACCATGTGGTGGCTACCGGCGAGATCATTGAGGTGCTGCTGGGTCCGGCAGACAAGGGCCCCAGCCGCGATTGGCTCAAGATCGTGCGCACCAGCGAGGCCAAGAGCAAGATCCGCAACTGGTTCAAGAAGATGCGCCGGGAGGAGAATATCCAGCAGGGACGGGACGCCTTGTCCAAGGAACTGCGCCGGGAGATGATCATCATCCCGGATGACCAGCTGGATGCCTTTATCGACGGCTGTTCCCGCCGGATGCGCCAGAACAACGCCGAGGAACTGTACGCCGCCATCGGCTACGGCGGCATGACCATTGCCAACTGCCTGCCCAAACTCAAGGAAGAGTGGCAAAAACTCAAGGCTGCTGAGGCCGAGGAGAACAAGTCGGTGGAGGATCTGCCCAAGGTAGATCTGAGCCGTGTGCACGCCACCGACGGCGTGGTGGTGGAGGGCTTCGATAACACCCCCATCAAGTTTGCCAAGTGCTGCAGCCCGCTGCCCGGCGACCCCATCGTGGGCTTTATCACCCGCGGCTTCGGCGTTTCCATCCACAAGCAGACCTGCGCCAATGCCGTTTCCAGCATGAAGGATCCCTCCAACGCCCCCCGC
The DNA here is from genome assembly GCA_934503275.1 of uncultured Faecalibacterium sp. Taxonomy (GTDB): domain Bacteria; phylum Bacillota; class Clostridia; order Oscillospirales; family Ruminococcaceae; genus Faecalibacterium. The sequence continues at coordinate 81,373 of CAKSVD010000005.1, forward strand.
TGGGTCAAGGCCTACTGGGCGGATAGCGTCAAGGACAGCTACAAGGCAGGGCTGGAGATCATTGCCCTGAACCGCAACGAACTGCTGCAGGACGTGCTCAGCGCACTGGCCGATATCCGGGTGCCCATCTACGCCATGAACGCCCGTCAGGTAGAAAACAACTGCGCCGTGGTCAGCCTGACCATCGGCATCAACAATACCGAGCACCTCAACCGTGTGGTGGCGCGCCTTTCCAAGGTGCGGGACGTGCTCAAGGTGACAAGGAGTTAACGCAATGCGAGCAGTCATTCAGGCCGTGTCCTCCGCCAGTGTGCGGGTGGAAGGCGGCGAGCCCCGCGCCATCGGGCCGGGAATCATGATCCTGCTGGGGGTCAAGGACACCGACACGCTGGATATCGTGCCCAAGCTTGCCGATAAATGTGCGGGTCTGCGCATTTTCCCGGATGCCGAGGGTAAGCTGAACCTGAGCGCCCGGGATCTGGGCTATTCCGCGCTGGTGGTCAGCCAGTTCACCCTTTATGGCGACACCAAAAAAGGCTACCGTCCCAGCTTTATCAAGGCTGCAAAGCCGCCCCTCTCGGTGGATGCCTACGAGTTGTTCCTTGCCGAGATGGCTAAGCACGGCCTCAAGGATGTGCAGCACGGCGAGTTCGGCGCTCATATGCAGGTGTCGCTGGTGAACGAGGGCCCCTGCACCATCATCATTGATACCGACGAGTGGAAAAAGAAGGAGTAACGATGCAAGGTTTTCACATTCCTGCGGCACCGCCGCTGTATACCAATACCTTTCTGCTCATTTCCGATGCGGGCCATGCCGTGGTCATCGATCCGGCGTCAGAGGTGCATAGCTACGACGAAATTTTAAAGCAGCACAACGCCACCCTTACCACCATCCTGTGCACCCACGGCCACTACGACCATGTGGGCAGCGCTGCCGCGTTGAAAGCGGAGTGGAACGCTACCCTCTACTGTGAAAAGGCAGACCTTGCCGGAGACCGGATGTACCCGCTTTCCGCTGCGGACTGCGGCTACACGGAAGGGGAGCAGATCGCGGTGGACGAGTTGCGCTTTACCGCGTGGCACACCCCCGGCCACACCCCCGGCAGCGTGGTACTGCTGTGCGGCGAGCATCTTTTCTGCGGTGATACGCTGTTTGCTGGCAGCGTTGGTCGCACCGACCTTGAGGGCGGCAGCAGCGCACAGATGGCAGAAAGCCTGCGCAAGCTGGCACAGCTGCCCATCCCCCGCGAAACACAGGTGCTGCCCGGCCACGGCGAATTTTCCACCTTTGGCGCGGAATTGGACAATAACTACTATATCCGCAGCGCCCTGCGCGGCGGCAACGACATTTTTTAAAGAGAGAACGACATGAAAATCTATATCACTGGGCTGCCCTCCGGGTACGAGGTGGAGCACCTTGCCCGCCTGTTTTACCCCATGGCACCCTTGTCCCTGACCCCGCCGGAGCCTGCCGAGGACTGTCTGTGGGCAGAAAAGACCGATACCGGTCTGCGGGTGCTGGTGCGGCAGGGGGAAAAAAGCAAAATGCTGGAAGCCCCGCTGCCGCTGCCGGTGGAGCAGGGCGGCGAAACCCCGGAGTTTGCCCTTGCCAGCCTGACCTATGATCTGCTGCGCCAGTGGACGGGCATCCGCCCGCCCTGGGGCAAAATGACCGGTGTGCGCCCGGTGCGGCTGATCCACGATAAGCGCGCCGCCGGGTGGAGCGAAGCACAGATCGACCGCTTCTTTTTGCAGCGGTTCGACTGCTCGGAGCAAAAATACAAGATGGCGAAGGAAATTGCCGACCTGCAGGAGCCTATTTTGCAGCTGGGCAGCGCGCCCAAGACGTATAGCATGTATATCGGCATCCCGTTCTGCCCCTCCCGGTGCAGCTATTGTAGCTTTGTCAGCTGCAATCTGGACCGCGACCGCAAGCTGGTGCAGCCTTATGTGGACTGCCTGTGCAGGGAGGTTGCAGAGATCCGGGTGCAGGCCGAGCGAGCCGGGCTGACATTATGCAGCATCTACATCGGTGGCGGCACCCCCACCAGCCTTTCTGCAGCCCAGCTGCGGCAGCTCATGGGCACCGTTCGGGAGAATTTTGACCTGAGCAAGGTCGTAGAATATACCGTGGAGGCAGGCCGCCCGGACTGCACCGATGCCGAAAAACTGGCGGTCATCAAGGAATACGGCGCTACCCGCATCTCCATCAACCCGCAGACCTTCTCGGACACGGTGCTGGCAAACATCGGCCGCAAGCACTCGGCACAGGATATTCTGGCTTGCTACGCCGATGCCCGCCGCGCCGGGCACGAGGACATCAACATGGACCTCATTGCCGGTCTGCCCGGGGATACGGTAGAGGGCTTTGAACACAGCCTGCGGCAGGCCATAGCCTTGCAGCCGGAGAATATCACCGTCCACACCCTTACCCTCAAGCGGGCGTCCCGCATCGTCATCGAGGACCAGAGGGAGAACGACTACGCGGACGTAGCCGCCATGCTGGAAAAGTGCCATCTGCTGGCCGAAGCGGGCTACCGCCCCTATTACCTTTACCGGCAGAAGAATACACTGCAAAATCTGGAAAACGTGGGCTGGTGCAAGCCGGGTCACGAGGGTTACTATAATATCTATATCATGGAGGAAGTCCAGACCATCCTCTCGGCGGGTGCGGGCGGCAGCACCAAACTGGTGGCCGATGGGGGCAAACGGATGCAGCGCATCTTCAATTTTAAGTATCCGAACGAGTATATCCAGCGCTTTGCGGAGGTACTGGAACGGAAAAAAGGAGTTGCTGAGTTTTATGATCACGATCTGGGTACCAAAACGACTGGTTGAAGTAGACCTGTATAACGTAGCAGCCCGCAGCCCGCAGGCGCTGGCACAGCTGAGCGAGAACAGCTACGCCCGGCGGGTGCAGTATGCCGCCCAGAAGGTACGCGGCTCCGGGGCAAAGATCGTTATGCTGACCGGCCCTTCGGCCAGCGGCAAGACTACCAGCGCCCACTGTCTGGCAAAGGCTCTGGTGCAGCAGGGCACCCCGGCACAGGTGGTCAGTCTGGACAACTTTTTTAAAGGCGCTGCCTACTACCCCAAAATGCCGGACGGCACGCTGGACTACGAAAACCTTGAAACGCTGGATCTGCCCCTCATCAAGCAGTGCCTGCACCAACTCAGCGAGACCGGCAAGACCGAGTTGCCTATCTACGATTTTGCCGCCGAGCAGCGCGCTGCCGAGGTAGAGCCCATCGATCTGCAGGGCGGTGTGTGCATCGTTGAGGGCATCCATGCCCTCAACCCGGAGTTGACCGGCCTTGTGCCGGATGATCAGATCTACCGCATCTACGCGGGTCTGCGGGAGGAATACTGCATTGATGGCCGCCGGGTCATCAATACGCAGGACATCCGCCTGTGCCGCCGCACCCTGCGGGATGCCGCAGCCCGCGGCCGCAGCCCCGCCAAGACTCTTTCCATGTGGGACAGGGTGCTGGATGGCGAGACCCGCTATATCAAGGGCTTCAAGACCACTGCAGATTTTCTGCTGGACACCTCCTTTACCTATGAGCTGGGACTGATCTCCCGGCTGCTGGGCGAGGTGCGCCGTCAGTTCACGCTGGAGGGCCATAACGCCGAACTGTGGGACGAGACAGCCCGCCGCTTTGAGCAGGTAGATCCGCTGCCGCTGGAACTGTTGCCCGCCGACAGTATGTTGCGCGAGTTCTACGACAGCCGCGCCTGACAAGTGAAAAATGCGTAAAATTTGTTTCCAAACCAGCACCAAACTGTAAAAATTGCGGTGCATTCGTTGCAATTGCCATAACGCTGCGCTATAATGGGAATACGACCCCGGTATGGCGCAGGATGCGCCGCCATCTGCAGAGAATACTGCCAGAATAAGAGAGGTGTCTATTATGGATTTTAATAAGATCAAAGCATTGGGTCTGGAATATGCCGAAAAGGGCAAGAACGCCGCCATGGATTTGGCCGAAAAGGGCAAGACGCAGGCGCTGCTGGTCAACGAGCAGGGCAAGCTGCTCAAGGCACAGCGTCAGCTGGGTGCACTGGTCTACAGCCTTGCCAAGGGCAAGGAGGAAAACCAGCCGCTGGTGGATAAATACATCGAGATGATCGATACCATCGAGCAGGAGATCACCCGCCTGAAGGCTACCCTGACCCCTGCCGAGGCTGCTGAGGTGGACTACGAAGCCCCCGTGGAGGAGGCAGAAGAAGCCGCCCCAGAGCAGCCCGCTCAGTCTGCCCGCAAGACCTGCCCGCAGTGCGGTGCGCCCGTCTCGGACGATGCACTGTTCTGCAATAAGTGCGGCGCACAGCTGTAAGCCGGTAACCGGAAAAAGCTGCAACAGGGCGGTATCCCCCACAGGATACCGTCCTGTTTTTGTGAAAAGCGCAGAAAACCATGAAAAATGCAGGAAAAATGCGCCTTTTTGCTTGAAAAAACGCAAAAATTGCGGTAGAATCTACAATATCTTTTCAAAAGGAGATGGAACGTGTGCTGGACTGGAGCCCACAGCCGCCCTATACGGCGGAGCAGCTGCTGCAGGTGATCCGCATCCTGCGGGACCCGGAAAACGGCTGTCCGTGGGATAAGGTGCAGACCCATGCGTCCATCCGCAAAAATTTTCTGGAAGAGACCTGCGAAGCGCTGGAAGCCATTGACGCAGACGATGCCGTTCTGCTCCGGGAGGAGTTGGGAGACGTGCTGATGCAGGTGGTGTTCCACGCCGCCATAGAGGAAGAGCGGGGACGCTTTACCTTTGAGGATGTGTGCCGCAACGTCTGCGAAAAGCTGGTGTTCCGGCACCCCAACATCTTTGCGTCCTCCGCAGCGGAAAACGCCGGTATAAATGGCTGGGATGCGCTCAAAAATAAGGAAAAGGGGCGCACCACTCTGGCCGACGAGCTGGCAACCGTGCCTGCTACGCTGCCCGCGCTCATGCGGGCGCAAAAGCTGCAAAAGCGTGCCGCCGGGCATGGCCTTGGGCAGCAGGACGCAGCCGCAGCGCAGCACCAGCTGGAAGCCGCCGTGCAGTCCTTTGCCAAGGCTGAGGACGCCGCAAAGCAGGAGGCCGCAGGCCAGTTGCTTTTTGCAGCAGTGAACGCCGCCCGGCTTGCTGGGGTGGATGCAGAGGAAGCACTGACCTTTGCGTCCAAGCGCTTTACACAGCAGTGTCTGGAACAGGAACAAAGCGGTACTCAGGTCGAATGACCTGCTCCGATAGAACGTGAGAAACTTAAAGATGAAAACAGATGGAGGCAAATAGTATGACCAAGACCGACTTGATCGCACAGGTTGCGGCAAACACCGAAATGAGCAAGAAGAGTGCAGAGCAGGCTGTCAGCGCCGTTTTTGAGGCACTGGGCAAGGCAATGACCGAGGGCGAGAAGATCACCATCTCCGGCTTCGGCACCTTTGAGGTGCGCGAGCGTGCCGAGCGTCAGGGCATCAACCCCCGCACCCGCGAGCCCATCACCATCGCTGCTTCCCGCAGCATCGTGTTCAAGCCCGGCAAGTCCCTGAAGGACACCCTGTAATCGGTTCTGTCACGCCGCCGCTGCCTGCACAAGGTGCGGCGGCTTTTTTGCTGAAAAGAAAGGAACAACGCCCATGCGTCTGGATAAATATCTCAAGGTTTCCCGCCTCATCAAGCGCCGCACCGTGGCAAACGAGGTGGCGGATGCAGGCCGCATCCTCATCAATGGCAAGGTAGCCAAGGCCAGTCAGGCCGTCAACGCCGGGGACATCATCGAAGTCACCTTCGGCAACCGTCCCATCAAGGTGCGGGTGCTCTCGGATGTGGAGCCCCGCACGAAAGACGTTGCCCGCGAAATGTACGAGGTGATCGCGGAATAACCGCCCCCTCTGCCCGCATACAATGCTGGCAGAGGGGGACTGCCTATGGAAAAAGCTGCCGCAAAGCCGCCGCTGCCCCATGACCTGATCTTGGAGAGCCGCAGCAGGCTGACCGTCACCGGGGTGCAGCGGGTGCTGCATTGCAGCGCCGAAAGCGCTGCGCTGGAGACCGGCAAGGGCATTTTGCACCTGTCCGGTGCGCAGATCAGTATGCAGACACTGGATCTGGAAGCCGGGGAAGCGAAGCTGACCGGGCGGTTCGATGGGCTGGAGTATACCGCCGCCCGTGCAGCCGGCAGCTTTTGGCACCGGCTGCTGCGCTGATGGTACAGGTACTGCTGCCCGCCCGGCTCTTGCAGGAAGCCGGTGCCTGCGCTCTGCTGGGCGCTGCCCTTGGTGCGGCGCGGGCGTTTCTGCCCGTGCGGGGCAGGGCGGCTTTTGTGCCGGACGTGCTGCTTTCCGGCGCGGTGCTGCTGGCGTGTCAGAGTTACGCCGCCGGGTACAGTGCCGCCGGGGTGCTGCGGTGGTACATGGTGCTGGCAGCCCTTGCCGCCGCCCTTTGCACTGCCGGGGTTCTGGGCATCCCGCTGCGGGCGCTGGGGCGGGGGATAGGGGCTGTTTTGCGCCTGCCCAGCCGTATTTTGTACCGTTTTGCGCCGCAGCCCCTGCACCGCCGCCGCGCTGCGGGCAAAACCACCCGCAAATTACGCCGGAACGCAGAAAGAACCGCAAAAAAATCCAAAAAGAACTTGCCAAACCAGCGGGCATTGTTGTATAATTCAAACGTATCAAAGTAAGAGAACAGACGCAGAAGGTCTGCTGTTCAGACAGGAGCATAAGGCTATGACGAATACGGGACGCAAAAAACGCAGAAAGAATGCAGTGGTCACCATGGCGTTCCGCCTGTTTTTCGTGCTGCTTTTGCTGAGTATGCTGGCGGCTTATATCTCCAATCAGGTCACCATCAGCTCCAAGCGGGCAGAACTGGAAACACTGAACGAACAGGTGGCGCAGCAACAAACAGAAAATCAGGAACTGCAGCGCGTACTGAGCGGCGATGCCGACCAGATCACCGAGTGGGTCGCACGCGACTCTTACAACTACGCCGCACCCAACGAGCGCATCTTTGTGGATGTGACCGGTAACTGACCACGCGGCAGGTCAAGAGTTTTGGAAAACAAGGAGTATTGAGTTTTGGCAATTGAGGTAGGGAACGTATTCGAAGGCCGCGTGACCGGTGTAAAGCCCTTTGGCGCATTTGTTGCGCTGCCGGAGGGACGTGTCGGCATGGTCCACATTTCCGAGGTATCCAACGAGTTCGTGCAGGATATCAACACCGTGCTGCACGATGGCGATGAAGTAAAGGTGCAGGTCATCAACATTGCGCCGGACGGCAAGATCGCACTGTCCATCAAGCGGCTGCTGCCCCCGGCTCCGCGGCAGCCCCGGGAAGGCCGCGGCCCTGCAGGCCCCCGTCCGGGTGGCTTCCGCGGCGGGCAGGAGGGTGGACGCTCCGGTGGCGGGCGCGGCGCAGGCCGTGCCCCCCGTGAGGGCGGCAGAGGCTCTGCCCGGGAGGCTGCGCCCCGTGTGTGGCAGCCCAAGACACCCACTCGCTCCGACAATCTGAGCTTTGAGGACATGATGAGCCGCTTCAAGAGCCAGAGCGAGGAAAAAATGGCGGACCTCGATCACGAGACGAACAACCGCCGGGGCGGCGGCTACGCGCCCCGCAGCCGCCGTGGCCGCTGAGCCATCGCATCAGCTGGGATCACAAGGAACACAGGCAGGCCTGTCCCCGGTCGGACAGGTCTGTTTTTTCGGTACAGAACAGAAAGGAACTACCATGCCCGCAAAATTTGAACTGATCGCCCCCTGCTTTTTCGGGTGCGAATCCACCGCTAAATTTGAGTTGACCCGCATCGGCGCAGAGAACATCCGGGTGGAGGATGGTCGTCTGAGTTTCTGCGGCGGGGCAGAGATGATCGCCGCCGCAAACCTCAACCTGCGCACCGTGGAGCGCGTGATGCTGCTGCTGGCGCGCTATAAGGCCACCACCTTCGACGAACTGTTCGACGGCGTGTACGCCATTCCGTGGGAGGAGTTTCTGCCCGTGGACGCCGCCTTCCCGGTTACAGGCTCTTCCCTGAACAGCCAGCTGACCAGCATCCCTGCCTGCCAGAGCGTCATCAAAAAGGCAGTGGTCAAGCGCCTGATGAAGGGACACCGCACCACCGTGCTGCCCGAGAGCGGCGTGGAGTACAAGGTGCGCTTTATGCTGCGCAAAAATGTGTGCGAGATCATGCTGGACACCACCGGCGAGGGTCTGCACAAGCGCGGCTACCGCCGCAACGCCATGGAAGCCCCCCTGCGCGAGACGCTGGCGGCTACCATTGCTGACCTTGGCCGTGTGCGCCGCGACAGCTTGGTGGAGGACCCCTTCTGTGGCAGCGGCACGTTGCTGATCGAAGCCGCGCAGAAGGCCATGAACATCGCCCCTGGCCTGAAGCGCCGCTTTGCTGCCGAGCGTTACAGCTTTGTGCCCACCGCCCTGTGGGCAGAGCAGCGCCAGAAGGCACTGGCAGAGTCCAAGCTGGACGTGGGCTTTGAGGCCTTTGGCTACGATATCGACCCCGCCGCCGTGGCACAGGCCAACGTCAACGCCAAGCTGGCCGGTGTGGAGAACCGCTGCCACTTTGAGGTGGCGGATGTTGCCACCTTTGCCGCAAAGCCGGAAGCCATTGTGCTGACGAACCCCCCGTACGGCGAGCGTCTGGGCACCATTGAGGGTGCCGCTAAGCTGGCGCGCACACTGGGACAGCAGATGGAAGCAAACCCCTGCGCCGGTCTGTACGCCATTACCGCTGATATGGATTTTGAGCTGCACTACGGCAAGCGCGCCAACAAGCGCCGCAAAATGTACAACGGCATGATCCCCTGCCAGCTGTATATGTACTATAACGCCCCCAAGACCGAGAAGATGGCAAAGCCTATGCCCAAATCCGGCTTTGACGGCAAGCGCACCCATTTTGAAAAGAAGTAAGGGCATTTAAGCCCCGCTCCCGGCAGACATTACACGGAAAAGTGTGCCTTTTGCCGGGAAAATCCGGCACAAACACCCGCAGACGATCTTTTGCACAAAAAAGACGGTCTGCGGGTGTTTTTAATGGGGGATAACGATTTTACAAAATTTGGCATAATGACAAATTACGGCAGTTTTTGCATCCGGTGGTTGCGCTGGCGCATAAAAAGGATTATACTAATCTTATTGACCGTAGGATGCAATGCTATACAGAAAGGATGGCTGGCTCTTATGAAGGGACGGATGCGGCCCTATCTGCCGGAACTGACGATCCGGGATTACAACACCTATATGCGTTATCTCCGTGGGGTGCGGCGGCAGATGTATAAGTCTTACGGCTTTTACGCCTGCCATCTGCTGCGCACCAACGGGGTGCTGTTTGCCATCCTGTCCGACAGTCTGGCGGGGCGTATGCCCACCTGCAAGCGGCAGCGGGTGCCCGGTACGCTGTTCCAGCGCAGCATGATGTGCCAGACGCTGGGCATCCGGCAGGCGGCGCAGACGGAGATCCTGATGGGCTGGCATAACCTGCAGGACCGCAAGTACAACGAGCTGCGCCCGGCTAAGCGTCTGCGCCGCGCAGCGGATAAGCTGCTGCTGCGCCGCGCCTACGAGAAAGCACGGCAGGAAAACCCGGCACTGGAGCGGCTGTTTGCGCAGGAGCGGGAGCAGGCGGTAGTGCAGATGAACCTGAGCGCCAAAAACTACGCCCTTGCCGCCGAGCCCATGAGCAACGTTTACGGCGCTTTGTACTCTACGCTGGCCACGGATGACCCCAACCAGCGCAAGAGTATGCGGTATATCGGCAGCTGCATCGGCCGCATCTTCTATCTGCTGGACAAGGCCGAGCGCTTTGAGACCGACCGCCGCAACGGCCAGTACAACGTGTTTGTGGTCAACGAACTCAACGGACAGGCTGCCGCCATAGAGAATGCCCGGCGGCAGGCGCTGGCTGCGGTCAACGACCTGATGCGGGCGTACAAGATGCTGGATCTCAAGTTGAACGACACCCTGCTGAACAATATCATGATCCTGGGTCTGCAACACGCGGTCTACCCGCTGGAGCAGGACGCCGACACCGAAAAATGGGAGATCCCATGAAGAAACGAAAAAGCAAAAGCTGGTCCATGGCCTACTGCGGCATGGCGGCGGCACTGTGCGTGGCACTGATGCTGCTGGGCACCATTATCCCCATTGCCATGTTCATCGCGCCGGCGGTGGCCAGCTTTCTCATCGCAACGGTGTGCATGGAGTGCGGCATCACCATGGCATGGACGGCCTACGCAGCCGTCAGTCTGCTGGGGCTGCTCTTTGTGCCAGATAAGGAAATCGCCCTGATCTTCACGGTGCTGCTGGGCTATTACCCACTGGTGAAGCCCCGGTTTGACCGCATCCGTCCCCAGGCTTTGCAGCTGGTGTGTAAGCTGCTGCTGTGCAACGCGGCGGTGCTGGCCATGTACGGTCTGCTGCTGGTGCTGGTACCGGCGGGCAGCGTTTCGCAGGAACTGCGCACCACCGCGCTGGCAATGTCTCTGCTCACACTGGGCATGGGCAACGTGGCCTTTGCTCTGTACGACCGCGCACTGTGCAATATGCTGCTGCTGTACAAGCTGAAGTGGCAGCCCAAGCTGCATAAGATGCTGGGGATGCACTGAGATTCCCCAAAAATATTGAAAGAAGGAATGTGTACCACAAGCTGACGCAAAGCGCCGGGCCACACGGGTGACAGCCGTGAGGGTGACGAGGAGAGGAATCATCGAAAGATTCGGCGGATGTTTCTCCGGCTGAGGGCTATACCAGCCGCAGAACAGGGCAAAAACCGGCAGCAATACCGGAACAGAACCCTGCAAAGAAAGCCATACAAGAACATAGACTTTGATAGAGGAAACTGACTGTGTAGCAGCGCATTTGGCGCGCCGCAGCCGGTCTGGAGGTGTTTTGTATGTGTGGCATTGTAGGTTATGTTGGTATGCGCAGCGCCCAGCAGGTGCTGCTGGATGGCTTGGAGAAGCTGGAGTACCGCGGGTACGATTCCGCCGGTGTGGCGCTCACCCAGCGGGATGGTATCCGCGTGGTCAAAAGCAAGGGGCGGCTTTCCACCCTGCGCAGCAAGTTGGAGGAGTTGGCATTGCCCCAGAGTGGCTGCGGCATCGGCCATACTCGCTGGGCGACCCACGGCGAGCCCAGCGACGTGAACAGCCACCCGCACTCCACGCCCCGGGTCAGCATCGTGCACAACGGCATTATTGAGAACTACGGCGCTTTGAAGGAGCGCCTTATCGCCAAGGGCTACACCTTTACCAGCGAGACCGACACCGAGGTGCTGGTAAAACTCATCGACAGCTGCTATCAGGGCGAGCCGCTGCAGGCTTTGCAAGCTGCGCTTGCCAAGGTACGGGGCAGCTACGCGCTGGCGGTGCTGTTCAAGGACTATCCGGACACCATCTTTGCGGTCAAGCGGGAAAGCCCGCTCATTGTGGGCTGGGGCGAGGGTGAAAACTTTGTGGCTTCGGATATCCCGGCGCTGCTCAAGTACACTCGCAGCTACAGTGTGCTGGAGGAAGGGGACATGGCCGTGTGCACGGCACAGGGCATCCGTTTCTATAACGAGTTCGGCGAGGCGGTGGAACGTGAAAAGCTGACCGCAGACTGGGATATGGAGGCCGCCGAAAAGGGCGGCTACCCCCACTTTATGCTCAAGGAGATCAACGAGCAGCCCGCCGCCATCACAGCAACGGTCAGTCCCCGGGTGGAAAACGGCCTGCCGGAGCTGCGCATCCCGGAATTGACGGACGAGAAGCTGCGCAGCATCGGCACGGTGCATCTGGTGGGCTGCGGCACGGCCATGCACGCCGGTATGGTGGGCAAGACTGCCATCGAGGCGCTGGCGCGGGTGCCCGCACAGGTGGATATCGCCAGCGAGTTCCGCTACCGCGACCCCATCCTGAAGCCGGAGGATCTGGTCATCATCATCAGCCAGTCCGGCGAGACCAGCGACACGCTGGCCGCCCTCAAGCTTGCCAAGAGCCGGGGCGTACCGGTGCTGGCCATTGTGAACGTAGTGGGCAGCAGCATTGCCCGGGCGGCGGATTACGTCATGTACACCTACGCCGGGCCGGAGATCGCGGTAGCGTCCACCAAGGCCTATATGGTGCAGCTGTGCGTGCTATATCTGTTTGCCCTGCGTCTGGCCTACGCACGCGGGCAGTTGACCGAGGAAAAGACCAAGTACTACACTGCCCAGCTGCTGCACGCGGCAGAGGTCATCAAGCCCCGCCTTGCAGACTGCGAACAGATCAAGTACCTTGCCAGCCGCTATGTGAACACCCAGAGCTGCTTTTTCATCGGGCGCGGGTTCGATTACGCCCTCTCGCTGGAGGGCAGCCTGAAGCTGAAGGAGATCAGCTATGTGCACTCGGATGCCTACGCGGCAGGCGAACTGAAGCACGGCACCATCAGCCTGATCACGGATGGCGTGCCGGTGATTGCGCTGGCCACCCAGAAGAACGTCTACGAAAAGACCATCTCCAACGCCAAGGAGACCCGCAGCCGCGGCGCACGGGTGTTGCTGTTCACCACCAAGGACGCGGAGGTGCCGGAGGGCGTTGCCACCGAGGTCATCCGCTTGGACGAGTACGATGACATCCTGATGCCATTACAGCTTATCGTACCCTTGCAGCTGTTCGCCTACTACATGGCGGTGCTGCGCGGCTGTGACGTGGATAAGCCCCGCAACCTTGCCAAGAGCGTAACTGTGGAGTAACAGGGGAGAGGTAGCGTTATATTATTTGAAAGTCTGGAAAATCTGCGGAGCTTGTCGGGGCAAAGCCCCTCCATCTGCTTGTGCAGACCGCTCTGCCGCTTAAAAGCCCCACTGGGGCTTTCATTGCTGCGCAAACGCGGATCTTCCAGACTTTCTTTTTCACAGGTAAACACAAAGCCGCCCGCTGCACGAAATGGTGTGCAGCGGGCGGCTTTGTTATATGCGGGAAGAGCAGGGGCGCTTACCAGAACCAGTAGCGCTTCTTGAATGCGATGTAGGTAATGGCGATAATAACGATCACCACGCCACCGGCGATGAAGAAGGTCCAGTTGATATTGCTGAACCGCAGGTTTTGGTTGGTCAGCAGGTAGCGGCCGGCAGTGTCGGCGGTGATCACACCGTCTTTATAGCTGTTCAGATACTGCCACTTGTTGGTGATGGTGTTGTACAGGTACAGGCGGGAGTAATTGCTTACATCCAACTCCAGCTGCACCGCGCAGGGAAGAGTACGGCCATTGTCCAACTCGAACTCCAGCCCTTCTGCGCTCTCGGTGAAAGTGATAGCAGTGTCGATCTCGCTGGTGGTGCTCTTCACATCCTTACCGGAAACGTTCAGGGTGTATCCGTCGCCCACCACGCACAGGGTCTTGCCGGTGGTGCGCAGGGCGTTCAGGATATCGCCGGTCACGGTGGGCACCTCAGACTGGCTGAACACTACCTGATCCTCACTGCTGTCCTGAATGGTCTGCACCACAGGGTCCAGCGGGATAGAAGTGTTGTCGTCCGGGGTGTCCGTGTTGTCAGCGCTGCTGTCACTGCCGGAGGCAGCGTCTGCCGAGCGGTTCACGATGACCGTGACCAGGGCAGTGGCCTTGCCGTTGGAGATGGTAATGGAGGTAGAACCGGTGCCTACCGCCGTGACCACGCCCGAGGGGCTGACCGTGGCAATGCTGCTGTTGCCGGACTTGAAGGTGAAGGACTGGGATGCACTGGCAGGGGTAGCCTTGGCAGTGATGGTACGGGTGGCACCGGGCTTGAGCACGATGTAGTTGGTGCTGGGGGTGATCACCTGACCGCTGTTGCTCGATACAGTGCCGCTTGTGCCGGTGGAACCGTCCGTGGGCAGGGCAAGCACCGTAACGGTGGTGGTGGCTACCACAGAGCCGCAGGTGGCAGTAATGGTGGCTTTACCCGGGGCTACGCCGGTCACGCGGCCAAAGCTGTTGACCGTGGCCACCTTCTCGTTCGAGGAGGTCAGGGTGACGGTGGCGTAGTTGGAGGCGGAGGTGGGGCGCACCTGCAGGGAAGCAGACACCGAGTTGCCCACATAGATGGTATTGGAGGAAAGAGCAAGATCCATCTCGGTAACGATCATGGAAGAATCCATGGAAACCACGATGGTGTAGGCGCAGATCTGATTGCCGGCTGCAGCGGTAATGGTGGCAGTGCCAACGCCCACAGCCTGTACCACGCCGCTGCTGCTTACGGTCAGCACGCTGCTGTCATCGGTCAGATAGACCACAGAGTCGGTGCTGTAGCTGGGCTTGACCACGGGGGACAGCTGCTGGGAAGCACCCAGCAGCATATTGGCAGAGTAGCTGCCGGTGGCAATGCTCTCGGCGGGGATGTCCTGAGACCATGGCAGTGAAACGCCGTTCTGCTCCTCAAGGGGCAGGCCGGCGGCGGCAGCGCTCAGTGCGGTGCCGCATACCAGCACACCCAGCATCAGCACACAGGCGGCCAGTTTCTTTGCGGTTCGAATCATGTTGTTTGTACCTCTTTGGGGGTTGTAAGGGGGGGCATCCTGCCGTGTGGTCCGTTTTAGCGGAACAGCACGCCCAGTGCCTCCATGGCATACTCAAAATAGGTGACCTGATCGTATTCCACGCGGGCGGTCACGCTCATACCGTTGGAAAGATCCACCTTATCGCCGCTGCGGCTCACCACATAGGTGGCGTCGGGCTTGATGGTCATCTTGTAGTAGGAGCCGTTGCTGCTGGCGGTCACATCGCTGTCAATGGAAGTGACGGTGCCGGTCAGCGTGCCGTAGGAATACTCGGACAGGCCGGTAATGGCGATCTTGCAGGGGTCGCCGACGTGCAGCAGGGGACGGTCGTTCACCGTCACCATGGCCATGATCTCCAGATCATCGTTCTCGCTGGCAACGGTAGCCAGTGCAGAACCCGCGCTCAGCACCATGCCCTCCTTGTAGGGGGTGTCCATGTGGATCACGCCGGAGGTGGGCGCGTAGATGAAGTAATCGTTGGCACCGGTATTCAGGGAATCCAGCTGTGCCTGCAGGTTATCCACGTTGACCTGTGCACTGGTAATGCTCTGGGAGATGGACTGCATGGTAGAGTAGTACAAAGACTCCAGCTCGCTCTGGTTCTGCTCCATCAGGGCCTTGATCTGGGTGTCGGAGTAACCGGCAGCCTGATAGGTAGTGGCGTCAAAGGTCTTTTGCGCTACCTGACTTTTGTAGGTCTGGTACTGGTAGTAGTAGGGCTGATCCTCGGCGCTGGTCTCATCAAAGTAGTTGGTGTCATCCTGAATGCACTTAAGCAGCTTGTTGTACTGATCCAGCTGCTTCTGGTAGATATCCAGCTGGCTTTGCAGGTTGTCCTTCTGCATATCCAGATCAGTGCTCTTCAGCCGGGCGATCAGGTCGCCCTCGTTCACATAGCTGCCCTCAGAGACATACAACTCGGTGATGGAGCCGGAGTAGCTGGACATGATGTAGGTTTTGTTGGCGGCCTGCACCACACCGCTGTTCTGGCTGACATAGATGCGGTTGGTCTGGGTGCTCCAGATCACCAGAAAGATCATGAACAGGCCGGTCAGAATGACAAAGGCGTACCCGTAAGGGGGCAGCTTTTTGTCCATCATGATCCGGCGATCCTGCAGATCCGAAAGGTTCTGAATGGTTGTCGTCATAATTATTTGGTCTCCATAAATACGTCGATCACGGCATCGTCATCGTCCTGATTGACATAGATGGTATAGTTGTCGCCGGTCAGCTTGATGTCGTTTTCAAAGGCCATGATCTGCAGCTTGGCGGTAGCCAGCTGGTTGTGGTCCAGCGGGCCGGTGTAGTGGGCGTACAGGCAGTTCTTCACCCGCAGCACAGCATCCATGTGGTAGCCGGGCTCCATCTGGGTGATCATCTGGGTAGCCTGCTGCATCATGTACAGTTCCGGCACATGATCCGGGCCGGTGCCCATCTTGACGGCCTGCACCAGTGGGCCGATGGGCTGTGCGCCGTTGCTCTTCATAAAGTTCTGCATCTGGGTCAGGATGACCGGCAGGTTGCCCAGTTCCTCCGGGCGCACAGCACGGGAGAGAACATTGGTCAGCTTGAGCGTCTTGTTTTCAGCAACTTTGATCTCGTTCATGATAAATTACCCCTAATCCTGTTATTTTTTGGATGAAAGCCGAAACAAAAGAGTGCCCGGAAGCGTCTGCCTCCGGGCACACCATAACGAGGCATTCTTCAGTTTCCCGCCGGGCGGGAAAAAATGTATGCTGCATCCGGGCAAACGCTGCGGATGCGGTGCGGTCAGTAGGTGATGGACTCGCCGTCATCGTCCTCTTCCACCACGGCAGAGGACGTCTGCGGAGCGGACTCGGGCTTGCGCTTGCGGAAGATGCCCTGCTGCATATTCCACAGTTCGGCATAGCGGCCATCCATTGCCATCAGTTCATCATGGGTACCGCGCTCCACGATCTTGCCGTGATCCATCACAAGGATCAGGTCACAGTCACGCACAGTGGAAAGACGGTGCGCCACGATCAGCATGGAGCGGTCTGCCAGCTGCTCGTAGATCATATTGAAAATCAGCGTCTCGGTGGCAAAGTCCAGATTACTGGTGGACTCGTCCAGAATGTAGAGGTTAGAGTCCTTCAGGAAGGCACGCGCCAGTGCGATACGTTGCTTCTCACCGCCGGACAGGCCGTTGCCGGCTTCCTCCAGATAGGTGTTGTATTGCAGCGGCAGGTGACGAATAAACTCGTGGGCGTCTGCCTTCTTGGCAGCCTCCTTCACCTCGTCCATCGTGGCGTCCATGCGGGAGATGCGGATGTTGTCGTAGATGGTCTTACTGAACAACTCGATGTTCTGGGGCACATAGGCAATGGCGCGGCGCACCGAATGATTGGTGTACTCGGTCAGATTCACGCCGTTCACATCGATCTCGCCGGCCTCGGGGTCGTAGTACTTCAGCAACAGCTTGGTGATGGTGGATTTGCCGCTGCCGCTGCCGCCCACCAGCGCCACCTTTTTACCGGCGGGGATGGTGAAGCTGACGTGATCCAGTGCGGGAGCGCGATTGCCGTAGCGGAAGGTGACGTCCTTGAACTCGATATCGCCCTCCACCTTGGTCAGTTCGGTCTGCTCCACGCCATCGGCGGTCTCGTACTCGGCGGGGTAGTCCATGATCTCGGTCAGACGCTTCATGGAGATGCTGGCCTCCTGAATCTGCATCTGCAAGCCGATCAGGTTGCTCAACGGGGAGGTGAAGTAGCCGGACAGGGTGCTGAAAGCCATAAAGCCGCCCAGCGTCATTTCGCCGTTCAGCACCTGCGTGATGCCCACATAGGTGGTCAGCATACTGAAGCCGGTGGAGATGAAGGAGGAAATCAGACCCTGCGTGGTGCTGATGCGGCTGGAACGCAGGCTGATCTTCAGACTCTTCATGTACTCGCGTTCCAGATTATCCAGCTCGGTCTGCTCGTTAGCGTTGCACTTGACAGTCTCGATGCCGCGCAGGCTCTCGATCATCTGGCTGTTCAGCGCAGCAGACTGTGCCATGCTCTCTTCGTTGATCTTCTTATAGGGCTGCTTATACACCAGCACCAGCAGGATGCTGACCAGCGCCATGAACAGCGAGATGGAGAACAGCATGGCGTTCATGCGGAACAGGATGATGCCGGTGATGACTGCCATGGAGATATCCATCACAAGGCTCAGCGCAATGCTGGTAAAGATGGACTTGATGGTGTTTGCATCCGAGTAACGGGTGGTGATATCACCGGTTTTGCGGGTGGCAAAGAACTTCATGGGCAGGTTGAAGATGTGCCCGAAGTAACCCAGCATCAGCGGGATATCGATCTTGATGGACAGATGGATCAGCACCCATTGCCGCACAAAGCCGATCAGGGTACTGGTAATACTGACCACGCTGAACACTAGGATCAATGTGACCAGCAGGCTGTTCAGTCCGTAGGGCAGCACCTCGTCCATCAAGATCTTATTGAACATGGAGGACGCGATGCCCAGAATGGTGGTGATGACCGAACTGAGAATGGCGTAGAAGAACAGCTTCTTCTGGGGCAGCAGCAGGTTGATATACCGCTTCATCATGCCGCCCTTTTCGATCTTGCCGCCCTTGAACTCCGAGGTGGGGTTCAACAGCAGCAGCACGCCGGTAAAGTTCTTATAGAACTCGTCCAGACTGATCTTTTTCAACTCCGTGCCGGGGTCGCCGATGATGACGTAATCCTTGCACTTGTGCTTTTTGCCCTTTTCTTCTTCCTCTTTGCGGGTCTCGGCGTCCTGCAGCATATGCTTGCGGCGCGCGCCGTCATCCTTGATAGTGGTCTTTTTGAACACCACAACAAAGTGAGCCAGACCCTGATCGGTGATCACCTGTGCAATGCAGGGAAGCGAGAAATCGCTCAGGAAGTTTTCGCGGTCCACACGGACTGCGGCGGAGGTAAAACCAAGCTCATTGGCGGCTTTTTGCAGGCCTACAAGGTTGGTGCCTTTCAGGTCCGTGCCCATCATATCCCGCAGACGGGTGATGGTCACTTCCTTTTTGTAGTGCAGGCACACCATGGCCAGACAGGCAGCCGCACAGTCGGTGGTATCATGCTGCCGGACGTAGGTATAACGCATAGATGTTTCCTTTTATTCTACAGATTTATTCAAACGACACAAAGCTGCCCTGCCGCCCGTGCTTGCCACACAAGGCCGCCGGCTGGCCTGCTGATTTGACCAACGAAAAAACTGCGCTCCTGCACGGCAGCTTTCTGACCGGGGGAGCGCCTGTCTGTGGGGGCAGAAAAGGCTGTGCGGACTGCACAACATCTTTTCCACGCCTATAAACTTATAAAAGTATACCACAACCATCCTGGTTCTTCAAGGCGATATTTTTTAAGAATAGCTAAGAATGGTTAAGAATAGGTGAAATAAGATACAGAAAAACAAAAAAAGCGATGGAAAAATATCCATCGCTTGCTGGCGCCTCTTGCCTGACTCGAACAGGCGACACCCTGATTAACAGTCAGGTGCTCTAACCGACTGAGCTAAAGAGGCATAACAGTGACTGCGAGAAATATTATACCGCAGTCACCGCGCTTTTGCAAGCCTTTTTTACAAAAATACGGAAATCAATTTTTGCGGCTTGCCCCGGAGCGAAAGCCTTTGACCCTTGGGGAAAGCACAGAGCTCTTCACGAAACATAAAAAAGCAGCGCAGAAACGCCTGTAGGTGCTTCTGCGCTGCTATAATAAGGATGCTTTTTGAGATTACTTCAGCTTGCTCTTGGCCTTCATACGCTGGTCGTGGTTCAGGATCTGCTTGCGGATGCGCAGATTCTCCGGGGTGACCTCCAGCAGCTCGTCCTGTGCCAGGAACTCCAGGCAGCCCTCCAGGCTCAGCTTGCTGATGGGGATCAGGCGCAGAGCGTCGTCGGAGCCGGAAGAACGGGTGTTGGTCAGGTGCTTGGTCTTGCAGACGTTCACGTCCACATCCTCGCCGGAAGCGGTGTAGCCGATGACCATGCCCTCGTACACCTTCTCGCCGGGGCCCACCAGCAGGGTGCCGCGCTGCTGAGCGTTGAACAGGCCGTAGGTGACGGCCTCGCCGGTCTCAAAGCTGACCAGAGAACCGGTGGAGCGGTTGGCGATCATGCCAGCCCAGACGTCATAGCCGTCGAAGATCTGGTTGATGATGCCCTCGCCGTGGGTATCGGTCAGGAACTGGTTGCGGTAGCCGAACAGGCCGCGGCTGGGCATCCGGAACTCCAGACGCACACGGTCAGAGCCCAGGGACTCCATCTGCTGCAGGATGGCCTTGCGCTGGCCCAGACCGGTCATGACGGCACCCTGATACTGGGTGGGCACGTCGATGACGACATGCTCCATGGGCTCGTAAGTCTTGCCGTCGATCACCTTGGTCAGAACGTGCGGGGGAGAGACCTGCAGCTCGTAGCCCTCGCGGCGCATGGTCTCGATCAGGATGGACAGGTGCATCTCACCACGGCCCATGACACGGAAGGAATCAGTGGTGGCGGAGTCCTCCACCTTCAGGGCCACGTCCTTCAGCAGCTCCTTCTGCAGACGGTCGCGGATCTGACGGCTGGTGACGAACTTGCCCTCACGGCCGGCCAGCGGGCTGTCGTTGACCGAGAAGGTCATCTCCACGGTGGGGTCGTTGATCTTGACGAAGGGCAGCGGCTCCACGTTGGAGGGGCTGCACAGGGTGTTGCCGATGGTCACGTCCGGCAGACCGGAGAATGCCACGATATCACCTGCGGTGATGTTATCGCAGGGCTGACGGCCGTTGGCCTGGAAGTCATACAGCTTGGTCAGACGGCCGCGCATCTTCAGGTCGGGGTTGTGCCAGTCGCAAACGACCACTTCCTCGCCCACCTTGGCAACGCCGTTCTGGATACGGCCGATGCCGATACGACCCACGAACTCGTTGTAGTCCACAGAGGACACCAGCATCTGGAAGGGAGCCTCAGGGTCACCCTCGGGCGGCTTGATGGTGCTCAG
>CAKSVD010000006.1 GCA_934503275.1 uncultured Faecalibacterium sp.
CTTTTCGGTTCAGATATTTTTCAATATCGAAGGTGTTTTTGGGGTCGTAGTCGGAGGTGAGCTTGTAATTCGGATGCTGGGTCAGGTCGTATTTGTCCGAAAGGAAGGGGCGCACACCGCGCAGCTGCAAGATGCACTTGCCGCCGTCCAGCACCGCCAGCTCATCCCGGCTCAATAACTCGTGCCCCATCTTTTGGAACGTAGTGCCGTAACTGGGGCTATTGCCACGGGTGTCCGAGGTGTTGAAGGCATCGATGGTCTCCTTGCCCAGCATCTCCGACAGGTCTTTCAGGGTGGTAGGCTCGCTGCCGCCGAGGAAAATCTGGCTGTCCATGTTGCCCACAATGGTATCTGCCCGATGTTGGCGCACTCGTCAATCAGGCACCGCACATGGATGGGCAGCTTGCCGCCGTACACATCGTCTGCCTTGTCGCACAGCAGATTGAAAAGCTGGGTGTAGACCATGATTGATAGTTGCTTTTATAATGTAAGAGGCGGCAGCACTTTTTGCTGTCGCCCCTTGATTACCCATTTGCGAAACCGGGCGTGGCTGTCAATAGCGGACGTAGCCCGTTCATTTTACTGTGGACTAATATTTGTTGCATTTTTTTGCTTTCTTAATTCTGTTCCCACTAACACAATAGATAGCACAAACGCTGAAAAATCAGCAACAGGCCCCGCTAGCAATACTCCCATAATTCCGAAACGAAGCGGGAGCAGCAGGGTAAGCGGAATCAAGAAAAAGGTCTGCCTTGTTAATGCCAACAGAGCACCTTTTAGCGCTTTTCCTATTGCGGTAAAAAAGCTGGAAGAAAGCAACTGCACACCATTTACCAACACCATGAAAAGATAGGTACGCATGAACAAAACAGCAAATTCAAAATACAGCTCGTCCCCGTCTCCGAATAGTGAAATGATAGATTGCGGGAAAAATTGAAATGCGATAAAAGCAATAGTGGAAACAACAAGATTCCACTTTATTGCAAGCATGTAAGCCTCCCGTACCCGATGATATTGCCTTGCTCCATAGTTGAAACCGATAATCGGCTGCATCCCTTGCGAGATTCCTACAACAATCGCAAGGATTATGGCATTTGTTTTCATAACAATTCCGCAAGCTGCCAAGGGAATATCCGTTCCATATTTTGTTAATGCGCCGTAATAAGTCAACGAATTGTACTGAATGATTTGAATCACGGTAACTGCAATCTGGTTTGAGCTGCTGCTTATTCCCATGCTGCAAATTTTCAGGCTTTCTTTAATGTCCAATAAAAACGACTCTTTTTCAAAATGGATTGTTTGGAAATGCCATAGATAACGGAGTGCGAGTATGAAAGAAAAAATTTGCCCAATAACCGTTGCCCAAGCTGCGCCGGCAATTCCCCAATCGCAAACAAAAATAAAAATGGGGTCAAGAATGGTATTGATAATAGCTCCCACAACCATGCAGACCATTGAATACTTTGGTTTTCCATCTGCTCGAATCAAATTGCTCATACCATTCGTTACAATGAGAAACGGCATTCCAATCAATGTTATGCTGGCATACTGCTTTGCATATGGAAATACATCTGTCGTTGCCCCAAATGCCTTTAGGAGCAAAGACAGAAAAGTTTCTCCAACCAGCAAATAAATAATTCCGAAAATTCCCATCAGAACAATACCATTTCCCGCTGCTTTGGCGGCAGCTTTCGGCTCTTTGCGTCCAAGACAGAGGGAAACACGGGAAGCACTGCCAATTCCGACCAGTAGTGCAATGGCAAGGCAGATGGTAGAAAACGGGTAGGCAACATTGGTTGCTGCATTTCCCAAATAACCGACCCCTTGACCAATAAAAATCTGATCCACAATATTGTAGATTGAGCCGACAAGAGACGCCACAATACTGGGAACAGCAAAATTTTTCAACAGCTTTGAAATTTTTTCATAGCCCAGAGGATTTTCAGTCATTGAACTCCTCCCCCTTTCTCTCTATATGGAGTTCCGATGTGATATTTCTGCCCGCCTGTATTAAGAAATCCATAAAAAGGTTCTGCTCGGATTCGCTCATACCCTGCAATAAAAGAGCTTCTGTCTTTTCGCATACCGTCTGTACCTCATCAATTACAGACAGCGCACGTTCCGTAGGATACAGCTTACACGTCCGCTTATCCTTATCATTTGGGGAACGCATAATCATTCCCTGCTTTTCTAATGCCGCAACTGTCCGTACAATATTGCTCGGATGAACATAAAACATATCCATTAAAGAATCTTGTAGAATACCGGGCGAACGACAGATTTTGATTAAGAACATATATTGACTGTTGTTGATTCCATAGGGGGCAAGTTGCTTGTCCAAATAGATTTTGTAAAATCGGTCTGTTACGGAAAGCCATTTTAATAGTTGCATAGATATATACCTCCAATCAGAACGTATTATACATCAATATGCGTGCGCGCGCAAGCATTTTTTCTGCCAACAAATATTTCCAAATTAAGGTATTGAATCCTTATCGTGTTTTTGTAGATAGGTATGAGAGGGATTCCGCAGTAGTCGGCATTGTGGGAATGTGTATAACTGGCTGTCTTATGGAGTTGTGGGTAACTCTGTTTGCAGAATGTGGGAAAGCTGTACTTTAGCTTTTCCATGTTCTGTGAATGTACAGGCGGGAAGACCCGCCTGCGGCTCTTAGCCGAACAGACCAGACAGCAGAGGAATCAGGGTGATGCCCACCAGCGCAACGCCGCCGCCAGCCATGAGCTGCTTCATGCCCTGGCTCTTGCTGCCGGGGTTGTCGTTACCGTAACCTTCCAGCAGATTGATGGCACCCCACACGCCGAGACCGGCACCCAGAGCGACAACCAGAGTCTGAAGAACTTCGATAGCAGAGTTAAAGAATTCCATAGTCGTTTCTCCTTTTATAAATGAAAGTTGTAGACCGTCCGTACACACCTGAAGCCGCTGTTGTTAAGCCGCAAACTGCGGCGGAAGTGGACTTTCTGGTGTACCTTTCCGGTCAAAAATAAAACCGCCTACCGGGTCAGGCAGACGGGAGCGAATCAGCGTCCACCACGATGAACTCATCACCGGGGTGGATCTTTTCTTTTCGGTTCAGATATTTTTCAATATCGAAGGTGTTTTTGGGGTCGTAGTCCGAGGTCAGCTTGTAGTTGGGGTGCTGGGTCAGGTCATACTTGTCCGAAATAAAGGGGCGCACACCTCGCAACTGCAAAATACACTTGCCGCCGTCCAACACAGCAAGCTCGTCCCGGCTCAATAATTCGTGACCCATCTTCTGGAACGTAGTGCCGTAGCTGGGGCTGTTGCCACGGGTATCCGAGGTGTTGAAGGCGTCGATGGTCTCCTTGCCTAGCATTTCGGACAGGTCTTTCAGGGTGGTGGGTTCGGAGCCGCCCAGAAATATCTGGCTGTCCATGTTGCCTACAATGGTATCTGCGTTATCCTTGTAGATGGCTTTCAACTGGCTTCTCGCCTGCAAAACAAGGCAAGCGGAGATCTCACGGCTGCGGATGGTCGCCACCAGCTTTTCCAGATTGGGAATCTGCCCAATGTTGGCGCACTCGTCGATAAGGCATCGCACATGGATGGGCAGCTTACCGCCGTACACATCATCCGCTTTATCGCACAGCAGATTAAAAAGCTGGGTGTACACCATGCTGATGAGGAAGTTGAAGGTGCTGTCTGTATCGCTCATGATGAGGAACAGTGCCGTTTTCTTATCGCCCAGCGTGTCCAGCGCCAGCTCATCGTACATCGTTAAATCACGCAATTCTTGGATGTCGAAGGGAGCTAATCTGGCACCGCAGGAAATCAGGATGGATTTTGCGGTTTTTCCGGCAGCCAGCTTGTAAAGTTTGTACTGCCGTCCGGCAAAGCTGTTGGGCTTCTTTTTTGCCAGTTCTTCAAACAGCAGATCCACCGGATTCTGGTATTCCTCGTCGTCCTCCAGTACCTGCATGGTGTTGAGCATTTCCAGCAAAGTAGCGAAGTTTTGTTCCTCCACCGGGGCTTCATAATGCAGATACGCGATCAGTGCGGTCAAAAGCAGTCTTTCGGACTTTTCCCAGAAAGGGTCTCCGCCGGACCCTTCGCCCTTGGTGTTGGTCATCAGGGTCGTGACCAGTTTCAGAATGTCCTTTTCGCTGTGGACATAGGCGAAGGGGTTGTAGTGCATCGACTTTTTGAAGTTGATGGTGTTCAGAATCCTGACCTTGTAGCCGTTCTTCAACATCGCGTTGCCACATTCAAGCACGATAGTTCCTTTCGGGTCAGTAACCACATAGGAACTGTGACATTGTAAAAGGTTGGGCTTGAGCCAAAACCGGGTCTTGCCGCTGCCGGAGCCACCCACCACCAGCACGTTTTTATTCCGGGCATTCTTGGGGTCAGGCGGACGGTTGGACATCATCAGCCGTTCCGTTTTGGTCAGGATGATATTGTCGGCAAACTTGGGAGCCATGAACGGCTCAATATCCTTGGCGGTGCCCCACCGGGCAGAGCCGTACTCTATGCCGTGCCGGTACTTTTTGGCGTTTTTTCCACGCAAATAGACCGCCAGCCGTAACCCTGCACCGCAGCACAAGCCCACCAGCAAATCCAGAGGGTGCAGGCTGGGGAGAGGATTCGCAAATGCCAGCGGAACAGTGCCCATCATGGACATGATCTTATCGCCCAGTTCCTTGCCCTCGGCAAGCCGCCACGCTTCACCAAAATTTGTTGCCGCCAGCCCCAGCAAAATATAGGGCAGATACAGTGCCAGCAGCTTTGTCAGCTTTTTCGTGGTCACAGTCCACGCTCCTGTTCCTTATGCCGGACTTTGCCGGGGAGTTCTGCCGCCGCCTGCACCAGTTCCTGCAATCGTGCCAGCACCGAGGGTCGTTTGTCCTTGTTCAGCAGGGATGCCGAATACTCCTTGAACGCCGATTGAAAGGCTTCTGCGTCCGGGGCTTTGAAAAAGACCAGATACCGGGGCGGCACCTCGGAGGTGTCCTTGCGGATGGCATAGTCGATGCCGTACTTTTTGGCATAGCGTTCCAGACCACGGATGCCGGTCTTGCTGATCTCCACGCTGGACACGCCCCGGTTCTGCCGCAGAAGTGTGCGGACGCTCTGCTTACCTTGGGATGCCTTGGACTGGTACAGCCGAAACGCCGCCTTTACCGCTCTGAGAACAGTTCGGGCAGATAATTTCGTGGTCGAGATCATCAGGTTGAAGGATTTCTGTTCGATTTCTTCCTGCATCGTTCATCACCATCCCTTGCCGCCTGCATCAGCGCAGCCACGAAAAAGCCGCAGAGTGCGCCAAACTCAAAAAATGCGAATCCGATAAAAAAGTTCAGCATGGCACACCTCAGTCAATGCAGATGCAGGTCAGCTTGTCGCGGTCGATCATCAGGGTTACACTTTTGGCTTCCAGATATTTCTGGATGGTGTACATATCACCCATCGTCAGGGATGCGAAGTTGCCATCCTCATCGAAACGATGAAAAATGACCGGACCGACCAGATACCGCTGACCCATCAGCTTGACGACCTGTTTGGGATTGTAGCGGAAGCCCAGCGGCTCGTTCTCGGAGATGCCGATGCCCTCATCTGCTTCGTCAAAGCAAGCCAGAATGTGCGGCGCATCGTCAGGGCGAATAACCGTCAAGTCCAGAACCGGCGAGGTTGCGGCGAAATAAGGCTCTGCGCTGCCAAGCTCGTGCTTCATCGCTATGTGCATGACCGAGAAGAAGCCGGTCACGGCATCGTCGATGTGGTCGAGTTTCTTGCTCATGTTGTCGATGGTCTTTGCGGTCTTGAAATCAATCGTATTGTTCATAGGCGTTACCTCGTATAATAAAATAGTAGTATTTATAGACCGCTCTCCAGCGGAATGCTACAATAGTTTCAGGGTGCTGTGGATTGGTGAGGCGTTACTACCGCAAAGACGGTTTTTGGGAGGCTCCAACCACAGCTTCTTTGTTGAAATGTTAATCAGTTAGATACCGCCAGACGGTTTATTTAGAACGAGGTTACAAGAGCAAAGAAGTCTGTGGTCCTGAACAGCATCGAAATAAATACGCCGGAGGTATCAAAATGGTTTGTGTTGGAATTGACGTTGCCAAGGATAAGCACGACTGCTGTATTCTCGACTCGGACGGAACGATTCGTGCCGACTGCATTACCATCCCCAATAACATGGATGGCTTCAAGCAGTTGCTTCAGACGATTCGAGACTGTACCAAAAGGTCAGACAAAATAAAAGTAGGACTTGAGGCTACCGGGCATTATAGCTACAACATTCTTGGATTTCTTCTTGACAATGACCTGGCCGTCTATGTCATGAATCCTTTGCATACCAACCTGTACCGAAAAAGTCTCAGCCTTCGCAAAACCAAAACCGATCGTGTGGATGCAAGAACGATTGCAACTATGCTATTGTCCGATGTAGACCTCAAGTCCTACACGGATACAGCATACCACAACGAAGAGTTAAAGTCACTAACAAGATACCGATTCGATAAGGTTCGTGAAAGAGCCAAGCTGAAGCAGTCAGTGTCCAGACTGGTCACGATTCTGTTTCCAGAACTGGAGAAGCTCGTTCCCTCTCTCCATATTGCTTCGGTTTATGCGCTCCTCAGTGAATATCCCGGTGCAAAACAGATTTCAGAAATTCATCTCACCAAGCTGACAAACCTTCTTGTGACAGCATCCAAGGGTCGTTATGGCAAAGATAAGGCTATCCAGATTCGAGATGCTGCCAGAACTTCCATTGGTTCCGTTATGCCTGCTAAATCTCTGGAGCTGAAGCATACCATTAAACTCATTCGGGAACTCACCTCCGAGATTGATGAAATTGAAGTTTCTATTCAGAAAATCATGGATGAACTGAATCCACCGATTCTTTCTATTCCCGGTGTCGGTATCCAGTCAGCAGCCATGATTCTTGCTGAAATCGGTGATTTTTCCAACTTTGAATCTCCTGACAAAGTCCTTGCTTACGCTGGCTGCTCTCCATCTACATACCAGTCCGGAAAACTTACAAACTGTTACGCTCACATGGAGAAGCGTGGTTCGCGATATCTGCGATATGCCCTTTACAATGCGACCAAGTACGTCTGCTATTGGAATCCTGTCTTTGCTGAATACCTTGCCAAGAAACGTGCCGAAGGAAAGCATTACAATGTTGCCTTGTCCCATGCCACAAAGAAACTTGTACGGCTGATCTATGCTCTACAGAAGTCTGGAAAAGCATATCTTACAGCTGCCTGATTTTCTCCAGAGCCTGAGCTAACCCCAAGAACCACTTAGCTGGCGCAGCGAACCCTTGACAAACCGAAGCATTCAAATGCTATCCTGATTTTGCGAGGGCTGGCTGGGCTTGCTTTGCTGTTCTCTCCGTCGCCCTCGCTGTTCCAAGACCAGCATTTGAAGGCTGTTTGTCATGGGCAGCGAATGGTTGACGGATTTTTTCATTTTGGGGCTTGACTTTTAATAGTTAGTCTCCAAATTTTTGCAAACAAAAAAGACCCCATCGGGTCTTACGTTACGGTCAGCGCTCGTTGCGGCGCTGCTGCTTTTTCTGCCACGCATCCAGAAGCTGGATGATCTTCTCCTCCATCTGTTTGGGCGTGTAGCTGCGGGGGAAATACTTTCGCAGGGTCTCGTTTTTGATGGTCACGGTGTCTTTCTCGCTCTTTTTCTCCTGTCCCATCACATCAAAGGCTTTTTCGTAGCTGAACTCTCCCTGCTGTGCCATCTTTTTCAGTTGCTGCGCCTGCGATAAGGACGGCGCGTTCTGGGTATCCTCCATGGCTTCTAAAAAATCCCGCTGTTGGCTTTCGTCCAGATAGGAAAGTTCCACAGCGGGATTGAAGGAGATTTTCTTCTCGTCTACCATGTCCAGTAACTCCGGGATAAGGTTAGTCAGACGGATAAAGCGCTGGACTTGTCTGCCGCTTTCTCCGCTTTCCTTTCCGACAACATCGGCGGTTTCAAAATTCCCGACAAGTTGTCGGGGATTTTCTTTTGACGGTCTACCGCTAGTTCTTCGCATGGCATCCAGTTTCATCTTGTAAGCCAAGGCACGTTCACTGGGTAGAATGTGCTCACGCTGCAAATTGGAATCCACCATCAATATCACAGCAGCATCGTCCGACATCTGCCGGACAATGACCGGCAGCGTATCCAGCCCGGCAAGTTTGGCTGCATACTGACGGCGGTGCCCGGAGATGATCTCGTAGCCGTCACCGTCCGGGCGGGGACGGGCAATCAGCGGAGCCAGCACACCGTACTGTGCGATACTCTCCACCGTCCGGGTCATGGCTTCATCGTCCAGCACCTTGAAAGGGTGGTTGGTGAAGGGGTGCAGCGCATCAATAGGAATCTGCTGCACCTGTTCCCGCTGTTCCTCCTGTCGGTTTTCTTCGGTGGAAAACAAGTCATCTAGCCCTTTCAGAGCTAAGTTTCCGCTGTCGATCGGCATCTGCCAGCACCTCCTTCGCAAGAGATTTGTAGGCTTCTGCCACCTTGCCTTTGGGGTCATAGGCAAAGATGCTCTTGCCTGCCGCACTGGTTTCTGCCGCACGGACAGACCGTGGAATAGTCTGCTCGAACACTTTCAAGTGCTTTCCGTATGCCTGCCGAATCAGATTGCTGATCTGCTTTCCGTAGTTGGTGCGGCTGTCGGTCATGGTCAGCAGAATGCCCTCGATTTTCAGCTTCGGGTTGATCTGCCGCCGAACCTTTTGGACGGTCTGCAAAAGCTGTTCCAGACCTTTTGCGGACAGGTATTGCGCCTGCACCGGAATCAGGGCAGCGTCTGCCGCCGCCAATGCGTTAATCGTCAGCATCCCCAGCGAGGGCATACAGTCCAGCAGAATAAAATCGTACTCCCGTTTGGCACTGTCCAGCACCTGTTTCAGCATCTTTTCCCGGTTCATGCTGTTTACCAGAGCCACTTCCAGCCCTGCCAGTTCAATATTTGCCGGAATCAGGTCAACGCCCTCTGCGTGGTGCAGAATGCCCTCACCGGGCTGGATGGGCTGGTCGTTCATGGCTTTCTGCATCAGGGTGGAGAGGGTCGTGGACAGTTCATCGGGCTGCTGCCAGCCCATGCTGATGGTCAGTGACCCCTGCGGGTCGGTATCCACCAACAGAACTTTCTTGCCCTCCATTGCCAGCCCGATGCCCAGATTCTCACAGGTGGTGCTTTTCCCTACACCGCCTTTTTGATTGGTGACTGCGATAATCGTAGCTTTCTTTGCGATAACATCACCCCGCCTTCGGTGAACCGCGCGCAAAGTCGTGGTTCGTCTTGTTCTGATAGTAGAGGTTTATGGTGGTGGGCGCATTGTAGAGCATTGCCAGCAGATACTGCTTCATGTTCCGCACCGGGGCGGTGTTTTCTGCCAGACAACCCAGCACAAAACGGATGTGGTCAGCGTTCAGCTTTTTCAGCCGACTGCGCACCACCTCGGTGGGCTTATCATCTCCGGCAATCCGCAACATCTTGCGTTTGGTGGAACAGGTATCCACAAGCAGGTCTACGATCTGGTAGATGGTGTCCTCATCGTCCGGGCAGAGCCGGAGCAGGAGGTCCACCTCCAAAGACTGATAAAAATAATCCTCAAGCTGCTCCCGGATGCCCTCGGAATAGATAGGGTCAGGATCGTTCCACTCTGTTTTATTCTTATCAGTCTTATTTGCTTGCGGTTTTGGCTGCTCCAGAATTGCGCTTTCGGCAGCACCAGAATTGCTGTTTGGGCAATTCTGTACTTGCGCTTTTGGCAAGCCGGAGGAAAAGTCCTTGACGTAGATCAGGCTGGGTCTGCCCAGACCACGGCGTTTACGCTCGATGAGGTCGATGTCCTCCAACTCCCGGAACAGCTTGACCGCCTTGTGTTCGGCGCAGCAAAGGGATTCCTGCACTTCCCGGACGGTGTAGATGATATACACCCGCCCTTGCTCGTCCAGCCAGCCATTCTTTACGGACAGGCTCATGCGGTCCAGTAGAATGCCGTACAGTGTCCGGGCATCGGTGGAAAGCTGCCGGAAGCGGTGGTCTTGGAACAGTGCCTTGGGGATGCGGAAGTAGGAGAACAACTCGCCCGACTGACCATAAAAGTAGTCCAGCGTCATTTGGTGTGACCTCGGATTTTCAACTGTGAGTGCTTGTTCATGTGGAAAACTATCCCTCCCTCCGAAATGAATGAAAAACAGGTTGACATTCACCAGAAAAAACGCTTACAATGGTGATAATAAAAGTGTCAACCGATGTAACAGGAGAAGATGCTTATATGCTTAATGTTTTTTACGGTGATATGCCGAACGTGATCTACAACACCGCTGTTTATTTTAAGAACACTTATGCAGAGGAGTGGATCACGGCTCCGCTTACTCGTGAGATGATACAAGACGTAGACCATTCCACTGTACTGGACAGCGGTGTGATTGATAGTCCGGTGCTGGGGAAAATTCCCCCGGTGCAGTTGTCGGGCGGAGTAAAGACCCTGATTTTGATTGCCAACGAGCCGGAAAAGGTGTTCAACGCTTCGACCTGTGGAGATAACTGTGCCAAATGGCTGTTAAAAATCGCTGAAAATCGGGATGTTACCATCAACCTTCGACATCTCATGGATTTTGGAAATGGAACATTTACCATCCGCATCCTGAACACCAATCAGATCGTTCACTCCATGCGGGAACTTGTCCCCGTTGCAGGACTTTATGTGTGAGGATTTTTTATGACAGGAGCATATCGGGTCGTTGTACAAAACCGAAAAATCAAGTTCGATTTTGAAATACGCCGGAACATCACGATCTTGCGTGGAGATAGTGCCACAGGAAAAACAACGCTCGTGGAGATGATTCGGGAATACGAGGAACTAGGCCCGGACAGTGGAATAGAACTGCAATGCGAGAAGGATTGCGTTGTTCTTTCCGGGCGGCAGTGGGAAAAACAGCTTGCCGACCTTTCGCAGAGTATTGTTTTTATTGATGAAGGGAATGCTTTTACTGCTTCAAAGGAATTTGCCGCAGCGATTCAGAAAACAGACAACTACTATGTCCTCGTCACGCGGGAAGGACTTGAAACATTACCGTACAGCGTGACGGAAATTTACGGCATCCGGGCATCCAAACACTTCGGAGACTTGAAACAGACCTACAATGAGTTTTTCCGAATTTACGGAAAGCCGATGGGACTGGAGAAACTAAAACCAACGGCAATCATTACAGAGGATTCCAATTCGGGGTTCCAGTTTTTTCAGGCTGTTTGCGCCGAAAACGGAATTTTCTGCGAATCTGCTGGTGGAAAGTCCAACATTTTCAAAATGCTGTCCGACCGTGCAGGGGAGAATGTTCTGGTGGTTGCAGACGGTGCGGCATTTGGTTCGCAGATGGAGCGCATTATGCAACTGCTTGCCCTCCAGCCGGATTCCCATATTTACCTTCCAGAATCATTTGAATGGTTGATTCTTCGCTCTGGATTGCTCGAAGACACAGAGGTCGATGAAATTCTGAAATCGCCGGAAAATCATGTGGAAAGCCAGCAGTATTTCAGTTGGGAGCGGTACTTTACAGCTGTGCTGATGCAAAAGACTGTTGACAGCTATCTGAAATATACGAAGTCAAAACTAAATCCGGTGTACTTGCAGGAACACGAAAAGAAAGCTGTTCTTTTGGAGATGTCCCACATCCAGCTCGACAAGAAAGACATATAAATCCCTACTAAGCAAACAGGACTGCCTCACATACATTGCGCTGTGGAGCAGTCCTGTTCGTTTAATATGTAATTGTCATTGCACCTTCATGGCAGTCCTGTGCATAGGTGCGGAGCAGATCAAGGTGCTTTGAGGATTTTCGGACGATAGCCGTTGCACGGTCACCAGACATAAACTCAACGACTGCAAGCCGTGGAATCGTCAGCGTGCCACGAATTTTGAAACCAACAAGGATCTTCTGATTGCACCATCGCTGGATGCTTTGTGCAGAGTAGCCCGTCAGTTCCGAAACTACTGGGGTGGTCAGCAGATCATCATATCCAACCGTGAGTTTTTCCCATAGGGTGTATAGCCCTGTTTTTTCCGGTTCTGTAAAATTGAAGCGGATGATCTCTGCGCGAGGCTTGTCCGGGTGTCGCTTGGAGCAGCCGTTCTTTCCGATATAAAAGCCCATTGGCACTTTATACTTTTCGGGGTTATCTTCACGGTCGCACAAGTAGGTGATCACGTCGTGGGTCGCAATATGGTATTTGCGTGTTTTCTTTCCTGTATTGATACACGGAACGAGACCGGAATCCAGAAGGTACTTTGCGTGTTGCTTGTTGATGCGGGCAACACGGTAGAACTGGTCTTTCGTCATTCCGTTGGGATAATCTTCGAGAATTTTATAGCACTCTAACAGAGTCCTCATGTTCATCCATCCTTTGCTGCTTTGATTTTGTCAGCGTCAGAAGCAACATATTGTATGGATGGATTCTGGCTCCCGGAATCTCTCTCGCCCGTTCTCTCCAAAGGGCGTAAAATCTCTCCCAATTCTCTCCAAAAGGCAGATTTTTCTGCGTTTTGGAAAGTGGGTTCAAATCCGCATGGAGCCTAGTGATTTTGGATTTTGATGAAATTTTGAGCGTAAATTCGATGGTTTGTATCTTCTGGCAAAGTGGGCTAATTACCTCTATCTTCCACCAAGTATCGTGAGACAGGAAAAACTCGAAATCGTTTTGTCCTTAACCGGGCACGTGGGTTCGAATCCCACCATCTCCGCCAACAAAAGGCATCAGCTCAGGCTGGTGCCTTTTTTGTATATCCAACCGGATTTTTCCAGCCTTCCAAAAGAATGTATCAATAATTTTTGCTCAGAATCTTCTCAAGCGTGTCCGCAAATCTGACATCCTGCTCCTTCGTCCGCTTTGGGCTCCCCTTGGGGTGCTTTCCAGCACGGAGGAGTTTTTTGTTTTCATAACGCCGCAGCATGAGAGCGTCTATGTTGTCGGCGGTGTATTCCAGACCGTTCTGGTTCAGCACCCGGGCGCACTTGGCAAGGCACATACTCGCAAGGCCGTAGTCCTGTGTTACGACCACATCCCCCTGCTTTACCCGGTTCACCAGCGCAAAATCCACGCTGTCCGCTCCTTTGTCGAACACCAGCGTCTGCGCACCTTCCCGCTCGATTTGGTGAGAGGTGTCGCACAGGATGATGACCGGAACATCAAACTGTTTTGCAATCTGCAACGTCAGATCGACGACCGGGCAGCCGTCTGCATCGATCAGAACTTGTCGGGGCAAGACCCCTCCATTTGCTTCGCAAACCGTTCTGTCGCTTAAACGCCCCACTGGGGCGTTCATTGCTTCGCAAACGCGAATGGTCATGTGTGTTCCTCCATCACCCACTGAAATGCTTTCGCCGTGCGCAGGTCGGCGTCTTTGAAATGCCCGCCGCTGTTCCATTCAAGGGTGCAGTCTGTGCCACGCTCTGCAAGTCGGCTGTGCAGGGTGCGGATATTATCACCTACTGCAGCCATGACGGCGTTTTTCGTGTGTTCCTCCTTGTCGCCAAGGCTCAGATAAACGTGCTGTGCCTGTATCGGGTGCTGCTGTTCAAACTCCATCCAGCCCGGAAACCAAACAGAGGGCGAAGCGGCAGCGACACCGTAGAACAGATCAGTCTGGGTGGAGGCCCACAAAGCAAACAGCCCGGCTAGCGAGTAGCCGCCCAGAATGATTTTGATGTCTTCCGGGAGACGAAACTGCTGCTTCAGCGTGGGAATGACCTGTTCCGTCAGAAAGCGCAGGGTGTCCATAGCATTGCCGCCAAATCCTTGCTTTCCCCACACAGCAGGGGCTTCCCACGGAGAAAGTGCATCGTTCCAGCTTTCCACAGGCACGGCCGCAAACAGAAAGTGGTGCGCACTCTGTGCAATAGCGGCAACCTCGCTTTCCATGCTTTGCAGCTCGTGTTCGCCGGTCATTTGGAGCAGTAGGTATTCTGCATGGGCTTCGCCGTATATGCGGCAAGGTCTGTTCCCGATTTGCCTTATCTGTGCAGTCACTGCGGTATCCTCCCGAAAAAACTTTGATAAGCCCAGTATAGCAACTAAAAAATCATTTTGCAATTCGAAAAGCGTTCATAAGGGAAAAGCCAAACCTCGGCCTGTACAGGATGTACGGTGAGGCTTGGCTTTTTAACATCAACTGCTTTTCCGATTCTCATTCATGATCCTTCTGGCTTGTCCGCGCGTGGTGTCCTCAAAGGTTTCATCTTCGCTTAGGTGGGCAATTTCTTTTTTATCCATCATCAATTTCAGATAGGCCATTTTATCACCCCATGGCGGCTTTCAGGTAGTGCAGGCGGTATTTCAGGTATTGACAGATCGCAGATGCTCTTTTTCGCTCAACAATGCAAGAATAGGCGAAATAGCCTGCATGATTTCTGTATACAGCGTATTGATATGTACCCCCATACTGGGTGTCCAGTATTAGGGATACCTATCAAAGCGGAGGGCTTTTTATATATTGTGTCCAGCCTTGGCGTCACCGGCACCCTCTGCCCCGATAACATGGAGAAAAAATCCCCGCTTTTCTTGCATTTTGGTGCGCGGTATGGTATCTTTTATACAGGTAAACACTTCAGGGTCGGCAAACATTTTGTTGCATTTGCCGTCCTTGCATGATGACAGGAAGGAATGATACTTATGGGTTTTTTTGACAAGCTTTTTGGCGGCAAGTCCAAGGACGAAAACACCGCCAAGTTCACCAACCAGAGCAAGACCGTGCTGACCCCGCTGCAGGGCAAGGTGCTGGCACAGGCCGACATCCCGGACGAGACCTTTGCACAGGGCATTCTGGGCCCCGGCTGCGGCATCGAGCCCACCGGCGACACCGTGTACGCCCCCTTTGACGGCACTGTGACCCAGATCGCCACCACCCTGCACGCTGTGGGCATTACCAGCAACGACGGCATCGAGCTGCTGATTCACGTCGGCATGGACACCGTGGACATGAAGGGTCAGGGCTTTACCGTTCTGGTCAAGGAGAACCAGAAGGTCACCGCAGGCACCCCGCTGCTGAAGGTGGATCTGGACGCTATCCGCGCCGCTGGTCACCCCACCGCCACCGCCATCATCGTGACCGATGGTGCCGGCGATGAAGTGAAGATGCTGGCAGAGGGCGATGTTGCCCCCGGCACCCCGCTGTTCAAGGTCTGATTTTTGCATCATAAAAGAGGCCGCTGCATTGGCAGCGGCCTCTTTTTTTGCGGAAAGTATCTCTTTTTTACAAAACTCAGACGATGCGGACACCCTTCTGGATAACGGCCTTGAGGTTCAGTTCCTTGTCTGCAAGGATCACGTTGCCGTAGCGTCCGGCAGCAAGGCTGCCGTAGTCGTTATCCACGCCGATGCTCTTGGCGGGGGTCTCGCTGGCGGCGCGGACGGCGCTTTCCAGCGGCACGTTCATCTCCAGCACGGCACGCTTCATGCAGTCGTACAGGCAGGTGTTGCTGCCCGCAATGGTGTCCGGGTGCTCGGTCAGGGTAGCGCGCGGCCCCTTGACTGTGATGGCCTGTCCGCCCAGACTGTACTGGCCGTCCGGCAGGCCGCAGGACATGGCGCTGTCTGCGATCAGGCAGATGCGGTCATCCCCGAAGGTGTTGAAGGTGAACCGCACCATGGCGGGGTGGATATGCACGTTATCGGTGATGAGCTCCACCTCGGCATCGTGCTCCATGGCCGCGATGATGGGGCCGGGCGCACGGTGGGTGATGCCGGGCATGGCGTTGTACAGGTGGGTCATGTGGGTGGCACCGGCCTCAAAGGCCTTGACGGCGGTGTCGTAGTCGGTGCAGGTGTGGGCGATGGAGATGCGCACCTCGTTGTGGCACTCCTTGATAAAGTCCAGATTGCCCGGCTCCTCGGGGGCAACGTCCACCAGCTTGATCAGGCCATTAGCGCGCTTCTGCAGGCGGCGGAACATGGCGGCGTCTGCGCCCTGCACATACTCCGGGTTCTGCGCACCCACCTTTTTGGGGCTGATGAAGGGGCCTTCCATGTTGATGCCCACAAGGTCGGCGCCCTTGCCGTTTTTATGGGCGGCAGCGGCGTCCATCACCTTGTTCAGGATCTCCTCGGGGTAGGTCATGGTGGCGGGGCAGATGGCCAGCACACCCTTGCTTGCCTCGAAATCTGCCAGCGTCTGGATAGCCTCCTCGGTGCCGTCGCAGAAATCCTTGCCCATTGCCCCGTGGAAGTGGATATCCACAAGGCCCGGCAGGGCGTACAGACCCTCGGCGTCCAGCACCTCCTCGCCCTCTTCCGGGGCGGCAAAGGGCACGATACGGCCATCGCGGATGACGATGGTGCCGCGCTCAAAGGTGTGGCGCGGGGTATAGACCAGTGCATTCTGAAGGATCATACAAAACACCTCGTTCTTTCTTCTTTTCACCCAGTATAGCACGCCGGATGTTTTTTCAAAAGTCCTTTTGTGTGAACATTGTACCGCTGTGCACAAAAAGCGGGCCGCCGGGAGAGGGCGCTGTGCACCCCGCCCCCGGCGGCCCGGTTCATGCTGCAAAATCAACCAGACTTTTGCAGTTTATTCTTTTTCAGAAGTGCAGGCTTACAGCATCTTCTTCAGCTCGTCGTACACGAACTGAACCTTGGTGCCGATGATGACCTGGCAAGCGTTCTTGCTGGGACGGATGACACCGGCAGCACCGGCAGCCTTGACAGCCTTCTCGTCAACCTTAGCGTTGTCGAGCACCTCAAAGCGCAGACGGGTTGCGCAGTAGCCAACATCCTTCACGTTCTCCTTGCCGCCGACAGCAGCCAGAACAGCAGAAGCGACTTCGGTGTAGTTGTTGTTAGCCAGAACGACCTTCTTCTCAGCCTCTTCGTCGTCATCCTCGCGGCCGGGGGTCTTCAGGTCGAACTTGGTGATAGCGAAGTAGAACACGAAGTAGAACACCAGGAATGCAGCGATGCCCAGAGGAATGATCATCCAAGTCTTAGCAGCTGCGGGCAGAGAAGCGGAGAACACCAGGTCGGTAGCGCCTGCGGAGAAGCAGAAGCCAGCACGGAAACCGGAGTAGTAGGTGATGATGGTGAAGATGCCGTACAGAGCGGAGTACACAACGTACAGCGGGAAGCACAGGAACATGAAGCCGAACTCGAAGGGCTCGGTAACGCCGCAGACGAATGCGCAGATTGCAGCAGACAGAACCAGACCGATGGCGGCCTTCTTGTTCTTAGCGGTCTTGACCATAGCCAGAGCAGCACCGGCGATACCGAACATCATGCAGGGGAAGAAGCCGGACATGTACATACCCAGGCTCCAGCTCACATCTGCGCTGGTCTCGCCAGCCCAGAAGTGGGACAGGTCGCCCAGGCCGATGGTGTCGAACCAGAACACGTTGTTCAGAGCGTGGTGCAGGCCGGTGGGGATGAGCAGACGGTTCAGGAAGGCGTAGATGCCGGCGCCGATGCCGCTCATGCCAGCGATGCCCTTGCCCAGAGCGACCAGCGCGCCAAAGATGACGGGCCAGACGAACAGCAGAACCACGGACACCAGAATGGAGATCAGGCCGGTAGCAATTGCAACGAAGCGCTTGCCGGAGAAGAATGCCAGCCAGTCAGGCAGCTGGATATTCTTGAACTTGTTGTAGCAGGCAGCACCCACAACAGCGGCCAGAATGCCGATGAAGGAGTTGCCGGCGACCTTCTGGAAGGCGATGTAGGTAGCGGTGCCCTCTTCCAGAGTGCGCACCATGCTGACCACGCCGGGGTTCAGCAGCTGCTGCATCATCAGGAAGCTGACCAGACCGGCCAGACCTGCGGTACCATCGTTGTCAGCAAGGCCGACAGCGGCACCAATGGCGAACAGCCATGCCATGTTATCGATCAGAGCGCCGCCTGCCTTGACCAGCAGGAAGCCGACGGTGTATGCTGCGCCGGAAGTCGGTGCACCGGGAACGCCCATAACGCCCGGAGCGAGGGCATAACCAAGACCCATCAGGATGCCGCAGATCGGCAGCACGGCGACGGGAAGCATCAAAGCTTTGCCCAGTTTCTGGAGATACTTCATCATAAGACACATTCCTCCTTAAGAAATGTTTGTGTTTACAGACAGTCCCTGGTTGCAGGCTGTCCATAGTTCCGTAACAGAATAGTAACATATTTTTGCAAAAAAAGAAAGTGGTTTTTTCTTTTTTCTATTAAAATGCACCAAAAGTCCTTATTTAACGGTACGCTTGTCGGTATTTTTGTTTTTTCTGCACGCTTCCTGATTTAAGTGCTGAAAATTCCTTTCTTTTTATGTGTATTTTGTCCAAACGGTTGCATCCCACCATAGGTTTCTACATCCGTACATTTTTAAACGATGCGTTTTCCGTCCAGCACAGCCTGCTTGAGTGTATCGCCGTCATACACCAGCTTAAGGGAAAAGTAGGGGTGCTCTTCCTCCAGCAGACGGAAAAAGAGCTTGTCCCCCTCCCAGATGGGCAGCGTTTGCACCTCGGCCTTTTGCACCCACTGCAATTCCCCCTCGGCGCAGGCATTGCCCCTTATCATCTCGCCCTCCCACCGGTCGGCGGTGTACAGGTGGATGAACTCGGTCATGTTGCCCCACACAAAGGTCAGCAGTCCCCGGGCGCGGTAGCGCGTCAGGGTAAGGCCGGTCTCCTCCTGCACCTCCCGCACAAGACAGTCCTCCGGGCTTTCAAACCGCTCAAATTTGCCGCCCACGCCCACCCATTTGTCGTGGTTGTAGTCGTCCTGCTTTTTGATGCGGTGCAGCATCAGGTAAGCGTCCTCCCGCTCCAGATAGCACAAGGTGGTGCTGAAGATGGGAAATTCCGGGTTCATAAATGCGCCTAAGTTCATTGGGTCGTTCTCCTTATCATTCTCATAAAAAGGGCTGCTGCATGAAATGCTGTGCAGCAGCCCTTTTGGAAATCTCTCCGCTGCGGATGCCCACACAAAGCAGCGGAAGTGTTTTTGGGATTTATGCCTTGCGCCCGGTGCGTCCCTTGCCTGCGCTGTTCAGCTTGCGCACCAAGTCGTTCTGGTGCTTGCGCTGGCTGGGGGTAGGCTGGGAGTCCTTTGCCTCCCCGGCGCGCTTGCCGGTCTGGGCAACATCGGGGTCGATGCGTTCCAGCGTCCACTCCTGATTGCCGCCCGCCACATAGTTCCAGATCTGCGCCTGTGCGCCGTTGGCGGTGTTCATGCCCACAAGGTCGATGTATTTATCCGCCAGCACATTGCGGATGCGGGTGCGTCCGCTGCGGGTAGGCTCCAACGCCCAGCACTGGCTCAGCCCGCTGGTGCGGCTCCACTGGTGCAGCCATGTGCCCTCCACCACGCCGCCAAGCGCCAGATCGATCATCTTGCCGGTAAAGCGGTTCTGGATGCGCCAGCGTCCCTCACCCGCGTCCACAAACTGCCACTGCTGCCACGGATGGCCCGCATAACTCCACAGCTGGATGCCGGCGCCGTTCTCCGTGTTGAAATCCTTTACTTCCAGTACCTTCCCGTTGGGGGACTCGATGATGTAGTATTCCCCTTCCATAATGACGACCTGCGATGCCTTTGCCATAGAGCACAACTCCTTTCCGCTATGGTAGCCCTATTATACCCGATTTGCCCGCTGGCAACAAGAATGCTTTTTCATAATCTTTCTTTTGTTTTTTGTGCATTCTGTCGTGTTTTTGCAGCGCAAACGTTTTCGGAAACCAGCAGTGTTTTTTCCAGCAGGCACTTTGCACTCCGGCGCAGGTTGTGGTACAATAAAACCATCCACTATTAAGGAGGGAATCTTTCATGACCAACGAGACTTTACAAACCATTCGCAGCCGCCGCAGCTGCCGCGCCTACGAGCCCCGGCAGATCACAGATGCCGAGCTGGAGGCTGTGCTGGAGGCCGGCACTTACGCCGCCAGCGCCATGGGACGCCAGAGCGCGAAGATCGTGGTCGTGCAGGATGCCGCTACCCGCGCCCAGCTGACCCGGATGAACGCCGCCGTCATGGGCGCCGACAGCGACCCCATGTACGGCGCGCCCACCATTCTGGTGGTGCTGGCCGATGCCCACGCAAACTGCGCCGTGCAGGACGGCAGCCTTGTCATGGGCAACCTGATGCTGGCTGCTGCATCGCTGGGGCTGGGCAGCTGCTGGATCAACCGCGCCCGGGAGGAGTTCGACTCCGCCGAGGGCAAGGCGCTGCTGAAAAAGTGGGGCATTGAGGGCGACTGGATCGGCGTAGGCCACTGCATTCTGGGCTACCCCGCCGCCGCGCCCAAGCCCGCT
Source organism: uncultured Faecalibacterium sp. (assembly GCA_934503275.1). Lineage (GTDB taxonomy): Bacteria > Bacillota > Clostridia > Oscillospirales > Ruminococcaceae > Faecalibacterium. The sequence goes on from CAKSVD010000006.1 coordinate 20,283, forward strand.
GCGCCCCGCAAGCCGGATTACATCGTAAGAGTATAAGGAGTTTTATGAAGCCTGATTATAAGCTGGTCGCAAAGGCCAAATACATCCACAACACCGCCGACCTTGCCAGCGAACTGTGGCACGAGGTCTACAAGCGCTACTACCCCGCAAAGCAGCTGGACACCCTTGTGGAGGAGCTGCAAAGCGCCGATGCCATTGAAGAGGACATCGACAATGACGTGAACTATTTTCTGGTGTTTCTGGGGGGCAAACTCATCGGCTACTTCGCGTGGAAGATGGAGAACACCGCCCTGCACCTGATGCACCTGTACCTCAAGCCGGAGTACCGCGGCAAAGCCATCGGCCGGGATATCGTGCAGACCTGTGAGCGGCTGGCCAAGGGCGAGGGCAAAGGCCGGGTGTGGTGCACCATCCACGCCAAGGCACTGCCGGTGCAGCAGTTCTTCAAGGCGCTGCGCTACCGCGAGCTGCGCCCCGCCGAGCAGGAAAACGGCACCGTGCCCCGCAACGAACTGGTGTATGAGCACACCCTGAGCTGATTTCCGAAAAATCACAAAATAGCCATTGAAATTTATCCGCGTTTGTACTACACTGATGTAGTGTAATAAAGCCGCTGTCTGCGGGCATTCTGTGCAAAAAAGGAGACTATCATGGCGAAAGATCATCCCACCGGCAACTCCGGACTGTACCGGGCTTTTCTGCAACTCAAGACCCCGGAGGAATGCTATCGTTTTCTACAGGACGTGTGCAGCTATTCGGAACTCAGCGCAATGGAGCAGCGCTACAACATTGCCGAGTTGCTGGCCGATAAGTGCATCTACACCGAGATCATGGACAAGACCGGTGCATCCAGCGCCATCATCAGCCGGGTCAGCCGGGTGCTGAGCGCGGACGACAGTGTACTGCGCACGCTGCTGGAAGCCGAAAAAAAGTCCGCTGACTGATACCAAAAGCCGCGTACCGCCCAAAGCTGCGGCACGCGGTTTTTCTTTTTAAGATTTGAACAGGAGGTTATTCTTATGGCAAAAGCTGTTGTATTTTTTGCGGAGGGCACCGAGGAGTGCGAGGCTCTGCTGGTGGTGGACCTGCTCCGCCGCGCCAAGGTGGAGGTGCTGGTGGCCAGCGCCTCCGGCAGCCGGGAGATCCTGAGCAGCCATAAGGTGCATATCACCGCCGATGCGCTGGCGGAGGAAGTCGATTATTCCGACGTGGATCTGGTGGTGCTGCCCGGCGGCATTCCCGGCACGCCGAACCTTGCCGCCAACAAGACGGTGACGGATACCTGCGTTGCCTTTGCAAAGGCGGGCAAAAAGGTAGCCGCCATCTGCGCCGCACCCAGCGTGCTGGCATCGCTGGGTCTGCTGGAGGGCAAAAACGCCACCGCCCACGCTGCATTTCAGGACAAGCTTGCCGGCGCCCATGTGCTGGACACCGAGGTGGTCGTGGACGGTAACATCACCACCAGCTACGGTCTGGGCGGTGCCATCCCCTTTGCGCTGGAACTGGTGCGTCAGCTGGCCGGAGAAGCGGAAGCCGAGCGCATCCGCAGCGCCATCGCCTACCGGCACTGAGGGGAGGGGACTGTATGCGTTTTGTTACCTGCCGCCTGCCGGACGGCATGGAGGACCCCGCCATCCTCTCGCAGGACGGCACACAGGTCTGGCCGCTCAGCTGGCTGGGGCTCTCCTACGAGACCCTGTCCGATGCCATCCCCTTCCTCACTCCGCAGGTGCGGTTCGGCCTGCAGCTGGCCGTCAGCGGCATCCCCGCACTGCCGGTGGAGGCCGTCACCCTGCAAAGCCCCATCCCCAGCCCTGCACAGGACGTGGTCTGTCTGGGCATCAACTATATGGCGCATTCGGACGAGGCCGAAAAGTACTCTGCGGACGCCTTTTCTACCAAGCATCAGGACGCCATCTACTTCTCCAAGCGGGTCAGCCGTGCAGTGCCGGATGGCGGTTTTATCGAGGCCCACACCGACCTTGTGCAGAAGCTGGACTACGAGTGTGAGCTTGCCGTAGTGCTGGGCAAGGACGCCAAGGACGTGCCCTCCGGGCAGACCAAAGACTATGTGTTCGGCTACACCATCCTGAACGACGTCTCCGCCCGGGACGTGCAGACCGCCCACAAGCAGTGGTACTTCGGCAAAAGTCTGGACGGCTTTACCCCCATGGGGCCCTGCATCGTTACTGCGGATGAATTTGACACCTACCCGCCCGCGCTGCCCATCCGCAGCCGGGTGAACGGAGAACTGCGGCAGGATTCCAACACCAAGCTGCAAATTTTTGATATCGACCACGTCATCCACGAGCTTTCGCAGGGCATGACCCTGAAAGCCGGTACCATCATCGCCACCGGCACCCCCGCCGGGGTGGGCATGGGCATGGACCCGCCGCAGTTTTTGCACCCGGGCGACACCGTGCAGTGCGAGATCGAAGGAATCGGCACGCTGACCAACACCGTGCGCTGAAGTCCCTTGTGGAACTGCCCAAAATTTTACACAGATTTCAGTCCGATTGCACGAAATGCCGCCGCAGCACTGCTCTTTTGCGGAAAAATATGGTATACTATAAAATACTGATAAAAAATGCGGCGCATCCGCATCAAAGGGGTAAATGACATGAAGGAATACGCATTTGGCATCGATCTGGGCGGCACCACTGCCAAGGTCGGCCTGTTCACCACCAGCGGCAAGCTGCTGGAAAAGTGGGAGGTAGGCACCGATACTTCTAATAACGGTGCTCACATTCTGGAAAATCTGGCTGCTGCCGTGCAGCAGAAGATGCAGGAAAAGGGTCTGTCCGCAGACGAAGTCGAGGGTGTCGGTCTGGGCGTGCCCGGCCCGGTGCTGGATTCCAGCATCGTGCCCATCGTGTGTGCAAACCTTGGCGGCTGGGGCAACCGCAACGTGTCCATTGAACTCAGCGAACTGCTGGGCGGCATCCGGGTGCTGGTGGGCAACGACGCCAACGTGGCGGCTCTGGGCGAGATCTGGATGGGCACGGCACAGGGCTGCCGCAGCGCAGTCATGGTCACGCTGGGCACCGGCGTGGGCGGCGGTGTCATCGTGAACGGCAAGGTCATCGACGGTGCTCACGGTGCCGGCGGCGAGATCGGCCACATCACCGTCAACCCCCACGAGACTGCCGTCTGCGGCTGCGGCAAGCGCGGCTGCCTTGAGCAGTATTCCAGCGCCACCGGCGTTGTGCGCTGCATGAAGAAGCTGCTGGACGCAAACCCGGACACCGCCTGCACCCTGCGCGGCAAGGACTTTGAAGCCAAGGACGTGTTCGACGCCGCCCGCGCCGGGGACGCACTGGCCGCCCGCGAGGTGGACGAGATGGCTTCTACGCTGGGTATGGCGCTGGCCAACATTGCCGCCACCACCGACCCCGAGATGTTCATGATCGGCGGCGGCGTGGCCCGCGCCGGAGAGATCCTCTTCGACCCGCTGGTGCGCCACTACAAGCAGTACGCCTTCCAGTCCTGCAAGGAGACCCCCATCAAGGCCGCCAGCCTTGGCAATGACGCCGGTATTTACGGCGCCGTGCGCCTGATCGTGGGTGCCTGATAAGGGAATAACGACAGCTTTCAAACCAGCCAAGCCTGCGGGCTTGGCTGGTTTTGTTTTTACGGGAGATAAAACAAGTCTGATTTTCCAAAAGCGTTGCATATCAGCGCAAAAAAGCAACTGCCGTCTTGTTTATTTTGTACATTTATGCTAAAATAACGGACGGATAGTTGATTTTTATAGAACGATATTACTTTTTCAGATGCTGTAAGAGATCGGCTGAGCCGAAAAAAAATAAGGACGCAACAAAAGGAGAACACGCCATGAAGAAATTTTTTTCCATGACAGTGGCCGTGCTGCTGCTGTTTTCGGTGCTGCTGGGCATTCCCGCCGCCTATGGGCAGGCACCGGAGACGGGCAAAACGCTGGACATCCTGTTCAGCCACGACACCCACTCCCACCTGAACGCCTTTACCACCGTGGTGGAGGACGAGGAAACGGACATCGGCGGCTTTGCCCGCGCCAACACCCTCATCAAGGCGCAGCGCGACAAAGACCCGGACATCCTTGTGATCGATGGCGGTGACTTTTCCATGGGCACCCTGATCCAGACGGTGTTTGAAACACAGGCCGCAGAGCTGCGGATGCTGGGCTACATGGGCTACGATGTGACCACCTTCGGCAACCACGAGTTCGACTACCGTTCCAAGGGTCTTGCCAATATGCTTACCAGCGCCCGCACCTCCGGCGATGCCGTCCCGGCCATCGTGGTCTGCAATGTGGACTGGGATGCCATGGAGGCCGCAGGCCTCACCGAGGGCCAGCAGCTGCTCAAAGACGCCTTTGCCGCCTACGGCGTGCAGGACTACACCGTGGTGCAAAAGGGCGATGTGCGCATTGCCGTGGTGGGCGTTTTCGGCAAGGACGCCCTCTCCTGTGCACCCACCTGCGAACTGAAATTCAAGGACCCGGTACAGGCGGTAAAGGCCACCGTGGCAGAGATCAAGGCGAGCGAAAACGTGGATATGATCGTCTGCGTTTCCCACAGCGGCACTTGGGACGACCCCAAAAAGTCTGAGGACGAGCTGCTGGCCAAGGGCGTGCCCGAGCTGGACCTCATCCTGAGCGGACACACCCACAGCCGCATCCGGGAGCCCATCCGGCACGGGGACACCTATGTGGTGTCCTGCGGCGAGTACGGCAAAAATCTGGGCAGCCTTTCCATGGCACAGAAAGCGGACGGACGCTGGCAGGTGACCGATTACCAGCTGATCCCCATCACTGCCGACATTCCCGCCGATGCGGACACGCAAGAGGTCATCGACCGCTTTATGGACACGGTGGACGAGGACTATCTGGCGCAGTTCGGCTACACCAAGGATCAGGTGCTGGCAGAAAATGACGTTGTTTTCTCCAATCTGAAGGATCTGGAAAAGGTGCACACCGAGCACAATCTGGGCGATATCATCGCAGATGCCTATGTGTATGCGGTGGAGAACGCCGCCGACTATGACGGTGTACCGGTGGATCTGGCTGTTGTGCCCAGCGGCACGGTGCGCGACACCTACGCCCGGGGCGATATCACAGTGGAGCAGGTGTTCAACTCCTTCTCGCTGGGCATCGGCGCGGACGGCGTGCCGGGCTATCCCCTCATCGAGGTCTACCTCACCGGCAAGGAGCTGCGCACCGCCGCCGAGATCGACGCTTCCGTGTCGGATTTCATGACCACGGCGCGGTTGTATTGCAGCGGCCTGAACTTTACCTATAACCCCCACCGCCTGTTGCTGAACAAGGTGACGGACGTCTATCTGGTCAAGGACGGGCAGCGCGTGGAACTGCAGGATGACAAGTTGTACCGCATCGTGGCAGACCTTTACAGCGGGCAGATGCTGAGCGCTGTCACGGATATGTCCTACGGCATTCTGTCCATCGTGCCGAAGTACGCCGACGGCACCCCCATCGAAGATTTTGAGGACGTTATCATCACTGAAAACGGCAGGGAACTGAAGGGCTGGGACGCCATTGCGCGGTACATGGCCTCGTTCGAGGATACCGACGGCGACGGCATCGGCAATGTGCCGGACTACTACAGCACCCTGCACGACCGCAAAAAAGTGGAGGACAGCCGCAGCCTTGCCGCGCTGCTGAAAAAGCCCAACCGCTTTGCCTTTATCCTCCTTGGCGTGATCCTCACCGTAATTCTGCTGGTGGTGTGCCTTGTGCTGCTGCTCCGTAAGCTGGTGCGCAAGCTCCGCCGCAGAAAAAAGACACATTAAAATAGCACAATGCCGGACAGCCTGCGGGCTGTCCGGCATTGTATTTTTACAATCAGAATCTTCCCTTCTGCAAACCGTCCAGCACCTCGTACAAATCGCGGCACTCGGTGGTGTACAGGCGGCGCATCTCGTCGTTGGCGGGGGCCATGTCCGGCACCATCACGGTAACAAAGTGCCCGGCGGCACCGGCGCGCACGCCGTTGTAGCTGTCCTCCAGTACAAGGGTGCGGCCGGGCGCAGTGCCCAGTGCCTCGGCGGCGCGCAGAAAAATTTCCGGGTCAGGCTTGGAGGCCGAGAACTGCTCGCCGGAGATGACCGCCTTGAAGTAGTGGGTCAGTCCCCAGCCGTCCAAATGGTGCCGGATAGACGCCATCCGGCTGGAGGAGGCCACCACCATGGGGATGTGCTGCGCGTCCAGCCAAGTCAGGATCTCGTCCAGCCCGGGCTTTTTGGGCGGCGGTGCCTGAAAGGCCTTTTCCGCCTGCGCGTGCAGCGCCGCGATGATGGCATCCGTGTCGCAGTTTTCCCCGTAGAAGCGGCGCAGCACCGCCCGCATGGAGTCCCCCGCCGTGCCGCGGGCGGCAACATCCAGCCCTTCCTTATAAGAAAGCCCAAGGGTGGCCAGTGCCGGTGCCCACAGGGTGGCCCAGACTCTCTCGGTGTCGAACATCAGGCCGTCCATATCAAAAATAACGCCGTCGATCATGGCAGTATGCTCCTTCCATAGAAAAGCGGGGCTGTGCCCCGCAAAGTGCTCTGTGCCCCTATTGTACCATAGATTTGGCAGTTTGCACACCTTTGTGCTCATAATCTGGTGCAACTTACCGGGTGGAAAGATGAAACATTTTGCGATTCCTTGCAAAACCGCTCCGGAACATTATAATAGAAACCAACATTTGTGTCATAAAGCGCCGGAAATCGTGCGCACGCGCATAAAAGGAAAGAGGGAAACTCACTATGTTGGATATCAAGATCACCCGCACGGCTGCGCCCAAGGCAAAGCCCACCGATGAGACGAAGCTTGGCTTCGGCAAAAAGTTCTCTGACCATATGTTCGTCATGGATTACACCGAGGGCGAGGGCTGGCACGATGCCCGCATCGTCCCCTATGGCCCCTTTGAGCTGGACCCCGCCACCGTGGTGTTCCACTACGCACAGGAGATCTTTGAGGGCATGAAGGCCTACCGCACCGCCGACGACACCGTGCAGCTGTTCCGCCCGGACTGCAACGCCAAGCGTTTTCAGGATTCTGCCGACCGTCTGTGCATCCCCAAGATCCCGGTAGAGGACTACATTCAGGCTGTCAAGGCTCTGGTAGACGTGGACCGCGACTGGGTGCCCCACACCGACGGCGCTTCCCTGTACATCCGTCCCTTCATCTTTGCCAATGATGTGGGTCTGGGCGTGCACGCCTCCAAGCACTATATCTTCTGCATCATCTGCGCTCCCTCCGGCGCTTACTACGCCGAGGGCATCAACCCCGTGCGCATCTATGTGGAGGACGAGTATATCCGCGCCGCCCCGGGTCTGACCGGCTTTACCAAGTGCGGCGGCAACTACGCCGCCTCCATCAAGGCCGGCGAGCTGGCCGAGGAGCAGGGCTACGCACAGGTGCTGTGGCTGGACGGCGTTGAGAAGAAGTACGTTGAAGAAGTTGGCAGCATGAACATCATGTTCAAGATCGACGGCAAGGTTTACACCGCCGCTACCGTGGGCACCGTGCTGCCCGGCGTCACCCGCCGCAGCTGCATCGAACTGCTGAAGGACTGGGGCTACGAGGTCGTTGAGGGCAAGATCGCCATTGCCGACATCATGGCTGCTGCCCGCGAAGGCAAGCTGGAAGAGGTGTTCGGCACCGGTACCGCCGCTGTTGTCTCCCCCGTCAAGGAACTGGTCTGGAAGGGCGAGCACGCCTTCATCGGTGACGGCAAGATCGGCCCTGTCACCCAGAAGCTGTACGACACCATGACCGGTATGCAGTGGGGCAAGCTGCCCGACACCAAGGGCTGGATCGTGCCTGTGGAAAAGCAATACTAAGAAGCCGCCTGTCACCCTACGGCTTTTAAAGGGACTGTTGCACACCGTCTGGGGCAACAGTCCCTTTTGCATCACCGCAGATGCCGTTTGCCGTCACGGCTCCTCCCGTGAAAATGCGTTTGTCGCGGCCCGCAGGCCGCGACAAACGCGAAATTTATAATATTCTTTCCGCTGAATATGGCTAGAGCGCAAGCGGAAGCCATTCTAAATCGTCCCGCCGCCCCTTTGCGCATAAAGATTGCAATTCCCGCCGCATGGTGCTACACTACCTATAAAGGGCGTTGGCTTGCCGCCTGTGCCCTTTGCAGGAAGATTTGAGAGGAAAGAAGCACCATGATCAAAAAATGGAGCATGAGTTACCCGGCGGTCAACGGCACCGAGCAGCGCCGGGCGTATGTCTACCTGCCCACCATGTACGAGGCGCAGCCGGAGCGCCGGTTTCCCGTGCTGTATATGTTCGATGGGCAGAACGTGTTTTTCAACGAGGATGCCACCTACGGTAAAAGCTGGGGCGTGGCAGATTATCTGGACTATACCGACACCCCGCTGATCGTGGCGGCCATCGAGTGCAACGCCGGGGCAAACAACGAGCGTCTGGTGGAGTATTCTCCCTACCGCTTCGATGACCCCACCTACGGCCACTTTGACGGCAAGGGACAGGCCACCATGAACTGGTTCATCCACCGGTTCAAGCCTTTGATCGACCAGAATTTCCGCACCCTGCCGGACAGGGCGCATACCTTTATCGGCGGCAGCAGCATGGGCGGGCTGATGAGCCTGTACGCCCTGCTGCAATATAACGATACCTACAGCCGCGCAGCGGCGCTGTCGCCCTCTATCTGGGTGGCACCGGATAAGCTTTCCGGCCTTGTGGGGCGCGCAAAACTTGACCCCGGCACGGTGTTGTACATGGATTACGGCTCCCGGGAGATGGGCAACCACGATGGCATCCGCCGGGAGTTTTCTGCCTTGAGCGGCAAGCTGATGACCCGGGGCATCCACCTGACCAGCCGCATCGTGCCCGGCGGCACCCACTGCGAGGCCAGCTGGGAAAAGCAGCTGCCCTTCGTGTTCCACACCCTGCTATATGAGGTGGAGGAATAAAAGAAGGGTGACAGCTTCCCCCGGCCGGGGGAAGCCTTTGTCTACCGACACCATAGCACGACAACATCAAAGGAGGAAACACCATGGAGATGCAGTATTTTAAAGAGTACAGTCCGGAGCTGGGCCGGGATATGGAGTGCAAGCTTTACGGCCATGCAGGCCGCCCGATGCTGTATATCCCCTGTCAGGACGGCCGTTTTTTCGATTTTGAAAACTTCCACATGACCGACACTCTTGCCCCGTGGATCGAGTCCGGGCAGATCATGGTGCTTTCCATCGACACCATGGATCAGGAAACATGGTCGGACGCACAGGGCAACCCCTATTGGCGCATCCGCCGCTACGAGCAGTGGCTGCGCTACATCACCCGCGAGGTCGCCCCGAAGCTTCAGCAGCTGGCGCAGCAGCGCAACGGCTGGAGCGATCTGCCCGGCATCATCGCTTTCGGGTGCAGTCTGGGTGCCACCCATGCGGTAAACCTGTACCTGCGCCGCCCGGATATCTTCTGCGGCTGTCTGGCGCTCAGCGGCATCTACACCGCCTACTACGGCTTTGGCAACTACATGGACGAACTGGTGTACATGAACTCCCCCGTGGACTACATGAAGAACTTCCCGGAGGATCACCCCTATATGCAGCTGTTCCGCAGCCAGAAGGCGGTCATCTGCTGTGGTCAGGGAGACTGGGAACAGCCGGACACCACATGGCTGCTCAAGCGCATCTTTGAGGCAAAGCATATCCCCATCTGGGTAGACCTGTGGGGACACGATGTCAACCACGACTGGAACTGGTGGTATAAGCAGGTGGCGTACTATATGCCCTACGTTCTGGGCCAACAGTGACCCATCCCATGAAAAAACGGCACAACGGCGCGTCCATGGACGCGCCGTTGTGCCCCAATTTAAAGTCTGTCCCGCCCCGCAGGGGCTTTTGCAATAGAGGTAACGGAAAGAGGAATCAACAAACACCATGCAGAACTTTATTTTTATCTCCCCCAACTTCCCCACGAACTACTGGCAGTTCTGCCGGGAACTGAAAAACAACGGCCTGAACGTGCTGGGCATCGGTGACCAGCCCTACGAGGAACTGAAGCCCGAACTGAAGGCAAGCCTGAACGAGTACTACAAGGTAAACAGCTTGGAAAACTACGACGAGGTGTACCGCGCCGTAGCCTTTTTCACCTTCAAGTATGGCCGCATCGACTGGCTGGAGTCCAACAATGAATACTGGCTGGAGCGGGATGCCGCCCTGCGCACCGATTTCCACATCACCAGCGGCTTCCAGACCTCTGATATGCCCCGCATCAAGTACAAGAGCAAGATGAAGGAGTACTATCAGAAGGCTGGTATCGCCACCGCCCGCTACCACATGGTGGACGATTTTGCAGGCTGCAAGGCCTTTGTGGCGCAGGTGGGCTACCCGGTGGTGGTCAAGCCGGACAACGGCGTGGGCGCTTCGGATACCCACCGCCTTTCCACCGACAAGGAGCTGGAGGAATTTCTGGCCTACAAGGAAAAAGAGCACCCGGATGTGGCCTACATCATGGAGGAGTTCGTGCGCGCCGAGGTGAACAGCTACGATGCCATCATCGACGCCCACGGCAACCCCATCTTTGAGGCGGGCAACGTAAGCCCGGTGTCCATCATGGACATTGTGAACAACGATGACAACTCCATCTACTACATCATCAAGGATCTGCCGGAGGACACCCGCGCCGCGGGTCGTGCCGCCGTCAAGAGTTTTGGGGTGAAGAGCCGCTTTGTTCACTTCGAGTTCTTCCGCATGACCGAGGATCAGACCAGCATGGGCAAAAAGGGTCAGATCGTGGCCTTGGAGGTCAATATGCGCCCCTGCGGCGGCTTTACCCCGGACATGATCGACTTTGCCCGCTCCACCAACGTGTACAAGATCTGGGCGGACATGATCGCCTTCGGCGGCACCGATATGCCGGTGGGTGAGCACTACTACTGCGCCTTTGTCGGCCGCCGGGACGGCAAGCGTTTCGTTTACAGCCACGAGCAGCTGATGCAGAAGTATCAGGACAATATGCGCATGGTAGACCGCATCCCCGAGGCGCTGTCCGGTGCCATGGGCAACCAGATGTATGTGTCCACCTTCTCCACCCGCGATGAGATGGAAAAGTTCTACTCCGATGTGCTGGCCGTCACCGACGCCACCAACGCCAAGGTGCAGTCCGAGTTGACGAAGGTACTGGCTCTTGGCGAGCCGGAGGCGGCAGTAGCTGAAAAGTAATTGGGATTGCGCGGCGCAGGGGAAGTTACTACTCGCTGCAAGCGTGCAGGGACGCTCCGCTGGGCCAGAGGCAGGGAGGGGTGTTCCGACTCCCCCCTCCCTACCTCTGGACTCCACCCACCCCGCAACGGGCCAAGGGCTACTCGCCCTTGACAATCCTAAAGAAGAAGTCGAAGCACAAAAAAGCTAGCGCTGCGCCAGTCGGCGCTATCGCTTTAACGCTTTTTTCGCTTCTCCATTTATAGCCCCTCAGTCTCGCTACGCTCGACAGATTCCCCTTTTTGTCACCTGCGGTGACATCTTCCCCCGACCGGGGGAAGTCGGCCCTCTCGGGGGAGCAAGCGCTCGCTCGCAGCGCCGCGCTTTCGCAGAAAGCGGCGCTGCAAATGCCGTTTTCCGTTACGACCCAATCTGTGAAAATACAATGCCGGAGCGTCCGCAGACGCTCCGGCATTGTTCTATTAAAAATAGTTTTTCCGCTGATTATGCGCAGAGCGCAGCGGAGCGCATTCCAATCGTATATGTTACACCTTTGCAGCGCCACGCTCCAGAATACCGTTGAAGCGGGAGAAGAAGGTGATGGTGGTGATGGTGGCGGCCAGAATATCGCTGACCGGCTCTGCCAGAAAGACACCGAACACCGGGTCCGGCAGCAGGTGCGGCAGAATGAAGATAAGCGGGATCAGCAGAATGATCTTGCGCAGGCAGGCCAGCAGCAGGCTGACCTTGGCTTGGCCCAGCGCCATAAAGCTTTGCTGGCAGGCGATCTGGAAGCCCATGGCAAAGATACCGGCCATGTAGATGCGCATGGACCATGTGGTGTAGGAAATGAGCGCCGTATCCGAGGTGAAGATGCCCGCCACAGCCCCCGGCGCCAGCATCATGAGCAGCCAGAACAGGCAGGTGTAGCAGCCGCACAGCAGCAGCTGGAAGTGGAACGCCTCCTTGACACGGGACTTTTTGCCCGCGCCGAAGTTGAAACTCATCACCGGCTGACCGCCCTGACAGATACCCTGAATAGGCAGGGTGCACAGCTGGGAGGCGCTGGTGATAACGGTCATAGCACCCACAGCCACATCGCCGCCGTACCGTGCCAGACTGGAACTGAAGCTGATGGACAGTAAACTCTCGGTGGACATCATCACAAAGGTGGAGATGCCCAGCGCCATCACCGGCAGGATGACCTGCTTTTCCGGGCGCATATAGTCCTTGCGCAGGCGCAGGATGGTCTTTCTGCCGGTAAGGAAGCGCAGGATCCACGCCGCGCCCACGGCCTGACTGAGCACGGTGGCAATGGCAGCGCCCCGCACGCCCAGACCCAGACCAAAGATTAGGATGGGGTCGAGGATAATGTTGATGACCGCACCGATGACGGTGGTAAGCATACTGGTCTTGGCAAAGCCCTGCGTGGTGATGAAGGGGTTCATGCCCAGCACCAGCAGCACAAACACCGAGCCCAGAATGTAGATGCGGCTATATGCCAGCGCATAGGGCAGGGTAGCGTCACTGGCGCCAAAGAGCCGCAGCAGGGTAGGCGCTCCGGCGTAGAACACCACGGTCAGCACCACCGAAAAGAGCAGCAGCATGGTAAAGCTGTTGGAAATGATCTTTTCTGCCTGCTCCTTATCGCCCTGTCCCAGCGCAATGGCGGTACGGGGTGCGCCGCCCGCGCCCACCAGCATGGCGAACGCGTTCAGCAGCATAAGGATGGGGGTGAACAGTCCCACGCCGGTCAGCGCTGCCGCGCCGATGTCGGCGATATGTCCGATGTAGATGCGGTCCACGATGTTATACAGCAGGTTGACCACCTGTGCAACGACCGCCGGGATCATGAGCTGCAGCATCAGCTTTTTTACGCTGCCAGAGCCCATATCCTGTTTTGCCTGTGCCATGGATGTGATTCTCCTTTTACTTCAAATTTGAACTATCTCTTCTATATTATACTCAAAACCCGCAAAAATACCAGCCCCTTTTTGCAAATTTTTCCGTGTTGCGCAAAAAAGCTGTTGCCGTTACAGGAATCTTTTTACTCGACCCGGAGCAAAAGCCTTCACCCCTTGGGGACAGATTTCCCCCGGCCGGGGGAAAATGTCGCGCAGCGACAAAAGGGGGAACGGGTGGCTGCGAACGTAGTGAGCAGACGGATGAGGGGTATGTAGGGTAAAAGCTGCTGTCCCGCGCCCTCATCAGTCACCTGCGGTGACAGCTTCCCCCGACCGGGGGAAGCCTTCATTCGGAAAATCTATTTCCGTGTGTTGCTGCTGCGCACCCTTTGCGGTGCAGCATTCCGGGCGGCAGCGGCCTTTGCATCCAAGTTTTCGGCGATATGTCTGTAAAAAAGCAAGGTTTTTCGTTAGGTTTGTGTCTTGTGCACAGCGGCATTTTTCAGTACAATAAAGAAGCAGAGAAGAAAAATAAGCGCAGCAGCCAGAATGTGTTGCCGCGCTGTTTTGTATTTTGCGGCGCAGCTGCGCCCGGTGAAAAAAGGAGTGCTGTACAATGATCAACATGGTCAAGCTTCCCACCAGCAAAAGCGAACTGTTCCTGCGGGTGGCCAAGGGACATTTTGCCACCAGCCACAGCCACATCAACTATTACATCGACGTGACAACCCAAAAGACCCGCCTTTCCGAGGCCAAGGCCGTGGCAAAGGAGCTGGTCAGCGCTTACCAGCACAGCACCATCGTGGACACCGTGCTCTGTCTGGACGGCACACAGGTCATCGGCACCTGCCTTGCAAACGAGCTGACCAAGGACGGCTTTACCAATATGAACGCCCATAAGACCATCTATGTGGTCACGCCGGAATACACCTCCGGCAGCCAGATCATTCTGCGGGATAATCTTGCCCCCATGGTCAAGGGCAAGCACGTGCTCATCCTTGCGGCATCCATCACCACCGGCTACACCATTCAGGCAGCCGTGGAGGCCGTGAACTACTACGGCGGCATCGTGGCCGGACTTTCGGCTATTTTTGCCACCACCCACGAGTGCCTTGGCTACCCGGTCACCTCCATCTTCGACCCCACCAGTCTGCCGGATTACGCCAGCTTCGACTCCCGCGACTGCCCCCTGTGCAAGGCCGGGCAGCACATTGACGCGCTGGTGAACAGCTTCGGCTATTCGGCGCTGTAAATAGAACCAATCTGGAGCTGCGGCAACATTGCCGCAGCTCCTTTTTGTTGTCCCACGGGCGGGATTGTGCTATACTGATACCAGACAAAACTAAGGTGTATCTGAAAGTAAAGAAGAGGTATCAAATCCATGAAAATTCCCGCAAACGGCTTTACCCACGCCGGCAAGTTCCATGCCGATGACGTGTTTGCAACGGCGCTATTGCAAATTCTGCGCCCGGATATCAAGATCACCCGCGGCTTTACCGTGCCTGACGATTTTGACGGCATCGTGTATGATATCGGCTTCGGGATGTTCGACCACCATCAGGAGCCCCGGGAGTACCGCGCCAACGGCGTGCCCTACGCAGCCTTTGGTCTGCTGTGGCGGGTGCTGGGCCCCGGCCTTGTGGGCGAGCGGCAGGCGCGGCTCATTGACGAAAACTTCATCCAGCCGCTGGACCTGAACGACAACACCGGCGAGCAGAACAGCCTGTGCGATGCCATCGGCTTTTTCAACCCGGTGTGGGACTCCAAGGAGGATCAGGACAGCTGCTTTTTCAAGGCGGTAGCCGTGGCAAAACAGATCCTGGAAAACCAGATCGACAGCGCCAACGCCGTGAACCGCGCGGACGAAAAGGTGCAGCAGGCCTACCGCAGTTCCCGCGACGGCATCGTGGTGCTGCCCTGCTATCTGCCGTGGAAAAACGGCCTGTACAAGACCGATGCCCTGTTTGTGGTGTACCCCAGCCAGCGTGGCGGGTGGAGCGCCCAGTGCGTCACCGACCACAAGACCAAAAAGTCCAAGCTGCCCTTCCCCCAGTCTTGGGCGGGGCAGCCGCAGGAGGTCATCGAGCAGAAAAGCGGCATCCCGGGCATCAGCTTCTGCCACGCCAGCCGCTTCCTCATCACCGCTAAGGACAAGGAGACCGCCCTTGCGGCTTGCCGTCAGGTACTGAAAAACAATGGACGCCTTGCCTGACGCCGCCTACGTCTACATGGTGCGCTGCACCGGCGGGCAACTGTACACCGGTTGGACGAACCACCCCGCCGCCCGGCTGAAGGCGCACCAGAGCGGCAAGGGCGCGCGCTACACCCGCGCCCACGGCGCGGTGGGCTTTGCCTATATAGAGCGCTGCGCGGACAAGCGCGCCGCTTTACGCCGGGAAGCCGCCCTGAAAAAGCTTTCCAAGGCGGAAAAAGAGGTGCTGTGCGCCGCATGGCACGCCGCCGGGTGCCCCGGGGTGGAGAACGATTGAAAATGCCCTCCGCTTGCTTCCGGGTTGCGACACCCAGCATCCGCATCGTGCCTTGGGCGGCACTCGCGTCTTACTGGCCGCTGCCCCAACAACTCCTCCCTGTTTCCGCCACTGGCGGCGGTCGTCGTCGTTGCTAGCCATATTCAGCGGAAGAATTATTTATAATTTCGGGGTTCAGGAAAGTCTGCGGACTTTCCTGAACCCCTTTTTCACAGGTGGGGTCGCAATGGCAAGCGGCATTTGCAGCGCCTGCTTCCTGCGGAAGCGGCGGCGCTGCGGGGAATCCCCTCCTACACAACGCAACAAGGCCGTCCGGCGAATGCCGGACGGCCTTGCTGCGCTTATTGGAAAGGATCGATCGGGAGATGGCAATTGTTATTTCGCCAGACCCAGCTTTTTCAGCTGGTTCCATGCGCGGATGACCTGTACCTTGGTCACACGCTTGCCGGGCGTAAAGGCGCCCTCGCCCATGTCGGGCAGCAGACCGGCCTCCACAGCCCAGCGGGCTGCCTTGGCGGTATCCGGCTCCGCTACATCGCTGTAAACAGCGGGTGCAGCGGGTTCGGGCTTGCCTGCGGTGCTCCACAGCAGCACTGCAAGCTGTTCCCGGGTGCTCGGGATGGCCGTGCCCTTGGGCAGCAGGTCTGCAAGGATGCTGCCGGTAACGGCCTCGTAGGCCAGCACGGTACCGCCTGCAAACCATGCCGTTGTACCGGCCAGAATGGCTACCGTTTGCAGCGTGCTGTACTCGGTGCTGTCCTCCTGCGGCGGCTGCTCCACCGCGGTGGTCTCGGCGGTGATATTCAGGCTCTGTGCGGGCATCTTAAAGGTCAGGGTGCGCTGCTTAAAGGCGTCCTCTGTCAGCGGTTCGCCTGCTTTATCCATCAGGGTCAGTTCCTTGCCGTCAGAACTGCTCACCACCCACTGGGCAAAGCGCTCGGTGGCGGTATCCGGGTAAGCGGTCAGGCTGACCAGCTGCCCTGCTTTCAGGGCGCTGGCGTCTGCATCCTCGGGCAGGGTGATGTCTGCACCGGCAACGGTAAGCTGATAGGTCTCTTCCGGTTTAGGTTCCGGCTTCGGGTCAGGCTCCGGTTCGGGTTTCGGGTCGGGTTTCGGGTCAGGCTCCGGCTTCGGGTCAGGCTTGGCGGCTTCTTTGATGCGGAACGAGCCGCTTGCCACAAGACCGCCCTCGTACAGCGCGCCGCCCGCGGCGTTGACGATGTAGTAGTACACGCCCGGCTCAACGGGAGCGCCGTGAAGCACCACGCCGTCTGAATTGTAGGGGTCGTTCCGGTAGGTCACGGTGATCTCGCCGTAATCCTTGTCGCTGTTGTTTTGTACCGTTACTTCCTTAGCGGTGCCGTCGTAGGTCAAGTCAGGCTCCGTCACGGTAAAGTCCGAGATGTACAGCGGGGCGCGCCAGATATCCAGCACCCAGTTCTCGCTCCGCAGTTCCGAGTCCACATAATGGTTTGCATCGGCAGTCACCCGGATGCTCAGGCGGTAGTGCCCGGGCTTTGTGGGCGTACCGGTGCCTGTGCCGATCTTGTTGCCGTTGTCGTCCAGCACATCATAGTCGCCCATGACGGCAGCGGTGTAGGCAGCAGGCTTAGCAACGGCATCCGCATAGGGAACGATCTTGTACTCAGTGATCGTATCGTTGTAGCGCAGAACGAGCGGGGAATCGGGGCTCTGCTCATTCATATAAGCTGTATAGCTCTGTCCATCGCTGACGGTAGTGTAGCTGACCAGAATGTTGAAATCCGTTGCCTTCAGCTCGGCCTTCTGGATGGTAAATTTGTTATCCTTCGGGGTGATATCGCCGCCCGCGCAGCTGTCGGTAGCTGCTGCCACGGCGGTGAAGGTGTAATCACCTGCGTTTACAGGCTGCTTGCCGCTCAGCAGCGCGCCGTCCGCATCGTAAACTGCGGTAAGCTTCTCTGCGCCGGAGATATAGGTCACGGTAACATTGCCATAACCCTTCCCGGCAGATGCACGCACTGTCACACCATGCTCCTCGCCGTCATATACGGCGTTTGCAGGCACGGTAAAGGCAAAGTCTGCGGGGTCAGGTTCCGGTTTGGGGTCAGGCTTGACGTCATTTGTGATGGTGAATGTACCATCTGCCACAGAGCCGCTCTTGTACCGTGCGCTGCCTTCGGTGACAACGCTATAGTAGTATTTACCCGGCTTAACAGGCACACCATGGACCACTATGCCGCCGCTCATCTCATAGATCACGGTGATCTTACCGTAGTCCTTGGTGCTGTTGTTTGTCACAGTCACTTCCTTGGGGTTGCCGTCATAGGTCAGGTCAGCGGGCTCTGTCACGGTAAAGTCTTTGGGGTTCAGCGTGCCCTTCAAGATGATAAACGTGTTATCCTTCGGGGTCACATCACCGCCCGCACAGGTGGCAGTAGCTGCTACATTCGCGTTAAAGGTGTAATCGCCCGGCTCAATAGGAGCACCGTTCAGCACCTTGCCGTCCTGCTTGTAGGTCACGGTAACAGCGCCATAGTCCTTGGTGGCGTTGTCCTTAACGATCACATCCACCCTCTTGGGGTTGCCGTCATAGGTCAGGTCGTTGGGCAGAGCAAAGACAAAGTCTGCGGGGTCAGGTTCCGGTTTGGGGTCAGGCTTGACGTCATTTGTGATGGTGAACGTACCTTCTGCCACAGAGCCGCTCTTGTACCGTGCGCTGCCTGCGGCGGTGACGGTATAGCTGTATTCGCCCGGTTCAGTAGGAGCACCGTTCAGTGCTTCACCGTTCTGCTTGTAGGTCACGGTGATCTCGCCGTAGTCCTTATCACTGGTGTTCTTAACGGTTACTTCCTTGGGCTTGCCGTCATAGGTCAGGTCAGTGGGCTCTGTCACGGTAAAGTCTTTGGGGTTCAGCGTGCCCTTCAAGATGGTAAACATGTTATCCTTCGGGGTCACATCGCCGCCCGCGCAGGTGGCAGTAGCTGCTACAGTAACGGTAAAGGTGTAAGTGCCCGGCTCAATGGGCACGCCGTCAAAGGTGTCGCTGTTCAGCTTTCTCTGATAGCGCACGATAATATCGCCGTATTTCTTGGTGGCGTTTTCCTTAACGTTCACCTCCACGATCTTGGGGTTCCCGTCATAGGTCGGGTTGGTGGGCAAGGCAAAGGTAAAGTCTGCGGGGTTTGCCGGCGGCAGCTCTGCCGCACCCTCGCCGGTGGCGCTCAGGTTAAGGATACGGGTCTGCGGGATGTTATACTTACTCAGGTCGATGGGACTGGAGTAGCGCTTTCCCTCGGGCACAGAGCCGTTATAGGCTACGCCGTTCACGCTCGTGATACGGTCGCAGGTCAAGGCCGAAATGCTGTCATCGATCGTCGCAACGTAGAGGGTGGTAAGGTGGTCACGCCAAATGCCCGTAAGCGTCCCATTGAGGCCACTGATGTACTTTGCATCGTAGCGGGCATTCTCCGGCGGGGTGTACTTCATGGTGTAGCAGGTAGCACCGGGCAGGACTTTTGCGTCCTCCTCTTCTTTTGCCGCCATCACATGGATGATGGGATCATTCAAGTAGATGCCTTTCTTATTATAGACAAAGGTATACTCGCCGCCGTCAATGATGGGCTGGTTGTATTTTGCGTTACCGTCATAGCCATCCGTATTTTCCACTGCCAGCTTCAGGGTGCTTCTGCCGTCTTTGATCGTGCCGCCGTTGTCGATAGAGCCGTTGCCGGTATAATCATCGCTGTTATAGCAGTCCTCCAGCACGGCTTGGTAGGTAGAGCTGTTGCCCACACTCCCGCTGACGTCCAGCGCAGAGCTGCGGATGGTAGCAGGCTGCGCCGTTTTGCGCTGGCCGTTGGTGATGTGGCTAAAGCACAGCACCGAGTTCTCTACGCGGCCGTCATTGTAAAAGCGATTCTCCAGACTGTTCAGCTTGGCATCCGTGATGACGCCGCCCTCCTTGTTGTACACATACTCGGTGGAGTTCAGGGTGCCGGTAAGGGTGCCGTTGTTTTCAATCGCAAAATTTACCGTAGCATTATCCTCGTTTTTCACCTTGTCGAGGTTCAGTTCCGTCCCCTCTTCAATGGTCAGGACGGGGGTATCGCTCGTATGCCACTCTGCGTGCTTGTGGTTCGGGTCAAAGGACCAGCCGTTGCCCTTTGCTTCGTAGACGCCGCCGTCTGTGCCCTCGGGGAAGCCGTCCTTTTCAATGACAAGCTCCCCTACGGTAAGGCTGTTGAACTGGACAGCTTCCGTGCCCGCAGTAAAGCTGACCGCGCCGCCCTTGGCGTTATAATTCAGCTTTGCGTCGCCGCTGACGATGCTTTCCAGCTTGCGGGTGGGCTTCAGGGTGACGCTGGTATTGGGCGCGACATAGACGGTACTATAAGTATCTGCCGACCACGCGGTCACCGTGCCGTCCGCTGCCACCGCGACAGGGAGGTACACCGGGTCTTTGGATGCATCGATAGCTACAAGCCCTGTGTGTTCTGCCGTGAAATAGCCGCTCTTGACGGTTGCGCCCTCGGGCAGCGGGTCATTTTCAGCGGTGAACAGACCGCCGTTGACGGTACATTTATCTCCTGCAACATACAGCTTGTCGTTGAACAGACCGCCATTGATGATGATTTCCGTTGTCCTTTTAAGATCCGTGAGCGAGCTTTCAAAGCTGCCGCCGTTGATGACGATTTTTTCACAATTGTTGATATCCACGGAGCAGATGCGCTTGCCCTTAAAGGTGCCGCCGTTGATGGTAAGGGTACCCGCTGCTTTAACGGTCACGCCGCTGGTATAACTACCCTCTTCAAAGGTGCCACCTTCAATGGTGACCTCGCCGCCCGCAGCATTAACAATGGCATTTCCTTTAAAGGTGCCGCCGCTGATGACAGCCCCGGCTTCACAGATCACCTTGCCGTAGAAGGTGCCGCCGGAGATAGTGCCCGCGTTGGTCACGGTGTAGCCGTTATGGTATCCCGAGCCGATCCGCGCCTCCTGCAGGGTAGCACCGGGCTTGATCTTCACGTTCAATTTACTGTAATTATTGGATCCGCTATTACTATGATGGTAGAGCCGGAAGGTGCCGTCTACCAGAGTGAGCGTCTTGCTGGCCTCATCGTAGGACCAGCTGTCCCTGCTGCCGCCGGAGGGCTTGCTGGACCAGTCATCTGTATAGATATTGATGACATCGTCGTTTTCCTCTGCCAGTGCCGCAGCGCTGGCGGTGTCGGGCGGGGTGCTCTGGGCAAGGGCGGGCACAGGCAGAGCAGAAAATGCCATGCTTAACGCCAGAACCATGCTGATGAGCCGTTTGTGCATAAGATCCTCTCCTTTTCAAGCGCCCTCCAAGCCGGGCGCTTTTTGTTGTACCCAGTGTACCACTTTTTGCCCGCCTTGGACGATTTCAGACACGAATCGCCCTGCAAATGCGCTGAAACGCCCCGAAAGCGCAAAAACTGCGGGGCACACCTGCAAAAAAGGGGCTGCTGCACAGCGCTGTGCAGCAGCCCCCTGTATGGGTTCATTGCGTTTTACTTGCCCGCCAGCAGCACCGCCAGCACGGCTTTCTGGACGTGCAGACGGTTCTCTGCCTCGTCAAAGATCTCGTCCGCGTGCTGCTCGAACAGGGCGGTGGAGATCTCCTCGCCCCGGTGGGCGGGCAGACAGTGCAGCACCAGCGCGTCCGGCTTGGCGTTTTCCAGCAGACGGCCTGTCAACTGGAAGCCCACAAAATCCCGCAGACGCTGCTCGCTTTCGGCAGTGCCGGGGGCGGTGGTGTTCCACGCGGCGGTGGCCACGATGTCTGCGTCCCGCAGACCTTCGGCGGGGTCGGTGGTCAGGTGGAAGGCATTGCCGTATTTGCGGGCAAACATCAGCACATCCGCCGCCGGGCGATAGCCCGGGGGACAGACGCAGGATACCTGCATCCCCGCCAAAAGGCCGCCCACGATCAGGCTGTTGGCCATGTTGCTGCCGTCGCCCACAAAGCAGAGTTTCAGCCCTGCCAGCGTGCCCCGACGCTCCCGGATGGTCATCAGGTCAGCCAGCACCTGACAGGGATGGGCGTAGTCGGTAAGGCCGTTGATCACCGGAATGCCGGAAAGTTCGGCCAGTTCTTCCAAGTCCCGCTGGCGGTAGGTGCGCCAGACGGCGCAGTCGTAGTAGCGCCCCAGCACCCGGGCGGTGTCCCGCAGCGGCTCGCCGCGCCCGGCCTGTAATTCGGCGGTGTTCATGTAGTTGCCAAGACCACCCATCTGGTACACGCCCACCTCAAAGCTGGTGCGGGTGCGGGTGGACGCCTTAGAGAACAACAGCGCCACGCTTTTGCCCGCCAGCAGCGGCTCGGTGCGGCCCGCCTTGCAGTCCGCTTTCAGCTGGTCTGCCACATCCAGAATGTGGGTCAGCTCGGCGGGGGAAAGGTCGCTCATTTTCAGCAGATTTTTCATGCCTGCTCCTTCGGAGCCGTCGGCTCCATCGTGCCCAGCACCTCGGCCAGCACCTCCAGCGCCATGTCTACCTCGTGCTCAGAGACGGTCAGCGGCGGCAGCAGACGCAGCCGGGTCTTGGCGGTAAGCACCAGCAGGCCTTTTTCGCGGCAGGCGGCCAGCACATCCGCAGCCTGCACATCAAAGAACTCGATCCCCACCATCAGGCCGATGCCGGAAATGTTCTTGACGTGGGGCAGCTTTGCCAGGCCGGTGCGCAGCTGTACGGCGCGCTCGCTGACCTGTGCAAGGAAACTCTGGTCCAGACGGTCTACCACCACGTTGGCACCGGCGCATACCACCGGGTTGCCGCCAAAGGTAGAGCCATGGGTGCCGGGGCCCATGCCCTCGGCCACCTTTTCATTCATCAGCACCGCGCCGATGGGCAGGCCGCCGCCCAGCCCTTTGGCAAGGGTGACAATGTCCGGCTTGAGGTTATAGTGCTCGCAGCACAGGAAGGTGCCGGTGCGGCCTACGCCGGTCTGCACCTCGTCCACGATGAGCACAAGGTCTTTTTCGTCGCACAAAGCGCGCACGGCCTGTACATAGTCCGGGTCCAGCGCCATCACGCCGCCCTCGCCCTGAATCAGTTCCATCATCACGGCGCAGGTGTGACGGTCTACCAGTTCCCGCAGCGCTTCGATATCGCCCGCCGGGACGTACTGGAAGCCCTCGTTGAAGGGGCCGAAGTAGTTGTGGAACACCCCCTGCCCGGTGGCGGTCAGGGTGGCAAGGGTGCGGCCATGGAAGCTGTTGACCAGCGTGATAACGTTGTAGCGGTCCTTGCCGTAATGGTCTACGCTGTACTTGCGGGCGGCCTTGATGGCGCCCTCGTTGGCCTCGGCACCGGAGTTGCCGAAGAACACCTTACTCATACCGGTGCGCTTGCACAGCTTTTTGGCCAGCTTGCCGCAGGGTGCGGTGTAGTAGAGGTTGGAGGTGTGCTGCAGCTTGTGCGCCTGCTGGGACACGGCCTCTGCCCATGCAAGGTCGCAGTAGCCAAGGCTGTTCACCCCGATGCCGCTGGTGAAGTCCAGATACTTCTGTCCCTCAGGGCCCTCGGCGTACAACCCGTGGCCTTTTTCCAGCACGATGGGGTTGCGGTTATAGGTGTGCAAGACGTACTCGTTGTCCCGCTTGATGACTTTTTCAGAATCCATAGGTGTACCTCCTGTAACATGGAGTTCTTGCGCAATGCTGTGCGGACTCCTCTGAAGCCTTCCCCCCTTGGGGGGAAGGTGGCGCGTAGCGTCGGATGAGGGGTAATTTGCCGTAAGCTGCTGCTTGCCTGCGCCCTCATCCGGCTGTTCACTGCGTTCACATCCACCTTCCCCCGTCCGGGGGAAGGCTTTTGCAACGGCAAGCTTTCCGGCAAAGGAAAAAGCGGAGCGGTTTCGTTGTCTTTATTATAGCTTTCCGCCGGCGATTGCGCAATCTTTTTATTCGCGGTGGCTGCGGCGGTAGAAGCGGGTACCGGAGCCGCGGTCAGAGAACAGTTCCAGCAGGATGGAGTGCGGCACACGGCCATCAATGATAACAGCCTCGTGCACGCCCTGATAGATGGCGTCCGCCATGCCGCCGATCTTGGGGATCATGCCGCCCGCAATGATACCGGCGGACTTGTAGCCCTCGATCTCGGTCACCTCCACCTCGGGGATGAGGGTGGTCTCGTCCTCCTTATCCCGCAGCAGACCCGCGATATCGGTCATAGACACCAGCTTTTCGGCCTTGAGGGCAATGGCGATCTGGGCAGCGGCGGTGTCCGCGTTGACGTTATACGCCTGCCCGAGGTCATCCATGCCCACGGTGGCGATGACCGGGATAAAGCCGCCGTCCAGCAGGCTTTCGATCAGGGTGGCGTCCACATGGACGATCTCGCCCACATGACCCAGCTGGGGGTCCAGTTCGGTGCAGCGGAGCATCTGTCCGTCCATGCCGCACAGACCCACGCCGCGCCCGCGCAGCTTTGCCACAAGATCCTTGTTCACCTTACCGGCCAGCACCTGCTGCACGATCTCCATGGTGGCATCGTCTGTCACCCGCAGACCGTTTGCAAAGTGGCTCTCCACGCCCACCTTCTTGAGCATCTCGTTGATGGCGGGGCCGCCGCCGTGCACCAGCACCACCCGCACGCCCAGCAGCGTCAGGGTGACAAGGTCGTTCATCACGGCGTCTTTCAGCGTCTCGTTGATCATGGCGTTGCCGCCGTATTTGATGACCATGGTCCTGCCATGGTATTTCTGGATATAAGGAGTGGCCTCCGAAAAAAGCCGCGCCATTTCTTCGTTTTTCATCTGTTCCGCGCTCCTGTCAGGTTCTGTAATCGCCGTTGATCTTCACATAGTCGTAGGTCAGGTCACAGCCCCACGCCTTGGCGCTTGCCTCGCCGGTGCCCATATCCACCTTGACCAGAACATCGTGCTCAGCCAGCACCTTGGCGGCTTCGTCCTCGCTGTAGGGGTGGTAGGCAGCGTTCTCGCACACATACACCTCGCCCGCCTTGCTGGAAAGCCAGACGCAGACCTTATCAATGGAGAAATCGCCGGGGGTATAGCCGATGGCACACAGGATGCGTCCCCAGTTGGCGTCGCGGCCAAAGACCGCCGCCTTGAACAGGTTGGAGCAGACCACGCTGCGGCTGACGGCGCGGGCGGTCTTGAGGTCGGGTGCATGGGTCACCTCGCAGGTGATCAGGTGGGTGGCGCCCTCGCCGTCTCCGGCGTGCTCGGCGCACATATGCTCTGCAATGGCGGTCAGCGCTGCCACAAAGGCGGCGTAGTCCGCATTTTCCTCGCAGATCTCCGGGTTGCCCGCAAGACCGGACGCCATGATGATCAGGGTATCGTTGGTGGAGGTGTCCAGATCCACGCTCATCTGGTTATAGGTGCCGGGCACAACGGTCTTGAGCGCCTTTTCCAGCAGCGCGGGCGAGACGGCAGCATCCGTGGTGTAGAACGCCAGCATGGTCGCCATGTTGGGAGCGATCATGCCGCTGCCCTTACCGATGGCACCCACGGTGCACACCTTGCCGCCCAGCTCGAACTGGATGGCGTACTCCTTTTTATGGGTGTCGGTGGTCATGATGGCGGTGGCAGCGTCCGTGCTGCCCTGCGCGGTGGCAGCCAGCTTTTCCGCCGCCGCCGGGATGCCCCGGGCAAAGGGGTCGATGACCATGGGCTGACCGATGACGCCGGTGGAGGCGGGCAGAACGTCCTTTTCATCCATGTTCAGCGCCTTGCCCACCAGCGCACAGCACTCCTCGGCCAGCGCCACGCCGTTGGCGGCGCAGGTGTTGGCGTTGCCGCTGTTTACCACAATGGCCTGTGCATAGCCATCGGCCAGATGGGCGCGGTCCACCTTGATGGGCGCACCACAGACCTTGTTGGTGGTGTACACGCCCGCAGCGGCGCAGCGCACCTCGGCCTTGATGAGCGCCAGATCGTATTTTTCGCTGTGATTTGCCCGGATGCCGCAATGGACACCGGCGGCGGCAAAGCCCTTGGGCGCGCAGATGCCGCCCGCAACTTCCTTATACTGCATAACGATTTTCCTTTCCCACAAAGAAAAACAAGTTTATTCCAACCCTTTGGTCTCTTCCAGACCCAGCATCAGGTTCATGCACTGGACGGCGGCGCCGGAGGAGCCCTTGCCCAGATTATCAAACAGCGAGACCAGCATCATCTGATCCCCGGCGGCGTTCACGGTCAGGTACAGTTCCATGCGGTCGGTGCCCGCCATGGCATTGGAGTACAGGCCGTTTTCCGGCAGCGGCTCGTTCAGGCCGTGCACCTTGACGGTGGCGGCGTCCTTGTAGTAGTCCGCAAGGGCGGCAGCCACGGCCTCGGCGGTAGTGCCCGCAAGGGTAAGATCCAGCGGCACCAGTACCTGCATCCCGCAGTAGTAGTCACACACCACCGGCACGAACATCGGTGTGTGCGCAAGGCCGCTGATCTTCTGCATCTCCGGCAGGTGTTTGTGGCCAAGGCTCAGGCCGTAGCTTTTGGGCGCATCCAGCTTGCTGTGCGCCGGGCGGTCGGGGCTTTCGTAGTCCGCGATCATCTTTTTACCGCCGCCGGAGTAGCCGGAGATGCCGGTGCAGCTGAAGGGGTATTCCTTTGCCACCAGCCCCAACTCCACCAGCGGGCGGGCAATGCTGATAAAGCCGCTGGCATAGCAGCCGGGCACTGCCACGCGGCAGGAGTTCCGGATCTTTGCCTTCTGCCCCTTCAACTCCGGGAAGCCGTAGTCCCATGCGGCGTCGGTGCGGAAGGCGGTGGAGGTGTCCAGCACCTTCACGTCCGGGCGCAGCAGGGGCATGACTTCTTTAGAGGCCGCATCCGGCAGGCAAAGGAAGGCAAGGTCGGCAGAATTGATGACCTTTGCCCGCTCGTGCACATCCTTGCGCCCTTCGGCAGAGATGGACAGCAGTTCGATCTCCGGCCGTTCGGCCAGACGGTCGGCAATGCGCAGGCCGGTGGTGCCGGAAGAGCCATCAATAAATACCTTTACCTTCATGCGTTTTCCTCCTCCCATGCGTCCAGCCGCGCCGTTGCCAGTGCGATCTGGCGCTGGACGCTGGCGGCGCTGGGCCCGCCGTAGCTGGTGCGTCCCTCGCAGCAGTGCACAAGGTCGATGGCATCATAGATATCGGCCTCAAACAGCGGGCTGTAGGTCTGGAACTGGGTCAGGGTCAGTTCCTCCAGCGTTTTGTCGGCGGCAATGCAGTCCGACACCATGCAGCCGGTCAGCTTGTAGGCATCCCGGAAGGGCATTCCCTTCTTGGTCAGGTAGTCGGCGCAGTCGGTGGCGTTGATAAAGCCCTTTGCGGCGGCGCGGCGCATATTGGCGGGCAGGGTCTTCATGGTGTCCAGCATGGGGGTGATGGTCTTGAGGCAGAGTTCCAAGGTATCCACCGCGTCAAAGATGGCTTCCTTGTCCTCCTGCATATCCTTGTTGTAGGCCAGCGGCAGGCCCTTCATCATCACCAGCAGGGTGTTCAGATCGCCGTACACCCGGCCGGTCTTGCCGCGGATGAGCTCGGTAACATCGGGGTTTTTCTTCTGGGGCATGATGGACGAGCCGGTGGTAAAGGCATCGTCCAGTTCAATGAACTTGAACTCCCAGCTGCACCACAGGATGATCTCCTCCGAAAGGCGGGACAGGTGCATCATGCAGATGGAGATGGCGCTGGCCAGTTCGATGCAGAAATCACGGTCGGACACGCCGTCCAGACTGTTGGCGCAGGGGGCGGCAAAGCCCAGCTTTTCGGCGGTGAAATCCCGGTCCAGCGGGTAGGTGGTGCCCGCCAGAGCGCCAGAGCCCAGCGGGCACTGGCTGTCCATGCGGGCGGTGGCGTCCGCAAAGCGGTCAAGGTCGCGCAGCAGCATGGAGGCGTAGGCCATCAGCGCGTGGCCAAAGGTGATGGGCTGGGCGCGCTGCAGGTGGGTGTAGCCGGGCATGACGGCGGCGGTGTTCTCCGCTGCCTTTTTGCACAGCACCCGCACCAGTTCCACGATGTAGGCCTGTAAAGTCTTACTGTAATCCCGCAAAGTCAGGCGGATATCCAGCGCCACCTGATCGTTGCGGCTGCGGCCGGTGTGCAGCCGCTTGCCCGCATCCCCGATGCGGGCGGTCAGGGTCTGCTCCACAAAGGTGTGCACGTCCTCGGCGGCGGGGTCGATGGTCAGCGCACCGCTGGACAGATCATCCGCGATGGAAGCCAGACCGCTGAGGATATCCGTGCAGTCCTGCTCCGAGATGATGCCCTGCCGCGCCAGCATGGCGGCATGGACGCCGCTGCCGCGCATATCCTGCGCGATCATCCGCTGGTCGAAGCGGATGGATGAGTTGAAGTCGTTGACGCGGCTGTCCACCGCCTTGGAAAACCGACCCTTCCAGAGTTGTTCTGCCATAATATAAACTCCTTATAAAAACGGCAAAGCCGCCGCAGGGGAAAACGCTCCTGCGGCGGTGCCGCCGGCTACGATGCCGGTGTGAGAACCCGCGTGTGAAAGTGTGAAAACACACGCAGTCGAAAATGTTGCGGTTACTTGACCACCGGCCAGTTCTTGGACAGCTTTGCGCGCTCCTTGATGGACAGGCCGAACAGGTTGATGAAGCCTGCGGCATCGGCCTGATTGTAGTCCTCGTCCTCACCGAAGGAAGCGGTCTGCTCGTCGTACAGGGTGTAGGGGGAGGTGACGCCGGCGTTGATCATGTTGCCCTTGTAAAGCTTCAGCTTCACATCGCCGGTCACGGTCTTTTCCAGACTGTCGGCAAAGGCATCCAGTGCCTCGCGCAGCGGGGTGAACCACTGGCCGTTGTACACGATGTCGGCGTACTTCTGTGCCAGCTGTGCCTTGAAGTGAGAGCTTTCCTTGTCCAGCGTGATGGTCTCCAGCACGTCGATGGCCTTGTACAGGATGGCGCCGCCGGGAGTCTCGTACACGCCGCGGCTCTTCATGCCCACCAGACGGTTCTCCACGATGTCCAGCAGACCAATGCCGTTTGCGCCGCCCAGCTGGTTCAGGTACTCCACCAGCTCCACAGCGCCCATCTCCTTGCCGTCCACAGCAGTGGGAACGCCCTTTTCAAAGTGGATGGTCACATAGGTGGGAACATCGGGTGCCTGCTCGGGGCTGACGCCCAGTTCCAGGAAGCCGGGCTTATTGTACTGGGGCTCGTTGGCGGGGCACTCCAGATCCAGACCCTCGTGGCTCAGGTGCCACAGGTTCTTGTCCTTGGAGTAGTTGGTCTCACGGTTGATCTTCAGGGGGATGTGGTGAGCCTCGGCGTAGTCGATCTCTTCGTCACGGCTCTTGATGTCCCACTCACGCCACGGAGCAATGATGGCCATATCGGGGCACAGGGCCTTGAGGGTCAGCTCAAAACGCACCTGATCGTTGCCCTTGCCGGTGCAGCCGTGGCAGATGGCATCTGCACCTTCCTTGATGGCGATATCAGCCAGTGCCTTGGCGATGCACGGACGTGCAAAGCTGGTGCCCAGCAGGTAGTCCTCGTACTTTGCGCCGAACTTCAGGGTGGGGAAGATGTAGTTCTCCACAAAGTCCTTCTTCAGGTCCAGCACATACAGCTTGGATGCGCCGGTAGCCTTGGCCTTTTCTTCCAGACCGTCCAGTTCGGTGCCCTGACCTACGTCACCGGAAACGGCGATGACCTCGCAGTTGTTGTAGTTTTCCTTCAGCCAGGGAATGATGATGGAGGTATCCAGACCGCCGGAGTAAGCCAGCACGACTTTTTTGATGTTTTCCTTTTTCATGATAAACGCGCTCCTTTTAATAAAAATACACTTTTGTTCTCTGATGCGCATTTCCCTTCGCATCCTCTGTCTTTCGTTTGCGGTTGATGTTTTTATTATACGCAGCGCGGTTTTTCCGTCAATGCTAAAAACTGCCAAACATAGCGCCCGTTTCGCTTTTCTTTTGGTTCAATCTGTATCTTTATGCAAATGTTCTTAAATATATACGCATTTTATGCAATTTGAGTGTATTTTTTCATGGAGTTAGAGAGAAATAAACCACCGGAGCATCTGCGGATGCTCCGGTGGTTTAACTATAACTATTTAGTTCAGCTTCAGGTCGCCTTCCTTGATCCAGCCCAGCTTGCGCTCCACCTCGCAGAACACTACGCTGAGCACGGCGGGCAGCACAAAGCACAGCAGCACCATGGCGGCCCAGTCCATGGGGGTGATGGCAGCCTTGGTACCGGCGGCAATGTCGCTGACCCAGCCGGTGTAGACGCCGATCTGACCCACCAGACCGCAGGTACCCATGCCGGAGGAGACAGCCGCGCCGTTCATCTCAAAGTGGAACAGGCAGGTAGCCAGCGGGCCGGTGATGGCACTGGCCAGCGTGGGGGCGATCCAGATGCGGGGGTTCTTGATGATGTTGCCCATCTGCAGCATACTGGTGCCCAGACCCTGACTGACAAGGCCGCCCACGCCGTTCTCCTTGTAACTCATCACGGCAAAGCCCACCATCTGGGCGCAGCAGCCTGCCACGGCAGCGCCGCCTGCAAGGCCGGTCAGACCCAGTGCGGCGCAGATGGCCGCAGAGGAGATGGGCAGGGTCAGTGCCACGCCCACGATGACCGACACCAGAATGCCCATGACCAGCGGAGCCTGCTCGGTGGCCCACATGATCAGGGTACCCACCTGACTTGCGGCTGCACCGATGGGGGCGGCGATGAGCATGGAAAGCCCGACACCCGCAAAGATGGTCACCAGCGGGGTGACAAGGATATCCACCTTGGTCTCCTTGCTCACGGCCTTGCCCAACTCTGCTGCCACGATGGCAATCATGAGCACGGCCAGCGGGCCGCCTGCGCCGCCCAGCGCATTGGCCGAGTAGCCCACGGTGATCAGGCTGAACAGCACCAGCGGCGGGCAGTGCAGTGCCCAGCCGATGGCGCAGGCCATGGCAGGACCGCTCATGGCAGTGGCATAGCCACCCAGATCCACCAGCAGTGCAAGACCGGTCTGCTGACCCACCGTCTTGATGATGGTACCGATGAGCAGGCTGGCGAACAGGCCCTGTGCCATTGCGCCCAGCGCGTCAATGAGGTAACGCTGCGGAGAGATGACGATATCCTTCCGCGCCAAAAATTCTTTCAGCTTCGACATAAAACTTGCCTTTCTATCCAAAACAGATCGTTAAGGTTACAAACGTATGCCCTGTATCATACCATACACCTGTCAAGACAGCAAGGGGTTGCTGGAAAAATTGTGAAATTTCGGCTTTGTGCAATGTTCTGCCCTGCCGGAACGTATTCCATTTGGAACTTTTTCCGACACATTGCCCCGGTGGAGAATTTGTGTAGAAGCCCGCTGTGCCGTTGACGGCTCCCCGCGTGCGGGTGTATACTAAGGAAAGAGTAAAGTTATCATCCGCCGTCCTTTTTATCCTGATCCCATGGGCGGCGTGGAATAAAAACGGGCCCGCCCCGGGCAAGGGAGCAAGGGCCCGGTGCAGCACAGCGCTGCACCACCGGGAGATTCGGAGGCAGAGACAACAGATGAAAAAGCGATTTGACCGATCCGGCACAGCCCGCCGTAAGGCGGCAGCTGCCGTTGCAGCGCTGACCATGGCGCTGGTTCTGGCTGTGGGCGGCACAGGGGCCGCGACCCTGCTGTCTGCACAGCCGGAGACTTTGACCGTGGGCGCAGTCGTGCCCCACATCACCGCCGAAGCACCGCAGACCCCGGCAGCGGAGAGCACCGCGACCGCCCCGGCGCAGGCAGCGGAAAGCCCCGCGCAGCCGCAGCAGACTGATCCCGCCCCGGTGCAGACAGAAAAACCGGAAACCGCCGAAACCGAAGCCACCGCACCGGAAGAGACCGTAGAGGCGCCGGAAGCTCCGGCACAGCCCGCCGAGGACACCGCACCGGAGGAGGAGAACTCCCCCGCCATCCTGCTGGAGGAGACCCCGGAGCTGGCCGCACAGGATCCGCAGGCTCCCGCAGCGGACGGCACCGCCCAGAACGACACCGCCGCCCAGCACACCCCGGAGGACAGCGTACTGCTGACCCCGGAGCAGATCCAGCAGGCGCTGGATTCCGGCGCGCTGGAGGATGCCGAGGCGCAGTGCATCGACCTGACTGATGAAAACGGCTTTCTGCAGTGGCTGTTCAACTGGCTGTTCGGCATTAAGGAGGAGCCCGCCTACTCCGGCTGGCGCACCGAGAACGGCAAGACCTACTACTACGCGCAGGACACCAACAAAAAGGTCACCGGTCTGCGCTCCATTGACGGCAAGCTGTATTATTTCGATGCCAACGGCGTAAAGCAGGACAACGTGACCTTTGGCATCGACGTGTCCAAGTATCAGTCCGGGCTGGACTGGAACAAGATCAAAAAGTCCGGCGTGAGCTTTGTCATCATCCGCATCGGCTACCGGGGCTACGGCGCCGAGGGCAAGCTGGTCAAGGACCCCATGTTCGAGGAGCACTTCACCAACGCCCGCAACGCGGGGCTGAAGGTTGGCGTATATTTCTTTACACAGGCCATGAACGAGGCCGAGGCGCAGGAGGAGGCCGAGGCCTGCAACAATGCGCTGAACGGCCGGATGCTGGACTACCCCATCTTCTACGATACCGAGGCTTCCACCGCCCCGGGCGGCACCGGCCGCGCCGACGGTCTGGGTGTTGAGGACCGCACCAAGTGCGCCATCGCCTTCTGCGAGCGGGTGAAGGAACTGGGCTACCAGCCCGGTGTGTACGCCTCCACCACATGGTACCGCAAGCGGGTGGATTACAACACCCTGCGCAGCCGCTACACCATCTGGAACGCCCACTACGGCGTCTCCTCCAGCCCCATCGGCTGCGACCTGTGGCAGGGCACCGAGAAAGCCCGCATCAACGGCTACAGCGGCGAGCTGGACGCCAATATCAGCTACATGGGATGATGGGAGAAACAGTATGGATCATATTCGTCTGATTGCATCGGACATGGACGCGACCCTGCTGGATGGGCACAGCCAGCTGCCGCCGGACTTTCTGCACACGGTGCAGGCACTGGCAGAGGAAGGCATCCTGTTTGCGGCCGCCAGCGGGCGGCCGCTGTGCAAGCTGGAAGAGATGTTTGCTTCGGTGCTGGAGCAGACCATTCTGGTGGCCGACAACGGCGGCGCGGTGCGCTGGCGCGGCAAAGACCTGTTCGTTTCCCGCATGGAGCCGGAGGTCTGGCACCGGTTAACGGCCTGTGCGGAGGAAAACGGCGATTCCTTTGTGGTCTGCGGGCTGGAGAGCACCTATCTGCGCCCCTGCGACCGGTGCTATGACAGCGTATACCGCAACTTCTACAGCCGCATTGCCTATGTGCAGGATCCGTACACCATCGATGCGGCGGTGGACAAATTCACCATCTATCTGCCCAGAGATAACGCTCAGGAAGTGTATGAGACGGTCTACGGCCCCCGCTTCGGGCAGGAACTGGCTGTGGCAGTGTCCGGCAAGTGCTGGATCGATGTGACCAACCCCGGCGTGACCAAGGGGGCGGCCATTGGGCACCTGAGCCGGGTGCTGGGCATCCCGGCAGAGACTATAATGGCTTTTGGCGACACCTACAATGACATCGAGATGCTGGAGGCTGTGGGCTATGGCTTCCTGATGGAGAACGGTAGCCCGGAGCTGCGCAGCCGGGTGCCGTATCTGGCTCCGCCCAACACCGAATATGGGGTAGTTCAGGTGCTGCAGCAGGTACTGCGGCAGAAGGGCTGCGTCGACCCGGCGGATTTTACAAAAGCACACTGAACCCACAAAAGGCCCTTCCGGCAGCGGAAGGGCCTTTTGGCTGCGGCATACCTGCCCATGGTGTCGCATACACTGGTGGCAGAGTATGCAAGCGCAAATGGCGGGGAGGCATGGGGATATGTTTGTGGTAACACTGAGCAAGACGAGCCTGAAAAAACTGGGAGCAGGGGCAGCGTGCTGCGCGCTGGTGGTGTTCAGCGCCATGCTGGGGCGGTTCATCAGTACCCGGACGGTGGCGGTAGCTGCCCCGGTGAACCGTATCGAGAGTGCGCAGGACATCCAGACATGGTTTACCGGCTACGGACTGGAGGTGGACGGCGCGTCCATCACGGCGGATAAGGTCAAGATCCCCCGCAGGTGGGATGACAGCTTTTCCGCCTTCAACGGAGTGGTGCAGCAAAGCGGCATGGATCTTGCCCGGTACAAGGGCAAAACGGTGGAAAAATGGTCGGCGCTGCTCCCGGCGGCAAGCAGCGGCGAGACCAGCCGCTACGGCGTGCTGCTTGTGTATAAAAAGAAGGCCGTGGGCGCGTATCTGCTGGAAAAGCCTTCCGGTACGGTGCTGGGGCTGCAGGACGCCCAGAACGAACTGGCAAAGCAGACCTCCGGCGAGGATTACAGCGGCGACTGGGGCGAGCGGCACGACGAGCAGCTGACCGACAGCACCGCACAGCAGACCTCCGGCGAGCCGGAGACAGAGCCCGAGGCCGCCCCGCAGGCAGCCCCCTACACCGAGCTGCCGCTGGACGCGGAGGGGTATCCCGTGGAATAGGGACGGCATTGCTTAAAAACCGACCTTTTTTGTGCTCTTGTCCGGCAGTTGCGCAAACTGCCTAGTTTTTACACACGATTGGACAAAAATTAGACAAAGCACGGATTTTTGTAGCATCCGTATGTTCAAATCTAACAAAAAATTCTTGTAAAAATCGGCAATATGAAACGGTGCAAAAATACCGGCACGGGT
Organism: uncultured Faecalibacterium sp.; assembly: GCA_934503275.1. GTDB lineage: Bacteria > Bacillota > Clostridia > Oscillospirales > Ruminococcaceae > Faecalibacterium. The sequence continues at coordinate 54,536 of CAKSVD010000006.1, forward strand.
TTATAATAATAGTATACCGATCCCCATTGGCAAAGCGATGCTCCGGGGCTGAATGTGCAGCCCGGGCAGAGGGATCAAGTAAGGAGAAAATGATTATGAAGGAATTTCAGTACACCGTTAAGGATGCCTGCGGCATCCATGCCCGTCCCGCCGGCCTGCTGGTCAAGACCGTGAAGGGCTTTGCAAGCACCGCCACCCTCGAGAAGGACGGCAAGAGCTGCGATATGCGTAAGCTGATGGCTCTGATGGGCATGGGCGTCAAGCAGGGCGAGACCGTGACCATCAAGGTCGAAGGCGATGATGAAGAAGCAGCCGCAGAGGCCATCCAGAAGTTCCTGAGCGAGAACGTCTGATCCGCGGCTTAAAAGCCGAGCCCTCGCGGGAAAACTGCGGGGGCTTTTTTGACAAAACGCCGGGCGCCGCACGCCCGGCCACAAGTGGAAGGAGAACGTGCTATGCAGGTAGGCACCGGCAAAAGCGTGCTCAATGGCATCGCCATTGGCAAGCTGAAGATCTATAAGAAAAAAGATACCGCTATTTCCACCGCTCCTGTAGCAGATACCGCCGCAGAACTGGAGCGTTTTGAAGCTGCCCGCCAGAAGGCTATTGAGCAGCAGACCACCCTGTACGAAAAGGCACTGGCAGAAGCCGGCGAGGACATCGCCGAGGTGTTCAACATCCACGCCATGATGCTGGATGACGATGACTTTGTGGATGCTATCAAGGAGATCATCAACGGGCAGAAGATGTGCGCTGAGTACGCCGTCAAGACCGCCGGCAATAATCAGGCTGCGGTGTTCTCTGCCATGGATGACCCGTATCTGCAGGCCCGCAGCGCCGATGTGCTGGACATTGCACAGGCCATGCTGGACATTTTGCAGGGGGTGGACAACGCCTCGCTGCAGGGCACCGAGCCCAGCATTCTGGTAGCCGAGGATCTGGCTCCCTCCGAGACCGTGCGCATGGATAAAAGCCTGCTGCTGGGCTTCATCACCCGCGAGGGCAGCTCCAACAGCCACACTGCCATTCTGGCACGCAGCATGAACATCCCCGCCCTGATCCAGTGCAAGGACATTCAGGAAGACTGGGACGGCAAGATGGCTGTGGTGGACGGCTACAACGCCTGTGTGTATGTGGACCCCACCCCCGACCTGCTCAAGAGCCTGAAAAAGCGCCAGCAGGAGGACCAGAAAAAGCAGGCTCTCTTACAGGAGTTGAAGGGCAAGCCCAACACCACGCTGGACGGCAAGACCATCAACGTGTTTGCCAACATCGGCGGCATGGGAGACGTGGGCGCTGTGCAGCAGAACGATGCCGGCGGCGTGGGTCTGTTCCGCACCGAGTTCGTTTACCTGAACTGCAAGGATTTCCCCACCGAGGACTACCAGTTCGAGGCTTACAAGCAGGTGCTGGAAAGCCTTGCACCCCGCAAGGTGGTGGTGCGCACCTGTGATATCGGCGCAGACAAGACCGTGGATTACATGAAGCTGGATCACGAGGATAACCCCGCGCTGGGCTACCGCGCCATCCGCATCTGCCTGACCCGCAAGGACTTCTTCAAGACCCAGCTGCGTGCGCTGCTGCGGGCCTCCGCCTACGGCAACATGAGCATCATGTTCCCCATGATCACCAGCCTGCGGGAGCTGCAGGACGCCAAGGCTGTTCTGGAAGAGTGCCGCACCGAACTGACCGCCGAGGGGGTCAAGATGGGGCAGAACATTGAAGTGGGCACCATGATCGAGACCCCCGCCGCCGTGTTCATTGCGGACGAGCTGGCCGCCGAGTGTGACTTCTTCTCCATCGGCACCAACGACCTGACCCAGTACACCTGTGCACTGGACCGCCAGAACGCAAAGCTGGAGCCCTTCTTTAACCCCCATCACCCCGCCGTGCTGCGCGCCATCAAGATGACCATTGAAGCCGGTCACCGCCACGGCATCTGGGTAGGCATCTGCGGCGAGTTGGGCGCCGACACCGCCCTGACCGAGACCTTCCTGCGCATGGGCGTGGACGAATTGTCCATGAACGCCAAGAGCATCCTGCCGGTGCGCAAGATCATCCGCAGCGTAGACCTGAGCAAGCCCTCTGAGAAGGCCTGATAACACTGTGCCATAAAACAACACCGGAGCATTTTCGGACGCTCCGGTGTTGTTTTTTATTCTTATTTTCCTCTTGCCAGCGCCTGCAGCTTTTGCTTGTCCAGCACCTGCACGCCGCCGCGGTACAGCCGCACCCAGCCCTCCTGCGCAAAGTATTTGAGCATCCGGCTCACCACCTCGCGGGCAGAGCCCATGTACCTTGCCATCTGGTCGTGGGTCATGCGGATGTCCGCGCCGCCGGTCTTGGCAAGTTCGTCGGTCAAAAAGATTGCCAGCCGCCGGTCGGCGCTCATGAACAAGATCTGCTGCATCGTCCACATGGTGTCGGAAAAACGCTCTGCCGTCATCTGGTAGGCGTAGCAGCGCACATAGACATTCTCCTGCATCAGCTGCCGGAAGATGCCCGCGCTGATGCACAGTGCCTCGGTGTCCTCCTCGGCGTCGATGTAGAGGTCGATGTTCACCGCGTCCATCACGCAGGAGGCGGACAGGATGCACACCTCCCCGCCGAACAGGCGGTACAGCGTCACGTCCCTGCCATCCTCGGACAGCAGATAGGAGCGCAGCTGTCCGCTGCGCAGCAGCAGAATGCCCACGCAGCTTTCCAGCGGGCTGTGCACCCGGGCGCCCTTGGCGTAGTGCACCGGGCGGGTAAAGCGGCACAGCCGCTCCTGTTCTTCCGGGGTCAGCTGCTCCCAGAACGGGAACGCACAGGCCAGACACCGGGCGTGCGGAGATGCTTCTGCCATACGGCTCACCCCTTTCGCAGCGCCTTGGCGGCTTCCGTGCCCGCCAGTGCGCCCTCGTAAACAGCCTTTGCCACCTGTAACAGCCCACCGGTGCAGTCCCCGGCGGCGTACAGGCCGGGCACGGTGGTCTGCATCTTGTCATCCACCACGATGCGGCTGCCCTCTACGGCTGCGCCCAGCTTCCGGGCCAGTGCGGTGCTGCCCGCCACCCCCAGCGCCACGAACACGCCGGATGCCTCCCGCACCGCGCCGTCCGCCAGCTGCACGCCGGTAACGGTCTGCTCGCCCAGAATGGCCTCCACCTTTTGGGTGCAGACGGTCACCTCGGGCGGGAAGTCTGCGGTCAGGGCTGCGCCGTCCGTCAGCAGGGTGACGCTTTTTACCACCGGCAAAAGCGCCTGCACCTCGTGCAGAGCGTACTCGCCGCTGCCCAGCACCGCCACATCCTTTCCGCGGTAGAAAAAGGCATCGCAGGCGGCGCACCAGCTTACGCCGTGGCCCTCCAGCCCGGTCAGCCCCGGAATGCGGGGCACCGCGCGGGAAGCGCCGGTGGCCAGAATGACCGCGTCTGCCGGGTACGCGCCCGCCAGCGTTTCCACGGTCAGGCGGTCGGTCCATGTCAGCCCCACGGCCTCGGTCTGCACGAACTGCACCCCCAGCCGCCGGGCGTTCTCGATGCTGCGGCGCTCCAACTCCTGCCCGGAGACCGGCTGGGCAAAGCCGTAATAGTTTTCGATCTTTTCGGCGCGTGCCAGCGCCCCGGAGCCCTTGGTCAGCACGGTGGTCTGCACCCCGGCGCGCACGGCGTACAAAGCGGCGGATACCCCCGCCGGGCCGGAACCTACGATAACGATGTTGGACATGGTGTTGCTCCTTTGCATGGTCTATTGCCCTTATTATACACCAAAGCCGCGCAGATTTCTGTGACCGGGTCGCAAAAACTTTTAGGCGGCGGGCACTGTTCAAGCCCCGGGGCGTGTGCTATACTGTTGTCATGTTGAAATTACTGCCACAGGGGGCTTTTGCTTTATGTCCAAACAACGTCTGCTTTTTATCACCACCGGCGGCACCATTGCCAGCGTGCGCACCCAGCAGGGGCTGAAGCCCGTGCTTACCAGCGAGGAGTTGCTCGCCCATCTGCCGGAACTGAAGGAGTTGTGCTGCCCGGAAACGCTGGCGCTGTGCAGCATCGACAGCACCGACCTCGGGCAGGAGCACTGGCTCATGATGGCACGCGCTATTCAGGAAAACTACGCCCTGTACGATGGCTTTATCATCTGCCACGGCACGGATACGCTGGCCTACTCTGCGGCGGCGCTCTCCTATCTCATCCAGAACGCAGATAAGCCCATCATCCTTACCGGCGCGCAGCAGCCCATCTCCAACGAGATCACAGATGCCAAGAAAAACCTGCGGGACAGCGTGGTCTGCGCCATCGACCCGGGCAGCCGGGGCGTGATGGTAGTGTTTGGCGGGCACGTCATCGCGGGCACCCGCGCCAAAAAGAACAAGACCATCAGCTACGACGCCTTTGCCTCGGTCAACTTCCCGGAGCTGGCGCTGGTGCAGGGCGACCGGCTGGTGCGGTACATTCCCTCGCCGTGGCCCACCGGCCCGGTGGAGTTCAGCCGCACGCTGGACAGCCGGGTATTCCTGCTCAAGCTGACGCCCGGGATGTCCCCGGCGCTCATCCCGGAGATCTTCCACCTGTACGACTGCGTCATCGTGGAAAGCTTCGGCGTGGGCGGCATCCCGCAGCAGCTGATGGACGCCTTTGCCGCCGGGCTGGGCGACTACGAGACCACCCACAAGGTGCTCATCATGACCACGCAGGTCACCTACGAGGGCAGCGACGTGGGCGTGTACGAGGTGGGCAAGCGGGTGCGCAACCGCTTCCGCTTCTTGGAGGCCCACGATATGACCATCGAGGCCGTGGTGACCAAAAGTATGTGGCTGCTGGCGCAGAACTGCGAAAGCTTTGATCAGCTGCAGCAGCGGTTCTACCGTCAGGTGAACTTTGACACCTTCTACCACTGAGCCGCGCGGACGCGGGACGATCTTGAATGCGCTCCGCGTTGCTCTGCGCATCTTCAGCGGAAAAGATATTTTTATTTGCAGCTCCGAAACGCCTGCGGGCGTTTCGGAGCTGCTTTTTCACGGGAGGGGTCGTGGCGGGAAACGGCATTTATTCCTGAAAGCGCAAAAGCAGCCAGACCGGGCGGTCTGGCTGCTTTTATGCTTATAAAAATATTTTACTCTACATCTTCATCCGCAAAGATCCACAGCACCTCGTTGATGTGGGAGCCGCTGCGGGAGTAGGGGGTCACACGGATACAGAAGCTGCGGCCATCCGTTTTGCGGTAGCGGTGCTCCAGCAGATTGCTGCTGAACACGGTGCTGCGCACAAGGCCGAAATCCAGCAGCTTTGCAAAGCCGTCTCTTTCCTCCGGCGCTACCAGCGTATCGCGGTAGTTGGTCAGCGCCGCGCGGAAGGAGCCGCCGCAGGTATCCAGAATGGACTGGAAGTAGTCCGGCACAATAACGGGGCGCACGGTGTCCTCCTGCAGGTCCACCACGATCACCGTCTTGTATTTGGGGGCAAGCACCTTCAAAAAGTGCTCCGCGTCCCGCTTTTCCTGCAGGGTGCGCTCCATCTTTTCGTTCAGGCCCTCCAGCTGGCGGGCGTGGCCGTTGTGCTCGTAGTAGGTCTGCCGGTCCTGCCGCATGGCAGCCTCGGCCTTGGCCACGGCTTCGTCCACACGGCGCAGGTCGGTGGTCTGCCGGATGCCCACCGAGATGGCGTGGTCCTTTTCCTTCAGGAAGGCGCGCATCCGGTCTACGGTGCTCCACACGCTATAAGGCGGCTCGTTGGGGGTGAGGATGATAAATTCATCGCTGCCGATGCGGTATACCCGGCTGGTAGCAAAGAACTTGCGAGCGGCGTTGGCCAGACAGCACAGCAGGGTGTCGCCGCTGCGGTGTCCCAGATGCTCGTTCACCTCGTGCATTCCCACCACATCAATGTAGGTGCATACCACGGATTCGTACCCGCTATGGGGCAGTTCCCGTAGGTCGGCCTCGTACCGGCTGCGGTTGGCAAGGCCGGTCAGGGTGTCGTGGCTATAAGAGAAATCCAGTTCCTCGCTGAGCTGGTCGGCCTGTGCGTCGTTGCGCACCAGCACGGTCGCCCACGGGTTCTGGGCGCAGCAGCCACGGCAGGGCAGCACCTCTGTGGTGACCCAGATGAACTGGCCGGACACATTCTCGCGGTAGCGGTAGAACTCCGGCGCAGTGGCGTGGTACAACACAGAGCGCAGAGCCTCCAGATCGGTCTGCTCCAGGAACAGGTCTGCGTCCTCCTCGTGCACGATCTTCTCGTTCACCATGCGGTCGCAGTAGTTGACAAAATCCTCTTCCTTTTCCAGATCCTGACCCAGCAGGCGGGCGTCCCGCTTGATCACCCGGTATGTACCGGTGGCAAGGTTCAGCAGCGAGATCTCCAGAACATTGTCGGTAAAGATCTGGTAGGCCTGCAAGGCCAGCGCGGTCTTTTCGGTGCCCGGGTTCTCCACCCGGCGGTCGCGGCGCATCAGGTCGCGGCGCAGATCCCAGTAATCCTGATTGGTGGGATCTGCCAGCAGCTTTTCGGCGTTTTCCACCGGCATGGGCTTGAAGAAGTAGTAGCCCTGCGAGTACAGGCAGTCTGCCGCCTGCAGCATGGACACCTGCTCCGGGGTCTCCACGCCCTCGGCGATGATGGGCAGGTTCAGTCGGTGTGCCATATCCACCACCGACTCCACGATCTGCACGCCCTTGCTGCGGTTCTCCTGATTCATGTCGATCAGCTTCATGTCCAGCTTGATGGCATCGACATTGGTATCCTTGAGCATATTCAGCGAGGAGTACCCGCTGCCAAAGTCGTCCATCATCACCGCAAAGCCCTTGCGGTGCAGGCCCTGAATAGCGTCTTCCACCATTCTGGTGTCCTCGGCCACCATGGTCTCGGTGATCTCGGCCAGCAGAAGCTTTGGCTCCAGCTTATATTTTTCCACCAGATCCGCAAAGATCTGCGGCACATCCAGATTGAGGATATCCTGCACCGAAACGTTCACCGATACCGGCACAAGGTTGCTGCCGCTCTCCTGCCACTTGTGCAAAGTCTGGCAGACGGATTCCCAGATGTACTGGTCCAGCCTTGTCACAAGGCCGGTGCGCTCCAGCAGCGGCATGAACTCGGCGGGGGGAACACAGCCACGGGTGGGGTGGTTCCAGCGCACCAGCGCCTCCATGCCCACGATGGCGCGGGTGATGCTGTTGCACTTGGGCTGCAAAAAGAAGCAGAATTCGTGGTTATCCAGTGCGTGCTCCAACTCGCCCAGCAGCTGCTGCTGTTCCTTGAGTTCGTTGAGCATGGTGGGCTCAAAGCGATGCAGATAGCCGCCGTCCGTCGTTACACCGGCGATCTGGGCATAGTTGCACAGGGTGGCGGCATCCGCACCGGAGTTTGCCTGCACAGAGCACACGCCCATCGCCACAAAAAAGGTGACATCCTGCCTGCCGGCATTCATGCAGGTCTGCAGCGTGGCAAGCACGGCAGTCTGATCGGCCTTTTCGTCCGGCAGGCACAGGAAAAAGTCATCATTTCCAAAATAGCCCACAGGGTAGCCGGTCTGCTTGCTGTAGCCCAGCAGACAGTTTGCCATGTTCTCCAGCAAAGCATCGCCCTTTACGGTACCGTAAAGCTCGTTATAAAGCTTGAAGTGCTGGATATCCACGGCGGCGACAGCCCATTCCGTTCCCTGATGCGCGGTCAGGAATGTATGCAGGGCCTGTAAAAATGCGTCCTTGCGGTCGATCCGTTGTAACGCAGCAGATGCCGGTGCGGCGGCATCTGTTTTGGTCTTCCGTTCCTCTGACATGACGATTCCCCACAATTTGGATAGATTTCAATGCGGATAAGCCGATTGCGGTCGGTTGTTATACTTTATAATCAGTATAACACGGTTTAAGTCGTTTTGAAATAGGTTTTTCACACTTTCTAACAACATTATTCTAGCAAAGTGCAACAAAAATGCCACACGCGGCGGAGCCGGTGCGGCATTCAAATCATTTGGCATCCTTGCTGTTGTCGTCCTTGTTTTCCTGCTCGGCGCGGTGCAGCATCTCCCGCAGGGCCGACAGGCTCAGCAGCTTGCTGCCATGCTTCAGTTTTGGGAAGGCGCGCAGCATACGGCGGGGGCCCACGATGCGGGGCAGGCGCAGCAGCTGTGCCTGCATCTCCTCGCTGCGCTGCTGCAGTTCTGCGGCCAGCTGCTCCAGCTGCAACAATTCAGCAGCACGCTCGGCAGTGCCCTTGGCAGCAAGACGGGCGGCTTCGGCGGCCTCGGCGGCGTTCAGGCGGGCGTCCTCGCTGGCGCGGCGGGCAGCCTCGCTGGCCTCGGCAGCCTTGGCGCGGATAGCGGCCATGGTCTCATGGACAGAGGGGCGCTTTCCGGCGGCATCCCGCGCTTCGGCGGCGGCAAGCTTGAATTGCAGCCGTCCCTCGTCCAGCTTTTTGTCGGCGGTCAGGGTGGTGGTGCCCAGCAGCTGGGTCATGGCATCGCTGACGGCGTGGATGCTGTCGCCCAGCTGCTCCATGGTGTCCAGCGTATCGGCCAGCGCAGAGGCGGCAATGGCGGTAGCCACCACGTCCGCTGCGTACACGGCGTACAAAAAGCATATGACGATGACCCCCGCAAGGGGCGGGACAAGGTCTACAAGGTTGGCTACCACCGGGTGCACGACGCGCATGACGACCAGCGTGCCCACACCCCACAGCAGGCAGAATTTCAGACAGATATAGCCCCCGATGTTAAAGGGAAAATCGCTGTAATCCCACCAGCGAGTATGGTAGATCTTATACAGTGCCCAGCCGCCCACCAGTTCCAGTGCACTGGGCAGGATGACGCCGCCGATATAAAGCAGCAGGATGCTGTGCTGCAAGGGTGTAAGGGTAAACAGCACAATGATCATGCCAAAGCCGTAGATGGGACAGACCGGGCCGTTGAGAAAGCCCCGGTTCACCAGCTGTCCGGTGGCAGCAGCGGCGTAGATGACCTCCAGACACCAGCCCAGACAGGAATAGATCAGGAAATAAGCCAGAATGTGGTACAGGGAAAACCCGCATACCATGGTCCCGGTAAGAAAGCTTACCATAAGCGCCTCCGTTCTTCAGTTCTGCTTGGATACGATCTTATACTCGTCCCCCGGCTCAAAAAAGGGGCAGGCAGCGGTATTGTGCGCAAGATAGCGTGCCATCTCGTCCTCGTCCAGCGCAGCGCCCTGTGCGCAGTAATAGCCGCCGTATTCGTCCTGAAGATTATTCAGGCACAGTTCACAGGGGTCAGACATTCGCTTCGCCTTCCTGTGCGGCGGCTTCGGCGGCGGCAGCCTCCCGCGCCATCCGCTTGAGCACCTTGGGGTCTACCCAGGTCACGCTGTCGGCACCGGGCTTCTTGCGGGCGATCAGCGCCTTGATCTTGATGCCCATCTCGGTGAACATTCCCTCGTGCTCGGTGCGGATATTCCACTCCGGCTCGTTCTCGTGCAGGTCATAGGTGATCCACTCGATCTCGTAGCCGGAAGCGGGGAAGTACTCCACGCTGTCCCGGAACAGATCATCATCGTCGGTCTTAAAGTAGATCTCGCCGCCGTCCTTCAAAAACTCGCGGTAGGCGATCAGCTGGCGCGGGTAGGTAAGGCGGTGCTTGTGGGAGGAGTCGTTCTTGCTCCACGGATTGCAGAAGTTGATATAGATGCGGCTGACTTCATCCTCCGGGGTGATAACGCCCTTGATGCGCTCGATATCGGTGCTCATGATCTTCACGTTGTCGATGGGGCGTCCGGCTGCCTGATAGGCGGCTTCGATCTTGCGCTTGGCAAGGATGAGCACCTTGTCGGTGATGTCGATGCCCAGATAGTTGTTTTCCGGGTGGGCGCAGGCCAGCTGGGAGATGAAGCCGCCCTTGCCGCAGCCCAGCTCCAGAATAAAGGGCTGCTCCGGGCGGGCATACTGGCCGTGCCACTTGCCGCCCCAGATCAGGGGCTCGTGCACATGGAAATCTGCGGCCATCAGTTCGTCGTGGGCATAGGGTTTGAAACGCATTCTCATAGTTTGTTGTTCTCCTTCAAAAATCTCTCCACCTGCTCCGGGGTGGCGGCACAGCTGCCCTGACAAATGCCGGGCTTGCCGCCGCCGCGTCCGTTCAAGGCAGCGTTCAGGGCTTTGGTCAGGGCGCGCACATCGCCGTCCCGCCGGGCAAGGCAGTAGCCGGTGCCCTTTTCGGTGGGGGTCAGGGCGGCGCACAGGCCGGTGGTGGCCTCGGTCAGCCGGACGGCCAGCCGGTGCAGCCCGTCCGGGTCCAGCCCCGGCAGGGTGCGGATGGCGTCTGCATCGGGTGCGGTCAGCTGCGCAAGGGCGTCAAACAGCTGGCTGCACAGTCCGAAGTGTGTAAATTTAAGCGCAGTATACTCGTCGTATACGCGATGCACCGCCACAGCGGTCTGGTCGGCCTTGGCAGAGAGCAGTGCACCGATCTCTGCCTGCCGGGCGCGCATGGCCTGCGCCGCCGCCAGCGCACGGGCGCCGCACACCACGCTCAGCCGCACGCCGCCCTTGTAGTTCTCGCTGGCAAGGATCTTGATCTGCCCCACCTGACCGGTGGTGCGGGTATGGGTGCCGCAGCAGGCGCAGACGTCCGCGCCCGGGATGGTCACGATGCGCACCTGTCCCTCGATCTCCTTTTTGGAGCGGTAGACAAGGGCGGCAAGTTCCTCCCGGGTGGGGTAGCTGATGAGCACCGGCACATCCTGCCACACGATGCGGTTGGCGGCAAGCTCTGCCTGCCGCAGCCCCTCGGGGCTGATGGGCACACTGGTGTCCATGCGCACCGCCTCGGTGCCCACATGGAAGCCCACGTTCTCGGCCCCGAACATCTGGTGCAGGATGCCGGAAAGGATATGCTCGCCGGTGTGCTGCTGCATCTTATCGAACCGCCAGTCCCAGTCGATGCAGCCGGCAACGGCTGCGCCGGGCGCTGCGGCAGCAGGCAGGGCATCCACCGTATGCCAGATGACACCCGCCTGCTCGTGGACGTCCTGCACCTGCAGCACCGTGCCGTCCGGCAGGGTCAAAGTGCCCCGGTCGGCGGGCTGACCGCCGCCCTCCGGGTAGAACACCGTGCCGTCCAGCGCGATGCGCCCGCCTCCGGTCTTTTCATCCGGCTCTGCGGCAAGGATGACACTTTTGCACCCGGTGCGAAAGGCGTCCTGCTCAAAGTATTTTTCTGTGCGCTGCATGATACCTCCAAAAACCCTCTCAGTCATCGCTGCGCGATGCCAGCTCCCCCGAGAGGGGGAGCTTTTTCTCTGGAGGGAAAGTAAGCCCTCTGGGCTGAAGGCACCTCTCACCATGCCATCGCATGAAGCTCCCCCTTCGGGGGAGCTGGCGCGAAGCGCCTGAGAGGGTCGTCCCATAAAAACCAGTATACCACGATTTTTGCCTGTGGAAAATAGTTTGCAGTTATGTTATGATAGGAAACAACGAATATTCCCGAAAATTGACAGCGAGGAAGGTAACGGATCATGCGTGAAAGTGGTATTCTGATGCCGGTATCCAGTCTGCCCGGTCCTTACGGGATCGGCTGCTTTGGCAAGGCGGCATTTCAATTTGTGGATTTCCTGTCTGCAGCAGGGCAGACGATCTGGCAGCTGCTGCCGCTCAGCCCCACCGGCTACGGCGACAGCCCCTATCAGAGCTGCTCTGCCTTTGCGGGCAACCCCTATTTTGTGGACTTGGAAACGCTGGAAAAGGAAGGCCTGCTGACCGCCGCAGACCTCAAGGCGGAAAGCTGGGGCAAAAACCCGCTGGAGGTGGACTACGGCACCCTGTACGTCAGCCGCTTTGCGGTGCTGCGCAAGGCCTACGCCGCATGGCGCAGCCAGTGCGCCGGGCTGCACGGCTGTGCCTACTACTACCCCGACGACTACTACGCCTTTACCCTTGCCAACGAGGACTGGCTGGAGGACTATGCCCTGTACATGGCTTTAAAAGCAGCCAACAAGATGAAGAACTGGGTGGAGTGGGACACCCCCTACCGCCGCCGCGACAAGGCCGCGCTGGCCGCCTTTGCCGCCGCTAATGAAGAGGAGATCGGCTTCTGGAAGTTCGTACAGTACAAGTTCAGCGTCCAGTGGCAGGCAGTCAAGGCCTACGCCAACAAGAAGGGCGTGCAGATCCTGGGCGATATCCCCATCTACGTCTCTGCCGACTCGGTGGACGCATGGGTGGGCGGCAAGCTGTTTGAACTGGACGCCGATGGCCGCTTTGCCCGGGTGGCGGGCTGCCCGCCGGACTACTTCTCCGCAGACGGCCAGCTGTGGGGCAACCCTCTGTACGACTGGGCATACCACAAAAAGACCGGCTATGCTTGGTGGATCCGGCGGGTGCGCCACGCGCTGGGCATCTACGACCTGCTGCGCATCGACCACTTCCGCGGCTTCGACACCTACTGGGCCATCCCGGCCACCAGCACCACCGCCCGCACCGGCAAGTGGGAGAACGGCCCCGGCATGGATCTGTTCGATGCACTGGAGGCCGCACTGGGCAAGCTGCCCATCATTGCCGAGGACTTGGGCGAGTTGTTCCCCAGCGTGCGCAAACTGCTGGCCGACAGCACCTTCCCGGGCATGAAGGTGCTGCAATTCGCCTTCGGCGGCGGGGACAACGAGTATCTGCCCCATAACCATGTCAAGAACGGCGTGGTCTACCCCGGCACCCACGACAACACCACCCTGACCGACTGGTGGGAGAACGGCGCTTCCGAAAAGGAAAAGGCCACCGCTGCGGCTTACCTGCACCTGACCTCCTGCAAGCCTACCGCCAAGGAGGTGGCAGCGGTAAAGACTGCCGCCGTGCGCACCGCGCTGCTGCGGGCGGCGCTGGGCTCGGTGGCAGACAGGGCCATCATTCCCATGTACGACTGGCTGGGTCTGGGTGCCGAGGCGCACCTGAACACCCCGGGCAAGCTGGGCGGCAACTGGGCATGGCGTGCCAAGGCCGGTTTTGACTCCAAAGCCCTTGCCGCACAGATCAAAGCCGAGTGCGCCGTGTACTGCCGCTGCAATGCAGATGTCCAAAACGTGAAAGAATTAGCAATCTGACGAAATTGTAAAAACTGCCGTAAAAATTTGTGCGTTTTGCTGGAAAAATCTGTATTTCAATGGTATAATAGCCGTAAGTTCCCGGATTTGTGGGAAAATTGGAATTTCGCCCGTCGGAAGCGGCGGCGCGTACGGATGATGGGGAAATTACAGATGGACAGAGAATGGACAGAGCAGGATCTGCGCACCTTTGCCGAGGGCGCACAGACTGCGTTTGAAACGGTATTGCTGGACGAGCTACCACAGGACACCGGCTGGCAGGACGAGGGCCTGCAGGTGAACTACGCCCTGTGCAATGGCCGGGTAAGCTGCGTGCTGCACCGCACGGTGCGGGCAGACGGCAAGCTGTGGCGGATCACCATGTCCGCTCCGCTGGCGGGCAACCTGCTGCCGGAAGAGCGCATGAGCGCCCGCGAGCGGGAACTGTGCCGCGAGGACCTGAACCACGATTTTCTTTCCGGCGTGTACAATCGCCGTTACCTTGAGACCGTGATCGCCGCCGAGCTGGACCGCTGGGCACAGCAGGGGCGCAAGGCCGCCGTGGCGCTGATATCGCTGGATCACGGCGCACAGCTGCGGGACACCTACGGTCAGCCGGTGATGGATCAGCTGATCTGCTTTGTGGCAAACCAGTGGAAAAAGTATTTCGACATCCCGGGCAGTCAGATCGTCTGCCGCCTGACCGGCACCACCTTTGTGGTAGGCTGTCTGGACTTGGACGGCGGGCAGCTGGCCGAGCAGATGCGGAACATCTACGCCGAAATGCCCCACGAGTGCATCACCTCCATGGGCATGATGAAGCGGGTGCCCTTTACCCTGAGCGTCGCAGTGGCAGGGCTGGACGAGTTGGAGGGCAGCACCAGCTGCTGGCAGCGCCTGTACGCCATCTGTGACGAGCGGCTGCGCGGCATCCAGATCTCCGGCGGCAACAAGATCTGCTGAAAATAACCGCATAAAATCCCCCTTGGGGCACATACTAGGTGCCAAAGGGGGATTTTTTGTATGGAAAACCAGAAAAACGATAACTTGAACCTGCTGGAGGCGGTGGTGCAGAACACCGAGATGGGCAAAAACACCCTGGAGCAGATCTTACCCATGACCAACGATGTGCAGTTCAAGGCCGAGTTGCTGCGCCAGCGCAACATCTACCACCAGCTGAATCAGGAGGCGCACACCGCCATAGAAGCCTGCGGCGGCAGCGCACAGGGGCAGAGCACCATGGCAAAGCTGAACACGAAAATGGGCATCGGGCTCAAGACCCTTACGGACAAATCCACCCGCAATCTGGCCGAGATGCTCACGCAGGGCAGCGGCATGGGCGTGGTGGACTGCGTAAAAAGCTGCAAGGACTACCCCAACGCCGCCCCGGGCGCAAAGCGCCTTGCCCAGCGGCTGCAGGATTTTGAAGAGGATAACCGCATCCAGCTGGAACGGTTTTTGTGAACGATGTGCTGTTGTACGGCAATGGCAGAACGATTTAGAATGCCCTCCGCTATGCTCTGGGCATTTTCAGCGGAAAGAATATTTTAAATTTCGGGGTTCAGAAACGCCTGCGGAGTTTGGCGGGGCAAAGCCCCTCCATCTGCTAACGCAGACCACTCCGCTGCTTGAAAGCCCCACTGGGGCTTTCATTGCTGTGCAACCGCAGCCTTTTCTGAACACCACTTTCACGAGAGGAACCGTAAAGGGAAACGGCAGCGCGCCTGTTTCCGTAGGAAACAAGCGCTGCAAATGCTGTTCACCTCTGCGCCCCCTCCTGTGAAAATGCAAGGTCGGGCAGCCCGCAGGCTGCCCGACCTTGCTCTAATTTAAATAATTCTTCCGCTATTGATGCGCAAAGCGAACGCGGAGCGCATTCTAAATCGTCCCGCCCTGCGGGCACTTACTCCCACAGCTTCTCGGGGTACTGACCCTCGGCGGTCTTGCGGGCGATGGCATCCACCACCAGAGGCTTATCCTCGCGGTAGGTGACGCCGAACCACTTATCCGTGCTGCGCAGCACCTGAATTTTTGCCTTGTTCTCCTCGATCAGTTCGGTCACAACCAGCGGCAGGAAGTACTCGCACTTGAGGGGGTTCACCGGCAGATTCTCCGTCAGCCAACCCGCAAAGCGCTGCTCGGCCTCGTCCAGAAAGCTTTTGCCAAAGCCCCACAGGTTCATGCTCACGGGGGTGTCGCCGGGCAGATCGACCCAGCTCTCGCCGCCATCCTCGGTGTAGTGTGCGCCGCCGTCGCAGGGCTCGATGCGGGTGCGCTCGGTCACGCTTTGCAGGGTGCCGTCCTCGTTTTTGATGCACACGCCGCGTGCCACGCTGCCGTTCTCGGACAGGGTGTTCTTCAGCAGATAGCTGACCATGCAGTAGCGGTAGAAATCATCATCGGCGTGGGTGGACAGGTAATCATACATCACCTGAAACGCCTCCGGGCCGTAGTAATCGTCCGCATTGATGACCGCAAAGGGGCCGTCAATCAGGGGCTTTGCAGCCAGCACAGCGTGGCAGGTGCCCCAGGGCTTTACGCGCCCCTCCGGCACGGCAAAGCCTGCGGGCAGTTCCTCCAGCTGCTGGAAGGCATACTTCACGTTCATCGCCTTAGCCACACGGTCGCCGATGGCTGCCTTGAAGGCGTCCTCGATCTCGTGCTTGATGACAAAGATCACGGTCTCAAAGCCGGCGCGGCGGGCGTCGTAGAGAGAGTAGTCCATAATGACCTGTCCATTGGGGCCCACCGGGTCGATCTGCTTCATGCCGCCGTAACGGCTGCCCATGCCGGCTGCCATAACGACCAGTACCGGTTTATTCATCTGCAATTCCTCCTGTATCTGCCGGGGATTCCGGCGTTGTATCGTTCTGCGCCTATTATACACTGCTTCGCCGCCTGTGGCAAGGCGCAGCGGGAAGAACGATTTTATACATTTCTGCCGCTATCCCTTGATTTTTTTGTTCCGGCGTGCTACAATCAGCGTAGTTTCATCCTGTCCAAAACATTGATGCGGACAAACTGAAGCCCCGCTTTTCATGCCGCAGAGAGGGCTGCCCCGGGTTTCCGGGTGCTGCAAGCAGCCTGCCATGACCCCGGCTTCTACCACCGCAGAGTGCAGAGGCGAACCTCTGCCGGGCGTGCCCGTTACAGCACTGCGAGGGGCGCGTTTCCCCGCCGGGGAGCGCGCAATTCGGGTGGAACCGTGGAACGCAGACATTTGATCGGCGCTTCATCCCGTGAGTTTTACGGGGTGAAGCGCTTTTTATTTTGTTCAAAACCACATTGTCAAAGGAGAATCTACTATGAAGATTATCTACAAGGACGGTCATGTGGACGAATGCCCGCAGGATCAGGAACTGCACGTTATCCGTCATACCGCAGCCCACATTATGGCACAGGCCATCAAGCGCCTGTACCCGCAGGCTGATTTTGCCTTCGGCCCTGCCACCGAGAACGGCTTCTACTACGATGTCGATCTGGGCGACCAGAAGCTGAGCGACGAGGATCTGGCCAACATTGAAAAAGAGATGCGCAAGATCGTCAAGGAGAACCTGCCCATCAAGCCCTTCATCCTGCCCCGTGCCGAGGCTGAGAAGCTGATGGAGGAGCGTCAGGAGCACTACAAGGTCGAGCACATGGCAGATCTGGCCGACGAGACCGAGTTCAGCTTCTTCCAGCAGGGCGAGTACGTGGATATGTGCATCGGGCCTCACCTGACCTACACCAAGGCACTGAAGGCCTTCAAGATCACCCAGCAGTCCGGCGCATACTGGAAGAACGACAAGGAAAACAAGATGCTGACCCGTATCAACGGCGTGGCCTTCCGCAACCAGGAAGAGCTGGACGCCTGGGAGAAGGAGCAGCAGGAGGCCCGTGAGCGCGATCACCGCAAGATCGGCAAGGAGATGGGCCTGTTCATGACCGATGATCTGGTGGGCCGCGGCCTGCCCATGTTCCTGCCCGCAGGCTACACCGTCTGGCAGGAGCTGGAGAACTATATCAAGGAGAAGGAGCGTGCACGCGGCTACCTGCACGTTATGACTCCCTGCATCGGCACTGTGAACCTGTATAAGACCTCCGGTCACTGGGATCACTACCGCGAGAATATGTTCCCCGCCATGGAGATGGAGGGCGAGAGCTATGTGCTGCGCCCGATGAACTGCCCCCACCACATGATGATCTACGCAAACCGTCCCCACTCCTACCGTGACCTGCCCATGCGCATCGGTGAGATCGCCCACGATTTCCGTTACGAGTCCTCCGGCACCCTGAAGGGCATCGAGCGCGGCCGTCACTTCTGCCAGAACGACGCCCACCTGTTCTGCACCCCGGAGCAGATCAAGAGCGAGGTCGCAAACGTGTGCGACCTGATCTTTGAGGTGTACAAGGACTTCAACATTACCGATTACCGCTGCGTGCTGAGCCTGCGTGATCCTGCCGATAAGAAGAAGTACCACGACGATGATGCCATGTGGAACCATGCAGAGCAGGCCCTGCGCGAAGTGCTGACCGAGCTGGGCATCCACTTCACCGAGGAGATCGGCGAGGCTGCCTTCTACGGCCCGAAGCTGGACGTGAACGTGAAGCCCGCCGTGGGTGCCGAGTACACCCTGTCCACCTGCCAGCTGGACTTCTGCCTGCCCGCAAAGTTCCACCTGACCTATGTGGACAAGGACGGCTCCGAAAAGACCCCCGTGGTGCTGCACCGCGCAATTCTGGGCTCTCTGGACCGCTTCATGGCCTACCTGATCGAGGAGACCAAGGGCAAGTTCCCCACCTGGCTGGCTCCCACGCAGGTCAAGGTGCTGCCCGTGTCCGAAAAGACGCTGGAGTACGCACAGGATGTGACCGAGAAGCTGTCTGACGCCGGTATCCGCGTTGTGCTGGATGACGACAACCAGAAGATCGGCTACAAGATCCGTGCCGCACAGCAGGTGGACCGCGTGCCCTATATGCTGGTGCTGGGCGCCAAGGAGGCCGAGGCCGGCAACATCTCCGTGCGCGACCGCAAGGGCGAGACCACCGAGATGAGCCTTGAGGACTTCATCGCCAAGGTCACCACCGAGATCCGCACCCGCAGCCTGTAAGGTGTAAATGATAAGTGCCCCGGAAACGCCTGTCGGCGTTCCCGGGGTACTTTTTTCACAGCAAAAGCCCCGCTCCCTTGTGCGCAGGAGCGGGGCTTCTGACTTACTGTAGACTCGAACAAAAAAGGAAAAGGAAAAAGGAGAACGATCTATCTGTCACGCCGGGCGGCGGGGACTGTGTCGGGCAGCCGGGCTGCCGCCGCAGCGGGAACAGCGGAGAAGCTTGTGGAGCGTTACTCCACATCCTGCAGAGCGGCGTAATCTTCCTCGCCGGTGCGGATCTTGACCACGCGGGTCACGTTGTAGACAAAGATCTTGCCATCGCCGATGTGGCCGGTGTACAACGCCTTCTTGGCGGCTTCCACCACAGCGTCCACGCTGATGCGGGAGACGATGACCTCAACCTTGATCTTGGGCAGCAGAGTGGTATCCACCGGCACGCCGCGGTACTTTTCAGGGGTGCCCTTCTGGATGCCGCAGCCCATGACCTGCGTCACGGTCATGCCGGTGACGCCCAGATCATTCAGGGCGGTCTTGAGCTGGTCGAACTTTGCCAGCTTTGCAATGATGGACACCTTGTGCATACCGGTGTCGTAGACACCATCGTGGATCACAGGCTCCCGCACCACCGGCACGGCGGCATCCACCTGCGTTGCCGAAGCCTTGGTGATGTCGTCCTCGCCCAAATCGGTGTTCTCGTTGGGGGTCATGGCAGCGGAATTTGCATCCGAGATGGCAAAGCCTGCATAAGCGGAAGCCAGACCGTGCTCGTGGATGTCCAGACCGTCGATCTCCACCTCGGCGGGCACACGCAGGCCAAGGGTCTTATCAATGATCTTAAAGATGATGAACATCACGATCACAACGTAGGCGTCCACGCAGACCAGACCCAGCAGCTGGGTGCCCAGCTGTGCCAGACCACCGCCGTAGAACAGGCCGGCATGGGCGGTGTTGGAACCGGTGGAGAACAGACCCACCGCAATGGTGCCCCAGACGCCGTTTGCAAAGTGGACGGAAACAGCACCTACGGGGTCATCCACCTTGGCGATCTTATCAAAGAATTCCACGCTCAGCACCACAAGGATACCGGCCACAAAGCCGATGAAGAAGGCGCCGAAGGGAGAAACGGTATCGCAGCCTGCGGTAATGGCCACAAGGCCTGCCAGAGAGCCGTTCAGGGTCATGGAGACATCCGGCTTACCGTAGCGCAGCCAAGTGAAGATCATGGTCACGCAGGTAGCAACGGCTGCGGCAAGGTTGGTGTTGAAGCAGACCAGACCGGTCAGGGTCATGGTGGCATCGGTGGACAGGCTCAGGGAAGAGCCGCCGTTGAAGCCGAACCAGCAGAACCACAGGATGAACACGCCCAGAGCACCGGCGGTCAGGTTGTGGCCGGGAATGGCGTGGGGGTTGCCGCTCTTATCGTACTTGCCAATACGGGGGCCCAGCATCCATGCGCCCAGCAGAGCGATGACGCCGCCCACGTTATGCACGGCTGCGGAGCCTGCAAAATCGTGGAAGCCCATGCTCTGCAGCCAGCCGCCGCCCCACATCCAGTGGCCGCAGATGGGGTACACCACCAGCGAGATGGCGGCGGAGTACACGCAGTAGGCCTTGAAGTTGGTGCGCTCGGCCATGGAGCCGGAGACAATGGTGGCTGCCGTAGCGCAGAACACGGTCTGGAACACGATGTACACCCACAGGGGGATATCCAGACCCAAGTGGCTGTAATCGCCCTGAATGAAGGGATCGAAGCCGCCGATCAGTGCGCCGGTGCCGCCGAACATCAGGCCGAAGCCGATGAGCCAGTAGCAGGGCGTGCCGATGCAGAAATCCATCATGTTTTTCATCAGGATGTTGCCGGTGTTCTTTGCCCGGGTAAAGCCGGCTTCACAAAGGGCGAATCCGGCCTGCATAAAGTACACTAGGAACGCTCCTACGAGCGTCCAGCAGGTGTTGACGGAGTTGAACATTTTTCCTACCTCCTACGGTCATTTTTTTGCACAGGGAGCCCTCTATTCTCTCCGTGCGGCAGTATCCCCGAAAACACAAAAGGCGCTGGCGGAATTGCTTCCGTCAGCGCCTTTGCTTTCGATGGCACGAGTATAGTCTCTTTGTGCAGACCTGTCAAGTATTCATCTCAAGGTTTTACGTTTTTCACAACACGGAGAAACTCTTCCGTGCTAAAGTTTGGCAAATGTTTTGCCTGTCAGCCGTTTTCGCCGTTCTTCGGGGAGCCGGACTTGCCCTTTTCCTTGGCGTTGGCCGGGCGGTGGCCGCCCTCCATCTCCCAGTGCAGCAGCATACTCATCAGAGCGCGCAGCGCAAAGGTAGCCGCCAGCGGCACCACCGACTCCAGATTCTGCAGCAGGAAGGTCTTGGCGATCTCTGCCGACATCAGAAATTCCAGCGCGGTGGTCAGGCCGCTGCTCATTTCATGGTGGAAGTCGCGGTGGTCGTTGAAGAAGGTGGCGCGGACATAGTAGAAGGTGGCCTTGGCCAGACTGGTGATGATGATGAACAGGCCCACCACCTCGGCAAGACCGGCGATCATGGGCACTGCAGTTTCCAGAAAAGCATCCAGCAGGTGGGTGAGGTTCAGGTTGAACAGGGTCAGTCCTTGCATGATCTCCTCCGCAGCTTACAGCAGGGTCTTGACGTAAGCGGCCAGCTCCTCGTCCTTGCAGGAAGCAAAGAACAGCTCAGAGAACTTGGCACCGGCCACAGCGCCCTTCAGCAGCTCCTGATCGATGCTCTTCAGGCACTCGATCAGGGGCTTGAAGGTGGCAGCGCGCACGCCGTCCAGGATCTTCTTGTTGCGCTGCTCGGGCACAACGCGCTCCTTGGGGTAGCCCTGACCGTGGCCGAAGCCGAACAGCTTCTCGAAGCAGTACTCGAGGTTCAGCTCACCGCCCCAGCCGAAGCCCTTGGCAAAGGGCATGGCAACGGCGTTGCCATCGTTGACGTGGGCAAAGGTGTAGGCGTCCACGGGGTCCTCCACATGGCCGCAGATAACGCCGGGGAAGCTGTTCAGTGCCAGCATGGCGCCCTCGCCGGTGCCGCAGCCGGTAACGACGTAGTCCGCAGCGCCGCTGTTCAGCAGGATAGCAGCCAGAATGCCACACTGCACATAGGTCAGCTGTGCAGCGTCATCGGCGGCGTACATCCCGTAGTTGACCACCTCGTGGCCCATGGGCTCCACCACCTTCTTCAGGGCGGCTTCAATCATGCCGTTCTTGGCGGCCTGACTGTTCTCGTTGATAAGTGCGATCTTCATAACAATGGTTCTCCTTCTTATTTTTCCCTGCGGCACGCAGGTGTTATACAAAGTCCTCCCGCATGGGGGTAAAGAAATCCAGCATCACGCCGCCCTCCAGACAGACACAGCCGTGCATGACGCCGTTCTGCTTGAGCAGGGTGTCGCCGGGGCCTACCTCCCGGGTCTCGTCCCCGATGGTAAAGCGGTACCGCCCGGAGACGATATAGGTGATCTGGGTGTGGGGGTGGCAGTGCATGGCGCCCACGCCGCCGGTTTCAAAGGTGTTTTCCACACACATGGCGTCCTTGCTGTAGGCCAGCACGCGGCGCTGCACCCCGGGGCCGCAGGGCTCCGGGGATATCTCGGCATGGGGCACCCAAGGGATATCCTGATGTGCTTTTTCCATTATAGCATAACATCCTTTCCCGTACAAATACAAAAGGGACTGCCACACAACGCTGTGCGGCAGTCCCCGGGTTCAGAACTGCGGAGTGCCCTCAGCGCTTACTGGGGCTGCTTGCCGATGTAGGCCAGAATGCCGCCGTCCACATACAGGATCAGGCCGTTGACAAAGTCAGAGGCCTCAGATGCCAGGAACACAGCGGGTCCGCCCAGATCCTCGGCCTCGCCCCAGCGGCCTGCGGGGGTCTTGGCAACGATGAACTGGTCAAAGGGGTGACGGCTGCCGTCGGGCTGGATCTCACGCAGCGGTGCGGTCTGCGGGGTAGCGATGTAGCCGGGGCCGATGCCGTTGCACTGGATGTTGTAAGCACCGTATTCGGAAGCGATGTTCTTGGTCAGCATCTTCAGGCCGCCCTTGGCTGCTGCATAGGCAGAAACGGTCTCACGGCCCAGCTCGCTCATCATAGAGCAGATGTTGATGATCTTGCCGCCGCCCTGTGCGATCATATCGGGGATGATGGCCTTTGCCACGATGAAGGGAGCGTTCAGGTCCACATCGATGACCTGACGGAACTGAGCAGCGCTCATCTCGGTCATGGGGATGCGCTTGATGATACCGGCGTTGTTGACCAGAATGTTGATGTGGCCGACTTCCTCGGTGATCTTTGCCACCATGGCGTTGACGGCGTCCTCATCGGTAACGTCGCAGACGTAGCCGTGCGCCTTGATGCCTGCCTCTGCATAGGAAGCCAGACCCTTGTCCACCAGTTCCTGCTTGATATCATTGAACACGATGGTAGCGCCGTTGGCTGCCATAGCCTTTGCAATTGCCATGCCAATGCCGTAGGATGCGCCGGTGATCAGCGCCACCTTGCCGGTCAGGTCAAAGGATTTGGGAGTGCACTGTGCCATAATAAAGTCCTCCTGTCAAAAAACCATATTTTACACGGGGCAAAACCGCACCGTGCTGCTTTGCAAAGCGCGTCGTATCCGGCCGTGCCGGAGTGCGCTCTTACTTGTATACCAGTCTAGCATCCTTTGCAGGAAGTGTCAAGGCACATTCTTGTGAAGTTTTATTGTATTTTCTTTAGCTTGCCGTTTTTTCCGCGCAAAACAATACGCAACAGCGTTGTTTTGCAATGCAGCAGCTTGTGCCAGCTGACACGCTTTGTCACGGTGCACAAGATATTCCGGCTTTCTTTGGGCTTGTTGACAAGTTTAGTCGACCTTTGTCTTTTACCCCAGCTTTTTCTTCTGCTGGTGCGCCACGATGGGCATCAGCAGGGGGATGGGTACAAGGCGCTGGGCGCTGGTACACAGCCGCATAAAGGCAGAGGGCACAATGATGATCTTGCGGTGCATCATGCCCAGCAGGGCCTCCTCTACGCACAACTCAGGCGTGATGCCCCGCAGGGCAAACACCACCCCGGCGCGGTCGTTGAACTCGGTATCCACCGGGCCGGGGCAGAGGGCGCAGACGTAGACCGGGCTGTGCATCTCCCGCAGTTCCTCGGCCACACCGCGGGTCATGCTGACCACATAGGCCTTGCTGGCGTAGTAGCCCGCCATATAAGGGCCGCCGGGCAGAAGCCCCGCAGAGGACGCCACATTCAGGATGGTGCCGCCGCCCTGTGCGTTCATCTTGCGCACCACGGCGCGGAACAGCCGCGCCATGGCGGCAACGTTCACTTGGATCATCTCTTCCTCGCGGGCTTCCTCCGTTTCCAGAATGCTGCCGCAGACGCCGAAACCGGCGTTGTTGATAAAGATGTCGATGTGCGCATCGGCCAGCACCTCGCACAGGCGGCTGCATTCCTCGGTGCGGGAGAGGTCGGCAGTCTCGATGCGGCATTCCGTGCCGTGGGCTGCGTGCAGTTCCTCGGCAAGGGTCTGCAAACGGTCGGCGCGGCGGGCGGTCAGGATGAGCCGACAGCCCATGGCGGCGTACCGGCGGGCAAACTCCCGGCCGATGCCGGAACTTGCTCCGGTGATCCAGATGGTCTTTTGCATGGTGGTTCTCCTTTTTTCTTCTTGCCCCCGAAATGGGGCTTTCTGTACTTGTTGCCCCTATTTTAGCATAGCTTACCCGTGCTTTCTATGCAATTTTCGTAAACGATGCAAAAGAGAGCCCGAAACGCCGCAGGCGTTTCGGGCTCTCTCATAAATTTTACTTCAGCAGGTTATCGTTGTCGAAGTAGTCAATGCGCATGGCCTTGCGCACCTCGTCCAGTGTGGCGGCAGCGGTCTTTTCGGCGTAGGCGCTGCCCTCCTTCAGGATCTCCACCACCTCGGGCAGGCGCTGCTCCCACTCCTTGCGGCGGGTACGGATGGGCTCCAGTTCAGCCTGCATGACGCTGTTCAGGAACTTTTTCACCTTCATATCGCCCAGACCACCGCGCTGGTAGTGCGCCTTGACCTCGTCCAGATTCTGGTACTCCGGCCAGAACTCGGCAAAGTGCTCGGGGCGGCAGAAAGCGTCCAGATAGATGAACACCGGGTTGCCCTCCACCTTGCCGGGGTCCTGCACGCGCAGGTGGTTGGGGTCGGTAAACATGGACTTGACCTTCTTCTCGATATCCTCCGGCTCCTCGGACAGGTAGATGCAGTTGCCAAGGCTCTTGCTCATCTTGGCCTTGCCGTCAATGCCGGGCAGACGCAGGCAGGCGGCGTTCTGGGGCAGCACGATCTCGGGCTCTACCAGCGTTTCGCCGTAGACGGAGTTGAACTTGTGCACGATCTCGCAGCACTGCTCGATCATGGGCTTCTGGTCCTCACCGGCGGGCACGGTGGTTGCCTTGAAGGCGGTGATATCGGCAGCCTGACTGATGGGGTAGCAGAAGAAGCCCACCGGGATGCTGGCTTCAAAGTTGCGCATCTGGATCTCGCTCTTCACGGTGGGGTTGCGCTGCAGGCGGCTGACGGTGACCAGATTCTGGTAGTAGAAGCTCAGCTCGGTCAGCTGCGGCACCATGGACTGGATAAAGATGTGTACCTTGTTGGGGTCCAGACCGCAGGCCAGATAGTCCAGCGCCACCTGCAGGATGTTCTGGCGCACCTTCTCCGGGTTGTCGGCGTTATCGGTCAGCGCCTGCGCATCGGCGATCATGATAAAGATCTCGTCGTACTCGCCGGTGTTCTGCAGCCGCACCCGCTCCTTCAGAGAGCCGACATAATGGCCAACGTGCAGGCGGCCGGTGGGACGGTCGCCGGTCAGAATAACTTTTTTCATGATGTTCTCCTTTTGACAGGAAACTCCCTCAGTCTGCTCGCCTTGTTCGCAGCCAGCTCCCTCGGGGAGGGAGCCTTTGGCAGTACGGCAAGGTGTCTGACCCTGCCGGAAGGAGGTTTTTCCGTATTCTTTATTATAATGCTAAGTATAGCCCCCCGGAGCGGTGCTGTCAACAAGACTGCCGGAAAAAGAAAAAAGCGATGGAAAATTTCCATCGCTTTGCTGGCGCCTCTTGCCTGACTCGAACAGGCGACACCCTGATTAACAGTCAGGTGCTCTAACCGACTGAGCTAAAGAGGCATCTATATAAAACGGCACAGAGCCGTTTTACTACTATAAAATGGTGACCCGTACCGGAATCGAACCGATGTTAAAGGCGTGAGAGGCCTCTGTCTTAACCGCTTGACCAACGGGCCATACGACCATTTTCGCATCAGGTGTTCGCACCCGACTTGGCTATTTTAGCATACCGGGTGCCCTTTGTCAACACATAATTTCAGATTTTTTAAAAAATCTTGCGTACCCCGGCTTTGGCCAGACCCAGCATCAGCCCCAGATACACGCTGACCACCGAGGGTGCCTCGCCCAGCTCCATGGCCTTGCGCTGGGGCAGGTCGGCAAGAGAGCCCTCGTACAGACACTTCAGCTGCGGCAGCTGGGTGTAGTCGTTGGGGTGCATCAGGGTGCTGTCCTTGGGCAGCGTCATCGCACCGCTCTTTTCCAGCACCTCGCTGACGAGCTGGGAGCAGAAATAATGCCGGCGGCGCTGCCAGCGGATATGCAGCGCACACAAAATCAGCCCCAGCGTGTTGAAGCGATACATCTCGCCCCGCGCCATCATGTGCTCGGCACGGCGGCGGGCGCGCGTGTAGGCCTCGTCGGTGACCTCCAGCGCATACAGCGCGCAGGGAGCATCCCCGCGCAGACGGAAAACGCCCCTATTCAGGTATTCCTTGCTGGGACCCGCCGGGAACATGGTGTAGCCGTTTTTGCGGGTGGAACTGTACAGGCAGTTCAGTTCCTCGTCAAACGCCATGGAAGCATGAGTATAGCTGGCGCCGGTAACAGCATAGACCAGCTTGGACAGCAGCGTGCCGGAGCGGGTGAGCAGGATGTAAATGGTTTTCATGGCAATTTCCTTTATATGAATTGCCCGCCGCAGCGGACGGAAAAGTATTTCTTATAAAACAAGTATAACATAAGTAAAGTTCTTTTGCCACAAAAACGTTTGAACCAACGCAAAAATTGCACATTAGAGCAAAGTCGGCGGCAAATCGCGGGCAAAACTGCCCAAGGGACCTGCTTTTTCTTGTATTCCTGTTTGTCAAAGTTTTATCAAAACATCGGTTTTCTCCCGTCCCGCCTTATTTTTTCATGGTCTGTTTCCCTGCAAGGCTTCGTGAAATTACTTTATGCGGGAAAGCTTGTTTATGAAATTTGTTTCTTTTTTGCAAACAGAACCTTCCATTTATTGCTTTTGGAAAGCTTTTGTGTATAATGATAGACAGGAGAATTTGCATTGCATCGTTCTGTGCTGTCTCCCCCTTATGCGGTGTCCGTACCATAAATGGCGCTGCATCTCCTACACAGAGTTATGTAAGGATCAAACGAAAGTAGAGGTACGCAAATATGGCAAAGTTGGATCTTACCAAGTATGGCATTACCGGCACGACTGAAGTTGTGCACAACCCCTCCTACGAGCAGCTGTTCGCCGAGGAGACCAAGCCCGAGCTGGAAGGCTACGAAAAGGGCCGGGTCAGCGAGCTGGGCGCTGTGAACGTGATGACCGGCATCTACACCGGCCGTTCTCCCAAGGATAAGTTCATCGTGATGGACGAGAACTCCAAGGACACCGTGTGGTGGACCAGCGATGAGTACAAGAACGACAACCACCCCGCTTCTCAGGAGGCTTGGAAGGCTGTCAAGGCGATCGCTCAGAAGGAGCTGTCCAACAAGCGCCTGTACGTCGTGGATGCTTTCTGCGGCGCCAACAAGGATACCCGCATGGCAGTGCGTTTCATCGTGGAGGTGGCCTGGCAGGCACACTTCGTTACCAATATGTTCATCCGTCCCACCGCTGAGGAGCTGGAGAACTTCGAGCCTGATTTCGTTGTTTACAACGCTTCCAAGGCTAAGGTCGAGAACTATAAGGAACTGGGCCTGAACTCCGAGACTGCTGTGCTGTTCAACATCACCAGCAAGGAGCAGGTCATCGTCAACACCTGGTACGGCGGCGAGATGAAGAAGGGTATGTTCTCCATGATGAACTACTTCCTGCCGCTGAAGGGCATGGCTTCCATGCACTGCTCTGCCAACACCGACAAGAACGGCGAGAACACCGCCATCTTCTTCGGTCTGTCCGGCACCGGCAAGACCACCCTGTCCACCGATCCCAAGCGTCTGCTGATCGGCGACGACGAGCACGGCTGGGACGATAACGGCGTGTTCAACTTCGAGGGCGGCTGCTACGCTAAGGTCATCAACCTGGATAAGGAGTCCGAGCCCGATATCTACAACGCCATCAAGCGCAACGCTCTGCTGGAGAACGTCACTCTGGATGCCGAGGGCCACATTGACTTCGCTGACAAGTCCGTCACCGAGAACACCCGTGTGTCCTACCCCATCAACCACATCCAGAACATCGTGCGTCCCGTTTCTTCTGCTCCCGCAGCAAAGAACGTGATCTTCCTGTCTGCTGACGCATTCGGCGTTCTGCCCCCGGTCTCCATCCTGACCCCGGAGCAGACCCAGTACTACTTCCTGTCCGGCTTCACTGCAAAGCTGGCAGGCACCGAGCGCGGCATCACCGAGCCCACCCCCACCTTCTCCGCCTGCTTCGGCCAGGCCTTCCTGGAGCTGCACCCCACCAAGTACGCTGAGGAGCTGGTCAAGAAGATGCAGAAGAGCGGCGCCAAGGCTTATCTGGTCAACACCGGCTGGAACGGCACCGGCAAGCGCATCTCCATCAAGGATACCCGCGGCATCATCGACGCTATCCTGAGCGGTGCCATCAACGAGGCTCCCACCAAGAAGATCCCCTACTTCGACTTTGAGGTCCCCACCGCTCTGCCCGGTGTCGACCCCGCCATCCTCGATCCCCGCGACACCTACGCAGATGCCGCTCAGTGGGAAGAGAAGGCAAAGGATCTGGCCGGCCGCTTCGTGAAGAACTTCGCTAAGTACGAGGGCAACGAGCACGGCAAGGCTCTGGTCTCCGCAGGCCCCCAGCTGTAAGCTGAAACCCGCATTTTTCTTCTGAACTCCATATAAAATAAGCGCCCGCCCCGTGGTTCTGCTCGAACCATAGGGCGGGCGCTTTGCTGTTACGGAATCATTCAGCCCAGCAGTTCCAGCACGCCGGCTTTGGGACGTGCGCCCACGGCCTGACGCACCAGCTTGCCCTGCTCGAACACCAGCAGGGTGGGGATGCTCATCACCCCGAACTGTGCCGCCAGATCCGGCTGCTCGTCCACGTTCACCTTGCCCACCTTTACATCGGTGCGCTCCTCGGCCACCTCGTCCACCACGGGGCTCAGCATCCGGCAGGGGCCGCACCAGCTGGCCCAGAAGTCCAGCAGAACGGGCTTTTCGCTGTGGAGCACTTCCTGTGCAAAGTTTTCCTTGGTAATGTTGATGACTGCCATATTTTTTCCCTCCTGAATGGGTGTTGTTTTTTACTGACAGCATCAGTATACCCCATACGCCGCCGCTTTTCCGTGACCGGGTCACGCAG
Source organism: uncultured Faecalibacterium sp. (assembly GCA_934503275.1). Taxonomy (GTDB): domain Bacteria; phylum Bacillota; class Clostridia; order Oscillospirales; family Ruminococcaceae; genus Faecalibacterium. The sequence goes on from CAKSVD010000006.1 coordinate 83,276, forward strand.
GGGCAAAAAAATACCGCCGGGCGAAAGGCACGGCGGTATAGAGATAGACTGTTTTTACTTGCCCAGCATCTCGTGAGCGGTCTTGCAGATGGTGGCAGCGTCCAGACCGTACTTCTTCAGCAGGTCCCATGCGGGGCCGGAGCAGCCGAACACGTCCTGCACGCCCACGCGGCGCACGGGGGTGGGCAGCTTCTCGCTGAGGACGGCGCAGACGGCCTCGCCCAGACCGCCGATGACGTTGTGCTCCTCGGCGGTGATGACCTTGCCGCACTCCTTGGCAGCCTTGATGACGATCTCCTCGTCCAGGGGCTTGATGGTGTGGATGTTGATGACCCGGGCGTGGATGCCCTCAGCAGCCAGCTGCTCGGCAGCCATGCGGGCTTCGTTGACCATCAGACCGGTGGCGATGATGGCAATATCGTTGCCCTCGGTCAGCTGCTCGCCCTTGCCCAGTTCAAAGTGGTAGTTGGCCTCATCGTGGAACACCGGCACAGCCAGACGGCCGAAGCGCAGGTAGACGGGGCCCTCCATGGCGTAGGCGGCGCGCACAGCGGCGCGTGCCTCGATATCGTCGGCGGGGCAGATGACGGTCATGCCGGGGATGCTGCGCATCAGGGCAAAGTCCTCGCAGCACTGGTGGGAAGCGCCGTCCTCGCCCACGGAGATGCCGCCGTGGGTGGCGCCGATCTTCACGTTCAGGTGGGGGTAGCCCACAGAGTTGCGCACCTGCTCAAAGGCGCGGCCGGCTGCGAACATGGCAAAGCTGGAAACAAAGGGCACATAGCCCATGGCGGCCAGACCTGCGGCCACGCCTACCATATTGCCCTCGGCGATGCCGCAGTCAAAGTGACGATCCGGGTATGCCTTCTGGAACATCCCGGTCTTGGTAGCGGCGGCCAGATCGGCGTCCAGCACCACCAGATCATCGTGGCCTTCTGCGGCCAGTTCCTTCAGGGTGTTGCCGTAGCTGTCGCGGGTCGCGATCTTTTTCACGTCTGCCATCTCAGTTCTCCTCCTGTTCCAGCGCGGCATAGGCGGCGTTCAGTTCGTTCATGGCCACCTGATACTCTTCATCGTTGGGGCCCTTGCCGTGCCATGCAACGGAATTGGTCATATAGGAAACGCCGGTGCCCTTGACCGTATCCAGAATGATGCAGGTGGGCTTTTCGGTCTCGGCGTGGAAAGCCTGCACAGCGCTCTCGATCTGGTCGAAGTCGTGGCCGTTGATGGTGACCACGTTGAAGTTGAAGGCGCGCAGCTTATCTTCCAGCGGGGCGCTGTTCATGACCGTCTCGGTGGTGCCGTCGATCTGCAGATGGTTGCGGTCCAGCATCACGCACAGGTTGGAAAGGCCGTAGTGGGCGGCAAACATAAAGGCCTCCCAGCATTCGCCCTCTTCCACCTCGCCGTCGCCCAGAATGGCGTAAACGTTCACGGCAGAGCCGGCGTGCTTTGCGCCCAGCGCCATGCCGCAGGCGGCAGAGATGCCCTGACCCAGACTGCCGGTGGACATATCCACGCCGGGCACGCTGTTCATGTTGGGGTGGCCCTGCAGGCGGCTGCCGATCTTACGCAGGGTCTTGAGTTCCTCCACCGGGAAGAAGCCCCGCTCTGCCAGCGCTGCGTACAGTGCCGGGGCGGCATGACCCTTGGACAGCACCAGACGGTCGCGGCTCGCCATCTTGGGCTGGGTGGGGTCGATGTTCAGTTCCTTAAAGTACAGATAAGACAGCACGTCTGCGATGCTCAGACTGCCGCCCGGATGACCACAGCCTGCACTGTGGGTCCCTTCGATCACGCCCATGCGGATGTGGCAGGCGTGCTTTTTCAGGGTAAGTTTTTCAGCATTTGTCATGATGGTCCTCCCGTATGAACCTCAGAATTCATGCGCTCAAAAAAGCCTCTCGTCAGCGCCCCGGCGTCAAAACTGCCGCAGCGCGCTTTTTTTCAATTTTATATTATCCATTCTGTGCAAAAAGGTCAAGCTTCTTCCAGCAAAATGTACAGCCCCGGGGAAATTTTTTTGCGAAAGGATCGATTTTTGTCTATTTTGCAGACATCCCGCCCCGCTTGACAGGGGCAAAATGGTTTGTTATACTTTTGACCATCGTTCCGGCAGGAAGCCGGACACGGGCGGGCAGCAGCCTGCCGCTTTCCCCCGCAAGCAATATTTTTTTGAAACAGACGCCACGAAGGGGTCTGCCTTTGGCATGGAATGCCGGGGCAGGCCCCTTTTATTTTGCGGCTGAAAAAAGGAGGAACCCTTATGAAAACCAAAAACACTCCCTCCGTGCGGCAGCTGGTGCTGGCTGCCCTGTTTTTAGCGCTGGCCTTTGTACTGCCCCTGCTCACCGGTCAGGTGCCCAAGGTGGGCAATATGCTCTGCCCGATGCACTTCCCGGTGCTGCTGTGCGGCTTTGTGCTGGGCGGCCCGTGGGGGCTGGCTGTGGGCTTTGCCGCCCCGCTGCTGCGCTCGGTGCTGTTCGGGATGCCGCCCATGTTCCCGGTGGCCATCTCCATGGCCTTTGAGCTGGCCACCTACGGGCTGGTGTCCGGGCTGGTGTGGCGCAGGGGAAAGCACAGCCTGCCCGCGCTTTACGCCGTGCTGCTGACCGCCATGGTGTCCGGGCGCATCGTATGGGGCATCGTGCGCTTTGTGCTGGCCGGACTGACCGGCGGCAGCTTCCCCTTCAGCGCCTTTTTGTCCGGGGCGCTGTTCACCGCCGTGCCGGGCATCGTGGCGCAGCTGGTGCTCATCCCGCTGCTGCTCACCGCCCTGCAGAAGGCCGGCTTTGCGGACTGACCCCCTGTGCGCAGCTTTTGTGCAAATGAACGATACTTTAGTCGATTTTTAAGGCACTTTTTCCAAAAGAAACGGAAAACCGGAAAAATTGTGCCGTTTTGTGGCTTTCCTGCGGCAAATGTGATAAACTTGGGTTAGATGCGGGCGTGTGCCGCTGTGTACAGCCCACAAAGAGTAAATGAAGAAGAGAGGTCGTTTATCGTGAAGATCATTCGTACAAAGGACTACGCCGATATGTCCCGCAAGGCGGCAAACATCATTTCTGCGCAGGTCATCATGAAGCCCGACTGTGTGCTGGGTCTGGCTACCGGCGGCACCCCCGTTGGCACCTATGAGAAGCTGGTGGAGCGCTACAACGAGGGAGATCTGGATTTTTCTGAGGTCACCTCCGTCAATCTGGACGAGTACCGCGGCCTGCCCAAGGATCACCCGGAAAGCTACTGGAGCTTTATGCACCGCAACCTGTTCGACCATGTGAACATCGACCCCGCCCACATCAACCTGCCGGACGGCACCAACATGGACGCCGAGGCCGAGTGCAAGCGCTATGACGAGGTCATCCGCAGCGTGGGCGGCGTGGATCTGCAGCTGCTGGGCATCGGCCATGACGGCCACATCGGCTTCAACGAGCCCCACGATGCTTTTGATCTGGGCACCCACTGCGTGGATCTGACCCAGGAGACCATCGAGGCCAACAAGCGCTTCTTTGACGGCAACGTGGATCTGGTGCCCAAGCAGGCCTACACCATGGGTATCCGCACCATCATGCAGGCACGCAAGGTGCTGATGGTGGTCAACGGCGTAGGCAAGGCCGAGATCGTCAAGAAGGCTTTCTTCGGCCCCGTCACCCCGGAGGTGCCCGCAAGCATCCTGCAGATGCACCCGGACTTCATTCTGGTGGCTGACGAAGAGGCTCTGAGCCTGATCTAAGCATCCAAGCTTCCATGCCGCTGCACGGCTGCCGCCGTGCAGCGGCTTTTTGCTGCCCTTCTCTTTACATTCCGCCGAAAAAGCGGTATTCTTTTTCCAAAACAAACACACCGCCCGGGAGGAGACCATGGATATCCGCCAGCTGCACTACTTTTTGACCCTGTGCGAAGAAATGAATTATACCCGCGCCGCACAGCGGCTGTTCCTGTCGCGGCAGGCGCTGCGCCAGAGCATCTCTGCACTGGAGGCCGAAATGTGCGGGCCGCTGTTCATCAGCGCCCACCACAAGCTGGCGCTCACCGACCGGGGCATGAGCCTGCAGCGCCACGCCGCCCCGGTGGTGGAGCAGTTCCAGCAGATGCAGGCCGCTCTGCGGGCGGAGATCCAGTCTGCCCAGCCGGTGCGCATCGGCATCAGCGTAGCGCTGGTGCCGGACTATCTGCCCGGGCTGGAAACCCAGCTGGACAAGTTCAGGCAGCAGTACCCCCATGTGGAGATGCGGTTCCGTCTGCTGGACAACGACGCCGTGGCCGATGGGGTAGAGCAGGGCGAACTGGACGCGGGCCTTGTCATCGACCTTGGCTGCGCCGCGCCGGTGCTGGCACGCACCACCCTGCGGGCAGACCCCGCCTGCCTGCTGGTGCCCCGGGGACACCCCTTTTGGGAAAAAGAGCGCATCCCGCTGGCAGAACTGCGCGGGCAGCGGGTGCTGCTGCCCAGCCTGCGGCAGGATCTGTTCAGCCCGCTGTGGGCGGCCTGTGCCCGGGCGGGCTTTGCCCCCAACGCCGAGATCGGCCCCAGCTTTTATCAGGCCTACTATCTGGTGCAGGAGCAGCTGTGCACCTGCCTGACCCGCTACGAGCCCGGCGCCCGCCGGGAACTGGACCGGGTGCGGGACGTATTGCTGGAGGATATGCCCCCGCTGTGCGTCTCGCTGGTGCAGCGGCGGGACACCAGTTCTGCCTACATCGACCTGCTGCGCAGCTACCTGCTGGAGGTTCTGGGCAGCACCACCAGCCTGCCGCCCCGCCGGGGTCGGCCGGCAAAGCCCTTCTACACCGCGCCGGTGCTTTCCAGCGCCACCGCAAAGGCCGCCCCGGTGCATCCCGCCCCGGGCACCCAGCTGCCCTTTGCGGGCGGCAACAACTTCCGGGAGTTGGGCGGCTACCCCGCCGACGAGGGCAAGACCATCAAGTGGGGACAGATCTACCGGGGTTTCTCCACCGGGCGGCTGACCATCGAGGCCGACCGCGCCCGGCTGGACGGGCTTGGGCTGCGGCTCATCCTTGACCTGCGCAGCGGCGCAGAGGCCGCCAAGCTGCCGGACTATGTGCCGGACGGCGCACGGCTGGTGCAGATCTGCGGTCTGCGGGATGCCACCGGGCAGGAGATCGATTTTTCTCCCAACGACATCCAGCGGCTGGTGCAGAGCGCCCCCGCCGGGACGAACCTCTCCCAGCTGATATACCGGCAGATGCTCACCGGCAACAAGGCCTTCAAGGAGCTGTTCCGGGCGCTGGAGGCCGGCGAGACGCCCATCCTGTTCCACTGCACGGCGGGCAAGGACCGCACCGGGGTCGCTGCCATGCTGATCCTGCTGGCGCTGGGTGCTTCGGACGAGACCATCTGCGCGGACTATGCCCGCACCAACCTCTGCCGCGCCGCCGAGATCGAAAAGGCCATGGCCGACCATGCGGCGGAGATCGCCGCCGACCCGGCACAGAAGCTGCGCTGGCAGACCTCCGCCGGGGTAGACCCGGAAACTGCGCCCTTTGTACTGCGCACCATCCGGCAGGACTACGGCAGCGCCGAGAACTATCTGGAAGCCGAATACGGCCTGACCCCCGCCCGCCTGATGCGGCTGCGGCGGATGTATCTGGAATAAGCAGCGGAAAAATTATTTTAAATTTCGGGGCTCAGAAACGCCTGCGGGCGTTTCTGAGCCCCATTTTTACGGGTGAGCATTCCGCTTCTATTTTTGTTTTTCTGCACAAAAATGTTCTGCGGGCAGGGTTTTCCTCTTGACAAGCGGGCAATTGTTTCGTACTATAATTAGTAGTATGGAATCAAAGACGCTGTACGCAGGCTTCTGTGTGACCCTGTACCCGTTTCAGGCATAGCGTGCCTGTTTGATATAAAATGGAACCGTAGAGAGAAAAGCCGTATGCTTTTGCCCGCACCGCCGGTTTTGGGTGGTGCGTATGGTTTTGGTGTCACTTTTTGCATTGAAAGCTCTTTCTATATCATTGCCCGTGTCCTGCTGCGCAGCGTCTCCTGCTTTTAATTTTGCATTGAATTGAAACAAAGGAGAGTGAACGCAATGATCGCGATCGGAGTGATCGTGGCCTTGATCGTTGCTGTTGTCGGTGTGGCTGCGGGCTATTTTATTGGTTACAACAACCGTAAAAAGACCGCTGAAGCCCAGATCGGCAGCGCCGAGGCCGAGGCTACCCGGCTGGTGAACGAGGCGATCAAGACCGCCGACCAGAAGCGCAAGGAAGCGGTTCTGGAAGCAAAGGACGAGGCTTTCCGTCTGAAAGCCGAGGTCGATGCCCAGAAGGCAGAGGCCGACAAGGAGATCAAGCAGCGCCGTGCGGAGATCAGCCGTCAGGAGAACCGCATCGACCAGAAGGAGACAGCGCTGGACCGCAAGACCGAAGCGCTGGAAAAGAAGGAAGAAGAGCTGAAAAAGCGCGCCGCCGAGGCCGAGGAGCGTCTGGCAGAGATCGACGCTTTGCGCGCCAAGGAGATGGAGCGTCTGGAAACACTGGCCGGTCTGAGCCAGGAGGACGCCCGCGAGGTGCTGCTGCACAAGGTGGACGAGGAACTGACCCACGAAAAGGCCGTGCGCGTTGCCGCCTACGAGACCGACCTGAAGGAAAACTGCGATAACATCGCCCGCAACCTCATCGGACAGGCTGTCAGCCGCTGCGCTGCCGACCATTGCAGCGAGACCACCGTCAGCGTGGTGCCGCTGCCCAGCGATGAGATGAAGGGCCGCATCATCGGCCGCGAGGGCCGCAATATCCGCGCGCTGGAGACCGCTACCGGCGTGGATCTGATCATCGACGATACCCCGGAGGCCATCACCCTGTCCTCCTTCGACCAGACCCGCCGCGAGGTGGCCCGCATGACGCTGGAGCGCCTGATCGGCGATGGCCGCATCCACCCCGCCCGCATCGAGGAGACGGTGGAGAAGTGCCGCCATGATCTGGAACTGCAGATGAAGCGCGAAGGCGAGCGCGCGGTGATGGAACTGGGCATCCACGGCCTGCACCCCGACCTGATCAAGCTGATCGGCCGGCTGAAGTACCGCACCAGCTTTGGCCAGAACGCCCTGACCCACAGCATGGAAGTGGCTTGGGTGGCCGGTCTGCTGGCGGGCGAAATGGGCGTGAACGTGACCATGGCACGCCGCGCCGGTCTGCTGCATGATATCGGCAAGGCACTGGATCACGAGATCGAGGGCAGCCACGTTCAGATCGGCGTGGACATCTGCCGCAAGTACAAGGAGAACACCCAGATCATCCACGCCATTGAGGCACACCACGGCGACGTGGAGCCCAAGACCCCGCTGGCCTTCATCATTCAGGCTGCCGACGCCATCAGCGCCGCCCGCCCGGGTGCCCGCCGCGAGAACGTGGAAAGCTACGTCAAGCGTCTGGAAAATCTGGAGGAGATCTCCTCCAGCTTCGAGGGCGTGGAGCAGGCCTTTGCCGTACAGGCAGGCCGCGAAGTGCGCATTCTGGTCAAGCCCGACGTCATCAGCGACGATCAGGTCATCCTGCTGGCACGCTCCATTGCCAAAAAGATCGAGGATACGCTGGATTACCCCGGCCAGATCAAGGTCAACGTTATCCGCGAGAGCCGCGCTGTGGAGTACGCAAAATAAAGCATTTTCCGCAGGCTGCCGTGTTTTTGACACGGCAGCCTGTTTTTTTGCACCAAAACGATTGCATTTCCCGCCAAAAAAAGGTATCATGGATGCAGAAGAACGCACATGGCGGCGTCCCTGCGGACGCAACACCGCAACGACCCCAACAACGGAAAGGAGCATCGTTTTATGAGAAACTGGAAAAAACTGCTGGCCTGCCTGCTGGTCGGCCTGATGGCACTGACCGTATTCACCGCCTGTGACGCCAGCGTGGGTGCACCGATGCGCCCCAAGCGCTCCACAGCCGAGGATGCAAAAGCGCTGTGCGAGAGCTTTAAAGGCATGACCTACGATGAAGAGCTGAGCAATAAGGCTTACAGCATTGCAAGCTGGGTCGCCGGCACCTCGGTGTCCTGCTCCACCGACAAGAGCAAGACCGAGCTTTACCGCGTGAACCCTGTAGACAACGTTGTAAAAACCTATCTGGAGCAGAAGTACTACGCCTATGCCTTCGACAGCATGGGCATCGGCAAGAGCTTCGGCGTCGGTATGGGCGCAAATGATTTTACCCCGGGCTTTGATATCAATCCGGCCCCCAACAGCACTTCAGACATCATCTTTGTTCTGCCGAATGACGGTCGTGTGACCGACACCATGACCAAAGCCGCCGCCAATAAGACCAAACTGGGCGTTGCCTATGTGGTAAAGGACGGCGTAAAGTACGCCGTGGTACTGTTTGGGTAAAACCATTTATTGCAAACCAACTTTTTAATGCCCTAGCAACATCGTTGGTTTGCATATCGCAAATATGCTGTTTTGATTTGCGATATTTTCTAGGATTGCGATAAATGTGCGCCGCGTTCGCTATGCACATCAATAGCGGAAATACGATTTAAATTTGGAGAGCGGAACGTCTGCGGACGTTCCGCTCCCCTGTTTTCACTGGAAGGAGTGACCCCCGCAGCGCCGCGCTTTCGCAGAAAGCGGCGCTGCAGCTGCCGTTTTCCGTTACGACCCCACCTGTGAAAATGGAACACCGGAGCGTCCGCAGACGCTCCGGTGTTCCGAAATATAAAATAATCTTTCCGCTGAATATGCCCAGCAACGACGACGACCGCCGCCAGTGGCGGAAACAGGGAGGAGTTGTTGGGGCAGCGGCCAGCAAGACGCACGTGCCGCCCAAGGCACGATGCGGATGCTGGGTGCCGCAACCCGTAAGCCAGCGGAGACCATTTTTAATCGTCCCATACAAAAAGCAGCCGCCGCACTTTCTCGTGCAGCGGCTGCTTTGTTTATGTCAGGTCATCAGCCCTTCAGGAAAGCCGGCAGGGGCTTGTCCTCCTTGAGCCACTGGTGATACTCGGCGGTGGCGGCAAATTCCACGTCACCGGCAGAGTTCAGCGCAGTCTCCACCGAGTCCTGCACCACGCCGATGATGAAGCCCACGCCCACCATCTGCATGGCGATGTCGTTGGAGATGCCGAACAGCGAGCAGGCCATGGGGATCAGCAGCAGAGAGCCGCCGGCCACGCCGGAAGCGCCGCAGGCACCCAGAGCGCTCATGGCGCTCAGCACGATGGCGGCGGGCAAAGACACCTGAATGCCCAGCGTATTAGCCGCTGCCAGCGTCATGATGGTAATGGTGATGGCGGCGCCGTCCATGTTGATGGTAGCGCCCAGCGGGATGGACACGGAGTACATATCCTTGTCCAGACCCAGCTTTTCACACAGGGACATATTCACGGGGATGTTGGCTGCAGAGCTGCGGGTGAAGAAGGCGGTCAGGCCGGACTCCTTCAGGCAGCGGAATACCAGCGGGTACGGGTTGCAGCGCAGATAGATGAACATGATGAAGGGGGAGACGATCAGTGCCATGAACAGCATGGTGCCCACCAGCAGCGCCAGCAGCTTGCCGTACTGGGTAAAGATGGCCAGACCGTTGCCGGAAACATTGGTGTACACCAGACCCATGATGCCGAAGGGTGCCAGATTGATGATCCAGCGCACAATCTGGGAAACGGCATCGGCGGTGTTGGCCAGAAAGACCTTGGTGCTCTCTGCGCCGATGTTCTTCATGGCAATGCCGAACATACAGGCCCAGAACAGGATGCCGATGTAGTTGCCGTTCATCAGGGCGCTGACGGGGTTGGCTACAAAGTTGGTCAGCAGGGTGCTCAGCACCTCGCCCAGACCCTGCGGGATCACGTCAGACTGTGCGGCATCGGCCAGCACCACCTTGACCGGGAACATGAAGCTGGTGATGGCTGCAATGGCTGCCGCCAGAAAGGTGGTGAGCATATACAGCCAGATCACCGTGCCAAAGCGGCGGTCCAGCTTGGACGAGCCCTGTGCCAGCGCGCTTGCCACAATGACAAACACCAGCACCGGGGCAATGCCCTTCAGCGCGCCGACGAACAGGTTACCCAGCTCGCCTACCCAACCCGCGCCCGGCGCAACAAGCGCCAGCACCGAACCGACTGCCAAGCCGATCAGGATGCGCAGGATCAGGCTGGTCTGGTTGTATTTTGCTACAACCGCTTTCAAGGTTTTCATATCGTAACACTCCTCTTGCACTGTACGCCTAGCGCGTACAGTTTCCTGTTTCTTATGCGAGAACAGTTGTCATTATAGCACATACGGCGAAAAAGAGGAAGTGTTTTCAGGCATTTTGACGCCTCAAATCACGTTTTTTGTAACCTTTTGCAAAATTGCCCCGAAAACTGTACTTGCATAAAATACAGTTTTGCGGTTTTGACGAGGTTTCAGCCCACTGAAAGCTAGCAGGAAGCTTTCCCGCAGCGCGACTGTTTCCGCAGGAAACAAGCGCAACAGCCGCCGTTCACCGTTACGACCCCACCCGTGAAAAAGGGGTTCTGAAAAGCCCGCAGGCTTTTCAGAACCCCAAAATAAAAATATTCTTCCGCTAAAGATGCCCAAAGCAACGCGGAGGGCATTTTAAATCGTCCTTACCCCAGCTGGCTCTGGGTCAGCGACATCCGCTGATAGGCGATGCGCGGGGTGCCATCCTCCACATGGATGATGCCGCAGCGGGTAAAGCCCTCGCTCTCCAGCAGGTGCTGCATCACCTTGTTGTCGACGTGGGTGTCGGCGCGCAGGCTCTCGCAGTGCTCCAGACACCACTCCACCACTGCCTTGCCGATGCCCTTGTTTTCGCCCGCCGACGCCAGCCGGTGCAGCGTGCCGTAGGGCAAAGTGTCGTTGAGCCACTGTCCGTCCTCAATGACTTTGTAGGTGGGGTCCTCGCCAAGGATAAACGCAAACACCGCCTGCATCCGGCCGTTCACCATGTACACGAACAGCCGGTTGGTGTCGATATCCTCCTCCAGCAGTTCCGGGCTGGGATAATTGTCCCCCCACTGGGTGGGGTTGCCGTTTTTCGCCATAAATTCCCGTGCACGGGCATAGACCTCAAGGATCTTTGCCATGTCCGCTCTTACCGCTCCGCGAAACATCTCTTCTCATCCTCTCTTGACCGCACCCTGCCGCGCGGGGTGCATTTGCTTCAGTATAACACAATATTCCATAAAGTACCAGATTTTTCTCCATTTTTCAGGCAAAAACAGACCGCCGTGCGCGGGGCGGCAGCACGGCGGTCGGGGGCAGCAAAATAAGGGGCGGTTCATGCGGTGGGGCGGCGGGTGGCGGTGGTGCCGTTGCGCACCAGCCGGTACTCCCGGGGGCTCAGGCCGTAGCGCTCGTGGAACAGGCGGTAGAAGTAGCTGGTGTTCTCGTAGCCCACCTGCGCAATGATCTGCTGGATGTTCAGATCGCTGCGGCGCAGCAGCCGCGCGGCGGTCTCCATGCGGTGCTTTTGCAGCAGCTCCTTGTAGGTGCGCCCGGTCTGGGCGCGCACACACTCGCTGACATACGCCAGCGAAACACCATAAGCCCTTGCCACGTTGGAAAGGCTGGCCTCACGATAATTTTGGGTGATCTCCTGCAGCGCCGCCTGCACCAGTGCATCGCGGCTCACAGCCTCCATGCGGGCTTGCTGCGGGGAGCGTTCAAGCTTTGCCATCATTGTATCTGTCCTCCGTAACGGTGCGGCGGGCGGGGGACTGGGGGAAGCCGGACCACCCGCCGCACGATAACTGCGGAGCCCTTTCCGGGCTCTTATACCCTGAATACGAATCACCCGCCGCAAACATTGCAGAAAAGATAAAAATTTTTTAGTCAATTTTCGTTGTAGAGGGAAAGAGGACGATTTGGAATGCGCTCCGCGTTGCTCTGCGCATCTTCAGCGGAAGAATTATTTTAAATTTCGCGTTTGGAGCGACCGCGTTTGCGTAGCAATGAAAGCCCCAGTGGGGCTTTTAAGTGGCAGAGCGGTCTGCGTAAGCAGATGGAGGGGCTTTGTCCCGACAAGCTCTGCGGAGCGCTCCAAACGCATTTTCACGGGAGGGGTCGTAAAGGAAAACGGCATTTGCAGCGCCGCTTTCTGCGAAAGCGCGGCGCTGCGGGAGAACGCTTGCTCCCCTGGGGGGAGCTGTCGCGCAGCGACTGAGGGGCTATAAATGGAGAAGCGAAAAAAGCGTTAAAGCGATAGCGCCGACT
>CAKSVD010000007.1 GCA_934503275.1 uncultured Faecalibacterium sp.
TTTTAAATTAGGGCTTGCATTTCGGCAAAGGCCGTGCTATAATAATCACGTTCCAGTTCGGAGCGCACAACACAAGCAAATATGGAGGATTAGCTCAGCTGGTTAGAGCACCTGCATCACACGCAGGGGGTCTGGGGTTCGAGTCCCTAATTCTCCACCATACAGTTTGTACTCGAACCCGAAAGGGTTCGGGTACTTTTTTGTTCCCGGGATGCTTGCGTTTGCGCAACAGCGCGGGAAACAGGCAAAGGCGAGGAAATCGCGCATATCATATTCTATAAACAAAGAAATGGCTGCTGCACTGGGAAGAATCCTGTACAGCAGCCATTTTTATTGTTGTATAAGATCAGTCCTTCTTCTCAGCGGTGCGGGCAAAGAAGTTGGCGAGGACGGCACCGGAAATGTTATGCCACACCGAGAACACAGCGCCGGGGATGGTTGCCAGCGGATACTGTGCAAAGTGGGCAGCGGCTAGAGAGGTGGCCAGACCGGAGTTCTGCATACCGACCTCAATGGAAATCGCACGGCACTTGGTGGAATCCAGCTTCAGCAGCTTGCCCACGCCGAAGCCGGTGAGGTAGCCCAGCAGGTTGTGCAGGATGACCACGGCAAGGATCAGCAGGCCGCTGGTCATGATCTTAGCGGAGTTTGCAGACACAACAGCGCAGATAATGAGCACGATGGCAGTGGTGGAGACCAGCGGCAGCACGCGGACGGCGTTCTGGGTGAAGGCACGGAAGAAGTGGTTGACCACAAAGCCCAGTGCGATGGGCACCAGCACCACCTTGACGATGGACAGGAACATATTTACAGGGTTCACATCCACGCGCTGACCGGCATACAGCAGGGTGAGCAGCGGGGTGAGGAAGGGTGCCAGCACGGTGGAAACTGCGGTCATGCCGACGGACAGTGCAACGTCGCCTTTGGACAGATAGGTCATCACGTTAGAGGAGGTGCCGCCGGGGCAGGTACCCACAAGGATGACGCCGATAGCCAGTTCGGTGGGCAGGTGGAACAGCTGCGTCAGCGCCCATGCCAGAAAGGGCATCAGGGTGAACTGTGCAATGCAGCCGATGATCACGTCCTTCGGGCGGCTGAACACCACCTTGAAGTCCTCCGGCTTCAGGGTAAGACCCATGCCGAACATGACGATGCCCAGCAGGGTGTTGACCCACGCGGTCTTTACCACGCTGAAGGTGCCGGGGAACAGCAGCGCCAGCGCCGCCACTACAATGACGATGGCGGCCATGTACTTGCCAACAAAATCGCTTACTTTTTCCAATGTTTTCATGATGATCTCCTTTTTCCTGAACACTTATTTTTGCGGATGCAAAGGCAATGAAACATCCGGAAAATGGCTTTCCCGCAAACAAAAACGCCTTTGTCCCTTACAGTTTGTAAGAGACAAAGGCGTACAAACTCCTCTGCGGTACCACTCTTATTGCCGGTGCAAAGCCCGGCCCCTCAGTGCGCATCCAACAATGCGCGGCCCGTGATAACGGGGGCCTGCCGTTCCCGCTTACTGGGGCACAGACACTGCCCATTCAGCCGGAAAGCTCGGAGAGGATCTTCCCACGGACGCCCTGCACTGCCTTGCACCAGCCGGCAGCTCTCTGCAGCATTCCTTCCGGGTACTCTTTCTCGTCATAGCCGAATATTTCACTGCCACGGAGTATACTCCCCTCGGGGGCTGAAGTCAAGGGATGTGACCCGTCTGTTTTTTCATCCGGCTCACCTCAAAGATGAAAACGGCTCATGAAAGGGCTGGGGGACAGAACGCTGCCTATGCCTAAAACAAGGCAAAATAAGGCTCATTCTAGTAGAACACACCCAAGAAAGTAACAAATAAAGCCACGAAAAACCGCATTTATAAACGGTTCATCGTGGTTTTTCTTGTGGTCGGAGTGTAATTATAGGATTTCAGAAAACACAGATATATCAACGGTTTACTGGTAGTCAGCAAGAGGTATTTATTCTAAAAATCTAAAATCACAAGAACACCGCCGCCCAAACAGGACAACGGGCGGCATTTCCTATAAGTCATTGAGGTTTTGCATCAATAATAGTCGGGAATATAAAGATTCATGTATTCTCGTGCAGCAAACTGGTCTGTCATTCCAGAGATATGATCACAAATAAAACGGATAAACATGGGGTCTTGCTTCATTTTTTCAACTGACATTTCTTTCCTATTAAATTTGTCAGCATCATTATAACCATAATACCTTGCTAAAATGTAATCTGGCAATTCTTTAGGGTGTTTGTAATATGCTTTAAAAATTTGCGTAATAAAATATTCGGCCTTTGAATCTGCTTGGCTAATTTCTTTGGAACTAATAATCCAGTTATCACGGTTGTCAGCTAAATCTTTTGCTTTAGTTTCTACTTCGTGAGAAAAACAGATGCACTTCTTTTCGTAGACCGAATGTTTCGAACTAAAATCTGGTATGTCATTTTCTTCATTGTAGTGTTGTATTTCTACCTTGGAGTTTTTTACTACATCAGAAATTAAATATCCAACCAAGCCCTTAATTATCTGATTCTTTTTATTGTAGGATAGATTGGGCTTTAAAAAAGTATCATCTAAAAGCGATACATATTCCTTTACTAAATCACAAGTGCAAAAGGCATCAAAAGAAATAATGCCACCACGAATTCCATCTTCTATATCATGTGTGAGTTGGGCGATTTCATCCGCTATTGCCACAGCCTGTCCTTCCAAAGTAATTGAATTTGGAAGATCCATACGAAAGTCTTCTGTATTAAGGGCGCTGCTCTCGTACTTTACCTCGTATTTTCTGTTGTGACTATCGCGAATCCTTAAGCCCGTATGTTTTAGCATTCCCTCTCTAACTGCTAATGTCAGATTGATTCCGGGGAATTCATCGCATTTCCTTTCTATGAACTCAACCACACGAACTGACTGAAAATTATGTTTGAAGCTAAATTCAGAGCCATCAAACTCTTTAGGGAGCCCTTCATGCATCAATTCGCTCAATCTGCGTTCCCCGACATGGCCAAATGGCGTATGACCTAAATCGTGTCCTAAAGCAATAGCCTCAACTAAATCTTCATCTAAATTTAGTTGGCGGCTTATTGAACGCGCGATTTGTGCTACTTCAAGAGTATGTGTTAGTCTATTTCTATAATGATCTCCTTTATTAGCATTGAATATCTGTGTTTTATGCATCAGTCGGCGAAATGCTCTTGAATGAATGATTCGATCCCGGTCATGACAATACTCATTACGTAAATCATTTTTCAGGAAAGATTCATCATATTCACGTCGTGTTAAATATTGAGTATTCATTTGCATAAGATACAATCTCCTCAAATTCAATTCTTGTTGATGACTTGCCATAATGAAATGATTACTTTTCAATATGAACAGGCTCTTAGAGCAATTGTAAAATACACTCTCCAAAAGTAACAATTAGATTATAGCACTTCGAGTTTGGTTTTTCCACAATTATCTCGTTGTTTTAACAGGAAAAAACCATCGAATTGACGATTACGCCGCCCAACAGGACAACGGGCGGCGTTTTCATATATAACACCATGAAGGGAGGTCACTTCCACCCGGCCAGTCTGCGGACTGGCTTTTTTCATGCCACGAAACAAATGGCAGATGATAAGAAAAATATTCCCGATGTAGCCTCACCTACTGAGGCACCCGCTCCCACGGTGGAAGCTGCCGCCATGCCGGAGCAGCTCGCTCCCGAGCCTGTGCTGACTGACGCGGAGGCGGTCATGCTGGAGCATGATGGGCACGCGGCGCTCTTTGAAATGGGCGATGCCGTACCTGATCCCGGCGAGGATAATCCCACTCCGGCATATTCCGGTTGAAACAGCACCCCAATTATCGCTTTACAGCGGAGGCCGATAAAGTGAAAAACGCCTTTGACCTCGACAGGCTCATTGACCGCCGCAGGCGGCCGGGCATGAACGAGGAATGTGAGGTGTACAAAGTGTCAGTGCCGGACGAGGCGATCACAGACGAGGACGAGGACATCCTCAACTATGACGACCTGGACGCTTATTTATAAACCAACAACTGATTCAAATAAAAGCAACCAAGCCGGGCCTGTCTGCCAAAACAAGACAAGCCCAGCTTAGAGTGATTACTTTTTCAGCATCGACAGAATAGCGAGCATCAGAAAAAGAATCAATACCAGAGTAGAATCAGTCATTTTTACCTCCTTGCAATTAAATGGTTATGTGGGCGAGATCAGAGATGTCTACATCATCTGTAAGTTGGCTCATGATCTCGTAAACGGCAGTGTCATCAATTTTGGGCGAGTCATTGATGAAAAAGCATTGAAGCGGACTTGGCGTTATTTTGCCGAGCACAATTTCCTTTTCACCGTTGACAATGGCGACTTTGTCTTCGCTCTCAAAAGCTAAGAGCTTTTTTGCAATATCTTCATTGGTTGTAGTGGAGATGTTGTAGATAAAGGTGTCAACACGGTTGAGTTCAATGGCGCCCGCAGTGCTCAGCTTTTGCAAATGGACACATAAAATCTCGCTGATCGTGTCCGCTACTTCACCTTTTACATAGAGTTTTGTGACAGACTGAACCTTTCCAAAAACTCTCGTGTACTCATTCGCCCCGTATAAATTTAGCTCTCCAAGGATTTGCTCGATTTGCTGGATGCTCATTTTTACAGCAAATCCCGTTAAAGGTAGAACAAAGGTTGCCTTACTCTTCTTTCCGGTGCTTGTCCTGAAGATTAGGCCAAGATCTTCTAACTGGTTGTTCCAATTACCGATACTTCTTTCGGTGGCTCCAAGCTTTTTGCTGATTGTGTCAATACTATACCAGGATTCACCAGTGTCGTTGTTAGCTACAACCGCATAGTACAGATACAATTTTACGGCACCATCTTTAAGGTAAGGAAGAAAGGCGGCAAAATTACTGTCTACCTTTGCAAACCTAAATGCCTTGTTCGATTTGCCTGTTGCACTCGCATGGAACAGAGCCAACAGCTCACTCTCGGGGTTCTTGAAGCGATTTTCATTTCTTTTTAGGTTTAGCTTAATCATTGCGTTATGTCCTTTCGTGTTCTCTTGGTATGGCTAAAGCATATCAGAAAAAGTCGGACATGTAAATTCTTATAGAAAGGAATTAAAATGGAAATATAATTCCGATTAAACACCTCAAATTTCCTATAATCTATATACAGTGTATAAGACTTAACACAGAATAAGGTAACAAGAGATAATGCATACGAACAGCAGTCAAGAATGAGCCGGGAAATCTCACTACATTTAGGAGAACTTATGTCTAACGCACGAGCTTCCCCCCTTTTTTCAATTTAAGGCACACATTCTGTAGGGAATTTATTTTGAAACCGCCCGATGTGGGCGGTTTTTTTCATGGCCGGGTATATCCCGGAGAATAGGAGGCTATATGTGGTTTTTTCGCTTCTGCCATAACCACTTTGCAGACCCTTGTGATCGCCCTCGGCGCTGGCCTTGGTACGTGGGGCGTGGTCAATCTGCTGGAGGGCTGTGGCTGCAATCCCTGCTCATTCATGTGACCATGTGGGCAATCAATATTGTGATTTTCGTTATCGTCTATGGCCGCATGATCGAAATATACCTGCTGACCAGCTTAGCCCCCATCCCCGTTGCCACGCTCTCCAACCGGGAGTTGGGCAATACCGGGCAGAACTATTTGAAGTCCCTGTTCGCCGTGGGCTTTCAAGGCTTGCTCATTCTCGTCTGCGTTGCCATCTATGCGGTGCTGATACAGGGCATCGCCACAAGCGGCGACCCCATCGGCTCGATATGGGGGTGCATGGGCTATTCCGTGCTGCTCTGCTTCTGCCTGCTCAAAACAGGGACGATTGCCCGGAGCATCTTTGGTGCCCATTAGTAGTAAGACTCCCTGTGCCGAGGCACAGGGAGTCTTGAACTTACTTGTTTTTCTTTTCGGCTTCCTTGCGAATAGTCCCAATCTTTTTATCAGAGCGGGTATCGCGGCCATTTGGATTTCGAATAGTTCCAGACGGTAAGCCGCGAGTTTTTTCAAATGTACCAACGGTGCAATCACTTCTCACTTTTCTGGGCATAAGTTATCCTCACTTTCTCTTCATTTTTCTTTCAATTTTTGAAATGTTGGTTTGAGTTGTCCCCAAAATGGCAGCGACCTCAGCTTGGGTTTTCCCCTCAGCCCTCATTTGAGCTATTGTAGATTCCATGTGGCTAAAAGGTTTGTCCCGGCAAGCCCGAGACTGAGAAACAGTAGCAGCATCATCATAGCTACGAATCTCAAGCATAACGGTTTCAGATGATGTTCGTCTCCGCAGTTTTAGGACATTATCTTTTTTATGAACTTCGACATCTGGACTAAAAATCAAATCCTTGAGCGTCATGTCTCCAATGCCCTTGGGGATCATGTCACCCGGCCCTTTTTTGACCAACTTGCTCACCTATCTTCACCCCTTTCAGTACGCAAAAATTGTATGATTTCTTATGAAATTATACAACAAGAAAAGCTCGATGTCAATACAATATTTTAGCGGAAGGAGGCTGACCTATGCCCTATGTGAATGTCCCGAACGACCTTTCCAAAATCAAGACAAAAATTGCGTTCAACCTCACCAAGCGGCAGCTCATTTGTTTTGGCCTTGGAGCTGCTATCGGCGTTCCTGCTGGCGATGTACGAAAAGGACGGCTTGGCCTTTGAAAAGGTGATCCGCAACATCATCCGGGTCAAGTTTACCCGCCCCGGCATCCGACCGTACCGAACGGAAAATATCTATGCCCCATTTGCGCGAAAGGAGGAGCCTATTGAGTAAAGCAAAAAAGCAGAAAAACGCAAATAAGCACCGGGCGCTGTCCGCCCAGCAAACCATCCCTTATATCGCCATGAACCCGGACGGGATCTGCCAGCTCCCCGGCGGGCTTTACACAAAGACGCTGGAATATGAGGACATCAATTATGCCGTGGCGTCCACGGAGGATCAGACTGCCATTATCAGCGGGTGGAGCGCGTGCCTGAATTATTTTGACAGCTCTCTGCCGTTCCAGCTTTCCTTTGTCAACCGCCGCAGCCGCAATGCCAACCGCTACAAGGTGAATATCCCGGCGCAGGAGGATGATTTCAACAGCATCCGAGGTGAGTATGTGGAAATGCTCAAAGGCCAGATCGCCAAGAGCAACAACGGCATTGAGCGGTACAAGTACATCACCTTTGGTCTGCCTGCCGAGGGCGTGGCGACTTGGTGCTACTTTGACGAGTTCCATATCCTGCTCCGTGACCCGCTGACGGCCAGCTACTTTGTGGCGGTCTGGAAAATGCTCCGCAAAAAGGGCTGCGTCCCCTCGGCGCTGACGCAGAATGTGAAAGACCTGCTGGCCAGCCGGGAGATTGAGAACATTCTGGACAACACGGATTTCATGGTGCTGCTGTCGCAGGCGCAGAGCGACCGTGCGATCTTGGCAAAGCAGCTTGGTATTTCTGAGCATCAGCTCTCCTATATCACGCACTCCAATTCCGGTGAGGGCCTGCTGTTCTATGGAAATGTCACCATCCCGTTTGTAGACCGTTTCCCCCGTGGAGAGATCTATGACCTGCTGACGACCCGCTCGGAGGATCTTGCCCATGAGCGAACAGACGAGTAACCCCACTTCGGGACAAAATGTCCCAGAGTCCAAATTCCGCAGAAAGAGCCGGCAGGAGCAAACGGCGGCGTCCAAGCTGCGGATGGAGCGCCGGGGCGAGAAGCTGGACGCCGCCCGGGAGAAGTTGGCAAAGCAGAAGCCGCCGAAAAAGCCCGGTGCGGTCAAGCGCCTTGCTCATACCGCCGGACACGGCGTCCACGGCTTTGTGCATGGCAAGCTCTATGAGGTCGAGCATGAAAATGTCGGCACGGAGGGCGCACACCGTTCCGAGCTGGCGGCGGAGTCCGTGTACCGATTCGGCAGGCGCAAGCTCCGCAAGGCCATCCGGGAACACCCTGCAAAGGCTGTGGAGTATGTCGAGAGCAAGCACATTAAGGCCACGGCGGACTATTACTACCGCAAGACCGTGGAGGAACACCCGGAAATGCAGGAGGGCGGTGCGGCGTCCCGGTATCTGCAAAAGCAGAAGGTCAAGCGCCAGTACGCAAAGCAGGCACGGGAGGCTGCAAGGCAGACCGCCAAGGCCGCCGAGGGTACGGCGTCCGTCACGGGTAAGGTGACGGAAAAGGTGTCCGCCTACATCAAGGAACACCCCGGCGGGCTGTCCCGAGCTGGCGGCGGAGCAGGCGTTGATCGCTGACCGCATGGCCGAGGCCGGAATCTCCAACATAGGAGCCTATATGCGGAAAATGGCGCTCAACGGCTATGTCCTCCATGTTGACCTCTCGGACATCCGGGAGCTGGTGGCCTTGCAGCGGCGGTGCGCCAACAACTTAAACCAAGTGGCCGTCCATGCCAACACCTATGGTATCTATCCCTCGGCGATCGCGGCGCTCCAAAAGGACTATGCCGACCTTTGGGAGCCGCTGTCTGATTTGCTGAAAAAGCTGTCGGCTGTGGTGAACCTATGATTTGTCGGGGAGCGGCCTTGCGCCGTTCCCCGGCTTTCGCGACCTCGGGACATTTTGTCCCAAACATAAAAGCACGGAAGCATTAAGCTTCCGTGCTAAATTAGGTTTAACTGCAAACTACATTTGCGCAGCATTTGCCGCAGGAAACGGGGGGAGAGGCAAATTTGAAATTAATAATTCCTGTCCCTGTGTGCGCACATGCGAGGCACAAGTGTAATCTAAGAAGAATGGTTGGTATCTGGCACCAGTGTCGCCATACAATCCACAAATAAAAGGGGCGTCATCATAACTAATAATCCAATCTAAATGATGGACACCTCGAACATATTGCGATAATGCAATATGATCTTGATTAGTATAATAATGCCTGTAGATTTTTGATCCTTTTACATAATATGGAGGATCAAAATAGGCAAAGCAATTCTCTCTCAAAAAGCGAGCATTCTGTGTGCGCATAAATTGCAAGGCATCGCCCAAGTGAACATCTACTCTATCCCTAAAGGCAGACAGTTGATTAATAACTGCGATAATCTTTGGCTTATTAAAACGACAGTCAATCCCATACTGGGAAGTTTGGTTAATTCCTCCTATAGGATTTGCCTTAAGGATTCCAGAAAAATTAGTGCGATTAAAGAATAGTCCAGCAAAGGCTAATTCAATCAATGGAGCTTGGTCTAATTGCGTCATTTCTCGATAGGGTAGCTGTTGGTGCCAAGTGTCAATTGTTATGGGGGTAGCCTCAATTAAGTTGCACAGAGTTTCCGTATCATGAAACACGCAATGCCAGAATGCATACAAGAGAATATCTTTTTCGCATAGCACTAAATGCCCAATACGATTACGCTGGAGCAACTCGAGCCCTACAGCAGCACTTCCCGCATAAGGCTCATAAAATGTACACCCGAGGAGATTGTTTGCCTCTAGGAGTGCATCGATATAACCTACTAATGATCTTTTTGCGCCGGGATAGCGCAAAGGGTTGGTTGTCTCAGGCAAAATATCACCCCTTAATTTATCAAGTTTATGATGCCTTGAATGAGCGCAAACATTCCACCTGCTGCAATCGCTTCGAGGGACGCAGCCGTTACATTAATATTCCCAGGATAATGAATGTTGGCGTTCAAGAAATCACGGTGCGTTGCAGCGATTACACGATCATAGATTAATACCATATCTCGATTGGGAAAGACCGTCGATTTATTTGCTTCTATATTAATAAAGTCTTCCATGGATTTCAATGTGGGGAAAGAACTGTTTCTTAAGGTATGACAATATGCACCCCAAAGGTTAACTTGCATCAGGCGAAGCCGTAATGCCTGCTCGTACACCGTTCTTAGAACCATACCAGAGGCAATGGGGAACGACTCATAGGCTTTATGTCTCCCACAATTAGTATTCGACAGTCCATAAAGTTCGTTAATTGCATAGAGTAGTCCTTGATGTTGCTGATTTGCAGGATCAAGCTTTCCGTTCCAGCTTATTGTTTCAAAGAAGGATCTGGGGGAAGGCCCTCCGGGGCGAGGGCCACCGGTTGTATTGCCTGTGCTGTTCCCTGCTGGATTGTCATTCCCGTGATCGGCAGGTGGAGGCGTATTGCCGTGTGGATGCCCGCCTCCTTCATCAGCAGGGGGTTCTTCTGTTCCATTTTCATCTTGAGAGGGAGGCGTATCGGGATTATCTTCCGGTGCATTATTTTCGGCATCAACAACTGCTTGCAAAAGGGAATGGATTCCTTCTACATCGGTTAGTACATTTCGCGTTGTAACCGTTTCTTCAACGATTGCTTTTTCAAAGACTAATTGAGTAATTCGATCAAAAAGATCAGCGGGCAGAGAACTTATGGCATTAAAGGTATCATCAAAAGAGATGCCCAAAAAATCTCTCGGGCTTACCTTGGTGCCGACCGGGAATTCAAATTTTGCCTTAAAAATTCTCCAAAAAGGGTCTGTTTTAAGTACAACGATTTCCTTGTTGAAATCGGGGTGGGCGGCACAGTACTTTTCGTATACAGAGTAAAAGAACTTATAGTCTCTAATATCCTCTTTGATGTCTCCCTCTCGTACCCCTGTGATTCTTGACAAATCATGAATACTCTGACCTTGCCCGTTTTTATAGTTTGCAGCAAAAAACTGTTTCTTAGCCAAAGGTTTCCATTGCTTCACGCCATCAATATGACGTTTGGTCATTAGCTCAAGCGCAGAATTTCTATCGGGAAGAATGTCAACTTCAATGTTGCTGCAGTTTGTAAGAATGGATGCAGATGTATGCGGAATGCGATGTGCAAACCCATCTGGAATGAGTTCCCGGTTTAACAACATTTGGAGCGAACATGTACGGCGATTGCCCTCAACCACAACATACTTATCGCCTTCATGCAAAGCAACAATTCGCTCTCCGGGTAAAAGACGACCATAGGTGTTAATATCGGTTGCCAACTGACACACATCTTCGTAGGTGACTAAGTATTTTCTAATATCTGCTTGTTCACGGCTTTGCAATATGACAAAGCGTGGATTTTCAGTGTCCAGCAATAAATCTAACGGAGAAATAGCAATTGCCATAACCGCACCCCCTTAATAACACATAGAAACACTTTTGTCAATATAACTATACCACATTTTGTCGAAAAGAAAAGGGCTGTTTTGCTGTTGTCGGTGTGTGCATAGGTATGGCGACATTCTTGAGTACCTATTTTAGTGAAGTTATAATATTGATAGGAGGACAACCCATCAATTTTTACAGGAGGTAGCTGCTATGATCGTTCTCAAAATCCTTGCCGCCCCTGTGATGGTGGCGCTGTCCCTGCTGGCCGCTATGCTCACATTCCAGTTCTGTGTAGCGTCCGCCGTGTACGAGCTGGGCTGCATCGTGCTGACGCTGCTCTCCCTGATCCTGTTTATCGGCGGGCAGACGGTGGGTGGGATCGTGTTCCTCATCCTTGCGTTCCTCGTTTCTCCCTTTGGCTTTCCCGCCATCGCTGAGTGGCTGGTGGACAAGCTGCACTCGGCCAAGTTTGCCCTGCGGGATTTCATCACCGGCTGATACTTCGGGACAAAATGTCCCAATGCCGGGTTTGGGGAGACTCCCCAACAAGCGTTTTTGCAGCCCGCCGGGATGCAAAAATAGCAAGTGTGGCTACACTTGCCATGCTTGCCGTTCGTGCGTTCCCCGGAACCCCCACGAAAAACGGAGGCAGCGCCGTTTCTTACGCTCCCTCCGTTCCACGGTTTTCTATGATCGTGTTGATAATCCCCTCGACAAGCCGCAGCTCACTTTCATTGAGGGAATTAAGCTGAATATTGATCCGCTTCTTTGCGGCTTCATCGGCTCCCATGTCGGGATAAAAGTATTCGTCCACGGAGATACCGAACATGGTTACCATTTGGTAAAAGGCGTTTAGGCTCGGATGCTGTCCGTCATTTTCGTGATACATAATGGTGCGAGGATCACGGTCAACAATATAACCTAACTGTTCTTGCGTCATGCCCTCACGCTCACGGGCTTTCTTGATGGCAAGTCCGATTCCGTGAAAGTCAAATTTGCGCTCGTCCCGTTCAATTTTCATAGCATCACCACCTAGTGTAAACATTTTTTATGATGGCCCATTCCGCATGAATGTGCCGGGAGTAAAATTCAATAATCGCAACTGGCCACATATTGTGAGAACTCTCCGCTTGAGTTTGTGCCTGTGTATGATACTATTCCCGATTATCAACATCGTGGCGGGCAGCATTGTAGCAGATGTATGGGAAAACATAGGGAAATATGTTTTCTGGGCTATGTTCCTTTGCGGTGTGCTGTTGCCAATATATGTGGTTGGAAAGAAGTATGAATAAATTAACTATAACCTGTAATAAAGCGTTGCACTAACTCTGCCAAATCTGCTGCACGACGGCAAAAGAAAAAAGCCGTCGTACAGCAGTCCCATCAACACGCCTATATGAAACGGCGGCTTTGAATTTCAGAGCCGCCGTTTCTTTGCGCTTGTACAAACTGATGACGACTTGCAGGGACACGGTAGCCGATTGGGGGTTCATCTGCCGTGCCCATTTTACTTTTCCATAGCGTTCATGATCTGCACCAGCTAAAAAAAGCATAGCCCCTCCGTCAGAGCAGTCCGGCTTTGAACATGAAATTAAATATCATGTAGCACGAATTTTATTTACTCGCGCCCGCATAGCGTCCTGCTGTGCGGGCGTTTTTATATGTCTGCACCTTGGGACAATTTGTCCCAAAGCAGCCAGTCCCGGCTGCCGATCTCCGCCGATCCTTCTTTCTGTTCACCCACCCACACATGAACTGAATGGAGGAAATACAAATGACGACCATCAATCTGAAGGACTTTTACGCTTGGTACACCCATGATGAATACATCGAAGTTTCCGACGAAGTGGCCGCCGAGCTGAAGGCGGATAAGCTGTATGAGGCAGCCCATCAGCGGCGCACGACCCGCAATAAGGCGCAGTATGAACTTTTCGGAAAATAAAAAAGCAGAGTGTCCATTACAGGATACTCAGATCCTATAAGGACACTCTGCATGGTCGGAGTGGCGAGACTCGAACTCGCGGCCTCCTGCTCCCAAATCGTGAAAGACACGCGTAGCCATGCTTCCGACCGTTCTGTTTTGTATAGAATCAACGTTGTTTTTATGCGCTTTCGTTCTGCTTTGCTTTTGCGTGCTTCTGGTGAATAAGGCAAAAATAAGGCTCATTCTGGCACGGAATAGATACAATAAACCGGATGGAAAAGCGAACGGCTCACCAGAGCGCGAGAAACGCCCCTGTGAGCCGTTTTTGTTATGCGTGGGTCTTTTGCTTGATGCGGTCAAAAACAACGTCAATTGCGTCAGATGCAGCCGCATCCGCTGATTTGATGAATTCCGCGTAAATATCCGTTGTGGTCGAGGTCTGAGCGTGGCCGAGACGCCCGGCAACCGTCACAATAGGCACATGGGCGGCTATCATCAAGCTGGCGTAGGTGTGGCGCAGGCTGTGGACTGTAACCGCTGGCAAATCGTGCTCCATCATGAATTTCGGGAACCATGTCGTTACTTTATTCAGATCCAGCGGCGAACCATCCCACCGGGTGAAAAGCAGGTCATTCGGCACAGTCCTCCCGTTCTCTATCTGCACCACACTAGCCCAGATCGTGCCCGTTTTCAGGCGCAGGCCGCGCTGATAGAGCTGGTATTCCTTCAGCATATCAAGGCAGTTGGAACCAACCTTAAACGTGCGGTTTGACGCTCTGGTTTTTGGCTCTGTGAAGATCAGACCTTGGTGCGGAATGTATTCCATAGTGCGGTTAACTGAGATCGTGGATTTTTCAAAGTCGATATCAGACCAGCGCAGGCCGCATATTTCGCCCCGGCGCATACCGGTAAACAGGCCAAGCTGCACAATTGCGCTGTATTGCGGGGGTGCATCGTGCAGGGCTGCAAGCAGCTTTGCAACGTCCGTTTCTTCGAGATAGGATACTGCTACCGCTGCGCCTTTGGGCGGTTCAGCCCTTTTTGCCGGGTTATCCTGCACAATACCCCATTGCACAGCCTTTGTAAAGACGCTGGACAGCATCCGGTGATAGTGCTGCACCGTGTTCCCGTTCAGCTTGCCGCCCTCTCTGGCGTGCTCTGTAAAGGCTTTGGAGAAGGGCAGCCCGGCGGCGCTGGCGACCTTTTCAGCCGTTGCCCGGCTGACACCCTGCCCGGCGCAGATGCATGTCATGGAGCGGCCACCAACCCCGGCGGCTTTGGTCATTTCCTGACGCTGGCCGCGTGGCAGCAGTTCCAGCATGGCCGTTGTTGCCGTATAGGTGGAATCCTTGCGCGCCCCGGTGCTTTCCAGATCGTTATAAAACAGCATCAGGTGCGAGGGCTTTATCTGGCTGACTTTCATGTGACCAAGCGCCGCAGAGATACGCGGCCTGAGATAGCGATACTCTGACGCGGTCTTTGGTTTGCACTTCTTGTCTATATACTGCTCAAACCAGCGGTCAAGAAGATCATCCAGCTTCATATCTGTGTCGAGGTTCAGGCCGTTGCGCACTTCCTGCTCAAACTCAACAGCCTGCCGCTGCAGCTCTCTTTCCAGCTTGCGCCCGGTCAAGCCTGACGGGGGTGTATAGGTGCGGTTGACCAGCACTTGCCGCCCTTCCCTGTCGTATCCGTTGGAGACCCGGATGTAATACGAACAGGAACCGTCTTTTTTCATCCGCTTTATAATTTTGGCCAAACTGCTGCACCTTCCTTCTTTTTGTGCATTTTGTCCCCGGCGGCGCTCTGATCGCGGGGTGCTGCATCGCACATAACCGGCAAAATGCCGAAATTTAGCGCTCACAGTTCACGCTGTGGGCGTTTTTCTTTTTATTCCGGGTCGTTTTCGTCACCAGCGCCCGCGCTCTGGGTGCTGTCCCCGGCGGGGTCTTTCTGGTATTTCGGTATCTGGGCGAGTTCTTCCACGCGGTCAACGGCTGTTTGTTGACCAACAGAGTTCATCGTATCCATAATTTGAATCATTCTTTGAATGTTTTTAGGCAACGTCTCTGCAACTTCAAACGCATCAGATGCTGCTGCTCCATATCTTCCACTATCAACAACGGATTTTAGCCAATCCTCAGAAACTGCATATTTTTTCGCAATTGACGGGATTGCATGGTAACCCCATGTTTTTTTTAAATCATCTGTAATCGGTGCGGGATTGTCCTTTTGATCTAAGTGAATTTGTTTAAGAATTTCGATATATGTTGCTAGATCACGAAGTGCATACTGCTCTGGTGTCCATGAATCCTCATCCGAAAACCATTCAGGCAATTCATCAAGGGCCGTTGCAACGTTTTGTAATGCCTTTTTTGATGGATACAATTCACCGGTCTCGTATTTTTCAATAGACGCAATGTTCATACCCGTTTTTTGAGCAAGTTCCTTTTGCGTCATTCCGGCGTGCTTTCTCCAATAGCGAATGTTATCGCCTACAGACATTGAAGAAGCAAGGCTATTATCTAGTTCTGATGGATCACATTCGAGTGCATTTGCGATTCTTCGAAGCGTTTCAACTTTAGGATTTCGCAAATCATTTTCCCATTGAGCGATAGACTGGAACGACAGTCCTAATTTTTGAGCAAGTTCCTTTTGCGTCATTCCAGCTTTTTTTCGAGCCTTTTTTATATTTTCACCAACTGACATTATATCACCCCTATTAATTATACCATGTCAACACAGTTTTTCAATCAAAAGATAAAAAAACTATATTGACTTTTACCTTTGATGGAATTATACTATATGCATTCCATCAAATGATAAAATTTGGAGGTGACCTAAATGCACATTGACAGAATCAAACTAATTGCAGAGATGGCACGACAAGATATCGGCATTAGCCAGCTTGCCAACATGGCTTGTGTATCTCGCTGCACAGTGTCCGCCTTGCGTGGCGGCAAAAGCTGCACGGAAAACACAGTAAAGCGTGTTGCCGCCGCTCTGGGCGTGACCGTTGAAGAATTGAAGGAGGAATAAGCATGGAAAGCCCGCGATTTGAAAGCACCCCGCTTCATATCCCCAACATGGGCACCGTCAAGCAGGCCGCTGCACTCTATGGCCTGTCCCCGGTCTATATCCGGCGGCTTTGCAGGCAGGGCAAAATCTGCTATGTGAATGCCGGGCACCTGTGGCTTGTGAATCTGGACAGCCTTGCCCGCTATTTTGAGCAGGGAGACCCCGGCCCGGCGGCACTGGATCAGAAAGGCGCGTGATGGCATATTGCTGACTATATGACCAGTGACACCGGTATGCCGCAGTATATTCCTTTTCCTCGTTTTCTGCTGGATATGGAATTGAGCTATACGGCTAAATTGATTTACTCGGTTCTGCTTTATCGGGCGAATCTATCAAAGATAAACGGGTGGATTGACGAGCAAGGCCGGGTGTACATCACTTACCCCGTTACAGAGATTGCGGAAAATCTTCATAAAGGCGTTTCTGTCATAAAAGAAGGCCTTAGCGCACTGGATCGCGCTGGACTGACTGAGCGCAAGCGTAATTTTTCCGCACCAGATACGATTTATGTGAAACTACCCGCAAAAGGTCTAAAAACAGACCCACAGACAGCCGGAAAACCGGCCATCAGTGAGCCGGAAAACCGACCCACAGACAGCCGAGAAACCGGCTATCAGACAGCCGGAAAACCGGCCACTAATAAAAAGAATAAGATAAAAGATAGAGTAAAAGATAGAGATACTACGCAGCCTGCGGCTGCTGTGTCGCGCACCCCTCTTGATATTTTTCGGGAGTTTGCCCAAGAACAGGCACCCGGAAACAAGGAACTGCTGGAAAGCCTGCAAGACTTTGACAAGAACCGTCAGGACATTGCCAGAGCGAACAAGAAAAGGCGTTGGACGGAATCGGCTGCAAAGGGCATTTGCAAAAAGCTGGTTCAGCTGACCGATGAGGCCGGGGTAAAAGATCGCACCGGGTATATGTGCGCTTGCCTTGACAACAGTATTGCAGCCGGATGGTTGTCCGTCTTTCCTGATGAACACTTTACAGATCGCAGGCCGGTTGTTCGTGATCCGGTTGCAAGCCGTGACCGGCTGCGCAGAAGTCTGGTGCGGAAAAGCGAACTGGACAAGCCCCGCAAGATCACCAAGGATACAGACCTAGCGGACTTGATCAACTGTGCAGGAATTCCGTTACCAGCGTGCAGCACCCCGGCGGCACAGAAAGAAGGCGATAAGCATGAGTAAGCAATACACCACTTGCCCCTATTGCGGCGCAAACCTTGACCCCGGCGAAAGGTGCGACTGCCCGCGTGCATCCACCGGCGGGTATCCGTCCGAAAATCGTACCAGTCCAGACGGGTGCAAAAAATGCACCCATGCAAAAAGTGCACCGGTGCAGATTATATACCCCAACTTGCCCGGCCTGCCGGAGATCGTATTTAGCCGCAGCAAGCAGCAGTCTGACCCCGGCCAGATTGAACCGGGTTCAAAATGACCCCCGGCAAATTGCCGGGGATACCAGTTGCATTTTACAACCGGTTGCATTTTGCAACTGCTGCTCAACAACAAAAAGAAAGCCGCTCACACTGTTGGCGCAGCGTGGGCGGCAGATGGGCGGTAAAGTTTCCAGACAATACCGTCCCCATTATAACAAAAATGGAGGACTTTTCAATGACCATGTATCATTTTCAGTGCATTGCGCCGCTTTTCGTATGGTGCCTGCTGGGCGCTGTGGCGTTCTGGAAAAATGGGTTGCTTTGAGAGGGGGACACTCTTATGACCGACAAAAAGCATGAATCTGGTTCCGTGTGTATCGTGTGCGGTGCACCCGGTTCCGGCAAAACTACCTATGTGCAGCAGAATCTGCAGCCCGGTGATCTTGTTGTTGACCTTGATGCTATTGTGGGCGCTCTGACCGGCACACATGAGCCGCATCCTGATTATTCGTATGTAATCGACATTGCGCTTGCTGTTCGCGAAACCATCTACAGCGCAATTGAAGCAGGTACAACCCTCTGGAAACGAGCCTTTGTTATCACCAGCACGCCTAATCGTGAGCGCGTGGATCGTCTGGCTGACCGTTTGGGCGCAACGTGCCATTACATGGAAACGACCGAAGAGGAATGTATTCAGCGCATTGAAGATGATCCGACCCGACCGAACAAGGATGAGGATAAAGCTCTTGTGCATGAGTGGTTCAAAAAAATGCAGGAAGGTGATGCTGTATGACCGCCGAAAAACTTCGAACTGCTGACTTCTGGGCAGAGATCAAAGACCGCAGCATGATCAACAAGGGGTTAGATAAGGGGGATGTGATTTACTTTTCCCGCTGTGATAAGGCCTCGAACGGCGATATTGTAGCCGCTGCCATTGAGGAAGATATTTATATCCGTTCTATCTGGTATCACAAAGACAGCATTGTACTCAGTCCAGCAAACGCAAACTATTCTGTTATGCGGTTGGTAGGTGACGAGGTGAACACCTTGCGCATACTGGGCAAGGCTACTGCATACGCCCACGAACTCACATCGGAGAACGCTCATGAAGATACAGATCACATGTAAACCAGATGAAACCCGGCGGGGTCTTTTGGTTGTCAATACCATCATTCAGCTGCTGGGCAAAGGTCGTTTACATAAAAGTCAAAACGAGAAAGTTTTGATCTTTTGGTTGACGTTCTAGCAAACACATGGTAAGATTAACTTAGTATGAGTACCGCCAACAGGCTGTTGGATTGCTTTCGAGCACAGGGAAAACGCATTTGCGTGTGTTCCCTGTGCTTTTTATTTTCCAAAATATACCCCCCTTGCCAAATATTGGAAATGGCCGTCGGCAGACCGAGGGGAAAACAGAGGATTTCCTCTACACGCTTCACAGGTATTTTTTTGGAAAAGAAAACAAGAGTTATTCGGAATTACACGCAATTGTAAGGATTTATCAATTTTACGGCTGAACGCAGATTTTACTTCTGTGTTTAAGCGCATCGACCATTGCGCAGCTGGCGCTGCACAATGCCGGGACGGCTTGTCGATGGATAAAAACACCCATGAAAGGAGCATGAAATCATGGAAATTTCAAAAGAATTTCGCGCTGCAAGCTGGGAAGCTGATCAGAGCGGAAAAATCTCCGGTTATGCTCTGGTATTCAATCAGCGTACCGTTTTGTACAAAGATCCTGAAACCGGTGCAGAGTATGGCGAACAGATTGACCGTCACGCGCTGGATGGTGCTGACCTGTCTGACGTTGTTCTCAAGTATAACCATCAGGGTCGTGTGCTTGCACGCACCCGAAACAACAGCTTAAAACTCTCTGTTGACGATCACGGTCTTAAAATCGAGGCAGATTTGACCGGATCGGATGAAGCCCGCAGCATCCTGCAGGATATCCAGAGCGGCCTGCTGGATAAAATGAGTTTTGCCTTTACTGTTGCCAAGGATGGCGAACAGTGGGACACCGCCACCAGAACACGCA
Source organism: uncultured Faecalibacterium sp. (assembly GCA_934503275.1). GTDB lineage: Bacteria > Bacillota > Clostridia > Oscillospirales > Ruminococcaceae > Faecalibacterium. The sequence continues at coordinate 19,500 of CAKSVD010000007.1, forward strand.
CCGTTTTGAAGATTGACCGCATCTTTGACGTTGCTGTTGTGGACTTTCCCGCCTATGAACAGACCGAGGTGAGCGCCCGCAGCGCTTTTGAATCCTTTGCAGAGCCTGAGCGTCGTGCCTACCGCGTGAAACAGGTGTGGAACATCCGTGAAAATCTGCAGGCGTTCGCAGAAGATAACGAGGTTGAGGACTTCGGCCACTATGGACACCGTGGCTTTGGCATTGGTAACGAGGAAGAAAGGGCCATTGAAGCCGAGGCTGACCGGATTGTAAAGCGTTTTCTTGATTGGAAACAGGACGTACAAAGCACACCGGACAATCTGGAAAGCGCACAGGCCTTTGAAAAGACTATGCACGAGGATGTTGAGCATCTCCGCTCTATGCAAAAGGCATACCATGAGCGCCGAGCGGAAATCCGGCGGCGCATTGCCAACGGTACTGCAGGCGAAACCAATGAATCCCAAACTTCATACCTTCGCAGTTTGGGCGGTCGTATTTCTGCAGCATTTACCAATCATCCATTTTTTAAGAGAAAGGACAGCAGTATGAACAACGCTGAAACCCGTGAATTTTATTCCGGCCTGCTGGAAAAGCGTGCAGCAGGCACCACCGCTACTATGGCCAATGTGATCCCGCAGACCGTCCTGGATCAGTACGTGATCGAATCTGCACCCGGTGCATTCCTGATGGACAGTGTTTCCACCAACATTGCACACGCTGGTGATCTGACTATCCCCATTGCAACGCTGCAGGATGTGCAGGAGCACGAGGAGAACGCAGAGATCGAGGCAAACGGCTATGTGCCCGGCAAACTGACGATCAGTCACAAGGAATACGCCTATAACGTGGGTTATTCCCGTATCGGTGTACAGCTGGGCGTTGAGGGCTTCATGAACATCATCGGCACTACCCTGATGAACAGCATGATGAAGAAGATGGACGGCATTTGCTATGATGCTGTGGCCGGTCTGACCTACACCGACAATAACGCCGTCAGCGTTTCCAGTGCGCCCGCTCTGGCTGACTTCGTGGCCGCTGCTGGCAAGCTGCCCACCGACTATATCAACCGCGCAAAGTGGTACATGAGCAGTGCAACCTATTTCAATTGGGTGATCGGCCTGACCGATACCAACAAGAAACCTATCTTTGATCCGTCCAAGAAGATCGAGGATCAGGCGCTTCTGGGCTATCCGCTGGCTATTGACAGCCAGATTCCCCACAACACGATTTACTTCGGTGATGGTTCTCGCATCCACCTGAACTATGCAGATCCGGTGCAGATCGTGCTGTGGACTGATCACGATCACAACACCGAGAAGGCCGGCGTGAACACCGTTGCAGGTGCTGCCGTTGAAGTTGGTTCCTTCGTGAAGCTGAGCAAGTAAGTTTTTTGTTGGGCGCATGGGATTTGACCTGTGCGCCCTTTTTTGCTGCCCGGCGGGGTGCATTGCGCTGGCAAGCAGTGCGCTTTGGTACCAGCAAGCAGTGCTTTCGTATGTACAAAAGCGCCGTTCCGGTAACTTGTTGGGGAACACCCCAAGCCCCTTTAACAGCTGTATATGCCCAAAACAAGGCGAAAATAAGGCTCATTCTGGCAAAATGTACCCGCAAAAGCAATAAATAAAGCCACGACAAAACCGCATTTATAAACGGTTCATCGTGGCTTTCCTTGTGGTCGGAGTGGCGAGACTCGAACTCGCGGCCTCCTGCTCCCAAAGCAGGCGCGCTACCAACTGCGCAACACCCCGGCATCCGGCGGTACAGTTGCACCGCCAAAATATAGTATATCGTTTTTTGCGCGGTTCGTCAATACAGAATCCGCAGTTAAGGGCACCGGTGCTTTTTGAGCCAATAAAAGCAGCAGTGAGCAAGAAGGCGATGGCGGGCACTTTTTGCAAAAAAGTGTGGTTTTGGTGCAACTGCCGAAAAGCGGATACAAAAACTAGGCAGAGTGCAAAGCTTGTTGCACTATAGTTGCAAGCGAACCGGAAAGGTGCTATCATAACACTATATCGCCGGGAAGTGCGGCGGTGGGTAATTAGGCGGCAGCTGAAAAGAAAGGCACGGCGTAAGCGATGACGATACAGGAATGCTATGAAAAGATGGGCGCAGACTATCAGGAGGTGCTGGGGCGGCTGCACAACGAAGCCATGATCGGCAGATTCGTGCGGATGTTTTTGCAGGACGACAGTTTTCAGATCTTGGAGGAAGCGCTGCGCAGGGGAGACGTGAAGGAAGCGTTCCGTGGGGCGCATACCCTTAAGGGCGTCTGCCAGAATCTGGGCTTTTCCAATCTGTACGCGCCTGCCTATGCCCTGACCGAGACCCTGCGCGCCGGGCAGCTGGAGGGCACGCAGGAGCAGTTTGCAAGGGTGGAGGAGCAGTATCGGTGCACGATGGACGCCATCCGCGCGCTGGACTGAAAAAATAATGTGATGCCGGGCGGCTTTCGGGCTGTCCGGCATTGTTCTTTTACGGGTGCGGTTGAAAACGGCAGAACCGCCCCTTGTGCCGCCGCGCAGTTTGCGGTATGATAGACAAAAAAGGGGAAGGAGAACGCATTATGTCCAAACATATCCTTGTCTGCCTGCCCATCAGTGCAGAGCAAAAGGCTCGCATCGAGGCGGTGCAGGGCTTTGCATATCGCTTTACCACCCCGGACACCGCCACGGCGGAGGATGCTCTGTGGGCCGATGCCGTGCTGGGCAATCTGCCGGTGCCGCTGATCCGGCAGAACGGTCATCTGGAGTGGTTTCAGTCCAACGCAGCGGGCCCTAATAACTATCTGGAGCCGGGGGTGCTGCCAGAGGGCTGCATCGTGACCAACGCCACCGGCGCTTACGGTCTGGCCATCAGCGAGTGTATGCTGGCAATGTGGCTCAGCCTGCTCAAGGAACTGCCCACCTACCGGGACAACCAGCGGGAGCACCGCTGGGCACCCACCGGCCACTCTGTGGGCAGCATTGCGGGCAGCCGGGTGCTGTGCGTGGGCATGGGCGATATCGGCTCTAACTTTGCCCGGCGGGCGTATGCGCTGGGCGCTGAGGTGGTGGGCGTGCGCCGCACCGTGCACCCGGATACCCCCTGCCCGGACTACTGCATCCGGGTGGTGGCGCAGAGCGCACTGGACGCAGAACTGCCGCAGGCCGACCTTGTGGCGCTGAGTTTGCCCAGCACGCCGGAGACACTGCATCTGTTCGGCGCAGAGCGGCTGGCGCTCTGCAAGCCCGGTGCCATCCTGCTCAATGTGGGGCGAGGCACCGCCGTGGACGGCGAGGCGCTGGCAGCCGCTGTGCACAGCGGGCAGCTTTCCGGCGCAGGGCTGGACGTGACCGACCCCGAGCCGCTGCCGCCGGAGCATCCCCTGTGGGCAGAGCCCAACGTGATCATCACGCCCCATGTCACCGGCGGCTTCAGCCTGCCCAAGACGCTGGACAACATCGTGGATATCTTTACACACAACCTCAAGCGCTATGCCGCCGGTCAGCCGCTGGATAACCAGATGGACCGCCGCACCCAGTACGCCAGCGGCGCACGGCTGCAAAGCACACTATAAAACAAAAAAACTGCCGCACAGCTGTGCGGCAGTTTTTGTTTTTGTAGTTTACAGCATCACTGCGCCTGTGCAAGGCAGGCGTCCATGGCGGTAAAGATGGCCTCGCTGGTCAGGGTGGCACCGGTAATGGCGTCCACACCGACGGTGGAGCCGGTCTGTGTCAGCTGGGCTGCCAGTGTCTCGGCGGCCTCGCCGCCCAGACTCGGGGTCTCGGCAGAGGCGTCCACCTGTACGGCGGTCACCTTACCGCCGGTCACGGTGACTGTGACGCTCACCTCGCCTACGCAGCCCTGTGCAGAGGAGGTGTAGCTGCCATCGGTCAGGGGGGCGGCGTTGTCGGCGGCGGGTACGGTGCCGGTGTTGTGGATATACAGGTTCAGCACAATGCCCATCAGCACGGTGGCTGCCAGCATGAGCAAGATATTACGGGTCATTTTTGCGGTCATGGTATGGTATCTTCTCCTTGGGGGTGATTATTTTGCGGGCTTGAAGCTGTCGCGCAGGGTGACCACCCGGTTGTACACGCCGGGGTTCTTGCTGTCCGGGGTAAAGAAGCCGGTGCGCACGAACTGGAACTTTTCGCCGGGCTTTGCGTCCTTCAGGCTCTCCTCCAGCTTGCAACCGGTGCGCACGGTGACGCTTTCCGGGTTCAGGTAGTCCTTGTAGTCGCTGCCCTCGGGGATGCCGTTCATGTTGGCTTCGGTGAACAGCTTGTCGTACAGGCGCACCTCAGCGTCCACGCAGTGTGCGGCGCTTACCCAGTGGATGGTGCCCTTGACCTTGCGGCCGTCGGCGGGGTTACCATTGCCGGTCTCGAGGTCGGCAGTGCAGTGGATGGCAGCAATGCTGCCGTCGGCGTTTTTGTCCACGCCGGTGCACTTTACGATATAGGCACCCATCAGACGCACCTCGCCGTCCACGGTCAGGCGCTTGAACTTGGGAGGCGGCACCTCGGCAAAGTCCTCGGCATCGATCCACAACTCGCGGGTAAAGGCCACCTTGCGGGTGGTGGTATCGTTGGCTTCGCGGTTGGGGTTGTTGGCCACATCAAAGTACTCGGTCTTGTCGGCGGGGTAGTTGTCCACCACCAGCTTGACCGGCTCCAGCACGGCAATGCGGCGCTGTGCGGTCAGGTCCAGCTCGCTGCGGATGCAGGCCTCCAGCTGACGCATATCGATCAGGTTGTCAGACTTGGAGATGCCGGCCTCCCGCACGAAGGTGAAGATGGAGGTGGGGGTGTAGCCGCGGCGGCGCAGACCGCACAGGGTGGGCATACGGGGATCGTCCCAGCCGTCCACGATGCCCATCTCTACCAGTTCGCGCAGGTAGCGCTTGCTCATGACCGTGTTGGTCATGTTCAGGCGGGCAAACTCGCGCTGCTTGGGGAACTCGGCACCAAAAATGTTTTCGATGACCCAGTTGTACAGCGGGCGATGGTTCTCGAACTCCAGACTGCACATACTGTGGGTGATACCCTCGATGGCGTCCTGAATGGGGTGGGCGAAGTCGTACATGGGGTAGATGCACCACTTGTTGCCCTGACGGTGATGCTCGGCGTACTTGATGCGGTAGATGGCCGGGTCACGCATATTCATGTTGGGGCTTGCCAGATCGATCTTGGCACGCAGGGTCTTTTCGCCCTCCTTGAACTCACCGGCACGCATCCGGCGGAACAGGTCAAGGTTCTCTTCCGGGCTGCGGTCGCGCCACGGAGAGGGGCGGGAGGGCTTGCCGGCATCGGAGCCGCGGTACTCGCGCATCTCCTCGCGGGTCAGGTCATCCACATAAGCCTTGCCCTCGGTGATCAGCTTCTCGGCGTACTCGTAGCACTTATCAAAGTAATCGCTGCCGTAGAAGATGCCGCCGTTGGGGTCGGCACCCAGCCAGTGCAGGTCCTCGATGATGCTGTTGACATACTCCTCGCCTTCGCGGGCGGGGTTGGTGTCGTCCAGACGCAGGTTGAATTTGCCGCCGTACTGGTTGGCAATGGACCAGTTGATATAAATGGCCTTGGCGCTGCCGATGTGCAGATAGCCGTTGGGCTCCGGCGGGAAACGGGTGTGGATCTGCTGCACCTTGCCCTCGGCAAGGTCGGCATCGATGATATCCGTCAGAAAGTTTTTATCAGCCATATAGGTTCCCCCTGTCAGGGCACAGTGTGCCCTCTTATACTCATAATACTATATAATACACTATTTTGCGTTTTTCTTCAAGTACGGACTTGCGCGGCAGGGGGCGGTAGCCTTAGTTAAAGGAGCGGAACCCCTTGCCGATGATCTCGCTGGAGTTGACGATGGTGATAAAGCTGTGGGGGTCGTTTTCCCGCAGGAAGTTGCGCAGCTGCAAAGCCTGACGGCGGGTCAGCACGGTCACCAGCACGCTGAGCTCGTGGTGGGTGTAGGCACCGTAGGCCTTTTCCACCGTGGCGGAGCGATTCATGTTGTGGATGATGAAGTCCAGAATGGGCTGCGGGTTCGCGGTCATAATGGTGCACACCTTGCGCAGGCGGATGTTTTCAATGGCACCGTCCACCACAAAGGATTTGCCGATGAGGCCAAGGATACAGTACAGGCCGGTGCCCATGCCGAACCGCACGGCGGCAGCCAGCACGATGAGGATATCGCTGACCATCAGCGCCTTGCCGATCTCCATAGAGGTGTACTTGGCAAGGATCAGCGCCACGATGTCGGTGCCGCCGGTGGAGGCGCCGATGTCAAACACGATGGCAGCGCCCAGCGCGGGCAGGAACACTGCAAACACCAGATCCAGCATGGCATCGCCGCTCAGGGACACGCCGGAGGGGTACAGCCACTCGCAGCAGGACACGAAAAAGGAGAGTGCAAAGGAGGAGTAGATCGTCCAGCCCATGCACTTGATGCCCAAAAAGATAAAGCCCAGCACCACCAGCACCACGTTGATGATCCACATAAAGCCGCCCACATTGATGTGGGGGAACAGGTCTGCCAGCAGGATGGACAGGCCGGAGGTGCCGCCAAAGGCGAAGTGGTTGGGATTTTTAAAATATACGATGCCAACTGCCGTGAGTACAAGACCAAGATTCAGCAGGGCAAAGAAATTTAGATTCTTCAGCAGATTTTCGCGGCTGAAGGCTTCTTTTAAACCGTTCATGGGTTTCCTCCATCAAAAAATACAGTGAGTTGGCCTGAATGCCATGCAAAAATATACTCCCCTTGTACAAGGAAGTCAAGGGATAAAGGAGAAGTTGTAGAAAAAGACGGAAAACAGCCGATAAAAGGTGAAAAAACCGACACCCTCAGTGCATTTTGGACGTAAAAGGGCAAAACAAAGCGCCGCCCGCAGACGGTTTTGTCTGCGGGCGGCGCTGGGGATTCAGTTCAGGAAAAGGGGAAAGCGCTTACAGGTTGAAGTAACGCTTTGCGTTGTCGAAGCAGATGCCCTTGACGATCTTCTCCAGAGCCTTCTCGTCGTTGGGATACTCGCCATCCTCGACCCACTGGCCGATGATGTTGCACAGGATGCGGCGGAAGTAGTCGTGACGGGTGTAGCTCAGGAAGCTGCGGCTGTCGGTCAGCATGCCAACGAAGTTGCCCAGCAGACCCAGACTTGCCAGACGGATCATCTGCTCTTCCATGCCGATCTTGTGGTCGTTGAACCACCATGCGGAGCCGTGCTGGATCTTGCCCGGCACCTCGCTGTTCTGGAAGCAGCCCAGAATGGTGCCGATCTGTGCATCGTCGGCGGGGTTCAGGCTGTAGATGATGGTCTTGGGGCACTCGTCGGTGTCGTTCAGGGCGCTGAGCAGCTGTGCGATCTGGCCGCCGCAGGTGGCGGTGTTGATCATGTCAAAGCCGGTGTCGGGGCCCAGCAGGCTGTTCATCTTGCGGTTCACGCCGCGCAGGCAGTTGTAGTGGAACTGCATGACAATGCCCAGACGATGGTACTGCTTGCCCAGATGGATCAGGATGTAGGTCTGGTACTTCTCAGCCTCTTCCGCAGTGCAGCTCTCGCCCTTCATCACCTTCTGGTAGATGGCGTTCACCTCGTCCTTGGTGGCCTCACGGTAGGGAACGTAGTCCAGACCGTGGTCGGAAGCGCGGCAGCCCATCTCGGCAAAGAACTCGATGCGCTTGGTCAGGGCATCGGTCACGCAGTCGATGCAGGCCAGCTTTTCCTTGCCCACAACGGCAGCCAGCTTAGCCATATAATCGGCAAAGCCGGGCTTGTTGATGTTGATGGCCTTATCCGGGCGGAAGGAGGGCGCCACAGTGAACTTGATGGTGGGATCTTCCTTGATCTTCTTGTGCCAGTACAGGTCATCGATGGGGTCATCGGTGGTGCCGATAAAGGCCACGTTGCTCTGCTCGATCAGGCCGCGGACGGTCAGCTTGGGATCGTGCTGCAGCTTGTCGTTGCACAGGTTCCACACTTCCTCAGCGGTGTCGCCGTTCAGCACGCCGTCGTAGCCAAAGAAAACGTGCAGTTCCAGATTGGTCCAGTGGTACATCGGGTTGCCGATGGCCATGGGCAGAGCCTCGGCAAACTTCTGGAAGCGCTCGCGGTCGGGCTTATCACCGGTGATGTACTCCTCGGGCACGCCGTTGGAACGCATCACGCGCCACTTATAGTGATCGCCGAAGTAGCTGCCGTCCGGGTTGCGGCCGCCCAGCCACACCTGAGTGATGTTCTCGAAGCGGCGATTCTCGTAGATCTCGCGGGGAGGGATGTGGCAGTGATAGTCGCAGATGGGCATAGCAGCTGCATAGTCGTGATACAGATGCTGTGCGGTAGCGGACTGGAGCATGAAGTCCTTATCCATAAATGCTTTCATGGGATTTTAACTCCTTTTCTCTGATGAGTTTGTTAAAATTTAGACAAAAACGGGCATGAAATTGCACCTGCTTTAAACAGGCAGGCTGCCTTATCCTTAGTATAGCGGAAAATGCCGATGTATACAACTGAAAAACTGCCAAAATTTCACCCTCGGAATTGTACAAACCGCTGGAAATGCGCTAAATAGCCATTTTTGGACTAAAAACATTGCACAAAACACTTGACTTCTTTGTATACAACAGCATAAAATAGGAGCAGAAGATGGCAGGGAAAACGAGAGCCTGCCATGCAAAGCAAGTTTATAAAGGAGATCAATGAAGATGGAAACTTTGAACTACAAGGTTCTGGAAGGCACTGGCTACAACGGCTACATCCTGAAGGATGCTCCCGTTAAGGTGATGCAGTTCGGCGAGGGCAACTTCCTGCGTGCTTTCGTGGACTATTTCTATGATATCGCAAACGAGAAGGCCGGCTACAACGGCAAGGTCAAGCTGGTGCAGCCCATCGGCAACTTCCCCCAGATGGCAGACTGGATCAACGAGCAGGAGGGCCTGTACACCCTGTACCTGCGCGGCAGCGAGAAGGGCCAGAAGGTGGACGCAAAGCGGGTGATCTCCTGCGTGTCCGACTGCGTGTGCCCCTACATCGACGGCAAGTGGGATGAGGTTCTGGCTCTGGCTCGCTCTGAGAATCTGGAAACTGTTGTATCCAACACCACCGAGGCCGGCATTGCCTACACCAAGGGCGACAGCCAGTTCGATCAGGTTCCTCCCAACAGCTTCCCCGCAAAGCTGACTCGCGTGCTGTTCGAGCGCTACAAGGCCTTCAACGGCGCTGCCGATAAGGGTCTGGTCATCCTGAGCTGCGAACTGATCGACAACAACGGCAAGGAACTGCAGAAGTGCTGCAACAACTATGCTAAGGATTGGGATCTGGAGCCCGCTTTCATCGACTGGATGAACACTGCCAACACCTTCTGCTCCACTCTGGTGGACCGCATCGTTCCGGGTCGCATCCGTGACCCGCAGGAACTGGCTGCTTTGGAAGAGGCCAACGGCTACCACGATACCGCTCTGGACGTGGGCGAAGTGTTCGGCGTCTGGGTCATCGAGGGCCCTGCAGGTCTGGAGGACAAGCTGCCGTTCAAGAAGGCCGGTGTCAACGTCATGGTCGTGCCCGACGTTACCCCCTACAAGAAGCGCAAGGTCCGCATCCTGAACGGCGCACACACCGGCTTTGTGCTGGGCGCTTATCTGGCAGGCTTTGATATCGTCCGCGACTGTATGCACAACGATACCGTGCGCGGCTTTATGAACAAGATGCTGCACGAGGAGATCATCCCCACCCTGCCGCTGGACAAGAAGGATCTGGAGGACTTTGCCTCTGCTGTTGAGGACCGCTTCAACAACCCCTTCGTCAACCACGAGCTGATGAGCATCTCCCTGAACTCCACCTCCAAGTGGAAGGCCCGCAATATGCCCTCCTTCCTCGCTTACATCGAGGAGCAGAAGCAGCTGCCCAAGTGCCTGACCATGTCTCTGGCAGCTTACATCGCCTTCTACTCCAACGACATTCAGGAGCGCACCGCTGACGGCCTGATCTGCAAGCGCCCCGCAGGCAATACCTACAAGATCCAGGATGACGCATGGGCTTTGGACTTCTACTACGCACACAAGGATGACACCGCTGCTCAGCTGGTGCACGCTGTGCTGACCAATACCCAGATGTGGGATCAGGATCTGACGCAGATCTCCGGTCTGGAGGCCGCTGTGCTGGCAGATCTGGAAATGATCCGCACCCAGGGTGCCGAGGCTGCTTACAAGAGCTGCCTGTAAGCTGAAAAATCAACCTACCCGCACAACAAAGGGCTGCTGCTTTGGGCAGCAGCCCTTTTGTGCGATACGATAAGGAGAACAACTATGCCGCAGGCAATTCATATCAGCCCCATCGACAATGTGGTCGTTGCCCTGCACCCCATTGCCAAGGGCACGCTGGTGGAGGTGGACGGCCTTGCCGTCACCGCACTGGAGGATATCCCGCAGGGTCACAAGATGGCAGTCAAGCCCATCCAGAACGGCGAAAACGTCATCAAGTACGGCTTCCCCATCGGTCACGCCACCGCAGACGCCGCCCCCGGCACCTGGATGCACACCCACAACGTGCACACCAACCTGTCCGGCGAGGTGGAGTACAGCTATAACCCCGCCCCGGATCTGGCTCCGCTGCCTAAGGCAGAGCCGGAGACCTTTATGGGCTTCCGCCGCAAGGACGGCCGCGCCGCCATCCGCAACGAGATCTGGATCATCCCCACCGTGGGCTGCGTGAATGATATCGCCAAAAAGATGGTGGCCGACAATCAGGATCTGGTCACCGGCTCCATCGAGGGTCTGTACACCTTTACCCATCCCTTCGGCTGCAGCCAGACCGGCCACGACCACGCACAGACCCGCAAGCTGCTGGCTGCGCTGGTGCGCCACCCCAATGCCGCCGCCGTTCTGGTGCTGCATCTGGGCTGCGAGAACCTGCAGCACGATCAGTTCGTGGAGGAACTGGGCGAGTACGACCACGACCGCGTCAAGTTCCTGACCTGTCAGGACGTGGAGGACGAGTTTGCCGCCGCCCGCGATATCCTGAAGGAATTGGCTGCCTATGCCGGGCAGTTCAAGCGCCAGCCCATCCCCGTGTCTGAGTTGGTGGTGGGCATGAAGTGCGGCGGTTCGGACGGCCTGTCCGGCATCACCGCCAACCCCACCATCGGCCGCTTCTCCGACATGATGGGCCAGCGCGGCGGCTCTACCGTGCTGACCGAGGTGCCCGAGATGTTCGGTGCAGAGGGCTTCCTGATGGACCGCTGCATCAACAAGGAGGTATTCGTCAAGGCCGAGCACATGATCAACGGCTTTAAGGAGTACTTTATCAGCCACAACGAGGTGGTGTACGATAACCCCTCTCCGGGCAACAAGGCCGGCGGCATCACCACGCTGGAGGATAAGAGCTGCGGCTGCGTGCAGAAGGGCGGCACCGCCCCCATCATGGACGTCATCGGCTACGGCGACCCCGTGGTGACCAAGGGCCTGAATATGCTCTACGGCCCCGGCAACGATCTGGTCTCTGCCACCGCCATGACGGCAGCAGGCGCACACCTGATCCTGTTCTCCACCGGCCGCGGCACCCCGTTCTCCGCTCCGGCTCCCACCCTGAAGATCTCCACCAACACCCCGCTGGCAGAGAAGAAGGGCGGCTGGATCGATTTCAACACCGGTGTCATCGCAGACGGTGAAAAGACCATCGACGAGGCTGCAAAGGATCTGCTGGATCTGGTCATCCGTGTGGCCAGCGGCGAGCAGACCAAGGCGGAAAAGCACGGCTTCCGCGAGATCTCCATCTTCAAGGACGGCGTGGTTCTGTAACTGAAAAGGGCTGCTGTACGGCAAAAGCGGTACGGCGGCCTTTTTGCGCATAAAAAGAAGGGAAGTGTATGGAATGTTGGGCACAAATGGAGTGCTGCTGTTGACACTGCTGCTTTATGCGGCTATCATTTATGGTGCAGTACGATTGATCAAATATCTGATCCGCTACGGCATTGATTACTACTTCCAGAAGTTGGAGCAGCAGCCGGAGCAGACCGAGCACAAGGAATGAACCACCGGGGCGACCCGGCGGCAATAATAGGAGGCTTTTACTTATGAATCAGATCACCACCCGGTACATCACCGAGAACGGCGCCTGCTACGAGCAGTACGTCATCACCGACCCCGAGGCAAAGACCGCCCTGACCATCACCCCCGAGCGCGGCGGTATGATCACCAGCTTTACGCTGGACGGCGAGGAGTTTGTCTGGACCCGCCGCCCCAATTTCTCGGAGTGCAACCGTCCCCGCTTTGGCGTGCCGGTGCTGTTCCCCAGCTGCGGCAACCCGGATAACGGTGTGCACATCTTTGACGGCAAGGCCTACCCCATGGAGACCCACGGCTTTGCCGACCTGTGCGCATGGGAAGTGGAAAGCGTTGGCCCGGACGGCGTGACGCTGGCACTGGAGTCCACCCCGCTGACCAAGTTCCTCTACCCGTTCGATTTCACCCTGCTGCTCAACTATAATCTGGAGGGTAACAAGGCACTGGTCAGCCTGACCGTCATCAACGAGGGCAACACCGATATGCCCTTCAGCTTTGGCTACCATCCCTACTTTACCGCCTCCAAGCTGGAGAACGTGGAGTTCGACATCAAGTGCGCCACCTGCTCCGATAACGCCAAGGGCGAGCAGCCCGCCGCCCCGGAAAAGATCACCCTCACCCGCAAGGAGGGCGCAGACAACTCTGTCCGTCTGCTGACCGGTGTGCAGTTCCCCATGACCCTGACCGACAAGGGCAACGGCCACAAGGTGACCGTGGACGCGGACGAGACCTTTGAAAACGGTGTGCTGTGGCAGCAGGATGCCGAAAGCTTTGTCTGCATGGAGCCTTGGAACGGCTGGGCCAACAGCGTGAACGAGGACGGCAAGCACGAGGTTCTGGAGCCGGACGAGGCCATGACCAGCGAGTGGAGCATCACTATCGAGAAGGCCTGAAAAAATTTTCTGAATAACATTTTTTAGTAAAATCGGGCAGCCTGCGGGCTGCCCGATTTTACTTACTCCTTTTCGTGAAAAAAGGGGTTCTGAAAAGCCCACGTTTGCGAAGCAATAAAAGCCCCAGTGGGGCTTTTAAGCGGCAGAGCGGTCTGCGTAAGCAGATGGAGGGGCTTTGCCCCGACAAGCTCCGCAGGCTTTTCAGAACCCCGAAATTTAAATATCTTTTCCTCTGAAAATGCCCAGAGCACAAGCGGAGGGCATTTCAAATCGTCCTGTCCGGAAAGGAAAGCGGTTTTTAGTGGCAATTGCCGGTGCAGCCGCCCTTGTCGGCGTGGCAGGCGTGAGAGCCGCAGCTGTGGCTCTCCTCGTGGTCGTGGTGGGTGCAGCGGGCGTTGGGGTCAAAGACCAGCGTGCCGGCAAGATAAGCCGCCGCAGCGCTGTCGGCATCGCCGGCGATGCCGCCGCACAGCCGGATGCCGGCCTGTGCCAGTGCCATCTGTGCCCCGCCGCCAATGCCGCCGCACAGCAGCACATTTACGCCGTTGCGCACCAGAAAGCCCACCAGTGCACCGTGGCCCTGCCCGTCGGTGGAGACGACTTCGGCGCTGGTAATGCGGCCCTCCTCGGCGGTGTACAGCTTGAACTGCGCAGAGTGGCCGAAGTGCTGGAACACCTGACCGTTTTCATAAGGAATTGCGATCTTCATACTAAAAACTCCTTCCTGTGTACGAGATTTTCTCTCCCTATTCTAACAGATTGCGCTGAAATAGGGAAGAGTGACCGCGCTTTTTGCGCCTTTTGGGGCGGAAAACATAGCCGGTATGTAAAAATGATATCAGAAACTGCCGTAAAATGTATTATAATAGAGCCCGAAAAGAGGGTACAAGTATGAAAACAAAGCATCACGGGCAAATGTCCGAGTCCTTTCTTACGGCGGTGTTCCTTTCGCTGTCCGGCGGCTTACAGGATGCCTACACCTATCTGTTCCGGGGCAAGGTGTTTGCCAATGCCCAGACCGGCAATATCGTGCTGCTGAGCGCCAATATCATGGATGGCCGGTGGGATAAGGTACTGCACTATCTGGTGCCGTTGTGCGCCTTTGCGCTGGGGGTGCTGGCTGCGGAAAAAATGCGGGAGCACTTTCAGGCGATGCAGCGGTTGCACTGGCGGCAGCTGGTGGTGCTGGGCGAGGTGCTGCTGCTGTTTGCGGTGGGCTTTCTGCCGCAATCGCAGAACTTGCTGGCCAACGCCATTGTTTCTTTTTCCTGCGCCATGCAGGTGCAGGCATTCCGCAAGGTGAACGGCTACGCCTTTGCCAGTACCATGTGCATCGGCGACCTGCGCAGCGGCGTGGAGGCCTTTTGCATCTGGCGCAAGTCCCATGAGCCCCACGCAAAGGATAGGATGGTGCGCTACTTCGGCATCATATTCCTGTTCGCGCTGGGGGCAGGGCTGGGCAGCAAGAGTGCGGCGCAGCTGGGCGGCAGAGCCATCTGGATCTCCTGCTGCTTTTTGCTGGTCAGCTTTGCGCTGATGTTCATCCGGGAGGAACTGGAAGAGAACCCGGTCATCGAAAAAGACCTGACCGCCATCCGGCAGGAGACCCGGGAGATCGACCGCACCCTGAAGCAGGAACTGCAGGAGGAGCAGCGGGAACTGAAACAGAGCGCCCGGAAATAAGAAAAAAGGGGCTGCTGCACATCATTGGTGCAGCAGCCCCCTTTCTGTATTGGCTTTATTTGCGTTCCGAGCCCCGAGCCCCGGCCTTGGTCAGCAGCTGCTGGAACTTCCGGGCGGCGGTGTTCAGCGGGCGGTGATGGTCGTACACAAGGCAGATGGAGCGGGAGGGGATGATCTCCTGCAAATGCAGCTGCACCAGCTCTCCGCTGGCCAGCAGGGGTGCTGCCATGGGCTCCGGCATAAAGGCCAGGCCCAACTCGCTTTTGACCAGCGTGAGCATCTGGTCGGTGGTGGCGGCCTCGGTGTCAGGTTTCAGCACCGCGTCATGTTCCAGAAAGAATTGCCGGTAAAAGCTGCGGGTCATGCTCTCCTCGTTCAGGCAAATCAGGGGATAACCGGCCAGTTCCTTCAGGTTCAGGGTCTGGCTGGCCAGTGCCGTAAAGGTCTTTCCGCCCACAAGGACTTCGTAAAAGGGCATCAACTCTACCATTTTCAGCCCGTTTTCCACCTCTGCGGGGGTGGTCACGATGGCAAAATCCACCTCACCGTTGCGTACTGCCTGCACCGCCTGCGGGGTGGAGTGGTTGGAGATGCGCAGCCGGATGCCCGGGTACTCGGTATGGAAAGCGCGCAGCTTTTCCGACAGGTAGATGTTCAAAGCAGTCTCTGTGGTGCTGATGCTGATGGCACCGTGCTCCAGCGTGGCGGTGGCGCTCAGTTCTTCTTCTGCATCCTGTATCTGCACCGCCGCCGAGGCAATGCGGGAATACAGCAGCTCTCCCTCCGGTGTTAAGGTGACACCCCGGTTGGAGCGGATGAACAGCACGCAGTTCAGCTGACTTTCCAGCCGGTTCATGGCGTGGGTGATGTTGGGCTGATTATTGCCCAGCACCCGCGCCGCGCGGGTGAAGTTCTGATATTTTGCCACATAGTAGAAGATTTTGTAGTATTCCCAGTCCACATACATGGGTGCAGCCTCTCTTTCCTGTCGGGCTTCCGGCGCGGCCTGCGGCAGAAGCGGCTTAATGCTCTTCTTGTATCATAGCACGGTACGCCGGAATTGCAAGCGCTTTTTGTGGCGCGGCTGTGCCGGATGCGGGCAACGCCCTTTGTAATGTAAAAAACATATTGCTGCTATACACAGGATACTTTTTACATATTCTCTGCACGCTCGTATAATATACACCGCAAACAGGAAACAAGAATGAAAAAGAAGGTAAATGAAGTTTATGCTGACCGCTGTTACTGGAATCAACTGGGGCGATGAGGGCAAGGGCCGCGTCATCGACCTGCTGGCCGAAAATGCCGATATCGTTGCGCGCTATCAGGGCGGCAACAATGCCGGCCATACCGTTGTGACCGAGAAGGGCAAGTTCATCCTGAACCTGCTGCCCTCCGGCATCCTGCACCCGGAGGTGACCTGCGTGCTGGGCACCGGTATGGTGATCGACCTCGAGCATCTGGCCGGGGAGATGGAGGCCATTGAGGCGCGCGGCGTAAAGGTGGAGCCGGAAAACCTGAAACTCTCCGATAAAGCTACCATCTCCATGCCGTGGCACAAGGTTCAGGACGGGCTGGAGGAGGATCGCCTTGCCAAAAAGGGCGGCGCGTTCGGCTCTACCCGGCGCGGCATTGCTTACGCTTACAGCGACAAGTACCGCAAAAAGACCCTGCGTCTGGGCGACCTTTTGCATCTGGACGAGGAGCGCACCCAGAACCGTCTGCACATGATCCTGGACGCCAAAAACATGGAACTGGCAGGCTGCTACCATCAGGAGCCCATGAGCTACGATGCCCTGCTGAACTGGTGCAGGCAGCAGGCTGCGTACTTTGCACCCTTCATCTGTGATGTGGGCGCTTTCTTGCAGCAGGCGCACGACAGCGGCAAGCGCATCGTGCTGGAAGCGCAGCTGGGCGCAATGCGGGATATCGACTACGGCATCTTCCCGTTCACTTCCAGCTCTAACACGCTGGCAGCCTACGCGCCGCTGGGTGCGGGCATCCCGAACTGCAAGCTGGACCATGTGGTGGGCGTGCTGAAAGCCTACTCCACCTGCGTGGGTGCTGGCCCCTTTGCGGCAGAGAACGCAATGGGCGAGGCGTGGAACGAAAAGCTGCGCAAGTCCGGCGGCGAGTACGGCGCGGCCACCGGCCGTCCCCGCCGGGTGGGCCCCTTTGACTGCGTTGCCAGCCGCTATGGCCTGCAATGTCAGGGTGCGGATAAGATCGCACTGACCAAGCTGGACGTGCTGAGCAGCATGAAGCAGATCCCGGTCATCACCGGTTACAAGCTGGACGGCGTGGAGGTCCCCCGCTTCGACACCCTGTCCGACCTTGACCGTGTGCAGCCGGTGGTCACGCTGCTGCCGGGCTGGAACAAGGATATCTCCGGCTGCCGCAGCTGGGCGGAACTGCCCAAGGAAGCCAAGGCCTATGTGGAATTCCTTGAAAAGCAGCTGGAACACGAGATCCAGTTTGTTTCCACCGGCGCAGAGCGCGAAAAGTTTGTGCTGAAGGGAGAATGGCTGTGAGACATTTTATTGAGCCCAGAAGCTTTTCTCTGACCGAGCAGCTGGCACTGCTCGACCTTGCCGACCGGATGGAGGCCGATCCCGCCCCCTACGCCCACCTGTGCGACGGCCGCATTCTGGCCACGTTGTTCTACGAGCCCAGCACCCGCACCCGCCTTTCCTTTGAATCCGCCATGCTGCGGCTGGGCGGCAAGACGCTGGGCTTTGCAGGGGCCCAGCTTTCCAGCGCCAGCAAGGGCGAAACGGTGGCCGATACCGCCCGCGTGGTAAGCAACTATGCAGACGTCATTGCCATGCGCCACCCCAAGGAGGGCGCACCGCTGCGGGCGTCCATGTATGCGCGGGTGCCGGTCATCAATGCAGGCGATGGCGGCCACGCCCACCCCTCCCAGACCATGATCGACCTGATGACCATTCGCCAGCGCAAAGGGCGGCTGGATCATTTGACTATCGGCTTCTGCGGCGACCTCAAGTTCGGCCGGACGGTGCACTCCCTCACCGCCGCGCTGAGCCAGTTCGAGGGCAACCGGTTTGTGTTCATCTCGCCGGAGGAACTGCGCATCCCGCAGTACGTCAAGGACGAGACCCTGACCCCGCTGCACCAGAACTATAAAGAGACCGCAGACCTTGAGGCCGAGTTGCCCGGTCTGGATGTGTTGTACATGACCCGCATCCAGAAGGAGCGCTTTTTCAACGAGGAGGACTATCTGCGGTTGAAGGGCTGCTATGAGTTGGACGAAAAGCTGCTGCAGCTGGCGCCGCCCACCATGCCGGTGCTGCACCCGCTCCCCCGCATCGACGAGATCAAGCCGGACGTGGACAACGACCCCCGCGCCGCCTATTTCGATCAGGTGCATAACGGCGTGTATATCCGCATGGCCATTATACTGGCGCTGCTGGGCATCCCCGACCCGCTGACCGGGAAAAAGGTGCTGGAAAGTATATAAAGTGGAAACAGGGCTGCTGCACAAAGCAACGTGCAGCAGCCCTGTTTTTGCGTCTAGCGGCTCGTCCTCTCAGTCTCGCTGCGCTCGCCCGCAGCGCCGCCGCTTCCGTAGGAAGCAGGCGCTGCAAATGCCGTTTACCTTTACGACCCCTCCCCGTGAAAAGGCAATTCTGGAAAATCCGCAGATTTTCCAGAATTGCGAAATTATAAATAATTTTTCCGCTGAATATGCCCAGAGCAGCGCGGAGCGCATTCCAAATTTTCCCGCTACCCCCGCAGCGGCGGGTCCGGTATAAAGATCATAGTGCCCCGGGCGGAAAAAAGCAGCTGCGGCATCATGCAGCTGTACCCCAGCCATAGCACTGCCAGAATGCACAGCACCAAGAGCACCCGGCGCAAAAGCACCGGACGCCGGGTGGGGGAATATCGTTTTCTGCGGTCACGCTGCATAGGCTGCGCCCTCCTTTTTCAAGGCTCTGCCCAGCTTATGCCGCAGCAGAAAGAATTGTGCACCGGCGGGGTTTGTGGTAAGATAACAGGGAAGAACCACGGAGGAACTGCTTATGCTGACCATTACACTGCTGGGCACGGCTGCCACCATGCCGCTGCCGGAGCGTGCCCTGACCGCCGCTGTGGCGGAGTGCGGCGGGCACAGCCTGCTGCTGGACTGCGGCGAGGGCACCCAGACCGCCGCCCGCCGCGCCGGGGTGAACCTGATGCGCGCAGACGCCATCTGCCTGACCCACTACCACGGGGATCATATCTTTGGTCTGCCCGGGCTTTTGCAGACCCTTGGGGCGCAGGGACGTACCCGCCCGCTGGTGCTGCTGGGGCCGGAGGGGCTTTTGGAGGTCTGGCGGGCGGTGTATGCCCTGACTGGGCCGCTGCCCTATGCGGTAAAGCCGCTTATCTGCCGCGCCGGACAGCCGGTGGAGTTGGAAACGCTCTCGGCGGGGTGGCCCGCCGGGGCGGTACTGCTGCCGGTGGCCACAAAGCACCGGGTGCGCAGTCTGGGCTACCGGCTGGAACTGCCCCGGGCGGGCAGATTCGACCCGGAAAAGGCGCGGGCGCTGGGCGTACCGGTGACCCAGTGGCGGCTTTTGCAGCGGGGGCAGGCCGTGCAGCTGGCAGAGCGCACAGTGCAGCCCGCCGAGGTGCTGGGCGCGCCCCGCAAGGGGCTGCGGTTCGTCTTTTCCGGCGACAGTGCGCCCTGCCCGGCGCTGGAGCAGGCGGCGCAGGGCGCAGACCTTCTGCTCTGCGATGCCACCTATGCCCTGCCGGAACAGCAGGAGCAGGCCGCGCAGTGGGGGCACAGCACCTTTGGACAGAGCGCGGCGCTGGCGGCAAAGGCCGGGGCAAAGCGGCTGTGGCTGGTGCACTATTCCCCCATGATCACCGACCCGGAGGAGCAGCTTGCACAGGCGCAGAGCATCTTCCCGGCGGCAGAATGTGGCTTTGACGGCAAGCGCATTACCCTGCATTACGAGGAGAACGAGGAATGAAGCTGACACTTGACCCCGGGGCAGCTGCCCTGCTGGACACCCTGCACGCAGCGGGCTACGCAGCCTATGCCGTGGGCGGCTGCGTGCGGGACAGTCTTTTGGGGCGCACCGCCCACGACTGGGACCTGTGCACCAGCGCCCTGCCGCAGCAGGTGATGGAACTGTTCGGGGCAGAGCATTGCATCCCCACCGGCTTGCAGCACGGCACGGTCACCATCAAATACGGCGGGCAGTTGTACGAGACTACCACCTTCCGCACTGAGGGCAGCTATACCGATGGCCGTCACCCGGACGCGGTGCAGTTCGTACCGGACGTGCGGGAGGATCTTGCCCGGCGGGATTTTACCATCAACGCCATGGCCTATAATGAGGCCGAGGGTTTGGTAGACCCTTTTGGCGGGCAAAAAGACCTGCAAGGCGGTCTGCTGCGGGCGGTAGGTGAGCCGCAGCAGCGGTTTACCGAGGATGCGCTGCGCATTCTGCGGCTGTACCGCTTTGCCGCAAGGTTCGGCTTTGCACTGGACACTGCCACCGCCCGGGCGGCGCGGCAGCTGGCACCGCACTTGGACTGCATCTCTGCCGAGCGCATTCAGGAGGAACTGGCAAAGCTGCTGGCAGCCCCGCAGCCGGGGGCGTATCTGGAGCCCGCCGTGCTGGCGGTGGTGCTGCCGGAGTTGACCCCGGCGACGCTTGAAGCCGCAAAGCCGGTGGTGGATGCCTGCCCGGCGGGGGAGGAAAACCTGCCGGTGCGCTGGGCGGCGCTGCTGGGCGCTCTGGGCGAGGCCGACACCCGCCGGGTGCTCAAGCGGCTGCGCTGCTCCAACGCCTGCATCGAGGAGACCGCAATACTGGTGCGGGAAACGGCAGGGGAGGGTGTGTGCGGGAGCTTTCTCCTCGGACACGAGTTCGAGTTGCGGCACCCAACGGATGCTTCGTGCCTTGAGCAGCACTCGCATCCTGCTGGCCGCTGCCCCAACAGCAACTCCTTGTTTCCGCCACAGGCGGCAGTCGTTGCTGTTGCAGGCCATTCCATCGCCCGCCCTACTGCCTGCGGCAGCAGGGTCCCACCCCAGCGGACGGTCCTCGGAGAAACTCCCGCACGCGCCCCGGTACACGCGGGAGAGGTTGCCATCCGGCGGCTTTTAGGGCGGTACGGGCTGTGCACCGTGGAGCGGCTGTGTGCGCTGTGCGCGGCGCTGCACCCGCAGGCTGCCCCGGATTGCGCCCTTGCGGCGCAGCGGGCACGGCAACTGGAGGCCGATGGCGTATGCTGCCGGGTGAGCCAGCTGGCAGTGAACGGACGCGACCTGATGGCAGCGGGCATCCCGGCAGGGCCTGCGCTGCGCCGGGTGCTGGAAGCGCTGCTGGATGGCGTCATCCGCGCAGAATACCCCAACGAAAAACCGGCGCTGCTGGCTGCGGCAGAAAAAATGACAAACGAGAAATCATAATGCCGCGCAAAACGCTTTTTGCGGCAGAAAATGCCGGCGTCTTGACAAGCGGTTTATGCTGCGGTAGTATTATACTACTGCTTTAGTATGTTGAACCCATAAAAGGAGAATCTATGACCACTCAGAACCCTGCAAACCGTCCCCGCGCCCTTATTGCCATGAGCGGCGGCGTGGACAGCTCGGTGGCGGCCTGTCTGATGCAGCAGGCGGGCTACGACTGCACCGGCATCACCATGCGGCTTACCCACAACGAAACGCTGGGGCAGTCCGGTTACCAGACCTGCTGCTCGGAAAAGGATATCGAGGACGCCGCCGAGGTGGCTTTTGCGCTGGATATGCCGTATCAGGTGCTGGATTTTACCGCCGACTTCCGGGCGCAGATCATTGAAAAATTCATCCGCGTCTACGAGGCGGGCGGTACCCCCAACCCCTGCATCGACTGCAATAAATATATGAAATTCCGCCACCTGCTGGACTGGGCGGAGACACACGGCATGGAGTATGTGGTCACCGGCCACTACGCCCGGGTGGAGCAGGATGCAGCCACCGGCCGCTGGCTGCTGAAAAAGGGCTTGGACGAGGGCAAGGATCAGAGTTATGTGCTATATAACCTCACGCAGGAGCAGCTGGCGCATATCCGTCTGCCGCTGGGTGCACTGCACAAGACTGAGGTACGCGAGATCGCGCAGGAGCACAGCTTTATCAACGCCCAGAAGCACGACAGTCAGGACATCTGCTTTGTGCCGGACGGCGACTATGCCCGCTTTATGGAGCAGTTTACCGGCAAGCACTACCCCGCCGGGGATTTTCTGGATCAGAGCGGCAAGGTGGTGGGCACCCACAGCGGCGCGGTGCGCTACACGCTGGGGCAGCGCAAGGGGCTTGGCCTCGCGCTGGGTGCGCCGGTGTACGTCTGCGGCAAGGATATGCAGGCCAATACTGTTACCGTCGGGCCGGAAAGCGAACTGTTTGACCGCATCGTCTACGCAGAGGATGTGAACTGGATCGCTATCCCGGCGCTGACCGAGCCGCTGCGGGTCACTGCCCGTACCCGGTATCATCAGGCTGAGCAGCAGGCCACCGTTTACCCCGCAGAAAACGGCTTCCGGCTGGAATTTGACCAGCCCCAGCGTGCCCCCACCCCGGGGCAGGCTGCCGTGCTGTATCAGGGCGATGTGGTGCTGGGCGGCGGCACTATCACCCGCGTAGAAAAGTAAGGAGAACAAAATGCAGGATCAGTATTCCCGCACCCAGCTGCTGCTGGGTGCAGAGGCTATGGAAAAGCTGCACCACGCCCGGGTGGCAGTGTTTGGCATCGGCGGCGTGGGCGGCTATACGGTGGAGGCGCTGGCACGCAGCGGCGTGGGTGCACTGGATCTGATCGATGACGATAAGGTCTGCCTGACCAACCTCAACCGTCAGATCATCGCCACCCGCAGCACGGTGGGACAGTATAAGGTAGATGTGGCGGAACAGCGCATCCACGATATCGACCCCAACATCAAGGTGACTACCCACCGGTGCTTCTTTGGGCCGGAGACGCAGGACGATTTCGATTTTACCCAGTACGACTATGTGGTGGACGCCATCGACACCGTTACCGGCAAGCTGGCGCTGGTGATGAAGTGCAAGGAGGCGGGTACGCCCATCATCTGCTCCATGGGCGCAGGCAACAAGATGGACCCCACCCGCTTTGAGGTGGCTGACATCTATAAGACCTCGGTCTGCCCGCTGGCCAAGGTAATGCGGATCGAGTGCCGCAAGCGCAAGATCAAGCACCTGAAGGTGGTCTACTCCAAGGAGCCTGTCATGACGCCCATCGAGGATGACTCCATCAGCTGCAAGAACCACTGCATCTGTCCCCCGGGCACTCAGCGCAAGTGCACCGCGCGGCGCACCGTGCCGGGCTCCAACGCCTTTGTACCCTCGGTGGCCGGTCTGATCATCGGCGGCGAGGTGGTCAAGGACCTTGTGGGCTTTGTACCGCTGAAGGGGTAAAACAGGCCGCAGCTACCTTACTGCGTGGGACGATTTGGAATGCGCTCCGCGTTGCTCTGCGCATAAGCTAAGGAAACATTATTTTTAATTTCGGGGTCCAGAAACGCCTGCGGGCGTTTCTGGACCCCATTTTCACAGGTGGGGTCGTGGAGAAAAACGGCAGTCGCAGCGCCGCTTTCTGCGAAAGCGCAGCGCTGTGGGTGAAGGTATCTGCTTGCTTTCAGCGTGCAAAGACGCTCCGCTGGGCCAGAGGCAGGGAGGGGTGTTCCGAGTCCCCCCTCCCTACCTCTGGACTCCACCCACCCCGCAACGGGCCAAGGGCTGCTCGCCCTTGACAATCCTAAAGAAGAAGTCGAAGCACAAAAAAGCTAGCGCTGCGCCAGTCGGCGCTATCGCTTTAACGCTTTTTTCGCTTCTCCATTTATAGCCCCTCAGTCGCTGCGCGACAGCTCCCCCCAAGGGGGGAGCGAGCACGCCCGCACACTTTGCGGTTTAGCTGGAAACTGTATCGCCATGCCAAAGGTTCCCTCTTCGAGGGAGCTGGCAAAGCCGTCAGGCTTTGACTGAGGGAGTTCGTTCTAAACCCCACCCGTGAAAAATGCGTTTGGAGCGCTCCGCAGAGCGCGACAAACGCAAAACTTAAAATAATTCTTCCGCTGAAAATGGTCAGAGCGCCAGCGGAGACCATTTGAAATCACGCTTTTTTACGCGCAGCAGCGTTCCATGACATAAAATTGCAACTAATTTGCAATTTGGTATTGCAATTGGGAAACATATCGTGTATAATCTTCCCTGCACGAAAATGCAAGCTGATTGCAAATTGTTGAGAGATGACCCCCTGCGGGTCTTTGGAGCGATTATTTATGGAACTGTTTTTGGATGTTCTGGGCGAAACTCTGGTGGATACCGCCAAGATGCTGCCCTTTCTGTTTTTGGCCTACCTGCTGATCGAGTATATCGAGCACCGCCACGGCGAGCGCATCGAGGCGCTGCTGGCGGGCGGTGGGCGCTGGGGTGCTGTGCCGGGCGCGGTGCTGGGCTGTGTGCCGCAGTGCGGCTTTTCGGCTATTGCGTCCAACTTTTACGCCTCCCGGGTCATCACGCTGGGCACGCTGATGGCGGTGTACCTTGCCACCAGCGACGAAGCTATCCCGCTGCTGGTCTCCATGCCCGCCTACTGGGATAAGCTGGCCGTCCTGATGGTCATCAAGGTGGTGTACGCCATCGTGGTGGGCTTTGTGCTGGACTTTGTGCTGCGGGGCGTGCTGCCCAAGGGGCTGCGTGGCGGCTACACCGGCCATGCGGACGAGGTGGACTGCCACGAGGAGCACAGCGATGCCGAGGGCAACGAAAAGCCCATCTGGCAGGCGGCGCTGCGCCACACGCTGGAGATCTTTGTGTTCATCTTCGCCTTCAGTCTGGTGTTCGGCATGATCGTAGAGGGCGTGGGCGAGGATGTGTTCGCCGAGATGCTGGGCGGCATGGGCTTTTTCCAGCCGGTGGTGGCGGCTCTGGTGGGGCTGATTCCCAACTGCGCCGCCAGCGTGCTGCTGACCCAACTGTATGTGGAGGGTGCGCTGCGCTTTTCCAGCCTTGTGGCGGGGCTGTGCACCGGTGCGGGTGTGGGCTTGGCTGTGCTGTGGCGCGCCAACCCCTCGTGGAAGCAGAACCTCTTCATCACCGGCCTGACATGGGCTGCCGGTGCCTTTGTGGGCGTGGCGATGCAGGTAGTCGTGGCGGTGTTTGCCTGATTTCCCGTGAGGAAAACGATTTGAAATGCGCTCCGCGTTTGCTTTGCGCATAAGCTAAGGAAATATTATTTTTAATTTTGGGGTTCAGAAACGCCTGCGGGCGTTTCTGAACCCCATTTTCACGGGTAGGGTCGTAACGGCAAACAGCAGTTGCAGCGCCGCTTTCTGCGAAAGCGTGGCGCTGCGGGAAAGGCTGCATCTTGTCTTTACGGCCCTTTCTGTGAAAAATGCGTTTGGAGCGCTCCGCAGAGCGCGACAAACGCCCTATATCAAAAGAATAATTCCGCTATATTTGCCCAGAGCGTAAGCGGAGGGCATTTTTGATATTCCCCCTCTCCCGCTGGACTTTGAAATGTGATATACTGGGAGAAAACGATGCACACAGGAGAGAAAACCATGCAATATAAGATTCTGGCAAGCGATTACGACAACACGCTGATGCCCTTTGGGGAGGCAAAGCCCCGCCAGGCGGTGGTAAAGGCGGTAAAAAAGCTGCAGGCCGCCGGGGGCAAGTTTGTGCTCAGCACCGGCCGCTCCTACCCCGGCATCCGGGATAAAAACCAGCTGGGCGGCATCCGGTACGACTACGCCATCACCTGCAACGGTGCCTGCGTGGTGGACAGGCAGGGCAACGTAATAGCCGAGCATCCGCTTACCAGCGAGGAGATGTATGTGCTGGTGGATTTCTGTGAGGATTATAACTACCCGCTGCAATTCAACTTCCGGGATGCCTGTTACGCCTACTGCGAGTACGAGTATCTGCACACCGGCTATCAGATGATGAACAGCCCCGGGCTGGACTGCGTGGACGGCGAGGATCAGGACCGGCATCTAGTGGATATGCCCCACGCCGCCTTTGCTGCCATGCCGCCGCAGGAGGTGGAGCGCTTCCACGAAAAATACGGCTACCTTGGTCTGCACTGGATGCAGGTGGGCGCGCAGAATGCGGACGGCTACTGTTACTACGATATCGTGCGCGGCGGCATGGATAAGGGCGTAGGGCTTGCCGACCTGTGCGGGCAGATGGGGCTTACGCTGGCAGATGCCGTTGCCGTGGGTGATTCTGCCAACGATGTGGGAATGCTGAAGGTGGCCGGCCTGAGCGCCTGTATGGCGAACGGTACCCCGGATGCCAAGGCTGTTGCCGACAGGATCATCGGGGACGTGCGGGAGGACGGCGTGGCGGCGCTGATCGAGGAACTGTGGTTCGACGGCCCCCGCGCGGAGCCCTCCGGTAAGAACTTCGGCTCTGCATGGGGCAATATTGAAAGCGCAGGCGGCAGCTTATGAGCTTTGCGCCGGTATACGATGACCGCAGCCGGGCGCTGATTTTAGGTACATGGCCCAGCCCCAAAAGCCGGGAGATGGCCTTTTACTACGGCCACCCGCAAAACCGGTTCTGGCCGCTGCTGGCGGCGCTGACCGGGGAGCCGCTGCCCGCGCGGGAGGATATCGCCGCCAAAAAGCAGCTGCTTTTGCGCCACGGGCTGGCGCTGTGGGATACGCTGGAAAGCTGCACCATCACCGGCGCGTCGGATGCCTCTATCAAGGACGTTGTCCCCAACGATATCGCCGGGCTGCTGCGCAAAGCGCCTATCCGGGCGGTGTTCTGCAACGGCGCCACGGCATACCGTATCTACACAAAATATCAGCAGCCGCTTACCGGCATCCCGGCTGTCCGCTTGCCCAGTACAAGCCCCGCTAACGCCGCCTGCAGCCCCGCCCGGCTGGAGGAACTTTGGGGCACTGCGCTGGCAGACTGGATCATAAAATGATGACAAGGCTGTAAATTCTTTTGCGGGATACTTGCGTTTTTTTGCGGACGTTGTATTATGGATATCATAAGGGGCGCACTGCCCCGGACAAGGAGAAATGACCATGAGCAAGATCATCCGCACCCAAAAGCCCAGTGCGCTGCCTTTTTACGCAATGGCGCTGGTATTCGTGGTGCTGTGCGCGGCGCTGCCGGTGTATAAATTGTGGGCGCTGCTGGTGGCGCTGGGCGGTGCCGCCGTGGCCTTTGGCGTGGCACAGAAGGTCTGCCCGCCCCGGGTGGTGGAGCACGAGGTGCCTTTCCACACCGGTGTGGAGGATGTGGACCAGATGCTGACCGATATCCAGCAGAAGCTGGACACTTTGCACGCGCTGAACGAGGCGTTGCCCGACCCGCAGCTGTCTGCCGCCATGACCCGCATGGAAAAGGCGGGCCGCTCCATTGTGGAAGCCGTAGAGGCAAATCCCGCCAAGGCAAAGCAGGTGCGCCGGTTTGCCAACTACTATCTGCCGGACGCCGTAAACGTTTTGCAGCAGTATGCAAAGCTTGCAAAGCAGGGTGTGCGGGGCGAGAACGCCGCCGCCATCCGCGCCGAGGTGGAGCACAA
Source organism: uncultured Faecalibacterium sp. (assembly GCA_934503275.1). Lineage (GTDB taxonomy): Bacteria > Bacillota > Clostridia > Oscillospirales > Ruminococcaceae > Faecalibacterium. The sequence continues at coordinate 46,678 of CAKSVD010000007.1, forward strand.
CGCCGCCTCCATTGCCACTGCTTTTGAAAACCAGCTGGATGCCCTGTACGCGGCAGAGAGCATGGATCTGTCCGCAGACCTGACCGTTTTGCAGAATATGCTGAAAGGACAGGGTCTGAGCAAGTAAGACTGAAATATCCCCTCGGGATTTTGAAAGGAAGGAATCACTTATGGCTGACAATACCCTGAATTTTGATCTGGATGCCCCCGCAGTGCCCACCCTGACGCTGGACCCCACCCCCGTAGCTGTGCCGCAGGAGGAAAAGCCCGCCGCTGCCCCTGCCCCGGAGGCACAGGTGAACCTGACCCCCGAGGAGCAGGCCATGGTGGATCAGTTTGCCCAGAAGATCGATATTACCAACAGCCAGCAGGTGCTGCAGTACGGCTCTGCCTGCCAGAAGAAGATCGGCGATTTCTCCGAGGCTGCCCTCTCCAAGGTGTCCACCAAGGATCTGGGCGAGGTGGGCGATATGATCACCGACCTCATTGGCGAGTTGAAGAGTTTTGACGCCAACGAGGAGCAGCAGAAGGGCATCATGGGCTTCTTCAAGAAAAAGACCAGCCAGCTGGACGCCCTCAAGACCAAGTACGACAAGACCGAGACCAACGTGGAAAAGATCCAGTCCATGCTGGAGGCACATCAGGTGCAGCTGCTCAAGGATATCGCCATGCTGGACAAGATGTACGAGTTGAACATGGCCTACTTCAAGGAACTGAGTATGTATATCCTTGCCGGTAAGAAAAAGCTGGCCGATGTGCGTGCCAATGAATTGCAGCAGGCCATGGATAAGGCCAAGGCCTCCGGTCTGCCGGAGGATGCACAGGCTGCCCGCGACCTTGCCGACCAGTGCGAGCGCTTTGAGAAAAAGCTGTATGATCTGGAACTGACCCGCAACATCAGCCTGCAGATGGGCCCCCAGATCCGTCTGCTGCAAAACAACAACACCATGATGGCAGAAAAGATCCAGTCCACCATCGTGAACACCATCCCGCTGTGGAAGAACCAGATGGTGCTGGCACTGGGTCTGGCACACAGCCAGCAGGCCATGCAGGCAGAGCGCGCTGTGACCAACATGACCAACGACCTGCTGAAGAAGAATGCCGAGGCGCTGAAAATGGGCACCATCGAAACTGCCAAGGAGAGCCAGCGCGGCATCGTGGATATCGAGACCCTGCAGCAGACCAACAAGAGCCTGATCGAGACGCTGGACGAACTGAACAAGATCCAGAGCGAGGGCCGTGCAAAGCGTGCCGCCGCCGAGCAGGAACTGACCCGCATCGAGGACGAACTGAAAACCAAAATGATGGAGATCCGGAGCTGAAATGGCAAACGCTGATTTTTCTCAGAACAATAAACAAACCACTCCCGGCGGCTTTGACGCGGGCAGCTACCGTGAAAAGGCAAAGCCGGAGCAGACCGTAACGCTGACACCGCGCCAGCAGAAGCTGGCTGCACTGGAAGCAAAGCTGCCCGCAGCGCTTTCCACCCGGGCGGCGGCGCTGGCTTTGAGCGTAGTGGTGATGCTGGCTGCCTTTTTCGGCTTTGGCAGCGCCAAACTGCGCGGGAAGTACAACACCGCCCGCCAGTGGTTCACCGCAGGGGTCGCCGCCGACAACGGCTATAACCTCAGTGAAGAACTGACCACCCGGGAAAATACGGCGGCGAATATCCTGACCACCGCCTCCAATACCCTTGGCGCAGACAGCGCCGAGGTGCTGGCTGCACAAACTGCGCTGAACGATTTCTCTGCTTGTCTGCAAGCGGTGCAGAACGGCGGCAAAAGCCAGACGCTGACCTCGCTGCCCTATTATCAGGGCAGCACGATGCACGCGCTTTATCAGGCCGACCAGGCGCTGGGCACCGCCATCGACCAGTTGTATGCAAAATTGCAGGAGCAGGCCGCCGACCCCATGAAGATGGGCGCGGTGCAGGGGCAGTACGGCCAGTTCAACAGCGCAGCCACCATCATCGGTACCTTGCAGTACAATACGGCGGTGTATGAATATCAGAAGGATGTCGGCGGCTTTCCGGCCAGTGTGCTGGGAACTTTGTCCGGCGTGAAGGAGGTTGAGCCCTTCGCATGAAAAACTTTGCAAAACGCATCAGCGCACTGGTGCTGGCCGTTGTGGTCAGCGCGGCAGTGCTGTGCCCGGCGGCCTTTGCCGCCCAGCTGCCCAGCCTGCCTAAGGGCGAGTGCGTGGTGGACGATGCCGGTGTGCTGAGCAGCAGCACCGTGCAGACCATCACCGAACTGAACGCCCAGCTGGAATCCAGCTGCAGTGGCGCACAGATCAGTGTACTGACAGTAGAATATACGGGTAATGATTCCACGGAGGATTACGCCACACAGGCTTTCAACGCTTGGGGCATCGGCTCGTCTTCCAACAACAACGGCGTGCTGATTTTGCTGGTGATGGAATCGGCGCAGTATGCGGACGGCGACTACTACCTGACCTACGGCGATGGCTTCCGCAACACTACGCTGGCAAAGCAAGCCAGTGCCATCGCCCAGACCATGGAGGATCAGTTCGCCGCAAGGGATTATGACGGCGCAGTGACCACCTGTGTCCGGAACGTGGCAAGCACCATCGCGGACATCTACGGGGTCAGTCTTTCCGGCAGTGCCGGCAACGGCAGCACCGTGCAGCCCGGCTATCAGGGCAGCCAGAGCAGCGGCGGCAGTGCCCTGACCGACATCCTGACCCTTGTGGTCAGCGTTGTGCTGCTCATCGTCATCATCCGGTCGGTGGCCTATGTTTTTGCCAGCCCCTGCGGCTGGCTGTGGTGCTTCGGCGGGCCCCGCCCTCCCCGCAGACGGTGGGGTCCCCGCGGCCCGCGCGGCCCGCATGACCCGCCGCCCCCGCCGGGCGGCTTCTACGGCGGCTTTGGCGGCATGGGCGGCGGCTCCTTCGGGGGCGGTGCCGGGCGCGGCGGTTTTGGCGGCGGCAGCTTTGGCGGCGGCTTCGGTGGTATGGGCGGCGGCTCCAGCCACGGCGGCGGCGGTGGCCGTGGACGGTAACAGACGATTTGGAATGCGCTCCGCGTTCGCTTTGCGCATATTCATCGGAAGAATTATTTGAAATTTTGGGGTTCTGAAAAGCCTGCGGGCTTTTCAGAACCCCTTTTTCATGGGTGGGGGACGGGGAATACCCCTTCCGTCAAAGCCTACGGCTTTGCCACCTTCCCCAAGGGGACGGCTTTCGTGGTGACGGTAAAGTTCCCGGCATAGCCCAAAGGCGCCCCCTTGGGGGAGCTGTCGAGCGTAGCGAGACTGAGGGGGTATGAATGGAGAAGTGAGATGATGCCGACTGGCCCAGTGGAGCGTCTTTCCGGCAGAAAACCACTGCCTTTCTCTTTTTTGTGCCTTTTATCGTGAACGAAATTCATTTGACAAAACAATTTTTGTAACTTATACTGGATGGCATCACGAAAAATAAAGGAAGTATCTGTCATGCTGACTCTGGATAAGATCTACCACGCCGCCTTTGTGCTGAAGGACGTGGCGCGCAAGACCGACCTCATCGAAGCACCCAAGCTGTCCAAGGACTGCCAGCTGTACCTCAAGACCGAGAACCTGCAGGCCACCGGCAGCTTTAAGGTACGGGGCGCTTACTATAAAATCAGCCAGCTTTCCGAGGCGGAGAGTGCCAAGGGCGTGATTGCCTGCTCTGCGGGCAACCATGCGCAGGGCGTGGCGCTGGCCGCTACCCGGCGCGGCATCCGCAGCATCGTCTGTATGCCGGACGGCGCACCCCTGATGAAGGTGGAGAACACCAAAAATCTGGGCGCGGAGGTCTGCCTTGTGCCCGGCACCTACGACGAAGCCCACGACAAGGCCGTGCAGCTGCAAAAGGAGTATGACATGACCTTTATCCACCCCTACGATGACGAGCAGGTCATCGCCGGGCAGGGCACCATCGGCTTGGAGATCCTTGACCAGCTGCCGGATGTGGACGCTGTGGTGGTGCCGGTGGGCGGCGGCGGACTGATCTCCGGTATTGCCTTTGCCATCAAGACCCTGCGCCCGGAGGTCAAGGTGTACGGCGTACAGGCCGAGGGTGCTCCCAGTATGTACCGCAGCCTGCACGAGCACAAGTACCAGACCCTGAAAGCTGCTTCCACCTTTGCGGACGGCATTCAAGTCAAGACTCCGGGCGAGTTGACCTATCAACTGTGCGAGCAGTATGTGGACGATATCGTTACCGTGACCGAGGACGAGACGGCGGCGGCCATTCTCTCCCTGATGGAAAACCAGAAGCTGGTGGCCGAGGGTGCAGGCGCTGTGCCGGTGGCGGCGGTGCTGTTCCACAAGCTGCCGGTGGAGGGCAAAAAGGTAGCTTGCGTCATCTCCGGCGGCAACATTGATGTGAACATCCTGAACCGCGTCATCACCCGCGGCCTTGTCATGAGCGGCCGCAAGGCAAACCTGACCATCGCGCTGGAGGACAAGCCCGGCCAGCTGAAAAAGGTGGCCGAGGTGGTATCCCGCTGCGGCAGCAATGTGGTGTCGGTGCAGCATGACGGCTCCGACCCCAATATGCCCATCTCCAGCTGCTTCCTCAAGCTGACGCTGGAGACCCGCGATGCCGCCCAGATCGAGCAGATCCGCACCGAGCTGACCAAGGCCGGCTTCCAGCTGGTCACCGAGCGGGTGTAAACGCGGAAAATCATTTTAAATCGCACGTTCACCATTTTCCGGAGCAAAAAGAGAACCTACCTTAAACTTAAAGTAATATAGAGGAGGAAATATACTATGAAAGTCGTATCTACCACCAACGCACCTGCCGCCATCGGCCCTTACAGTCAGGCACTGGATCTGGGCAACATGGTATTTGTGTCCGGTCAACTCCCGGTAGACCCCGCCACCGGCACCATGGCCGATACCGTGGAGCAGCAGGCCGCCCAGAGCCTTGCCAACCTGAAGGCGATTCTGGCCGAGGCAGGGCTTTCCATGAACAACGTGGTCAAGACGGTGATTTTTCTGGCCGACATCAATGACTTTGCCGCAGTGAACGCAGAGTACGCCAAGGCTTTTGCCGAGCCGTTCCCCGCCCGCAGCTGCGTGCAGGTGGCAGCCATCCCCAAGGGCGCAAAGCTGGAGATCGAGTGCATCGCCGTGCGGGACTGAGCGAATAAAGAGAACAAAAGCGGGACACCGGAGCATCTGCGGATGCTTTGATGTCCCGTTTTTGATAGCAGGTTCGGAAAGCAGGTCTTTACTTCTGCACGCCGGCCTTGCATTGCTCGATGAATTGCTTGGCCACCCGGGGGCTGCGGCCACCGGCACGCAGGGCAAAGGCCTCGGCCTTGAGCAGCAGCTGCTCGGTGGGCATCTGGATGTTGTGCTGTTTTGCCAGTTCTTCCAGAATGGTCTCGAACCGTGCCTTTTCCGGCCGCTGGAAGGTGACCGTCAGGCCGAACCGGGCGGAAAGGCTCATCAACTCCTGCCGTGTGTCGGCCTCGTGGATGTCATCGCCGGTGCGGTCCGAGAGGGTCTCCTTGATGAGGTGGCGGCGGTTAGAGGTGGCGTATACCGCAATGTTCTGGGCGCGGCCGCCTACGCTGCCCTCCAGAATCGCCTTCAGGGCGGCAAAGTTGTCGTCGTTGGCGGTAAAACTCAGGTCATCAATGAACAGGATGAACTTGAGCGGGTTTGCCGCCAGCTTGTCCATCAGGTCGGGGATCTGGTATAGCTGGTTCTTTTTTACCTCCACCAGCCGCAGCCCCTCGGGCGCAAACTCGTTGGCAATGGCCTTTACTGCGCTGGATTTGCCGGTGCCGGCATCGCCGTACAGCAGCACATTGTTGGCGGGCATTCCGGCCAGCAAAGCCTTTGTGTTGGCAATTACCTTTTCCCGCTCCTTCTCGTAGCCGGGCAGTTCGGAAAGGCGCTGCGGGTCGGGGTATTTTACCGGCACAAGCTGGCCGTTCTCCACCGTGAATACATGGTGCTTTGCAAACATACCGTAGCCCTTTTTGCCCACCTCGCTCATGCGCTGGGTGTAGGCGGCGGCAAGGTCGAGTTCACAGGTCTGCCACCGGGGCAGGAACGCCAACTCCGGCCGCTGCGCCTGCTCCGAGTAGGCGGTCTGGAACAGATCGTCCAGCGTCAGTCCGCACAGCTGCTGCAAAAACTGCAGTTCGCTGTCTAAGGCGCTTTGCAGCAGCGCGTCCAGCTGTCCGGCAGCGGCCTGCCGCACGCAGATGGTCTCGGCCTCCAGCACGGCGCTGCTCAGGTAGCGGCTCCAGTTGGTGGTGGATTCAAACAAAGCAGCCTCAAAGGCGGCTACGGCATCGCACACCGGGCCGTAGGAGGTGCTGCCGGCTTCCATGCGGTCGGTCAGGTCTAAAAGCTTTGCCACAACAGGGTCGTTCAGCAGGGCACGGAACACAACAAGCCCATGCAGATGGGCATTCCATTCTCTCAGTTTCATAGGTGATCCCTTTTCCTCTCCATTAGCACATACCCTACAAAACGCAGGTACGCGGATATCAAAAGTATACAGCGGCTCGGGCGGGGATGCAAGGGGTGTTAAAAATGCTTCATCTTTTGGGTGATTCAGGTTACAAATTGTCGATTGACAAAAGCCCGGTTTATAGTATAATTTACATCAACAAATGCGCAGATGGGAAAAAGTACCACACGATCCCCACTGTTCAGAGAGCTGCCGTCTGGTGCAAGGCAGTCAGCGTTTCGTGCGGAAAATCATCCCGGAGCAGCCTGCCCAACGGGTGCAAACCCTTGTAAGCAGCGCCGGTTGCAGCCGTTACAGTGCAGGGCTTTGTTGGAAGCCCGTGAGAGGGTGTGCACAGCACGCCAACGAGAGTGGTACCGCAGAGAGCTTGATGTTACAAGGTCTTTGTCTCTTGAAGGAAGCAGGGGACAAGGGCTTTTTCTTTTTTTAAAGCTCTCCCTGAGGGAATGGATAAGAAGTGGAACAGGAATAGGAGCAACACCATGCAGTTGAATGGTTCTCAGATCTTTGTAGAGGTCCTGTGCGAGCAGGGAGTGGACACTCTGTTTGGCTACCCCGGCGGCGCTGTGCTGAACCTTTACGACGAACTGTATAAGAATGCCGACCGCATCACCCATGTGCTTACCGCCCATGAGCAGGGCGCTGCCCATGCAGCGGACGGCTACGCCCGCGCCACCGGCCGCACCGGCGTGGTGCTGGCTACCAGCGGCCCGGGTGCCACCAATCTGGTCACCGGCATTGCAACCGCCTATATGGACTCGGTGCCCATGGTGGCCTTTACCGGCAACGTGCCTACCAGCAGCATCGGCAGGGACGGCTTTCAGGAAGCTTACATCGAGGGCATTACGGTGCCCATCACAAAGCATAATTTCACGGTGCGCCGGGTAGAGGACCTGGCTGACACCATGCGGGCAGCTTTCCGCATTGCGCAGAGCGGCCGCAAGGGCCCGGTGCTGGTGGATATCCCCAAGGACGTGACCGCAGCGGTGTGCGAGTTCACCCCCAAGCAGCCGGAGCCTATCCGCACCGTGACTACCTATAATGAGGAGCAGGTGCACTGGGCGGCAGACCTCATCAACGCCGCACAGTGCCCGCTGGTGTACTTTGGCGGCGGCGTGCGCAGCGCAGCCAGCTGCCAGCCGTTGCGGGATCTGCTGCACAAGGCAGAGATCCCCGCTACCTACACCCTGATGGCCGCAGGCGTTGTGCCCTACGGCGACCCGATGAATCTGGGGATGCTGGGGATGCACGGCTGCTACACCTCCAACCGGGCAGTGGCAGAGTGCGATGTGCTCATCGCGGTGGGCACCCGTTTTTCCGACCGTGTGGCGCTGAACCCCAAGACCTTTGCCAAAAACGCTACCATCATCCAGATCGACATTGACGCCAGCGAACTGGGCAAGAACGTGGATGTGGATCTTTCCATCGTGGGCGATGCAGCCTATGTGCTGAACGCCATGCTGCCCCAGATCAAGCCCGCCAAGCACCCGGAATGGATGAAGATGATCCAGAACTGGCAGGCACAGGATTACCATCCCGTGTCCGATCCCACCCGGCTGATGCCCCATCAGGTCATCGGCGAGGTGTGCAACCAGTGCGGCCCCGAGGCTGTGTATGTTACCGACGTGGGTCAGCACCAGATGTGGGCAGCACAGTACCTGCGCCACACGAAGAGCCGCGGCTTTATCACCAGCGGCGGCCTTGGCACCATGGGCTTTGGCTACGGCGCCGCCATTGGTGCCCAGATGGCACTGGGGCGTCAGCAGCGCGTGGTGATGTTTACCGGTGACGGCTCCTTCCACATGAACCTGAACGAGGCCTGCACCGCTGTCAGCTACGAACTGCCCATCATCACGGTCATCTTCAATAACTCGGTGCTGGGCATGGTGCGCCAGTGGCAGACCAGCTTTTACGGCAAGCGCTACAGCCAGACCGACCCCCACCGCAAGACCGATTTTGTCAAGCTGGCAGACGGCTTTGGCCTGAAGGGCTACCGCTGCACCAACCTGCCGGAGTTTCAGGAAGCCTTTGCAGATGCCCTGCAGCAGAAGGGCCCCACCTGGATCGAGTGCATCATTGACAAGGACGAAAAGGTGCTGCCCATGATCCCCGGCGGCGGCGATATCAACGACATCATCATGGAATAAGGAGGACACAGCATCATGGAATCTGATCAGCGCAGGGTCATCAGCCTGCTGGTGGACAACCAGAGCGGCGTTCTGGCCCGGGTGTCCAGCCTGTTCTGCCGCCGCGGCTTCAATATCGACAGCCTTACGGTGTCCGCCACCAACGACCCGGCAGTCAGCCGCATTACGGTGACCATTACCAGCGATGAAAAGGCCTTGCAGCAGCTGGTATTGCAGACCGAGCGGCTGGAAGTCACCCGGCAGGTGTTCGTGCTGGACAGCGAAAAATCGCTGGAGCGGGAGTTGCTGCTGCTCAAGGTGGAATCGGACGTGCACAACCGCACCGAACTGCGGGAGATCGCCTGTATCTACAAGGCAAAGATCATTGATCTTTCCCCGGACAGCATGGTGTTTGAACTCATCGGCCGGCCGGACAAGCTGGACGCTTTCCTGAAAATGTTCGAGGGCTACAACATTCTTGAGCAGTGCCGCACCGGCGTTACCGCACTGGAGCGCGGCGGGATGCATCAGCATATCCAGAAGCCGCCGCAGGAGGTGCGCTCCGTCCAGCTGCCCCCGCCGGGCGCAAGACGGGCATAAACCACATTGCTTTTCCGCTCAGGGTGAGCGAAAGATAGAGCAGAGCATACAAGACCGGAAGATAAACCAACCAGAAAAAGTAAAAGGAGACTAACGATTATGGCTATCAAGAAATACTACGATTCCGACTGCAACCTCGGCGTGCTGGACGGCAAGACCGTCGCTGTTATCGGCTTCGGCAGTCAGGGCCATGCACACTCTGAGAATCTGGCCGAGAGCGGCGTCAACGTTGTGGTGGGCCTGCGCAAGGGCTCTGCCCACTGGGCAAAGGCTTCTGAGTTCGCTGCCACCCACGAAAACTTCAAGGTGATGGAAGTGGAAGAGGCTGCCAAGGCCGGTGACGTTGTCATGATGCTGGTGCCCGATGAACTGTGCGCCGACATCTACAACACGCAGGTCGCTCCCTACATGACCGAGGGCAAGGCACTGGCCTTTGCACACGGCTTCAACATCCACTTCAAGACCATCACCGCTCCCAAGAACGTGGACGTCATCATGATCGCTCCCAAGGGCCCCGGCCACATCGTCCGCCGCCTGTACACCGAGGGCGAGGGCTGCCCCTCTCTGATCTGCGTGGAGCAGGACTACACCGGTAAGGCCAAGGACATCGCTCTGGCTTATGCTTCCGGCATCGGCGCTGGCCGTGCAGGCATCCTGCAGACCACCTTCAAGGAGGAGACCGAGACCGATCTGTTCGGCGAGCAGGCCGTGCTGTGTGGCGGCGTTTCCGAGTTGATCCACGCCGGTTTCGATACGCTGGTAGAGGCCGGTTACGAGCCCGAGATGGCCTACTTTGAGACCTGCCACGAGATGAAGCTGATCGTTGACCTGATCAACGAGGGCGGCTTCTCCAAGATGCGCTACTCCATCTCCAACACTGCTGAGTACGGCGACTACCGCACCGGCAAGCGCCTGATCACCGAGGAGACCCGCAAGGAGATGAAGAAGGTCCTGACCGAGATCCAGGACGGCACCTTTGCCTCCGAGTTCCTGACCGAGATGAGCCCCAAGGGCGGCCGCAAGGTGCACTTCCTTGCCAAGCGCCGCATGGAGGCTGAACTGCCCATCGAGAAGGTGGGTGCTGAACTGCGCGGCATGATGAGTTGGCTGAAGAAGTAATTAACTCCCCCAGTCGCCTGCGGCGACAGCCCCCTCAAAGAGGGAGCCTTTTGTCTGACCGCAGCGTGAAGCCTCCCTCCGTGAGGGAGGTGGCATCGCGCAAGCGATGACGGAAGGAGTTCAGCCAAAACCTGCGTTTAAAACCAGAAAGACTCCCTCCTTTGGGAGGGAGTCTTTTGCTATAAGAAAAAGAGGAATAAACCATGAGAAGTGACAATGTGACCAAGGGCTCGGAGCGCGCACCGAACCGCAGCCTGTTTTATGCGCTGGGCTACACCCCGGAGGAACTGGAGCGCCCCCTCATCGGCGTGGTGAGCGCCTACAGCGAGATCGTGCCCGGACACATGAATCTGGATAAGATCGCCGAGGCCGTCAAGGCCGGTGTGCAGATGGCCGGTGGTACGCCCATCCTGATCCCTGCCATCGGCGTATGCGATGGCATCGCCATGGGGCATGTGGGCATGAAGTACTCTCTGGCCTCCCGCGAGTTGATCTGCGACAGCGTGGAGACCATGCTGATGGCACACCAGCTGGACGGCCTTGTGCTGGTGCCCAACTGCGATAAGATCGTGCCCGGCATGGTGATGGCAGCAGTGCGCATGGATGTGCCCGCTGTGGTCTGCTCCGGCGGCCCCATGCTGGCCGGCAGCTACGGCGGCGAGGAAGTGAGCCTTTCCAAGATGTTCGAGGCCGTGGGTGCCTATAAGGCCGGTATGATCACTGACGAGCAGCTGGAGGACTGCACCTGCAACTGCTGTCCCAGCTGCGGCAGCTGCTCCGGTATGTACACCGCCAACAGCATGAACTGCCTGTGCGAGGCCATCGGCATTGCTCTGCCCGGCAACGGCACCATCCCGGCTGTGTATTCCAAGCGCCTGCAGCTGGCAAAGCACGCAGGTATGGCTGTGATGGAGATGGTGCGCAAGGGCATCACCGCACGCCAGATCATCAACGAGCGCTCCATCCGCAACGCACTGACCTGCGATATGGCACTGGGCTGCTCCACCAACACGGTGCTGCACCTGCTGGCTATCGCCTACGAGGCCGGTGTACCCATCGATCTGAAGCTGTTCAACGAGATCAGCGCCAAGACCCCCAACCTGTGCCATCTGGCACCGGCAGGTCCCACCCATATGCCGGATCTGTACGCAGCGGGCGGCATCCCGGCAGTGCAGGCAGAACTGGCCAAGAAGGGCCTGCTGGACTTGGATGTGCCCACCGTCACCGGCAAGACCCTTGGTGAGAACATCAAGGGCGCCCATATCCTGAACGAAAAGGCCATCCGTCCCATCGAGAACCCCTATTCTGAGACCGGCGGTCTGCAGATCCTGTGGGGCAACATTGCTCCGGACGGGTGCGTTGTCAAGCGCAGCGCCGTGGCCCCGGAGATGCAGAAGCACACAGGCCCGGCGCGGGTGTTCAACAGCGAGGAGGAGGCTATTGCCGCCATCTACGCAGGCAAGATCGTCCCGGGCGATGTGGTGGTCATTCGCTACGAAGGCCCCAAGGGCGGCCCGGGTATGCGGGAGATGCTCAATCCCACCTCTGCGCTGGCAGGCATGAAGCTGGATAAGACGGTAGCCCTTATCACGGACGGCCGCTTCTCCGGTGCATCCCGCGGCGCTGCCATCGGCCACGTCAGCCCGGAGGCAGCCTCCGGCGGCCCCATCGGCCTGATCGAGGAAGGGGATACCATCACCATCGACATCCCCAACGCCTCCATCACGCTGGAGGTCAGCGATGCAGTGCTGGCCGAGCGCAAGGCAAAGTACGTTGCGCCCGAGCCCAACATCAAAACCGGCTGGCTGAGCCGCTACGCCCGCATGGTCACCAGTGCAAATCTGGGTGCGGTGCTGAAATAAACGTAACGAAAGCGCCTGTTGTGCGGATGCACAACAGGCGCTTTTGTCACTCTCCGTATTTCATGAACATGGCGCGGACGGTGAGGAAGATGATCTTCCAGTCCACCCAAAAGCTGCGCTCCTGAATGTATTTCAGATCCAGCGCCACCCACTCGTCAAAACTCATCTCGTTGCGGTGGGGTGCGATCTGCCAGTAGCAGCTCAGCCCTGGGGTGACGTACAGCCGCTGGCGCTGGTAGTCGTTGTACAACTCTACCTCCCGGGGCAGCGCGGGGCGTGGCCCCACGATGCTCATGTCGCCCCGCAGCACGTTGAGCAGCTGGGGCAGCTCGTCCAGACTGGTCTTGCGCAGAAAATGCCCCACCCGGGTAATACGGGGATCCCCTTTGATCTTGAACACCGGGCCGTCCATCTGGTTCAGCTTCAACAATTCGTTCAGCCGCTCCTCGGCGTCCGGGCACATGGTGCGGAACTTATACAACCAGAACAGCTTGCCGTCCCGTCCTACCCGCCGCTGCCGGAAAACGGCTCCGTCTCCGGGGCTGTCCAGCACGATGGCAAGGTTGATCAGCAGCACTAGTGGCGCAAGCAAGATCAGCGCCAGCAGGGAGAATACGATGTCCTGTGCACGCCGCAGCACCCAGTAATGCCGATGGCTGCGCAGCATCTTTTCTCGGTCGATAAAAACTTGCGGGGCAGCGTTGATTGTTGACTCCATGCAATGACCCACTCTTGCCTGTAAAATCTTTACATTATTTTAACATAAAACAGGATGCGATTCAACCAGATAAAGTGCGGCAGCGCGAAAATCGTTTTCCGCATAAAGGTTTTCCCGGATGGGACAGGAGCCTCCCCGCGCCGGGGAGGAATGTCACCGCAGGTGACGGGTGGAGCGCAGAACAGCAGCAGTTTGCCTTCAATACTCCTTGCGAAAAAAAGTGAAAAAGGTAGTTGACAAAACCCCTTTCTCATGCTAAAATAAACAAGTCGTCCGGCGCACGGATGTACAACAAGTGAATATGGGCGTGTTCCCGAGTGGCCAATGGGGACAGACTGTAAATCTGCTGCTTTCAGCTTCGGTGGTTCGAATCCACCCGCGCCCATCAAGAACTCCGGTATCCAATGGGTACCGGAGTTTCTGTTTTATCTGTCTTGCAAAAGGGGCTGCAAGGGTGGATTCGAACAGCATCGACCCGCCGAATAGTCCGGCGGGGAAAAAAGCCCCTGCGGGGCTTTTTTAGATGCGCGGCTCGCGCAATCCACCCGCGCCCACCAAAAAGACCAGCGTAGAAATTGCGCTGGTCTTTTGTTGTGTCCAGAATCTTGAGGTATACGTCCACCAAGAGAACGCTTATGTAGAGATACACAGGTGTTTTTCTTTTTTCGAAGAAATTTCCGAATGGACCTGTTAGTTTTCCCGTCGTTTATTGATTTGCATAATAATACTTTCTTTTTGATGGTACGTCAAATGCTTCCAGCTTTTTTGAAGTTCTAAATCGCCCCACTCCTCACGTCCTAAGATATAATCCGTACTTACTTGGTAATAATCTGCCAGAGTTATCAAATGATGAACCGGAATTTCCTGAATACCTGCCTCGTATTTAGCATACTGTTGTTGCGTTGTGTTTAGAAGGTGTCCAACCTCCTTTTGAGTAAGGTCAGCATCTTCACGCAGGTCACGTAATCTTGTGTAACAATACATCTGTTAGTTCCTCCTGCAAGGAACTATACGACACATCTAATAAAGTGTATTGACTTTACATCTTATTGGGTGTATTATTAACAAAAAGCTTTCGGATTATTTCATTTTCGGGAAATAAATCTCATAGCTTTGTCTAACGTGCAGAATAAACTGTTTCAGAAGATTTTGTTCTGATTTACAGTATATTCGCAACTCAGAAGCAATTCATGCGTAGAAATTGTGGGAACAAAACACTTTGACCGAACGGAGGATAAGTTTATGAGTTTGAAAATCGACAGACGCCGCTTTTTAAAAATTGTAAGTAATACGGCCTTTATAACGACTGTATCTTGTTTTTTGACCGGCTGCAATGAAGGTTCGAGTTCCCCTAAATCATCTGGGTCAGCAGGAATCTTTTCTTCAAATTCCGAAAGTATAGATTCGGAGTCTGAAATTTCTGGACGAGAAATTGTTTGGAAAATTTCACAAAAGGACGACAACTCGGTATTGATTGTAGGATACGAAGGAAGCCAGCCAGAGCCAGCTGGGAAAATCGTAATTCCTACAGAAGTGTTTGGGTACACGATTAGCGGCTTATCCGGTGCACTTTCCGGCGCAGATAAAGTTACAGATGTCGTTGTTCCTGAAGGAATCAAAAGTATTGCAGGCGACTTTGACAAATGTACAAGTCTGAAATCGGTTTCCCTACCGGAAAGCTTGAAGTCGATTGGCTGGGTAACATTCCGAAGCACACCCAACCTAAAAGGAATCATAATCCCGGAGTCAGTAGAAAGTATTGGTGCAAATGCATTTTATGAGTCTGGAATTGAAACGATTGTCATTCCGACTAGCGTTACATATTTGGGGCTTGCTCCCTTCATGAATTGCAAAAATTTGAAAGAAGCAGACATCAACGGAAATCTTACCTCTTGGGAAGATGAGTCCGCGTTTGAAGGATGCACCGGCTTGAAACGGATAACATTTGGAGGTACTGCTCCAGAAATCCCCCAGCGTGCTTTTTATAACTGCTCTAACTTGCAGGAGATTCAGCTTCCAGAAGGATTGGAAACAATTCATAATAATGCTTTTTGTGGCTGTAGCAGCTTAAAGAAAATTATTCTGCCGGACACTGTAACTACTGTGGGATATGAGGCATTTTCGGGGTGTTCTGCATTGCAGTCGTTTGCGTTCCCGGAAGGGGTTGAGATGATTGCAGAAAGTACATTTGCTGACTGCATTAATTTGAAGAGTATCTATATCCCCAAGTCCCTTAGCCTAATTTATGGAAATGCTTTTAAAAACTGTAAGAAGCTGAAAAAAGTGTTTTATGAAGGTGACCCATTGGAGTGGCGGAAAATCAACGGTGGTGTGATTCCGAGCAGTATCGATGACATCGAACATGTTTATCAGGTAAGCTATGCAGACTTTTTAGCGAAGCAATAAATAAGTTTACTCATAAGTTCTAGGAGCAATCGTTTTTGCCAAAGATGCCCCAGCGGGCAATTGTTCGGATTTTGGTTGACTTTGCCCCACCCAAAAACCTCAACGTGCACAAGTACGCTGAGGTTTTTGCTTTATAACAAGGCCAAATTCACTGGGCGAGTGGATTCGAACAGCAGCGGAGCCGACCGCCGCCTGCGGCGGAAGCAGGGAGGCGAGGCTGGGGTAGCGCTCCGCTTTTTCAAAGCCCTGCCAAGGGGCTGCGGAAAAAGCGGCAAGCGCAACTCGTAAGACCCGCCGAATAGTCCGGCGGGGAAAAAAGCCCCTGTGCAACAGCGACGACCGCTGCCAGCGGCAGAAACAGGGAGGAACTGTTGGGGCTGCGGCCAGCAGGATGCGCGTGCCGCCCAAGGCACGATGCAGCCGCTGGGAGCCGCGACCCGGGTTCCTTTTCTGCGCGGCTCGCGCAATCCACCCGCGCCCACCAAAAAACCGCAACGTATCAAAATACGCTGCGGTTTTGTTTTACGATATTTTGCCTTGCTGTTTTTGTTTCGCCCTCCCGTCAGAGCAGTTGTGCTAGGATGCTGTTTTGAACAATAAGCCCGGCGGGGGTCAGGGCGAGGGTGCGGCCGTCGAAGGTGGCATACCCGGCACGGACGCAGTTTTGCACAAAGGCCAGCTGCGCGGTGGAAAACTGCTTGCCGTACAGGGCTTTGTAGGCTTCGAGGTCAAGCCCTTTGCGCAGCCGCAGCTGTAAGATCAGGTAGTCCTCTGCGCCGCAGCTGCCGTCCATAATAGGCGCGGCGGCGTCCTGCAGAAAGGCGGCGGTATCCGGCGCGTAGCAGAAACGCTTGCCGCCCATGCAGGAGTGCGCCGCAGGGCCAAGGCCCAGATAGTCGCCGCAGTCCCAGTAGATGAGGTTGTGCTTCCCCTCGTAGCCCAGCTTTGCAAAGTTGGAGATCTCGTATTGGCGGTAGCCGTGGTGCTCCAGCTGCTCCACGGCGTAAAGGTAGAAATCGGCGGCTTCATCGCCGGTGGGCAGACCCTCCGGCGGGTGTTTGCCGAAGGCAGAGTCCGGCTCTATCTTTAAAAGGTAGGCCGAGATATGGGTGGCACCGCCCTTTTCGATCAGTTCCAGTGTCTCGTCAAACTCGGCCTGCGTATAATGGGGCAGCGCCAGCATGATATCGCCGCTGATGTTCTCGAACCCGGCGCGCCGGGCGGCGGCAAAGGCTGCCCGCGCCTGCTTGGCGCTGTGGGGACGGCCAAGGGTGCGCAGCTGGGTGTCCCGGGCAGACTGCACCCCGAAGGAGATGCGGTTTACCCCCGCTGCCCGGAAGCCCCGCAGGCTTTCCTCGGTGATGGTCTCGGGGTTTGCCTCCAGGGTGATCTCTGCACCGGGCACGGGCTCTGCTGCTCGGATGAGCCGCTCTGCCTGCGCCGGGGTGAGCAGGCTGGGCGTGCCGCCGCCGAAATAAACGGTATCCGGCCGCAATGGCGCATCTGGCGCAAAGCGGTGCAACTCCCGCAGCAGCGCGTCCACATAGGCCTCCGGTACGCCCCGCTCCCCGGGATGGGAATAAAAATCGCAGTACCGGCATTTGGAAAAACAGTAGGGAATATGCAGATAAAGTCCAAGGGACATACAATATCACAGCCTTTTTCATGAAACGTTCATTTCTATGCAGTATACTATATTCTGTAGACCGGAGCAAGAGAGAAATGCTCCGGCAGAATAGACTGGAGGAACCCAGATGAGTTACAATAATTACAACCGTGGCTATGCAGAGCCTACAATGACCTCGGCTGATTATATGACCCGCACCTACCGCTGGATGGCGCTGGGACTGCTGATCACCTTTGCGGCGGCGTTTGTCACCGCCACCACCCCGCTGTTCTATGTGGTCAATTCGCTGTATCTGCTGTTCACCCTTGCCGAGCTGGCGCTGGTGTTCGTGCTGAGCGCCCGGGTGCAGAATATGTCCGTGGGCGCGGCAAGAGGGGTGTTCTTAGGCTATGCCCTGCTCAACGGCATGGTGCTGAGTTATTATTTCCTTGCCTTTGATCTGGGTACGCTGGTGCTGGCCTTCCTTGCCACCTCGTTGTATTTTGGCCTGATGGCAGTTTACGGTACCACCACCCACAAGGACCTGTCCGGCTGGGGCCCCAAGCTGATGATGGCGCTGTTTGCGCTGGTTCTCACCGGCTTCGTCGGTGTGCTGTTTGGCATGGGATTTATGAGCACGGTGTTGTACTCCGGCATCGGTCTGGTGGTGTTCATGCTGCTGACCGCCTACGACACCCAAAAGCTGAGCCAGATGTACTCCTACTACGCAGGGGACAGCGAACTGGCCGAAAAGGCTTCCATCTACGGCGCACTGACGTTGTATCTGGACTTCATCAACATCTTCCTGTATGTGGTGCGTCTGCTGGGTCTGAACAGCCGCCGCCGCGACTAAGCGCGGGACGATTTTGAAGGGTCATCGCTTTGCTTTGACCATGTTCAGCGGAAAGAACTTTATGATCTATAAATCAGCCAAGCCCGCGGGCTTGGCTGATTTATTTTTCGCTGCCTTTTTATCCCCTTGCATAAACCGCCCGCCGCTGTCCCACACTAAGCCCAGAAGATGACCCCGTACACAAAACGGACAGATGGGAGTAACAAGCATGGAGCAGATCAAAAAATTTCTGCACGGCAAGGGCTTTGCCCTGCTGCTGACCGCAAGCCTGCTGGCTGCTGCGGCGGCGGGGGTGT
Source organism: uncultured Faecalibacterium sp. (assembly GCA_934503275.1). Taxonomy (GTDB): domain Bacteria; phylum Bacillota; class Clostridia; order Oscillospirales; family Ruminococcaceae; genus Faecalibacterium. Next base: position 64,741 of record CAKSVD010000007.1, read on the forward strand.
GGGCGGTGCGTGTCCTGCGGGCAGAACTGCAAAAAAGTCTGGAGGGGTTGGACACCCCCGGCACCACCCAACAGGCCAGCCCGGAAACAGAACCGGACTGGGACGCACAGGAGGATACCATATGGCAGCAGCCCGTGACCGACGTTGCAAACAGCAAGGCAGATGTGCCGCAGCAGACGCCCTCTGGGGCGTCCTCTGGTGCGCAGTCTGGCTCTGGTTCGCTGCACGAACCCTCGGCACTGCAAGGCGCATCCTCGCCTGCCAGCAGTTCGGCGCAGCCTGCCGCCGCGCCCTCTATGCCGGGGCGCGTGCTCAACGCCTTCAGCGGTGATGAGTTGGTCTACAACAAAACGCTGGGAGACTGGCGCACCCACAACGGCGTGGACTACGCCTGCACGCAGGGCACTGCGGTAGCGGCACCCGTGGCGGGCAAGGTGGTCTCTGCCGGGGCGGAGGGCAACTGGGGCACCGTGGTGGTGTTGGAGGATGCTGCCGGCCGCTGCTGGCGGCTGTGCGGCGTGGCAGACCCTGCCGTAAAGGCCGGGGAGACCGTGACCGCCGGGCAGAAGCTGGGCACGGTGGGCACTGTCGGCTGCGAATGCGCCGAGGAGAGCCACATCCATGTGGAGGTAAAGCAGGGCGAAAACTATCTCGACCCGACAAAGCTGCCGGAGTAAGCAAACCATAAAAGGGGCTGCAATAGCGGCTCCTTTTTTGCTGTGTCAGGTGGTACGGCGCGTTTGCAGCAGCCAGAGAACCAGCGCCGAAAGCGCCCCGGCTGCCAGCAGTACATCTGCGGGGTGTGCGGCCCAGTGCTGGAAGGCAATGCCATAGGCTGCCTGCCCGATGGGCTGGGTCAGGCAGGCCAGCACGGTGCAACAGGCGGTAGTTTTGCCCAGCTGTGCCTGCGGCACCAGCACTTGCAGCTGCGCAAAGAACCATACATTGAACAGCGCTGCCACGGCCATAAACACGGCCCCCAGCACCAGAATGCTGCCGAACTGCAGCGCTGACAACCGGAGGGCAAGACCCAGCGCGGCGCACACGCCGCTGAGCGCCAGCAAAAGAGGCGTGCCGCTGCGGATGGGATGACGGACGAAGATGGTTCCGGCCAGCACGCCGCCCAGAATGCCGCCTGCGCTCAGCACCGCCTGCACAAGACCAAGGGAGGCATCACTTTTCTGCAGGGTCTGTACCACCAGCACCGGAACACCTACGGTGAGGGCGGGGACTTCCAGCAGGTTTACAGCCGCCATGGCGGCAGCTAACCGCAGCACCGCAGCCTGCCCGGTGAGGAAGTGCGCACTTTCCCGCAGGTCGGCCCACAGAGAACGGACGGAGAGTTTTGTGTCATATGGGACATCCTGTGGGATGCGCAGACAGAACTCCATCCCGGCAGAAAGTGCAAAGCAGCAGCCGCAGAGCACCAGCAGACCCCGGATGCCGAGGTGCTCCAGCAGAACAGCACCCAGCAGGGGACCGAGAAGTTCGTCCACGGTATCCACCAGTTGGATGACTGCGTTGCCGCGCAGCAGCTGGGTGCCGTTCAGCAGCAGAGGCAGGCAGGCGCGTACCACGGGCTGGTAAAGCCCCTGAATGGCGTACAGACTGCCCAGCACTGTCAGGACCAGCGGAAGCAGGGGCAGATGCGGCAGTCCGGCAGCGGCTGCAGCCGCAATACCGGTGGTCACCAGATCCAGCAGTGCCATCAGGCGGGCTTTACGGCAGCGGTCTGCCAGCGCGCCGCCGGTCAGCATTCCGGCAAGGGCGGGCAGCATGGCCAGAGCGGTGATGCCGCCGTACAGTGCGGCAGAACCAGTCTGCCGCAGCAGATACAGCGGCAGCGCAAACCGCAGGGCGGCATTGCCGAACAGGGAGACGATCTGTCCGAGGACGATAAGGATAAAAGCGTTCATGGAAACCTCCTGCTTTTTTATTTACAGACTGTTGGTCTGTATTTACATACAAAAAAAGGCGGAGCGTTCCGCCCGGGAAATTCAGTCTTTGACCGGTGTGCACAGCTGCACCAGCTGTTCGGCCTGTGCATCCGTCAAAAGATCCAGCCCAAGTGCATGGGTCATTTGCTGAAACACGACGTTCCGCGCCCGCTGCTCGGTTGGTGTGGTGGGGCGCGTCTGGGGAGAAAGCCAGATGTCTGCCAGCACGAACAGCGCTTCGGCCAGCGCATTGGCATCGGCGGTGTGGATGGAGCCGTCCGCCATGCCTTGCCGGATCATGGGTGCAATGCACTCCGGGGCCAGATGCGCTTCAATGTTGGTCAGCTCCATGGCAAGGAACTGCGGGTTGCTGCACAGGTGCGGCAAAGTCTGCGCGATCTGCTGCTGCCGCTGCCCGGCAAAGGAAGCTGCAAACACCGCCTGCAGCTTCTGCAGCCCGGTCAGGGCCGGGTCGTCCCGGATATGGCGCAGCGGCTCCCACATCTGGTCGCCCAAACGGTCGCCGACGCGCTGCGCGATCTCCTCCTTGGAGCGGAAGTGATGGTACACCGCCCCTTTGGAAAGCTTTGTGGCATCAATGATGTCCTGCAGGGTGGTATTCTGGTAGCCCTTCTGGATGAAGAGCAGGGCGGCGGCGTCCAGGATCTTTTCAACGGTCTGTTCCGGGTATTTGTTACGCGGCATGGCGGATGCTCCTTTTTTACAAACTAACGGTCTGTAAAAAGAATACAGCAGCCCGGCGGCTTTGTCAAGAGGGGGGAAAACCGAAAATCCATTCATTTCCTGCGGCGCTGCATTGCTTTTGCGCGGGGTTTCTGGTATGATACAATAGAGTTAAAAGGCGATTTTGGGAGGATGGACAGATGGCAAGGGTTTTGATCGTGGGAGCCGGGGCAGCCGGACTGATGGCGGCGGGCGCCGCCGTGCGGCAGGGACATCAGGTAACGGTGCTGGAGCATACCGAAAAGCCCGGGCAGAAGATCCTTGTCACCGGCAAGGGACGCTGCAACGTGACCAACGACTGCCCGGCAGAGGAGTTTTTGCGCCATGTGCGCACGAACCCGCGCTTTTTGTACTCCTCGCTGGGGGCGTTCCCCCCGGCAAAGACCATGGAACTGTTCGAAGGCCTTGGCGTGGAGCTGAAGGTGGAGCGCGGCCGCCGGGTGTTCCCGGTATCGGATAAGGCCGAGGAGATCCGGCAGGCGCTGCTGCGCTATGCGCAGGATGCCGACATCGTCTATGACGGCGCAAAAAAGCTGCTGCTGGAGGACATCGTGCCGGAGGCAGAGCCCGCCCCGGCGGCAGCGGAAAACCCGCGCCACCCCAAAAAGAAAAAGGCAGGCCCGGCGCTGCGCTGCGTGGGCGTGCGGGGCACCTTCGGCCGGGAGTACCGGGCAGACGCCGTACTGGTAGCCACCGGCGGCGTGAGTTACCCCACTACCGGCTCTACCGGCGACGGCTACAAGCTGGCGCAGCAGGCGGGACACACCCTTGTGGAGCCGGTGCCCAGTCTGGTCAGCCTTGTCAGCCGGGACCCGGACTGCAAAAAGATGATGGGTCTGGCGCTGAAAAACGTCACCCTGACCCTGCTGGAGGACGGCAAGGCCATCTTTGACGAGCAGGGTGAGATGCTGTTTACCCACTTTGGCATCAGCGGGCCGCTGACCCTGAGCGCGTCCAGCCATCTGGGGGACATGAAAAAGCACAGGTACATCGCGGAGATCGATTTGAAGCCCGCCCTGAGCGAGGAGCAGCTGTACGACCGCATCACCCGGGACTTTGCCCTGCTGGCAAACCACGCGGCGCAGGGTGCGCTGGTCAAGCTGCTGCCGGCCAGTATGCAGCCGGTGATGGTGGCGCGCTGGGGCATCGACCCCGCCACCAAGGCAAACCAGATCACCCGGGAGCAGAAGCGGGAACTGGTGCAGCTGGTCAAGCACTGGCAGGTGTCCATTGACGCCCGGGGCGACCTTGCCCACGCAGTCATCACCAGCGGCGGCGTATCGGTGCGGGAGGTAGACCCCAAGACCATGCAGAGCAAAAAGGCGCTGGGGTTGTACTTTGCGGGCGAGGTGCTGGATGTGGATGCCTACACCGGCGGCTACAATCTGCAGATCGCTTTCTGCACTGCGCAAAGCTTTGCGAATAATCTGTAAAAAACAGCGCAGTCAATTCCCTGCGTACTATTATATATAATAAGGAGAACATATCATGGTATCTGTTGCAATCGATGGGCCTGCGGGCGCAGGCAAATCCACTCTGGCACGCCGTCTGGCGGCAGAACTGGGCTATATCTATGTGGACACCGGTGCAATGTACCGCGCCATCGGCCTGTACGCCTTGCGCGCGGGCAAGGACCCCAAGGACAACGCGGCGGTGGATGACCTGCTGCCGGAAATCGAACTGCGGCTGGCCTCCATTGCGGGCGAGCAGCATATTTACTTGAAGGACGAGGATGTGAGCACCGCCATCCGCACTGAAGCCGCCGGCATGGCAGCCTCTGCCGTGGGGGCAAACCCCGCCGTGCGGGCATTTCTGCTGGACTTGCAGCGCAGCATGGCCAAAAGGCAGGATGTGCTGATGGATGGGCGGGATATCGGCACGGTGGTGCTGCCGGACGCTACGGTGAAGATCTTCCTGACTGCCAGCCCGGAGGCACGCGCCACCCGCCGCTGGAAGGAGTATCAGGCCAAGGGCATCGACACCCCCTACGAGGAAGTGCTGGCAGATGTGAAGCAGCGGGACTATCAGGACACCCACCGCGCCGCCGCCCCGCTGAAGCAGGCAGAGGACGCCGTGCTGCTGGATACTTCGGAACTGGACTTTGAGCAGAGCCTTGACGCCATGAAGCAGATCATTGCCCAAAAGATCGGCTGATAAAACAAACAGGACAGGAATAGAAAAATGGTACTATATTATATTCTGGTGCCCCTTGCGTGGCTTGTGTGGCACATCGGCTTCCGCATCCGGGTGGAGGGACGCGAAAACCTGAAAAAGGTGCAGACAAAGGGCTGCATCCTTGCACCTACCCATGTGTCTGCCATCGACCCGGTGTTCATCGTCGTTACCCGGTGGGGCAGGCGGATGGTGGTGTTCGCCAAAAAGGAACTGTTCGAGATCAACGCCTTTCTGACGTGGTTCTTCCGCTGCTGCGGCGGCGTGTGCGTCCGCGGCACCAAGGACGAGATGGCGGTCATCTCCCAGACAGTGGAGGCCTGCAAGCAGGGCAAGACCCTGCTCATCTTCCCGGAGGGCACCCGCGAAAAGGAGGGGAAACTCCTGCCCCCCAAGAGCGGCCTGTTCGTCATTGCCGCCGAGGCAGGGGTGGATGTTGTGCCCTGCCGCATCCTGTACGACACCCCGGACGGCAAGATGCACCTGTTCTGCAGGGTGCGGGTGATCTACGGTGAGCCGATGCCCGCAGCGCAGTTTGCCATGGAGGGCCGCCGGGACACCAAAAAACTCCGTGCCAACAAGCAGGCGCTGCTGGAAGCATGGGAAAAGATGGGGGCGTAAGAGATGGAGATTCATCTGGCGAAAACGGCGGGGTTCTGCTTTGGTGTGAACCGTGCCGTGGAACTGACCTACGGCCTGCTGGCCGAGGGGCATAAGGTGGCAACATTGGGCCCGCTGATCCACAACCCGCAGGCGGTGGAGGATATGCGGCGCAAGGGTGCACAGGTGGTAAACACCGTGCAGGATGTACCTGCCGGGTGCGAGGTGGTCATCCGCAGCCACGGGGTGCCCCGCAGCGTTTACGATGAACTGGAGACGCGCGGCATCCCGTACCATGACGCCACCTGCCCCTTTGTGCAGAAGATCCAGCGCATTGCCGCCGAGGCCGAAAAAGAGGGTGCGGTGCTGCTGGTGGCGGGGGATAAGACCCACCCGGAGGTGCAGGGCATTGTGGGACACACCCGGGGCGAGGTGTTCGTTTTTGCCGATCTGGCCGAGTTAGAGGCGTGGAACGGCCCTTCTGACCCCCAAAAACCCCTTTTTGCAGTTGCACAGACCACATTTCAGGTGACAAAATGGAAAGAAAGTTCGGAGTTTCTCAAAAAAGCCTATACAAACGCCCGAATTTTTGATACAATATGTAATGCGACGTGGGCGAGGCAACAGGAAGCGGAAGACCTCAGCCAACAATGCGACATCATTGTTGTCATTGGCGGTCATCATTCTTCCAATACCCAAAAGCTGGTACAGGTCGCCGCAAAGCACACGCGAGCCGTAACGGTCGAGACAGCGAGCGAACTTCGGCCGGAATGGTTTGCAGATGTAAAGACGGCGGGCGTCACAGCCGGGGCTTCAACGCCATCGTCTATTATTGAGGAGGTACTTAACAGTATGAGCGCAGAAATCAATGACAGCATGAGCTTTGAGGAGATGCTGAACGCATCCGAGGAAAAGCGTGTTCATGCAGGCAGTATTGTGAAAGGAATCGTGACCAGCATCTCTGCCAACGAGATCCAGGTGGATATCGGTGCGAAGCAGACCGGCTTTGTCAAGCTGAGCGAGCTGACCGATGATTCCTCCGCCAAGGTCGAAGACCTGGTGAAGGTTGGCGATGAGCTGGACCTCATCGTCGAGAAGGTTATGGATCAGGATGGCGTCATCCAGCTCTCCCGCAAGAAGCTCGCATCTCGCAAGGGCATGGAAGAGATCGCCAAGGCAGCAGAATCCGGTGAAGTCGTCGAGGGCGATGTTACCGAGTTCAATAAGGGCGGCGTTGTCGTTAACGTCAAGGGCGTCAAGGTGTTCGTTCCCCGTTCTCAGGCCACTATGCGCCGCGACGAGGACTACACTGCTCTGGTTGGCCAGCACGTTCAGCTGGTTGTCACCGAGTGCTCCGGCCGCAAGATCGTGGGCAGCATCAACAAGGTGACCGCTGAGCAGAACAAGGCAAAGCGCGAGGAGTTCTGGGCAAACGTTGAGGTGGGCAAGACCTACACCGGCGTTGTCAAGAGCCTGACCTCTTATGGTGCATTCGTTGACATCGGTGGTGTCGACGGCCTGTGCCACATCAGCGAGCTGAGCTGGAACCGCATCAAGCATCCTTCCGAGGTCGTCTCCGTTGGTGACACCATCGAAGTGTATGTCAAGGACATCGACACCGAGAACCACAAGGTCTCTCTGGGCTACAAGAAGGCCGAGGACAACCCCTGGGAGCAGCTGAAGAACAACTACCCCATCGGCAGCACCTTCCATGCTCCGGTCGTTTCTCTGACCAAGTTCGGTGCTTTCGTCCGCATCCTGCCGGGTGTTGACGGTCTGGTCCACATCAGCGAGATCAGCAATGACCGCGTTGAGAAGGTCTCCGACGCACTGAAGGTCGGCGATATGGTCGATGTGAAGCTGCTGGATGTTGACTTCGACAAGAAGCGCATCAGCCTGTCCATGAAGGCTCTGCTGAACGACGACGCTGAGTAATCAGCCCTTCGTGCAAAAGCATAGCTTCTGACACAATGCGATCTGCAGCCCCGTTGCCGGGAAAACGGCGGCGGGGCTGTTTTTGTTAAGGAGAGAACCCTCTCAGTCACCTGCGGTGACAGCTCCCCCGAAGGGGGAGCTTTTGGCAAAAGAGGGCAGGCTCGCCGCACCCGCAATAAAACCTCGCCCTTCGGGAGAGGTGGACGCGAGCAGCGCGAGCGGACGGAGAGGGTTTGACGAACCATGATAAAGTTTTTCAAAAAGCACTGGGAAGTGCTCAGTTACCTGATCTTTGGCGTGCTGACCACCCTGCTGAATATTGTGTTGTACGCGCTGTTCAGCCGACTGTTCGGCTACACCGCCGCCAACAGCTGGGGCAATGTGCTGGATAACGCCTTGTGCATCCTGTTTGCCTACTGCACCAACCGCGCGTTCGTGTTCCGCAGCAAGACCACCGGTAAAGCGATGGCGAAAGAGTTCGGCACCTTTGTCACCTGCCGTCTGGGTACCATGGTGCTGGATGCCGCCATCATGATCGTGGGCGGCAACCTGCTGGCTGCGCAGGGCGCGGCGCTGATGGAAAGCCTGTTCGGCAGTTTCCTGACAGTATCGGGCAGCTACACCGGCGCGGCGGCTTCGGCGGCAGCATCGGCAGCGGGTGTTGCCATCATTGGCGGTGCAGACGGCCCGACAGCCGTTTTTGTCACTACCCGCATCACCGCGCAGGAGATCTGGGGTCTGTGCGTCAAGGTATTCTCCAACGTGGTGGTCGTGGTGCTGAACTATGTGTTCAGCAAGCTGATCATCTTTAAGAAAAAGTAAGCAAGACCCTCCCCGGTGGCGCCGGAGAAGGTTTTCAAATCAAATCATCTTAGGAGGTACGGTATTATGAAACGTGGTCTGAAAGGGTTCGCATTCCTGGTCTCTGGTCTTGTGCTGGGCATCATTGGTGCAACGGCATCGGTGACTGCGATCGCACTCAGCGCTGTGGGCATGGCAAAGGTGCGCCGTGCCAACAAGTAAAACAACGGAGGAACGAACATGAACCGCGAAGAGATCCTGTCCCATGTCGATCATACCCTGCTGAAGCCGGAGGCCACATGGCCCCAGATCCAGCAGCTGTGTGACGAAGCCATTGCAAACCACACTGCATCCGTCTGCATCAACACCTGCTACGTCAAGCAGGCTGTGGAGTATATGGCGGGCCGCATCCCCGTGTGCTGCGTGGTGGGCTTCCCTCTGGGCGCCATGGATACCGCCAGCAAGGCCTTTGAAGCCAAGACTGCCATCGCCAACGGTGCAGCCGAGGTGGATATGGTCATCAACATCGGTCGCCTGAAGAACAAGGAGTACGATGCCGTCCGCGAGGACATCCGTGCCGTCAAGCAGGCTGTGGGCGATAAGATTCTGAAGGTCATCATCGAGACCTGCCTGCTGACCGAGGAAGAGAAGGAAAAGATGTGCGACATCGTGTGCGAGGCCGGTGCCGACTACATCAAGACCAGCACCGGCTTCTCCACCGCAGGTGCCAACTTCCACGATGTGGAACTGATGGTCAAGGGCGTGCATGGCCGCTGCAAGGTCAAGGCTGCCGGCGGCATTTCCACCGTGGAGGATATGGAAACCTTCCTTGCACTGGGCGCTGACCGTCTGGGCACCTCCCGCGCTGTCAAAATTTTGAACGGCGAGCAGGCAAAGGGCTATTAAGCTTTCTGCAAAAAAGTATTTCGGCGAAGCTTTGGGCTTGGCTGAACTGCAAAGGATGATCTCTCAAGGGCTGCTGCACAAATTGACGTGCAGCGGCCTTTTTTGCGTCAAAGCCTTGCAAGCTGGGTGCGGCAGGGTGTATAATGCAAATGTATACTGCATAAAATGGGGGAATGTCTGCCTTATGGGGTGAGGCGGGCAGAGGAGGAAATGCAATGAATATACCCGAGATCCTTGTGGCCAATGGCACAGGGGCGGTGCTGGTAAGCTTTCTGATTTTACTGCGGGTGCGCGGCGAGAGTAAAAACAGCGTGGGGACAGCGCTGTTTTGCCGGATACTGGTGGTGACGCTGCTGGCACAGGCAACAGAGACGATCAGCTTTCTGCTGGACGGCGTGCCCGGCGCGGCAAGCCGGTTCTGGCTATACCTGACCAACACCGTTTGCACCGGCGCTACCGTGAGTGTGGGCTATGCGTGGTGCTTATATGTGGACTTCCGGGTCTACCGCAGCACCGGACGCCTGCGCAAAAGGCATCTGCTGCTGGGCGCGCCGCTGCTGGCGCTTTTGGTGCTGCTGGTGGCAAACCTTTTTGGCACGGGGTGGATCTTTTCCATTTCGGCGGACAACGTTTACCATCGCGGCCCGCTGAATATCTTGTTGTATCTGCTGCTGTTCGGCTATTACGCCGAAAGCGTGTGGCAGGTGCATAAGGCAAAGCGCGATGGCATTACGGTGGAGTTTTTTCCGGTGTACTACTTCGTGGTCACCTGTGCGGTGGGCACGGTGTTGCAGGGCGTGTTCTACGGTATGGCCTTCGGCTGGCTTTCGGTGACCATCGCCTTTGTGTTTGTGGACAGCCAGACCCGCAGCCTGCGCGGCTATACCGACGAGTTGTCCGGCCTGTTTGGCCGCAAGTACATGAACTACTGTCTGGATCGTATCCACGCCACGCAGGAGAAGGACGTTTACGGCATCATGATGGACGTGAACTGCTTCAAGGAGATCAACGACACCTACGGTCACGCCGAGGGCGACCGGGCCATTCAGGAGATCGGACACATCCTGTCCGGGGCGCTGGCGGCAAACTCGGTAGCCATCCGCATGAGCGGCGATGAGTTCATGGTGCTGATCCGGCACGGCTCGGAGGAGCTGCTGGATAAGACCTGCGCCGCCATTGAGCAACGGGTGCAGCACTATAACGCCGCCGCCCCGGCGGGCAGCTTTCAGCTGTCCTTTTCCACCGGTGTGGCAAAGTACGAGGGCGGCAGCGTGGAAAAGTTTCTGGTGGAACTGGACCAGCGGATGTATGCGGAAAAGCGCGCCTTCCACGCCGCGCGGGACGGCCATGCCGCACCGGAGCAGGGGAATGCTCCATCAATTTAAAAGGAATGTCTAAAATAAGTGCGACTTATCTTGACAATCTGACGCTGCAATGATAGAATATGGAACGTACCAATTGAATACCGACTTATCAAGAGCGGCTGAGGGGACAGGCCCTGTGAAGCCCGACAACCTGCGCGAGAGCGTAAGGTGCCAAATCCTGCGGGAAACCGGAAGATAAGAGTGCAACGCTCAGAGCTTTCGGCTCTGGGCGCTTTTATTTTTCAGAACAAACTTGATGGAATGGTAAATACACGCAACTGCAAAATTTAGGAGGCAAAAAATGGCTAGACACCTGTTTACTTCGGAGTCCGTCACCGAGGGACATCCCGATAAGATCTGTGACCAGATCTCTGATGCGATCCTGGACGAGATCCTGACCCACGACCCCGATGCCCGCGTGGCCTGCGAGACCTGCGCATCCACCGGCCTTGTGCACATTATGGGCGAGATCACCACCAACTGCTATGTGGACTTCCAGAAGGTCGTCCGCGAGGTGGTGGCCGATATCGGCTACACCCGCGCAAAGTACGGCTTTGACGCCGACACCTGCGCCGTCATCTCCAACATTGACGGCCAGAGCCCCGACATTGCACTGGGTACCAACGATCAGGTGGGCGGTGCAGGCGATCAGGGCATGATGTTCGGTTATGCCTGCGACGAGACCCCCGAACTGATGCCCATGCCCATCAGCCTTGCCCACAAGCTGGCAAAGCGCCTGACCGCCGTGCGCAAGAGCGGCGAGATGGACTACCTGCGCCCGGACGGCAAGAGCCAGGTGACCGTGGAGTACGACGAGAACAACAAGCCCGTGCGCGTGGACGCCGTGGTCATCTCCAGCCAGCACAGCGAGAGCGTAAGCATGGAGCAGCTGCGCGCAGACGTGATGGAAAAGGTCATCAAGGCCACCATCCCCGCCGAACTGCTGGACGAGAACACCAAGTACTACATCAACCCCACCGGCCGCTTTGTTGTGGGCGGCCCGCAGGGCGATACCGGCCTGACCGGCCGTAAGATCATTGTGGACACCTACGGCGGCTATGCACGCCACGGCGGCGGCGCCTTCTCCGGCAAGGACCCCAGCAAGGTGGACCGCAGCGCAGCCTACGCTACCCGCTGGGTGGCCAAGAACATCGTGGCTGCGGGTCTGGCAAAGCAGTGCGAGGTGCAGGTGGCCTACGCCATCGGCGTGGCAAAGCCTGTGTCCATCATGGTGGACACCTTCGGCACCGGCACTGTGGCAGACGAGAAGATCGAGCAGGCTGTGGAGAAGGTGTTTGACCTGACCCCCGCCGCCATCATCCGTGACCTCGACCTGCGCAAGCCCATCTACCGCCAGCTGGCTGCCTACGGCCACATGGGCCGCGAGGATCTGGGCGTGAAGTGGGAGAACACCGACCGCGTGGATGCCCTGAAGGCTGCCGTTGCTGCCCTGTAAAAAGCGTTTTACCCTGATAAAAGGTAAGTGAAGAGAGACCGCTGCACCTGACCGTGCAGCGGTTTTTTGCGTCACAGGAGAAAGAGAATAAGACTTGAAAAAAGTCCTACTTCTCCTCAAAAATCAGATAAACTTTGCGAAACGGTAAAGATTAGGTCGGGTTTTTGTAAGAAACTCACATTCTCTTGAAGGAAAAGGAAAAACAGCTGTGCAAGGCGCAGAAAATCGACACATGAAACAAATTGATATGGAACAATCGACAAAATGTGATAAAATAAAACTAGATATGCGCACTTGTGTGCATGGTACGGATGGTAAACAGCAATAAGGAGTTATGTGACTATGTCTATTGAAATTTCCCCTAAGTCCTTCTTTGAGCAGCCCAGTGTGGCGGATATGCGGCTGATCGCCTGCCCCGGTGCAGAGGAGCTGACCGGCCTGATCGACAAGCACCTTGTCCGTTGGGCAAAGGCTGCCGGAATTGAAAAAGACACCTTCATTATTTCCTGCGACTGCCCCCGCTTCCAGAGCGGCGACGCCAAGGGTCTGGTCAAGGAGTCTGTCCGCGGCGACGATATCTTTATCGTGGTGGACCCGGGCAATTACAGCGTCACCTACAAGCTGTTCAACTACGAGAACCATATGTCCCCGGATGACCACTTTGCAAACCTGAAGCGTCTGATCCAGGCTGTGGCCGGTAAGGCACACCGCGTTTCCGTCATCATGCCCAGCCTGTACGGCGGCCGTCAGCACCGCCGCGTGGTGCGCGAGAGCCTGGACTGCGCTGTGGCCCTGCAGGAACTGCAGACCATGGGCGTGCGCAACATTATCACCTTTGACGCACACGACCCCCGCGTGCAGAACGCAGTGCCCCTGATGAGCTTCGATAACGCTATGCCCACCTATCAGGTGCTCAAGAGCCTGCTGAAGAAGGACCCCACCCTGTCCTTCGACAAGGAGAAGTTCACCGTGGTCAGCCCGGACGAGGGCGCTATGAACCGCAATATGTACTTCTCCAGCGTGCTGGGCTGCAACCTGGGTATGTTCTACAAGCGCCGCGACTACACCCGCGTGGTGAACGGCCGCAACCCCATCGTTGCTCATGAGTATCTGGGCGAGAGCGTGGAGGGCAAGACCGTCTTTATCGCAGATGATATCATTGCTTCCGGCGAGAGTATGCTGGAGGTCGCCAGCAACCTGAAGGAGCGCGGCGCTGCCAACATCATCGCCAACGCCACCTTCCCCCTGTTCACCAGCGGTCTGGAGAAGTTCGACAAGGCTGTGGCAGACGGCACCCTGACCTACGTTGTGGGCACCAACCTGACCTACCGTATGCCCGAACTGCTGACCCGCGACTGGTATGTGGACGTGGATGTTTCCAAGTACGCTGCCTACTTTGTGGTGGCACTGAACCACGATATGTCCGTTTCCAGCATCATCGACCCCCTGAAGAAGATCGAGAACCTGCTGGCAAACCGCAAGTAAGAAGCTGTTCCAAAGCCCCTGCACCCTGTGTGCGGGGGCTTTTTGCTTTTTATGAAAACTTCTGTTAAGTTTTTGAAAATTCGTGCCGGGGGCTTTGCAAATCCCGGTGGGTTTATGCTATATTTAAGTTGAAATACTTTGCATTCTGACAGAAAGGAAAAACGCCATGGAGCATTTTGTGGAGTTTGAAGATGTCTGTAAATATTACCAGACCGGCAGTGTGAAGATCGCTGCTGCAGACCACCTGAATTTCTATGTGGACAAGGGCGAGTTCTGCATCATTGTGGGCCCCTCCGGCGCGGGCAAGACCACCCTGCTGAACATTCTGGGCGGCATGGACAGCTGCGACGAGGGCAACGTCTGGCTGGACGGCCGTAATGTGAGCCGCTTTTCCGCCCGGGAGTTGACCACCTACCGCCGGTATGACGTGGGCTTTGTGTTCCAGTTCTACAACCTGGTGCAAAACCTGACTGCGTTGGAAAACGTGGAACTTGCCAGCGAGATCTGCCGCGACCCGCTGGACCCCGCCGAGACCTTGCGCAGCGTGGGTCTGGGCGAGCGGCTGAACAACTTCCCGGCGCAGCTTTCCGGCGGCGAGCAGCAGCGGGTGTCCATTGCCCGTGCACTGGCCAAAAACCCCAAGCTGCTGCTCTGCGACGAGCCCACCGGCGCGCTGGACTACCGCACCGGCAAGCAGGTGCTGGGTCTTTTGCAGGATACCTGCCGTAAGACCGGACGCACTGTCATTGTTATTACCCATAACACGGCACTGACCGGTATGGCCGACCGCATCATTCAGGTGCGCAGCGGCCGCATCGTGTCCAATCAGGTCAACGAGCACCCGGTGCCGGTGGAACAGATCGAGTGGTGAGTACTGTGCAGAAAAGTTACCGCAAAAATATCCTGCGCGAGATGAAAAGCAGCATCAGCCGGGTGGTGTCCCTGTTTGGCATCGTGGCGCTGGGGGTGATGATGCTCACCGGCCTGATGTGCATTGCCCCCGATATGCGCACCGCTGCCCAGAAGTACTATGTGCAGCAGAATGTGTTCGACCTGCGGGTGCTGTCCACCCTTGGCCTCAGCCAGAGCGATATCAGCGCGATTGCCGCTGTGGACGGCGTAGACGCCGTGCAGGCGGTGAAGTATCAGGACGTGGAAGGGCACTGGACAGGGGACGAGCAGACCACGGTGGCACGGCTGTATCAGCTGCCTGCCGACCCGCAGGCCGATACGCCGGAGAACATGAACCGCCCGGTGCTGCTGTCTGGCCGGATGCCAGAAACTGCCGGAGAGTGCGTGGTGCACGTTATGGGCCACGGCAGCCCCGTGGAACTGGGCACCCAGCTGACCTTGCCGGAAGAGACCGAGGGGGTCAGCGGGCAGGTGTTCACGGTGGTGGGCACGGTGCAGGATCCGCTGCATTTTTCCACCGATTCCGAGAGCAGCACCGTGGGCGATGGCCAGCTGGACTGCATCCTGTTTGTGCCGGAGGGCACTTTGACCGCAGATTATTATACGGTGTGCTATATCAAGGCGGAAAACGCCGGATTGTATGATAATTATTCCGATGAATATCAGGCCGCAGTGGATGCCGTAGCCGAGAACCTCAAGGCCATCCAGAGCGTGCAGTGCACCGCCCGGCGGGAAGAACTGATAGATACCGCCAACGACAAGCTGACCAAAGCGCGCGCGGAGTACGACAGCCAGAAGGCTGAGGCAGAGCGCCAGTTCGCCGAGGCCGAGGCAAAGCTGGCGGATGCACAGCAGCAGCTGGACACCGCCAAGGCGCAGCTGGAAGCCGGGGAAAAGGAACTTGCCGCCCAGAAGGCTGCGCTGCCGGACACCATGCAAGGCGGTGCCGACAAGCTGGTGAGCAGCGAGGAGCAGGTGCTGGAATTTGAAGAGCAGTTACAACAGATCGAGATGCTGGTCAACCTGAAAAAGGTGGCCGACCCCCTGCTGACCTATGCGGAAGCCGCCCTGCGCAACGCCGAGAAGGCGCTGGACGAGGCCGAGCCGGAGGACGAGGACTATATTGAACTGCGGGATGCGCTGGCCAAGGCGCAAGCCGCTTACGACAACATCTATAACCAGCTGCAGGGCTATCAGCAGCAGCTGGACGAGGGCAAGCGGCAGATGTATAAGCAGGGGCTTATCTCTGCGCCGAGCCTCTCCAACGACCAGCTGGTGACCGAGGCCAAGGCCGCGCTGCGCAAGATGAAATTGCAGCTTTTGCAGGGGCAGCTGCAGCTGACCACCGGCACAGCCAGCGCCTACACCCAGTTCGATGCCGCACAAAAGCAGCTGGAAAAGGGCTGGGCAGAGTATCACGACGGACAGACCCAGCTGGAAGCCTCCCGCACCGAGTACGAGAGCCGGAAAGCCGAGGCAGAGCAGAAGCTGGCGGACGGCCTTGCCCAGCTGAACGACGCCGAGGAGCAGGTGAGCCAGATCAAAAAGGGCGAGTGGTATGTGCTGGACCGCACCTCCACCATGAGCTGCGTCACCTTTGCCCAGTACGCCGACCGCATGGACGCCATTGCCCGGGTGTTCCCGGTGTTCTTCTTCCTTGTGGCGGCGCTGGTGGCTACCACCACCATGACCCGCATGGTGGACGAGAACCGTCTGCAGATGGGCACTTTAAAGGCGCTGGGCTACTCCAACTTCAGCATCGCGGGCAAGTATTTGTTCTACGCGTTGCTGGCTACCATACTGGGCAGCATTGCCGGTATGGTGGTGGGCTTTGTGGTATTCCCTATCATTATCTGGAACGCCTATCAGCTGGTGTTCAGCCTGCCCACCTTCACCCTGCACTTCTACCCGGGGATGGCAGCTGCCAGCGTGGGCATCAGCGCCGCCGTCATCGGCTTTGCCACATGGTTCGCCTGCCGTTCCAGTCTGGCCGAAAAGACCGCAGCTTTGCTGCTGCCCCGGGCTCCCGTGGCGGGCAAGCGCATCCTGATGGAGCGCATCACCCCGCTGTGGCAGCGGATGTCCTTCTCCCAAAAGACCACCGCCCGCAACCTGTTCCGGTATAAAAAGCGGTTCTTTATGACCGTGCTGGGCGTGGCGGGCTGCACCGCGCTGCTGCTCATCGGCTTTGGCATTCAGGATTCCCTGCTGCCCATTGTCACGAAGCAGTCTACCGAGTTGACCCACAACGATATGTCCATCACGGTCAGCGACCCCAAGGCGCTGACCATGGAGCAGGGGCTGGCGGAGGAACTGGACAGCAACAGCGCCGTGCAGAACTGGGGCGCGGTGTATACCAAATCCACTACCCTCTACAATGCCGCAGGCGAGAGTGCCAGCGTGAGCATCGTGGCTGCCGACAAGGACAGTGACCTGACCCGCTACGTCACCTTCCGCACCCGCAAGGGGCACAAGGCCATCAGCTTTGACAGCGGCAGTGCCATCCTGACTGAAAAGACCGCCGAGAATCTGGGCCTGCACACCGGTGATACCTTCTGGGTGGAGAACACCGAGGGTGCCCGGGTGGAACTGACCCTGACCGGCATCACCGAGAACTATATGTTCACCCGGTTGTATCTGCCCCGCGCACAGCTGGAAAGCCTGCTGGGTACGGAGGATATCCCGTGGAACACGGTCTACGGCCAGACCACCTGCACCGATGCTGCCGGGTACAACGCCCTGCGCACCGACCTGCTGGACTGCAACTATGTCAGCAGCATCAGCTTTACCGAGGACACCACAGAACTGTTCGATAACCTCATCGTCAGTCTGGGCTATGTGGTGGTGCTGATCATCATCTGCGCGGCGGCGCTGGCGGTCGTGGTGCTATATAACCTCATCAGCGTCAACCTTGGGGAGCGCAAAAAGGAACTGGCTACCATCAAGGTGCTGGGCTTCTACGATCAGGAGGTGTACCGCTACATCTTCCGCGAGATCGAACTGCTGGCACTCATCGGCTCCGGCGTGGGTCTGGCGCTGGGTGTGCCGCTGCACAAGTTCATCGTGCTGACCGTGGAGATGGATCAGCTGATGTTCATCCGCACCATCGCCCCCCGCAGCTACCTGTTGGCGGTGGCGCTGACCATGGTGTTTACCGTGGTGGTCTGCTTTGTGATGCGGCGGCACGTCCGGCGCATCAGCATGGTGGAAAGCATGAAGGCTCCGGAGTAATTACAAAAGCAAAACCATAAAAAGCACCCCCTGTGGTCTGTACGGGCAGACCGCAGGGGGTGCTTAGTCTTTTATACGCTCAGGGAATTAGAGGAACACATACTTGAGGATGAACAGCACGGTGAGCACATACATCAGCGGGCTGATCTTCTTCTCCTTGGCCTTGCCGGTGACCACGTTGATGATGGTCCAGGAGATGATGCCGATGGCGATACCCTCGGAGATGCTATAAGCGGTGGGCATAGCCAGAATGGTCAGGAAGGCGGGGATGCCCTCGCTGGGATCATTGAAGTCGATCTTGATGGCAGAGCCCATCATGTAGAAGCCCACGATGATCAGAGCCGGAGCAGTAGCAAAGCTGGGGATGGTGAGGAACAGCGGGCTGAAGATGGTAGCCAGCAGGAACAGCACGCCGGTGGTCATAGCGGTCAGACCGGTGCGGCCGCCCTCAGTAACGCCGGAGGCGCTCTCCACGAAGGTAGTGGTGGTGGAAGTGCCCAGCACAGCGCCCACACAGGTGCCGATGGAGTCTGCCATCAGTGCGCCCTTGATGTTGGGCAGGCGGCCATCCTCGTCCAGCATATCAGCCTTGGAGGCCACGCCGATCAGGGTGCCCAGGGTGTCGAACAGGTCCACGAACAGGAAGGAGAACATAACGGCGAAGAAGTTCAGCAGGCCGACACCGGAGAAGTCGGTCTTGAACACCTGACCAAAGGTCTCGCCCAGTGCGGAGAAGTCGAAGCTGACAAAGGCGGTGGGGATGACGGAGTACATTCCGGCTTCCACATCGGGGACGTAGATACCGGTCAGTTCGCATACGATGCCCAGCAGCCAAGTGATCAGGATGCCGTACAGGATGCCGCCCTTGACCTTTTTGACCAGCAGGATGGCGGTGATGACCACGCCCAGCAGAGCCAGAATGGCGCCCACGCCGATGCTGTGGAAGGTTGCGCCCTTGAAGTGCTGGTAGGTGACCAGCGTGGAATCGCTGTTGACGATCAGCTTGGCGTTCTGCAGACCGACAAAGGCCACGAACAGGCCGATGCCCACGCTGACGGCGCTCTTCAGGGTCATGGGAATGGCGTTGAAGATGCCCTCGCGTACATTGGTCAGGGACAGTGCGATGAAGATGACGCCCTCAACAAAGACGGCCATCAGAGCCAGCTGCCAGCTGTAGCCCATGGTCAGCACGACCGTGTAGGCAAAGTAGGCGTTCAGGCCCATGCCGGGAGCCAGTGCAAAGGGGTAGTTGGCCAGCACAGCCATCAGTGCGGTGGCAATGAAGGATGCCAGCGCGGTGGCGATCAGCACAGCCTTGGAATCCATGCCCGCTGCGGACAGGATGTTGGGGTTGACGGCAAGGATGTAAGCCATGGTCATGAAGGTGGTGATACCGGCCATGATCTCGGTCTTTACATCGGTGTGGTTTTCTTTCAGGTGAAAGAACTTTTCTAACATGAGAAACCTCCTGCTTCCAATAAAACACTCCGCCGGTTGCGGACGGCGGAGAAAGAACAGTTTCCATTCTATCAGCTGAAAACGTTTTTGTCCACATCAGAAACACACAAATTTCGCAATTTGTTCAAATTTTCTTAAATGAGTATGACTTATCCACCAAAAAATCTGGAATTTTTTAGTAGTTTGGACGGAATGCGGGCATCTTGTGCAGAAAAAATGTCTGCGGAAAAAGCTCCCCCAGTCATCGCTGCGCGATGCCAGATTCCCCTTTTTGTCGCTGCGCGACATCTTCCCCCGGCCGGGGGAAGTCTTTCCTCAAAGGGGGAGCCAAGCCATTAACCTCGATGCTAAAGGATTGAGTGCAATGAGAAAGATTCCGGCAGTGCTCTTGGCTCTCCCTTTGGGAGAGCTGGCAAAGCCAGAGGCTTTGACTGAGAGGGCGTACGCCGTTGCCCTTAGTGCTAAAGGTGTCAAATGCAACAAAAAACTTTCCCGCCGCGCCGCCGCTTCCGCAGGAAGCAGGCGCGGCAGCTGCCGTTTGCCTTTACGACCCCTTCCCGTGAAAATGCAATGCCGGAGCGTCCGCAGACGCTCCGGCATTGTTCTATTAAAAATATTCTTTCCGCTGATTATGGCCAAAGCGCACGCGGCGGCCATTGAAAATCGTCCCGCCCGCAGCGCAAACGCTTACAGGGTTTCTACCCGGTCGAACAGATCCTTCGCGGCTTCCACGGCGTCCTTACTGCCAAAGGCCACCCGCACGCCGCCGGACAGCACGTCAGACAGGGCAGCGGCCTGTGCTTTGAGCAGGGCGGCGTCCACGCTGCACAGCGCCTTGCGGTCGGCGGCGAGCATCTCGTCCGTGATGCCGCAGAAGTACCGGTGATCCAGTTCCCGGGCAGCGGCACGCGCCTTGCGGGGCGTGTCCAGCTTGGCGGCGGTGCCCACGATGAACTCGTCCAGATCCCGGGCAGTGTAGTCCCGGGCGGCAAGGGCGGCAGGGGCGTTTGCAAAGGTATCGTAGCTTTCCCGCAGGTGGGGATCCCGGTAGGTGTACAAAAACTCGATGCCGTCGGCACAGAGCATTCCGGTGCCGTAGGCACCGCCCACCTCCCGGATGGTGTGCCACAGGTATTCGTAACTCATCACCCGCGCCAGCACCCGGCGGCGGCTGTCCCGTGGCATGGGCCATGCCAGCACATCGTAGTTCACGCCGCCATCAATGATAAAGGCTTCGTTCACCGGGGGCGTCAGGGGCTGGGTGTAGGGCTGCGCCGGGGTGCGCTGCGCAGCGGCAAAGCGGCTTTGCGGCAGCAGGGTGCGCAGCTTTTCCAGTGCGGCTTCGGTGCCGTGCAGGCTGACGGTCAGGGCGGCGTTTTGCAGCACCCGGCGGCGCACAGCGTCCAGCTTTGCGCCCAGTGCCGCCCAGTCGGCCTTTTCCAGCAGACTGCACAGGAAGTGGTAATAACTCACGCCGGTGCAGGCTTCGTCCGCAGCGCCCTCTACATAATAATGGGCGCGGGCGCGGGTGGAGGCAAACTCGTTGCCCTGCTGGATAAACAGCTGCTCCATGCGCAGCTTTAGCTGACTGACCACCCGGGCATAGGCGGCTTCGGCAGCAGCGCCGGTAAGGACGGTATCGTATAGCCACTCGCCGCCGATCTCCACCGCCTTTTCCAAGCTGCGCTCCAGCAGGCTCAGGCAGAGGGTGAGCTTGGCGTGGCAGGGAGCGCCCTCCTGCCGCCCGGTCCAGAGATCCAGCTGGGCGCGGCTGTCGCCCAGCCAAGTGCTGCGCAGGGTGTTCAGCTGCTGGGCAGTATGGGCGGGGGTGTCCAGCTCGTCCAGCACATCGGTGAGCAGGTTCAGGTATTGCAGTTCCTTCGGGGCGATGCCGCCCAGATCATAGTAGAAATTCAGGTATAGGCTGCCGGCAGAGGGGTGGCGCAGCAGGGTGGCACCGGCCAGCGGCTCGGCGCTGCCCTGCGGGGCGGCATCGCCCGCGCCAAGGTCGGCGGCGGTGAGGGGATGCTCCAGCACCAGCTTGCCATCGGTGCGCACCGGGGCAGCGGCGTCCTCTGCTTTGGGTGCGGTGGGAATCTGCAGCACCTGCACCGGGGCGGGGGCAAACAGCTCCCGCAGCAGGGTGTCGAACCAGCCCTCCTCCAGCTTGCTGCGCAGGGCGGCGAAAAGCTGATCCGTGTGCAGCAGCAGGGCGGCATCGCCGGTGTGCAGCCAGCCGGTAGCGGCGTTGATGGCGTCCAGCACGCCGTCCGGTAGGCTGCCCGGGCGCTCCAGCGAGGCAAACTCGGCCTCATTCAAAGCGGCCAGCAGCAAGTCGTGAGGAATGCCGGTCTCCAGCAGCTTGTCCACGGCCTTGCGCACGGCGGGAGCGAACTTGCGAGCGGAATCCACCGTAGCGCCGCGCAGCAGCAACTCCAAGGTGGGCTGCAGGGTGCTGTCATCGAAGCCGATGTCGATATCTGCGCCCAGCTGCTCAGCCAGCAGCGCGGCCTTGAGGGGGGAACTGTTGGTGCTCAGCAGCGCGCCCAGCAAGATCTCCACGCCCAGCTGCCGCTCCCGGTCGGCAAATGCGCCGGTGTACCATGCCAGTGCGCACTGCACCTCGTCTGGCTTGGGCTGGTCGGTGTAGTAGGGCAGCTCTACGAACGCGCCGGGCTGCTCGTCCTGCATGGTCAGGCGGGGGCGGGCAGCAGCTTTGGGCATCTTGGACAGGTAGTCCTTGTTCAGCCGCGCCAGCTTGTCGGCCATGTCCATCTTGCCGTACAGGGTGATGCAGCAGTTGTCGGCGCTATAATGGCGGCGGTACACCCGCTGGTATTTTTCATAGGTCAGAGCGGGGATGGACGCCGGGTCGCCGCCGGACACAAAGCCGTAGGCGGTATCCGGGAACATGGCTCGCTGCAGGGCATTTTGCAGCTGGGCATCCGGGGAGGCCAGCGCACCCTGCATCTCGTTGTAGACCACGCCGCTGACCGTGCCGTCCGCATCCCGGTGCCAGCCCTCCTGCTCAAACACCGCAGAATCCACCATGGCCAGCGGGCAGAACACTGCATTCAGGTAAACGTCCATCAGGTTGCAAAAATCGGTCTCGTTGGGGGTGGCAAATGGGTAGACCGTCTTGTCCGGGAAGGTCATTGCATTAAGGAAGGAGGCCATGCTGCTTTTGAGCAGCTGCACAAAGGGGGAGCTGACCGGGTATTTTTCGCTGCCTGCCAGCACGGAGTGCTCCAGAATGTGGAACACGCCGGTGTCATCGGAGGGAAAGGTGCCGAAGCCGATGCCGAAGGCCTTGTTGACGTCCTCATTTTCCACCAGCAGTACGGCTGCGCCGCTGATATCATGGGTGAGCAGGGTCAAAGTACCGTGCTGCTCGGGGCAGGGCTCGGTGCGCAGGACGGTATAACCGGGATAGTGTGCCATTTTTATTCTCCTTTACGGGATGTTTTTCACAGAGGATGCGCCTGCGGCTCAGCCGCCGAACAGGCCGAAAAAGCTGGTATGGGTCACACCCAGCACAAGGAAAAGGGCAATGAGGGCGAACAGCACGCCGATGATGATATCCATCTGGTGCACCGTGAGCGGGAACTTATCGTAAAGTTTTTCCTTGGGGTTTACAAAGTCCTTTCTGCCGTTGTCCAGCAGGCGCTTTTTGCCCTGCTCAAAATCGGCTTTCTGCGCCTGCAATTCTGCCTGCTGGCGGGCAAGTTCTGCCTCGCGGGCGGCCAGTGCGGCCTCGCGGCGTTCAAATTCGGTCTGGGTGTCCTGGGTGGGCTGTGCCATGGAAAGTCCCTCCTGTAAGCATAAGATGTTTTTCCTTATGATACCACAAAAATGTGGACAAAAAAAGCACCCGCAGTGCAAAGACTGCGGGTGCAAAGGGGGATGATGAGGAGATTACTTCTTAGCCAGATACTTGCGGATATCAATGGCGACAGCCACGATAATGACAAGACCCTGAACGATGTAGGTGTAGGAGGAGTTGACGTTCATGAACTGCAGAGCGACCTTCATCAGCTCAAAGACCAGAACGCCGACCAGAACGCCGGGCACGGTGCCGACGCCGCCGGTGGTGGAAACACCGCCGATGGTGCAGGCTGCGATGGCGTCCAGCTCATAGCCCATTGCAGTGTTGACGGATGCGCCGCCGGACTTTGCAGCCAGCAGGCAGCCTGCCAGACCGAACATGCAGGAGGCCAGGATGTAGATGCGGATCTTGGTGGCGTTGACGTTGACACCGGCCACCTCGGCAGCAGCTTCGTTGCCGCCGATGGCGTACATATACTTGCCGTGGCGGGTCTTGTTATACAGGAACCAGAAGCAGGCAGCCACGATCAAGGCGATCCAGATCAGCACGGGGATGGCGAGGAAGGTGTCCTTTGCCAGTGCGGTGAAGTTGGAGTTCAGAGAGCCGATGGGGGTACCGCCGGTGTACACCAGACAGATACCGTAGACCACCTGCTGCATACCCAAGGTAGCAATGAAGGGCTGCACCTTCAGGTAGCTGACCACCAGACCGTTGCACAGACCCACGATGGCGCAGATGGCAATGACCAGAATGAACACCACGGGGGTGGACAGGGTGGGCATATTGGGGTAGAACTTGCCGGAAGCGCCTTCGGTCTGCGCAAAGATGCAGGCCAGGCAGGCGGCAAAACCGGCCAGACGGCCAGCAGACAGATCGTTACCGGTGGTGATCAGGCAGCCGGAAATGCCCAGTGCGATGATGTAGCGGATGGACACATTCTTGAACAGGTTGATCATGTTGGTGCCGGAGAAGAAGTTGGGGTGAATGATGCCAACGATCAGAGTGACGGCCAGCATCATTATGATAATGGCGTTGTTGCTGAGCCACTTGCCCACAGCCTTGCCATTCAATTTTTTGGTAGCTTCCACGATAGACAGCCTCCTTAATTACTGATTTGCCGCAGCTGCGTCAGGTGCGGTCTCGAACTGGGTAGCCAGCGCCATGATGTTCTCTTGCGTGGCATCCTTACCGTTGATAAAGCCGGTGATGCGGCCATCGCACATGACCATGACACGGTTGGACATACCAATGATTTCGCTCATTTCAGAGGAGATCATGATAATGCTCTTGCCCTGCTTGGCCAGATCAGCGATGATGCAGTAAATTTCGTACTTTGCACCGACGTCGATGCCACGGGTAGGCTCGTCCAGAATAAGCACATCGGGGTTGTTGGCCAGCCAGCGGGCGATCAGCACCTTCTGCTGGTTGCCGCCGGAAAGGCTCTTGATCTGGGTCTTGGGGCTGGGTACCTTGATGGCCATCTTTTCCTTGTTGGTAGCCACCAGATCCAGGATCTTCTGGTTGTCCAGCATGATGGGACCCTTGCGCAGGGAGTCCAGAGAAGCGATGGAGATGTTATCGGCAACGCTCAGCACGCCCAGAATGCCGGTAGCACGGCGGTCCTCGGTCAGCAGAGCAACGCTCTTCTGGATGGCATCGCGGGGCTGCTTGATGTGAACCTCTTCGCCCTTGATCCACACCTTACCGGAGGTATGGGCACGCAGGCCGAAGATGCCTTCCATCAGCTCGGTACGCTGAGCGCCCACCAGACCGGCAACGCCCAGGATCTCACCCTTTTTCAGCTCAAAGCTGCAGTGACGGAAGGAACGGGGATGGATGGAGGTAAAGTCCTCCACCTTCATCATGACCTCGTCCGAGGGCACGTTCTCCAGCGGGGGGAACAGGTTGGACAGCTCACGGCCGACCATCTTTGCAATGATCTCTTCCTTGGTCATGTTGGCAACGTCCCACTTGCCGATGTACTGGCCATCGCGCATGATGGTAACTTCGTCCGCGATGACCTTGATCTCGTCCATCTTGTGGCTGATGTAGACCAGAGCAACGCCCTGCTCCTTCAGCTCCCGCATGATGCGGAACAGGCTCTCGACCTCGTTTGCGGTCAGAGAGGAGGTGGGCTCGTCCAAAATCAGCACCTTGCAGTTGGCGGAAACGGCTTTAGCAATTTCCACCATCTGCATCTGGGCGATGCTCAGAGAACCCAGCTTTGCATGGGGATTGATGTCCAGCTTCAGTTTCTTCAGCAGTTCATCGGTATCTTTATACATTTTGGCATGATCCACAACGGTGACGATGCCGTATTTCTTGGTGGGGTAGCGCCCCAGCCAGATATTCTCAGCCACGGTACGGGCCGGAATGGGCTGCAGCTCCTGATGCACCATGGCGATGCCACGATCCAGTGCATCCAGCGGGGTGGGGATGGTTACCTTCTGCCCCTCGTATTCGATCTCGCCCTCGTCCATCTTGTAAATGCCGAACATACATTTCATCAGAGTGGACTTACCGGCGCCGTTTTCGCCCATCAGAGCCATGACTTTGCCGGGACGGAGCTCCAGCTGAGCATGATCAAGGGCTTTGACACCGGGGAAGGTCTTGACCACGCCTTTCATTACCAGACGGTATTCTGACATTCCGCAAAAGCCTCCTTTTTGTTTGTTGACAGGCGGCAGGTAGGCTAAAATAAGGCGCGTGCGCGGAGAAACTTTCTCGCACGCACGCGCTTTTTAGCTTTCGTTCAAGCCGTTAAGGCCTGCTGCGCACCTTGCATTGGTTCCGGGAAACTTTGGTCTTACTTCAGGTACTGAGAAGCGTTGTCCTTGGTGACCTTGACGTAGTCGACCCAGTAGTACTTCTCAACATCCTTGCCCTCGACGAACAGCTTGGTAGCCTCGGCAGCCTTGGTAGCCTGACCAACGTCGTCGTTCAGAACGGTACCGGTCATGTTGCCATCGACAACGTTCTGCACAGCCTCTACCAGAGCATCGACGCCGACCAGGTAGACGTCCTTGCCAACGGTGCGGCCAGCCTGCTGGATGGACTGCAGAGCGCCCAGTGCCATTGCGTCGTTGTTGCAGAAGACAACTTCGATCTTGTCGCCGTACTGAGACAGAGCGTTTGCAACGTCCTGCTGAGCGGTGGTCTGATCCCAGTTGTCCAGGTACTCGTACAGGCACTCAACTTCCTTGTCGGCATCGGTCAGAGCCTTGATGGAGTACTCGGTGCGGTACTGAGCGTCGATGTTCTCGGGGTCGCCCTTGCACATGATGTAGGTGATCTTGCCGTCGCCGTTGATATCGCCCTGAGTCTCGGTCTCGAGGATCAGCTCGCCCTGATAAGTACCGGACTGACGTGCGTCAGCACCAACGTAGCAGCACTTGCCCTTGTAGGAATCCAGAACGCTCTCCTCGGGCTCGCGGTTGATGAACACGATGGGGGTGCCGGAGGGAGAAACGGTGTCAACGATGGTCTGAGCGGAAGTGGTCTGGACGGGGTTGATGACCAGCACGTCCACACCCTGCTGCAGGAAGGTGTTGATCTGCTCGGTCTGGGTGTTCTGGTCGTTCTTGCCGTCCATGATGGTGACGGAGTA